>DAOUCY010000149.1:0-231772 GCA_034431625.1 Anaerolineae bacterium | reverse complement strand
AGAGGAAGAGCTTCAGATGAAGCGGGTTCAACGGGAGGCGCTGCCGGAAGAGGAAGAGCTTCAGATGAAGCGGGTTCAACGGGAGGCGCTGGGCGGCGTGCTGGAAGTGACCGATGAGATTGAAAGCCGCATCGAGGGGCAGCGCGGCGGCGGCCGGGGACTGCCCGATTCGGCGCGGGAGTTCTTCGAGCCGCGCTTCGGTCAAGATTTCAGCGGCGTGCAGATTCACACCGGCAAAGAGGCCGATATGCTCAACCGCCAGTTGGACGCGCGGGCGTTCACCACGGGCAGCGATATTTTCTTCCGGGATGGCGAGTACAACCCGGAAAGCTCCGGCGGGCGGGAACTGCTGGCGCACGAACTGGCGCACGTCATCCAGCAGGGGGCGAGTGAGGCGATCCGCACCAAGCCGGATGGCACGATACAGCGCCAGGACACGGGGGATACTGCCTCGGCAGCGGCTACGACGGCGGCTGCTACAGCTCCTGCGCGGGATACCTCGGTGGAGGGTGCTTTGACCAGCGCGGCACTTGGGGAAATTCGCGGGCAGGCGCTGGCGCGGACGCTGAAATTGGGCATGTATGCCACGCGCGGGATGCAGGTGATAGATCGCGCCCGGACGAAGCTGGTGGCCTTCAGCGAACGCTACAACAGCGTCTACGATACATACGCCAGCATCGTGCGTGACGCACGCAACGAAGCCCAGAACCAGCAGGAGTGGATCGATTTCTTTGCGGGTATCGCGATTGGGGTTGGGGTTGGTTTGCTGGCGGAGGCGATTGTTACAGCGGCAATCGGCGAAGCAGCGGCCGCCACGCTGTCGCTGGCCCAGCGGGCGGCGATCGGCGCTGTGGGTGAAGCCGTTGAAGGTGGCGTTGGAGCGGCTGCGCATGGTCTCGGTATCATTCCAACGGTCGCTGGTCAGGACTTGGAACCAGGCGGCATCCGGCCCGATTTCCTGACCTCGAACATCTGGCATTCGCTCAGCAACCTGTATCGCGGCGTTGCCCAGGTGCAGCAGATGGGTTGGTCGCTGCCTTTGCTGACCTCGAACATTGAGTACGCCATCGCTGAGCAGCGCCGACATGAAGAGGGCAGCGCTAACCAAGACATGCCGCGTGCTGATCTGACCAGCTTCACACTGGATTTGATCGCCTGGAATCGCCGGATGAGCAGCGTGGACGCGGCCATCGACCGCGCTCTGCCGGTGTTCGACCGGATCGACCAGGGCATCAACTCGGCGCCGGATTATCCACGGGACCGGCTGGAGCAGGACATCTGGATCATCTGGATGGCTTCGCTTTCTGACGACCAGTCGGACATTCTCGACCTGGACGCCATTGAAGACCATCTGCACAGCATCCACGTGCTGGGCGAGAACAGCCGCCTCGGAGTCGATTTCGGCTGGTACACCTCGGAAAGCGATGAACGTGAAGCGCTGGCGGCTGCCCGCAACGAAGTTGGGCCGATCCGGGAGCATTTCGGAACGATCATGGGCGCGGGGAGGCGCTGAAACCTGCTGGTGGGGCACTGGCGAGAAAGGCAAAGCACCATGACGATGCGCCGGCGCAAGGGTCTATCTGAACGGGATGAGCGAATGCTGAAGCAGGATACTCATTCCGATGAAGAGGTGCAGTCTTTCGAGTCGCCTGGCGACCTGCTGTACCTCCAGCAGACGATTGGCAATCAGGCGGTGCAGCGGCTGCTGGCCGGGGAGGGCGGGGCTGGCTCGGCAGTGATCCAGCGCGATGAAGCGGGCGGCTTCAGCCTGGGCAGCCGAAGCACGTCGCGTTTCAGTTTGCTCTCGCCGGATGAGCGGCTGCGGCTCGATCCAGCGATTGAAGCGCAGATTCGTGCTATTCAGATGCTCAACACCCATTTTGAGCCAGAGACGTTCCAAACGGCGCTCCGCAATGTGAACCTGAACCTGCCGCAGCCGAGCCTGACGCCTACAGCGCCGAATCCGTTGGCCGGGCCGCAGATTCCGGCGCCGGGGCCGCTGGTTCCGCGCGGAGCGGGGCCGGAGCAGCCGCGCGAGGGCAAGCCGGGCGACATCCTGGATGCCGTGCTGGCCGTTCCTGCTGTGGAGAACGCCACCAACCAACTCCGTGACCAGGCGAAAGACCAAGTGAAAAAGGATTGGAACAGCCTGTCTACAGGCGGCAAAGTCAGCCTCATCAGCGTATCGGCGGTGATCGGCGGCGGGGCACTGGCGGGCATCCTCTCGAACGCGAGCAGCCGCCAATTCCTGATGGATCAGGTCGAAGGCAAAGATTGGTCGGTTCCGGGCGTGCCAGGGCTGAGCTTCCAGTTCCAGTTGACGGGGCCAGAGCAGCGGGTGATGTTCACGCTGGACCTGGCGAAATACATTCCTGCCCTGCAGTAGATAGAGTGGATTGAGCCATGCCCGCTGAACATGCTTCACAGGACGGTAAGTCCGCGGACAAGATGCCCCGCCAGGCGCAGTCTGCCGCTGAAGGCGAAAGCTTTGCGCTGCCGCAGCTCGACCCATCATCGGGAGAGCTGCTGCGCTTGCAGCGGCTGATCGGCAACCAGGCGGTGCAGCGCCTGCTGGCGGCGCAATCGACGAACGGCACGGTGCCGGAGGTCAGCGATGCGGCTGAGTCGGCTATCGAGGCGCGGCGGGGGAGCGGCCAGCCGCTGCCGGACTCGGCGCGGGAATTCTTTGAACCGCGCTTCGGCCAGGATTTCAGCGATGTGCAGATTCACACCGGGCCAGAAGCGGATACGCTCAACCAGACGCTCCAGGCGCGGGCGTTCACCACGGGCAGCGACATCTTCTTCCGTGAGGGGGAGTACAATCCGGAAAGCGCTACCGGGCGCGAGCTGCTGGCGCACGAGCTGACGCATGTCGTCCAGCAGGGCGGGAGCGCCGCGCCGGACGTTCAGCAGAAGGCTGTGCCGGATGTGCAGCGCGGCGAGGCGGGCGTTCACCAAGATATTGAGATGACCAGCCTGGGCGTGACCGCGCCAGCTCCGGGGACGGCGGCGTCGATGTCGCCGGAACGGGAAGCGGCGATGGAGGTTTACGTCGGCAACTGGATGCGGGATTTTTCGCAGGCGTTCACTCCGACGGTGATGAACGCTGTCTCGGAAATGCACAGCCGTCCCGGCGACTCGCGCAGCGCGCCACTTGGTGCAGCAGGCGGCGAAGCGGTGCTGACCGGTTTGCTGCGGGCGCTGGCCTCGCTGGAATTCGGCCCGGAGATCACCGATCTGCTGGTGACGGGCGGCGCGGGCGGCAACATCGGCGCATACCGGCCTGAAGAACACATGGATAACCCAGCGGGGATGTCGCTGGGCGGGGATGTGGTCGTCCGCAGCGCGGCGGGCGAACTGGTTCCGGCGAACCAAGTGGATCGCCCCACGGCGGAGCGGGAGCTGGCCGGGAGTGCCGGCCTCGGCCCGGTCGCCAGTCCGCAGATCGAGAATCCTGGCCTGTACGCCGTCAGTGGGGAAGGGCTGGCGCTGCATATCTACAATACGACTGAGTCGGTCAAGCAGCGCTTCATCAGCGCCTACAATGCGGGGGCAACCCCGACCGGGCGGATGCACTACGGAACGGGGCTGCACGGCATCGAGGACTACTTCTCGCATTCCAACTTCATCGAAGTCGCCCTGAATAGGGTGCTGGGTGATAACCCCGGCCTGCTGCCGACGAGTATGCCGCGTTCGGATCAGGCAGGGCTGACCCCCGGCGCGGAGAACACCCGCGTCGATACGCTCTACGACGAGACGGTGAACGTTGGCGGGGAAGCGCGCCATGCCATCACCACGGGCACGTTCGGCGCGCTGGATACAAAGGTCAGCATCGCCCATATCATCATGCCGCGGCTGCCAGGGCTGTTCACAGCCATCGACCAAGCCATCGACCGTGCCTGGGGGCTGCTGCCGGAGCAAACCAATACCTGGGAGCACATCCGCGAAATCCTGCGCTCAGAGCCGGCCGGTCTGGCGCTGACCTACCTGCTGGATGGGCTGGAGCAGGGCGGGGTGCAGCTTCCGGTTTACGTCATCCAGAAGTACACCATCCCTGATCTGCCCGATATCCTGCCCGACCCGGTTGAGCGGTTCCTGGAAGGCCGCTGGATCGCCACGGGCTACCAGACCGAATACCGCAGCCCGTCGCGGGCCATTCCTGGCTACCAGCAGTTGTACCAAGACATCCGCGCGATGTCGGAGGCCAAGGATGAACTGATCAATGCGGCCGAAAGCCTGCTGGTCTTCCCGATCACGACGCTGCTCGGGCCGGTGGTGACTGAAAAACTGCGTCAGTGGTTGGCGGTCATGCGGCAGTCCTTCGACACCTGGATGGATCAGATGCGGCAGGAATTGAAACGCGCCGTTCACGAATTCATGTTCAACACCATCCAGGCGCTCACGGGGGTGAATATTCCTGAAGAGGTGCGGGGTAGTCTGGAAGCGGTGCTGGAGTTGGTGCATGGACAGGTCGAGGAGATGACGCATTCGACCTCGCTCGAATCGCGGATGCGTGAAGGCGGCGATCTGGCTAACCTGACGCCGGAGGAACGCGAGCGCCGCATCCCGGAAGGTGCGCTGCCGCCCTCGCACTCCGAGGTCAGCAAAGACCACCCACCGCATCCCGCCGAAGAAGGTCATACTGTCCACGGGCCGGAGGAAGGCTCGCCGTTCTTCGAGATCCACCGCCAGTTGGCAATCGCGGCGGATACACACCTGCATGTGCTAATGGAGCAGGCCTGGCGGACGCGCGACAGCGGCGCGGAGATGATCCCCGGCTCGACCCGTTCGATGGACGCGGCCGATTTCGAGTCGCGCAACCGCGAGGCTGGAGAACGCGCTTCGGCTTCGGAGGCATTGGCGGCCCGCGAGCATCGGCGCTTCGCCCAGACAGAATCGATTCCGGAGGCAGTGCGCCCGGTGCTGAACGCGGTCGATCTGTACATCAGCCACCCGGCGGATTCGACCTGGTGGCGCTCGATCATTGAAGGGTTTGTCCGCGCCAACCCGGAGTTGGTGGCCGCCGACATTGCCCGGCGCAACGCCACGCGGCCATCCCGCACGTGAGGTTTTTGAGAGGAGGAGTGCGCTTATGGGACAGCCCGCTGCCAAACAGGGCGATCAAATTACCGCCGTCGATACGCATATCGTCATGGTTCCGGCTCCGCCGGGACCGCCGGTGCCGACGCCGCTGCCGCATCCCTTCGCCGGGATCATCAACGGCAACCTGAGCAGCAACGTCAAGATCATGGGGCGGCCCGCCGCGACGGTGGGCAGCACGGCGGATAACACGCCGCCGCACATCCCGACTCCGCCAGGCGTCTCCTTCCAGAAGCCGCCGGCGAACAAGGCAACGATCCAGATGGGCAGCATGACGGTCAAGATCAACGGCAAGGCGGCTGCCCGCAATGGGGACACCGCCATGACCTGCAACGACCCGGCAGATATGCCTGTGGGCACGGTCATCGCGGTGGGTACGGTGATGATCGGCTGATGGGGTATGATGATAACTGGGTTTGCTGAATCCAGGAAGTGAGTGCATCGTGGCCGCTGACACTTTTACCCTCCAGATCGACCTGATCGACGGAACGCAGCAGGTCCTCACGCTGAGGGATCAGCCTGTTGTGGTGGGGTCGTCGCGCAGCAGCGACGTGCGCCTGAAAGCCGACTATGTGTCGCGGCGGCACTTCCAGGTCGAAGTGGTTGGTGGGCGGGTGTATGTCACCGACCTGGGCAGCCAGAACGGGACTTACCTCAACGGCCAGCGGCTCGAACCGGGGCGGCGCCAAGCCTGGCTGCCCGGCGATATGCTGGCGATTGCCAACACCGTCCGGGCGACGATCCTGGGGCGGATGACGGCCCCGCCGCCGCAGCCTGCGGGGCAGATTCAACTGGCGGTCGAGCCGAAGACGCTGCGTCCGAACCAGCCGGCGCTGCTGGCGCTGACCTATAGCGGCGGCCAGACCGAGCAGCAGGTTTATTTCCGTGCTTACAGCTTCGTCGAGGGCGTGGAGTTCGAGCTTCAGCCGCGGGAGCATTTCGTCCCACCCGGCGGGACAGTGAATGTGCGGGCGCGAGCCTTCCCGGTAAAAATGTTTCTGATGGGCGGTGTGGTTCCGGTCAGCTTCTCGGCGATGACCGGCGACGGGCTGTTCGCCAAAGCGGATGCGGTGCTGCGGCTGCGGCCCCGCTTGGAGCTACTGCTGCTGGCGCTGCTGCTGCTGTGCCCGGCAACGGTTGTGGGAGCGGCTGCGATCCAGCAGGTAATCTCGATAGCGCTGGCGCCGACGGCCACGCCGACGTTTACGCCCGAACCGACCGCGCTGCCGACGCTCACGCCCACGCTGCTGCCCAGCGAGACTCCCACGCCTGCACCGACCGCTACAGCGACGCTGACGCCATTCCCGACGGCTACATCGTGCTTCAACCAGTGCGCGGCGCTGGGCTGGCCGAGCTACCTTGTCCGCGAGGGCGATACGCTGTCCAGCCTCGCGGCTGCCGGAGGAGTTTCGGTGGCGCGGGCGGCCCAGGTCAACTGCCTGGTCGATCCGAGCCGGATTCAAGTGGGGCAGCGCATCTGCCTGCCGGTGATTCCGACGACGCCAGCGCCGACCTGCGACGGCTTCCGGCTGACTTCGCCCTCAGCGCTGCCAAACGGGGTGGCGACGTTCTATTGGGACCCGCCGCGCGGCTTTGCGCCGACGGGCTACCGGGTGCGGGTCTTCAACGCGGAAAACGGCTCCCAGTTGGTTTCGCGGGATGTGCCCGGAACGGCTACCAATACGCAGATCGATGTTAGCCAAGGGGCGATTGGCGGGAACTTCACGTTCTTCTGGACGGTTGAGACACTGGTGAACGGCACGGCGGTCTGCTCCAGCCGCGTGGATGGGCTGCGGGAAGCGCCGACACCGATTCCGCGCAGCGACCTGGTGGTGACATCGCTGACGACCACGGGTGGCGTTTGGGACGCGACCTGCTCGAACTTCAGCATCCCGCTGAATTACAGCGTTCGCAATGTCGGTGACCGAGGATCGGGCAATTTCTTCAGCAGGCTGAGTTACCAGATCGGTACGCTGGGCGGGTCGCAGTGCGAACCCAATTCGGGACGGCCATGCCCCGGCGCGAATCTGGCTCCGGGGGCGTCGGCCAGCTTCAGCCATACCGAGGTTTTGCCGGCGACTCTGCTTTCGACCGTTCCGAATATTCAGGTGGTGGCGACTGCTGATACCAGCGGCAACACCGCGCTGGGGCAGGTGTGCGCGGACGCGGGGTTCTGCAACTCGCCGGAGCGGGATGAGGGCAACAACCGTTCGGCGGTGCTGAACGTGCCGGTTCCGGCGTGTACGCCGCCGCCTGACCTGGTCGTCCTGAACTACGATACTGGGGTGAGCTGGTCGAGCGACAACTGTCCAGACTCGCTCAATATCACGGTGTATTTCAATATCCGTAATCAAGGTGGACAGACGGCGGGGGCATCTACGACTCAGGTGACGGTGCGGGTCTACTACAACGACCAGACGATTACCCGGACATACACCGGCACGGCGAGCACGCCGGCCATCGCCGTCGGGGGAACCAGTACGGGGTCGGTGACGATCTCTGCTCCCACTTTTATCTTCGTCGGGGGTGAGTTCTACGTCAGCATCGACTCAGGGGCTGAAAATCCCTTTACGATCACGGCGGATTCGGGCGGAGTGGTGGCAGAGAGCAATGAGGGCAATAATGGATTGGCAGCCAGCATCATCGTTCCTGATTACCCTGGATGTTTGAGCTGATGATCCAAATGAAGGAAGCTGCTGTGATGGACCCGCTGTTGGGACGCTCGCTGGAAGGCTACCCATTCCTGGGGCTGCTGGGGCGGGGGGCTTTCGGTGCTGTGTATCTCTCCAAGCACCCGCGCCTGGAGCGGCAGGTGGCGGTCAAGTACGTCAAGCTGAATAACCCGGAGGAATACGAGCAGGCCGAACATGAGATCAAGGTGCTTTCCAGCTTGGATCACCCGCACGTGGTCAAAATCTACGACGCCTACCGCTACCAGGACTACCAGCTCATCATGATGGAGTTCGTGCGGGGCGGCAGCCTGACCAGCCACATCGAGGAGTTGGGCAAGCTGGACTTCGGGCTGGCGCTGGAGGCGATGATCCAGGTGGCGGAGGCACTGCACTACGTCCATTCCAAGAACGTGCTGCACCTTGACCTGAAGCCGGCCAACATCCTGCTCGACCCACCGGAGAACGGGGACATCCCGCGCTTTGTGCTGACCGACTTTGGCATCGCCCGCTTCGTCCAGCCGGGGACGGAGTTTTCCGGCTTCGGCGGGACGCCGGCGTATATGGCCCCGGAGCAGTTCGGCTTCGGCGAGGGGCAGCCGGACCGCCGCTCGGACATTTACCAGTTCGGGGTGATCCTCTACGAGCTGGCGGTGGGCAGCCTGCCGTTCAAGGGCACGAACTTGATCGACTACGCCCAGCGGCACGCTTATGAAGCGCCGCCGCGTCCCTCGGAGCGGGCCAAGGGGCTGCCGCCCGCGCTGGATGAGATCGTCCTGAAGGCGATGGCGAAGTCGCCCGCCGAGCGTTTCCAGTCGGCCGGGGAGATCAGCCGGGCGCTGATGAATCTGCGGATGACGGCCAGCCCGCGCACCAGTCCCGACCTGACGCAGCGGCTGGCGACGCAGGTCAAGCGCAAGACCGACCAGAACCAGGTGGTCAGCATCCAGCTTCAGCGGGAAATTTCGCAGACTGTCCGGGCGGTCAGCCCGAACCGGATCAGCCTGCGGATTCAGACGCACGACGGCCAGCAGCGCCAGCAGGATTTTGACAAGACACCGGTGATGATCGGGCGCGGCAGCGATGCCGATCTGCGGCTGGATCAGAAGACGATCTCGCGGCGCCATGCCCAGATCGAGATCGACCGTTCCAACCAGATTTACGTGACCGATTTGGGCAGTACTCACGGGACCTACCTGGAGCGGAACCGGCTGCCAGCCAATCAGCGCACGCTCTGGCCGCCCAACCAGCGGCTCATCATCGAAGGATTCGCGCTGGGGGTGATCGGGGCGGTTAGCCAGCCGGATACGACCATCGGCTCGCAGGAAGTTAAGCAGCTCTTGGACAAGATCGAGCAGGCTGCGCCGGTCATGCCGCGGGTGATGATGAGCGCTTCGCCAGAAGTGGTCTACGTCGAGATGGGCCGCCCGCAGTACATCCAGGTGCGCGTCCGCCCGGAGCATACGCCGACGGCGCGCTACGGGCTGCGGATCATTCCTGGCCCCGGCATCGACTCGCGCTGGTATACGGTCTCGGCGGACAAGCAGATCGAGGCTGGGCAGACCGCCAATTTCGACCTGGCGATTGCCGCGCCGGGCGTGGAAGTCGGCGGCGGGCAGCAGTACGAGCTGATCGTCGAAGTGGCCGCTGACCGTCCAGACATCCCTTCGGTGTTCCAGGTGATCAAAGTCTCGGTTGTGCCGTATATGCGCTTCAACCTGGCGCTGAACCCCTCTGAGGTGAGCCACCGCCGCCGGGGCAAAGCCAAGCTGATTATCACCAACAGCGGCAACTACGCCGAGACGTTCATGATTCGGGTGCAGCCGCCGGATCGCCTGTCGATCCAGCCGAAGGTGGACCAGATCAAGATCGAGCCGTCCAAATATGAGATGGTCCCGCTGCGCTTCCAGCCGACGCGGGACGCTTCCAAAGAAGACCGGCTGCTGTTTTCGATCATGGTCAGCACGCAGGCGGGCATGACCGAACGAGTCAACGGCAGCTATCTCCCGCCGCGGCGGCGGCGCATCCCGTGGCTGGCGATCCTGATCGTCGCGATCATCTTAGCGGTGGCGATCAACTTCGTGGTGTTCGGCTATTCGCCGCAAGAGCAGTGGGCCTACTTCCTCAGCCAGCTTGAAAATCTACGCCAGACCGTCACCGATCTGGTCTCAAGGATTGGACGATGATCGCCTATGAGCTGGTCGTCCGTGGTCGAGAAGGGCTGATCGAGCGCTACCCGCTGACCGGGAATCTGTTTGTGGTCGGCTCGTCGGAAAAGGCCGACCTGCGCCTTTCCGGGGTGGAAATCCTGCCGGTGCATCTGCGGCTGGTGCGCTCCGGTCAAGAATGGCTGCTGGTCAACATGGCCGCGCCGAACTTGACGCAGTTGAACACGCTCAACATGGAGACCTACCGGCCAGCGCGCTGGCAGCTCGAAGACCGGATCAAGTTGGGGCGCTACGAACTCTGGATTGAGGCGGTGGAGATTCCTGATGCCCCCGCGCCGTCGCAGCCCTCCCAACCATCACAGCCGGATACCTCGCTGGACACGATCCCGGAGATCATCGAGGAGCCGCCTGCGCCGGAGCCACCATCCACACCGCCGCCACCTCCGGCGCGGCCAGCCCAGTCCAGGCCGCCGGAGCCGAGCGAAGGGCCGTCCAGCATGCCGACGGTTCGGCCATCCCGCACCGAACGCGCGGAGGAGATTCCGCGCGTGCCCGTGCCGGCGCCGCTTGACCTGATGCACCCGGATGTGCCGACCGCGATCAGCGAAGTGCCGGAGGAAGGAGAAGCGCCTCTTCCCCCGCCGCCGATGCTCCCCGAGCTGCCGGTGCTGGATGACAAGGAGACGCTCGGCCCGACCCCGCCGCCGGTAGAGACGGCCCGCCCGGTCCCACTCGCCATCGAGTGGCCGGATAAGCCGCTGTTCGAGCCGCCGCCTCCCGAACCGGAAGTGGCGGAACCGGTCTCGACGGGCGACCAACTGACCTCGCCGGAGCAGATCGACTGGGGCTTCCTGCCCGCAGCGGAGAAGCTGCCTATCTTCCCAGCGGCGGAAGCGCATGCCGAAGCCGACGAGGCTACTCCGACCGAACGTCCGCCGGACGCGCCTGCGCTGTATTTCCCGCCTGTTGAGCCGCTGCCGCAGGTTCCAGCTCCGCTGGATCATCTAACTGAGCCAGAAGCGTCACCTGCGCCGCCGACCGCGCCTGAAGCTGAGGATTTCTGGCAGCGGCCGGCCTCGCCAGGATTGGACATGCCGCAGACGGCTCCGGGTTCGATGCACGAGGTCTACACGGCGTTCTTCGAGGGTGAGCAGCCGACTCACCCAGGGGCAGCGGCCGCTCCCGCTAGGATGGAAGAGGACACGCTACGGAAGGACTGGCGCTACGCTGGGCACATCAGCGCCCAGCTTTCGCTGAACGAGGTGCGGCTCTCGCCGGGTCAGCGCGTGCGGCTCTCGATCTCTCTCCGCAGTCAGTATCCGCAGCCGGTGCAGGTTGAGGTGTTCATCACCGGGCTGCCGGCTGGCTGGTTCGGGGTGGGCGAGGAAGCGCTGCGGCTCCAGCCCGGTGCGGTGCATGCGGTCGATATCATCGTCCAGCCGCCGCCGAACGTGGGCGAAGGGGTGATCGACGCAGTGGCGCGGATCAATGACTCGGCGGCTCCGGGGGTAGGGCTGGCGCTGCCGTTCAAGGTGACGCTGCGCCGCGAGCCGAACCTGAGCGGCTGGCTGACCCCGGCCCGGATCACGGATCCCGGCCCGACGTATCTCCACCTCCGCAATCACACCCAAGAGGCAGCCCGCGTCATCATCGGCGGCGGTGGGTGGGGCGGCGGGCTGCGGGTGCTGCCAACCTATCCTGATCTGATCCTGCCGCCGGGGGAGATACTGATTGTCCCGGTGCGGGTGGAGCCAGAGGAGCGCCCCAACTGGTTCGGGAAGACGCGCGACTTCTGGGTTTCGGCCTCGCAGGGAAGACGCGCCCCGCTGGACTTCCCCGGCCAGGTGCGGATTCGCCCACGCTACGGCTGCGTATGGTGGCTGGTGGGGGTGATCCTGCTGCTGGTGGTTTGCGGCGGGTTGGTCTGGGGTGGGGTGAGCCTAGTCAACCGCTTCGGGCTGCTGTGGGCGGCTCCGACTGCGACCCCGATTCCCCCTCCACCAACTGAAGTCCCCTTCATCCCGCCCACCCCCATTCCGCCGACGGAAACGCCGCTCCCAACCGCGACGCCCACCCTGGTCGATCCTCGGCCGGCGGAATGCCGCGTGCCGGTCCCACCCGGATGGCAACCCTATGTGGTGCAGGCTGGGGATAACCTGTTCCGGTTGGCGCTGAACCGGGGAATCACGATTCAGGACATCCAGCGGGTGAACTGCATTGACGGGCTGATTGCCGGGGAGACGATCCTGCTGCCGGGGTAGCTCGCTGTCGGCGGGAAAATGCCGTGATCGGTGAGAAGAACTGCTGCGGAGTAGCGCGGCGGGGAAGGGGCGGCTACAATGAGCGCTGCGCGGCAGGGCGATAGGGGGGGCGGGGCATCAAACCGAAGAAAGCGCGGCGTGCGGCACAGATGCCGCTCCTGCTGGCCAGCGCGGCGGACTCCACTTCTGCTGAGCATCCCCACGATTTCAGTATCACCTGGCAGTGCCCAAACTGCGGGCAGATTGTCTTCGGTCGGCAGCCGCCGGAGCTGTGCGATTACTGCCGCGACTTGACGACCTGGCGGCGGGTGGGGAGTAGGGATCAGGGAGTGGGGAGTCGGGATTAGGAAAGAGAGCAGGCTGACGGAGTTCGTATAGACATGCAAATCACAGAGAAAGGTGTGGTATTACGAGAAAGATTGTGCAGGTTGAATAAAATGTCGATGAAATGCTTGACAGGGGATAAAAGATGAGTGTATCTTAAAAAATGAAAACTGGGAGCGCTCCCAAAATTCATTTGGAATTAATCATTACTAGGGACAGCGCATGAATTTGGAAGATATTGCGAGGAAGGCGGGGGTTTCACGCTCGACGGTGTCGCGGGTTATCAATGAAGAGCCGCACGTCAGCGAGCGGACACGCCAGCGCGTCCTCCGGATCATCCAACAGGAAGACTTCCAGCCCAACCCAGCCGCCCGCGCGCTGGTGACACGCCGCTCCAACATCCTCGGGGTGGCGATCCCCCAGACCATGAATGTTTTCTTCGGCGACAACTCTTACTATCCGATGCTGCTGCAAGGCATCGCCGAGATGTCCAACAAGCTGGATTACGGGATGCTGCTCTGGTTGGCCGAGTCGCATGAAGTGCGCGATGGCTTCGCCCAGCGGGTGGCTCGCCACCGCCAGCCGGATGGCTTGATTCTGACCTCGGTTATCGAGAATGATCCCCTGCTGGAGCGGGTGCTGCACCTGAACCGGCTGTTCGTGATGGTTGAGACCCCGCCCATCGAGGACGACCGCATCAACTACGTGACGGTCGACAACATCGGGGCAGAGGAAGAAGCCGTTGAATATCTAATCCGGCAGGGACGCCGCCGGATCGGGTACGTCAGCGGGCAGCTCACCATCCGCGACGCCGCTGACCGTCTGACTGGCTACAAGAACGCACTGACCCGCGCTGGGCTGCCGGTCGATGAGAAACTGATTTTCCCCGGACGCTTCGACCGCCATCACGGCTTCATCGGCGCACAGCACATCCTACCTCACAAACCTGACGCCATCGTGGCCGGTGGCGATACCATCGCAATCGGCGTCATCGACGCCGTGCAGAAAGCCGGACTGTGCGTGCCGGACGACGTGGCTGTGATCGGCTTCGATGATCTGGACGTGGCCTCGCACTCCAACCCCCCGCTGACGACGATCCGGCATTCTGTCCAAATTGTTGGTTCAACAGCCGCCCAAATCTTGATCGACCTCATCGAAGGGCGGCTTGAACGTCCGCAGCGGATCGTGCTTCCTACCGAACTCGTCGTTCGAGGGTCTACGGACCCGAACCTGGCACAATGAAGGAGGTGGCGCTCAGAGGGGAAAGCAAGCGTGAACGACCTGCAAGTTGTCCGGTTATTTGCCCTTCGGAGAAGGGCAGAAGAAAAGGAACAAACAGATGTCCAAGAAAGTGCTTTTGGTAGTGGTTGCGGTGCTGATGATGGCGATGCTGGTTGCCCCGGCTGCTGCTCAGCAGAAGACGGTAGTGACCTGGTTTGTCGGTCTGGGGACGGGATCCAACGCCGAGCAGATTGAAGTACAGAACAAGGTTGTCGAAGAATTCAATGCCAGCCAGGATGAGATTGAACTGGTCATCAATATCGCTTCGGCCAACGAAGCGGCGGACGACCTCTTTACCACGCTCGTCGCGGGTGGAACCCCGCCAGACATCGTTGGCCCGGTTGGCGTTGGCGGTTCGAACCGCTATGAAGACCTGTGGGCCGACCTACAGCCGCTGGTGGATGCAACCGGCTACGATCTGAGCGCGTTCGACCCGGCGCTGGTCGAACTCTACAAGACCGACGACGGCCGTCTGCTGGGTATCCCATTCGCCGTCTTCCCCAGCATTACTTACTACAACCCCGCCCTGTTCGACGAAGCCGGCCTGAACTACCCGCCGCAGGAGTTCGGTGCCCCCTATGTTATGCCGGATGGCACGGAAGTGCCCTGGGACTACGCCACCATGCGCGAAATTGCCATGATCCTGACGGTGGACGCCAACGGCAACGACGCGACCATGCCCGAATTTGACCCAGCCAACATCGTCCAGTTCGGCATGAACTTCCAGTGGGCGCGTATGCGCCTGATGTGGACGGACATCCAGCCGGAAGATTGGTTCGACGAAGAGACGAATACCGTGATCATGCCGGACAGCTGGCGCACCGCCACCCAGTGGATCTATGACGCGGTTTGGACCGATCACTTCATGCCGAATGCCACCTACGATGCCAGCGAAGCCTTCGGCAGCGGCAATGCCTACTCGTCGGGCAAGCTGGCGATGGCCGTCACCCCGCTGTGGTACACCTGCTGCCTCGGCAACTCGGTCGGCAACTTTGAGTGGGACCTGGCCGTTGTACCGCGCAGCTTGGATGGCGAATACCATGTCGCCACCGATGCCGACACCTTCCGCATGCTCAAGACCAGCCAGAATCCCGAAGCGGCCTTCAAGGTTCTGTCGTACCTGCTGAACGAAGCTGTTCCGAGCCTGGCCCCGGTCTACGGCGCGTTCCCGGCACGTCCTGAATACCAGCAGGCCTGGATCGAGAGCAAGTCGGCCCAGTACAACTGGGGCGTCAACTGGCAGGTGGCAGTAGACAGCCTGGCGTACAACAACCCTGGCAACATGCACCACGAATCCAACATGACCAACTACGGCAAGGCCACCGACCGCGTCTTCGCCTTCCAGACCTTCCTCTTCAGCGATGCCGGTCAGGGAATGGACGTGAACGCCGAGCTGGACAAGCTCCTTGCTGACGTGCAGGCCATCGTCAACGAATAGCATTCCAGCCCGCTGCTTGCTTCAACGCAATGTACAATCGATGGGGGGCCTCGGTCCCCCATCGCGGAAACTGCGCATGTAGCAACTAGGAATTCATGCGGTAAACCTAAAGTGCTTGTTTCGCGCAGACCGGCCGGTGGTCAGTATCGTTAGTGGACAATTGAGGAGGGAACGGATGTCATGGCAAGCGCAGACACATCACATGTGATTACCGCGCGGGAGCCGGTAACGAAACGCAAAGTGGTGACGCTGGAAGAGCAGCAGCGCCGCTGGGGATGGGTGTTCTTGTCCCCGTGGATCATTGGGTTCGTGCTTTTTACGGCGGCTCCGATCATTGCATCACTGGCTTTTACGTTCACCGACTTCAACCTGGGCAAGACCGAGATCAACTTCGTCGGTTTGGCGAATTGGCAGAAGCTGTTCAACGATCCGCTGGCGCTGACGGCACTTGGGGTTACCATCAAATTCGCCCTGATCGCGGTTCCCGTCGGCATTTTGGTTCCGCTGGGGTTAGCCACGCTGCTCAACTCCAAGCTGTTGGTGGGTAAACCGATCTGGCGCACCCTCTTCTATATGCCCTATATGGTTCCGGCTGTTTCCGGCATCTTCGTCTGGCTGAGCTTCTTGAATGGGCAAACGGGCTGGCTGAACCGCATTCTGCGCGGTATTGGGATCGCTGATCCACCCAACTGGTTCCAGGATGAAAGCTGGATTCTGGGCGGCTTCGTCATGATAGGCTTGTGGGGCATTGGCAACGCCATGCTGACCATGCTGGCGACCATTCAGGGCGTTCCCACTGAGCTTTACGAGGCCGCTGACGTGGATGGCGCTAACGGCTTCACCAAGTTCCTCCGGATCACGCTGCCGATGATTTCGCCAGTGATTTTCTACAACCTGGTGCTGAGCGTCATCGGCCTGATGCAGTACTTCGAAGTCCCCTACATCGCCACACGCGGCACAGGCCATCCGGGAACGTCGGCTTATTTCTTCAATATGCACCTTTACAAGACAGCCTTCACTTTCTTCGACATGGGCTATGGGGCGACTCTGGCCTGGCTGATCTTCCTGGTCGCGCTCGTCCTGACTATTGCCCTGTTCGCCACTGCCCGGCGCTGGGTTTACTATTCAAGCGGAGACTAAACCATGGCCGCAGCAGCTTATTCCAAATCAGTCAATACATCACCATTTTACAGCCGCCAGCTCCGCCGCTTCGCCAGCGCCTCCATCATCACCTTACTAGCTGTCGTCATCGCGCTGGTGTACCTAATGCCGTTCGGCAATATGGCGCTTCTGTCGGTCAAAAGCCGTGATCAGATCGCGGCCGGGGTGGACGGTTCGATCCTGCCGCTGGAGCCGGAAGTGTACAACTACGAAGGGAAAGACTATCCCATCTACAATGTGCCCTTCGAGGATGGTTCGGTGCGGCAGTTAGCGCTGGTCGTCAAAGGGCGGCGGGAGAGCCAGTTCGTTGACCCGGCCAATCCCGAGGCTGGACTGCTGACCTGGCAGGGGAACTGGCGCAGCCTGAGTGAGGTGTCTGCGCTCAGACCGCATCTTGAAAACTTCACGGAAGCCTGGAACACCATCAACTTCCCGCGCTTGTTCGGCAATACGCTCGGCATCGCCATCATCGGCATGATCGGGACGCTGCTCTCGTGCATCGCTGTGGCTTATGCGTTCGCCCGCTTCCCGATCCCCGGCAAGAACATCCTCTTCATCGTGCTGATCGGGACGATCATTCTGCCCCGTCAAGTCACGCTGATCCCAACCTACGCGCTGTTCTCCAGCATCGGCTGGGTTGGGTCATGGCTGCCGCTGACTGTGCCGCACTTCTTCGCCAACGCCTATAACGTCTTCCTGCTGCGGCAGTTCTTCATGACGCTGCCGCGCGAGCTGGACGAGGCCGCCATGATTGACGGCGCCGGACCGTTCCGCGTGCTGCTCCAGGTCATCATCCCCCAGTCCTGGCCGGCGATCATCTCCGTTGGCTTGTTCCACTTCATCTTTGCGTGGAACGACTTCTTCGGCCCGCTGATCTACCTGTTGAGCAAGCCGGAGCTTCAGCCGATTTCGGTCGGTGTGCAGACCTTCAACTTCCAATACGGCCAGCGCCCTGAACTGGTGCAGGCGACCTCGCTGATGGCGATGGTGCTGCCGCTAATGATCTTCTTCCTGGCGCAGCGCGTCTTCATGCGCGGCGTGGTCATCACCGGCGTGGAGAAGTAGGCAGCAGCAGGGTAGGGACGGCACAGAAGGCCGCCCCGGTCACCACCTACCTGCTGGAAGCGAAAGTCATCGTTCATGAGAACGGCCAACCACAAGGGGATGAACGTGAAACGGATTCAACTGGCGCAAGGCGTGGTCGTCTGTTTACTGGCGGCGGTGCTGCTGGGGGGATTTCTGCTGCGTCCGGCGGCGGCGGTCGAGGCCAGCGTTCTGCAGATTGATGCCAGCCAGGTCGAATGGACGATCAACCCGTTCGTTTACGGTGCGAACTACGGGCCATGGGCGCTGGTGTCGCTGGACATGCTGGACGAAGCCAAAGACTCCGGCGTCACCTACCTGCGCTTTCCAGCGGGGAACTGGGGTGACCGCAACGACCTGACCCCCTTCCAGATCGATATGTTCATCAACCAGTCGCGCGCTTGGAATGCCGAACCGAGCATCAGCGTGCGCCTGCAAAATGGAACGCCGGAACAAGCGGCGGAACTGGTGCGCTATACCAACATCGAAAAAGGCTATGGGGTGCGCTACTGGAGCATCGGCAATGAGCCAACGCTCTACCCCGACTATTCGGTTGAGCAGCTCAACAGCGACTGGCGAGCCATCGCACTGGCAATGAAAGCCGTCGATCCCAACATCGTGCTGCTGGGGCCGGAGGTGCACCAGTATCCACCGAACGCTGATCCTAACGACTATCACGCGCCGATGCGTGAATGGGTGCGCGGCTTCCTGGAAGTCAATGCCGACCTGGTCGATTATGTGTCGATCCACCGCTATCCATTCCCGACATCGATGAATGCACCGGTGACGACGGATGACCAGATGCGGATGAATCCGGCGGAGTGGGACTTCATCATCCCTGACCTGCGGCAGGTGATCCGCGAGACAACCGGTCGCG
The DNA here is from genome assembly GCA_034431625.1 of Anaerolineae bacterium. Classification (GTDB taxonomy): domain Bacteria; phylum Chloroflexota; class Anaerolineae; order Aggregatilineales; family Phototrophicaceae; genus CFX2. The sequence goes on along the minus strand of DAOUCY010000149.1, from coordinate 213,410 downwards.
ATATCCCAGTGGCGGTGACCGAGGTCAATTCCCACTGGTCGAACGGGTCGGCGCAGTTGGCAACTCCTATGAACGCAGTCTGGTGGGCGGATGTGCTGGGCCGCTTGATCCGGCAGAAGGTCGATATCGTCAACTTCTTCGCGCTCTATACGACGAGTGGACTGGGGTTGTTCGGACTGCTGGATCGCTACGAAACGCGCCCGACCTACTACGTCTACCAGCTTTACAAGCAGTTCGGCAGCGAACTGGTCGCCAGCCAGTCGCCCGACAGTGACGTGACCATCACAGCGGCGCGGCGCAATGACGGGGCGCTCACGGTAGTGATTGTCAACCGCAGCGCAGAGGCTAAAACCTTCACGCTCGGTCTGACCGGCTTCACGCCGAGCGGGGCGGCGGAAGTCTGGCTGCTGGATGCGGAGCACCGCGCCGAGCCGCTGGAACCGGTCGATCTGGCGGTGGAGCCGCTGACGCTGCCGGCGCAGTCGGTGACGCTCCTGGTTGTTCCGGGGTAGGGGAATACCACCACAAAGACAAAGCATTGGCAGCGCTGCCTGATTCTGAAATGACTTCGTATGGCCAAGACCCCCGCTGATTCGACACGACGGGCACTGCGGACGCTGGTGCTGATCTGGTTGGCATGGGCGGCACTGGTGATCGGTTTTCAGGCGCTGGTGGATTGGCGGGTTGTCCTGAACCGCCCCGACCGGGCGACGATCTGGACGCCGCAGGAAACCGCGCGCAACAGCCAGCGCGACAAGCCCTATCTGCTGGAACCCTTCATGAATCACCAAGTGTCCTGGGATTCGGAGTTCTATCTGGCTATCGCCATCGGCGGCTATGACGATCCGCAGGTGCGGCAGGTGGAACTCAAGGACGGCAGCACCGTCTCGATGAGCTATGCTTTCTTTCCGTTCTACCCGGCGGTGATGGCCGGCGTGAGCGTCCCGCTACGGGTGCTGGGCCTGAATCCGGTTGCCACGGCGACGCTCAGCGGGGTGCTGGTGTCGCTTGTCGGGGCGCTGTTCGGCATGGCCGCGCTGTTCGATTTGACGTACGGCGAATTGGGCGATGAGGGCGGCATCCGCACCGCTTTCTACTTCCTCATCTTCCCGACAGGCTTCTTCCTGGCGCAGGTCTATACCGAAGGGCTGTTCGCTGGGCTGGCATTCGGCTCGCTGGCGCTGGTGCGCCGCCAACAGTTCTGGTTGGCAGGCCTCCTGGCGGCTCTGGCGACCTGGACGCGCTCGACCGGGCTGGCGCTGATTGTGCCGCTGGCGCTGGCCTGGGCGCAGACTGTCGATTGGCGTGGAGTGCGGAGCGGGGGCTTTCCGCGCCGCCTGCTCGACGGGCTGGCCGTGCTGCTCCCGCTGGGCGCTTATCTGATCTGGTCGGCAGCGCTGGGCGCGCGGTTCAACGAAGTCCAGATCACCTGGTTCGGGCGCGGCATCTTCAACTGGGACGGCCTCCAGTGGGGGCTGGACGTAGCGGCGACGGCCTTCCGCGAAGGCTCAAATACCCAGATGATGGTCTATTACGCGCTCGAAGCGGCAGCCGTGCTGCTGGCGCTGGCGGCGGGGTTGGTGACCCTACGGCGCTATCCCGGCGCGGCGCTCTTCAGCCTAATCGCCCTGGCGCTGGCTGTGACCAGCGGTGCGCCCCAGAGCTTGATCCGCTACGTGCTGACGATGCCGGCGGTGTTCATCTTCCTGGCGCAGTTGGGGCGGTCGGTGGTGGTAGATAAAGCCTGGACGATCCTCAGCATCCTGCTCTTGGGTATGCAGGCCATGTTGTTCAGCTTGGATATGTGGGTGGCCTGATGGAGGCCGTCCACCTGCAAGATCGAAGGATAACATCATGAATTTCCCGAAAGATTTTGTCTGGGGGGTGGCAGCATCCAGCTACCAGATTGAGGGCGCGGCGCGGGAAGATGGGCGCGGGGAGTGCACCTGGACGCGCTTTTCGCACACGCCCGGCAAGGTCGCCAACGGCGATACCGGCGATGTCGCCTGCGATCACTACCACCGCTACCAGGAAGACATCGCCTTGATGCGCGACCTGGGCGTGCATTCCTACCGCTTCTCGGTATCGTGGCCGCGCATCCTCCCCACTGGCCGCGGGACGGTCAATGAAGCCGGTCTGGATTTCTACAGCCGGGTGGTGGACACGCTGCTGGCCCAGGGCATTCAGCCGGCGGCTACGCTCTATCACTGGGACTTCCCCCAGGTGCTGGAAGATCAAGGCGGCTGGACCAACCCGGACAGCGTCAAGTGGTTCGTCGATTACGCCGACGTGGTGACGCGCGCCCTCGGCGACCGCATCAAGTTTTGGATCGATTTCAACGAGCCGTGGTGCAGCTCAATCCTGGGGTATCTTTGGGGCGTGCATGCGCCGGGTCTACAAGACCCAGTCAAAGCCTACCGCGCTGCCCACCACATAATGCTGGCGCATGGCGCAGTTGTTCCCGTCATCCGCCAGAACAGCCCTGGCGCGCAGGTCGGCATCACGCTGAATCTGGCGCCGCAGGTCCCCGCCACGTCGTCGCCGGAGGACATCCGGCTCGCCTGGCGGGCCGATGCCTTCATGAACCGCTGGTTCCTCGACCCAGTGTTCAAGGGCAGCTACCCGGTGGATTATGTCAACGTGCTCGGCAAAACGCTGGACGGCCTCGACCTGGACGCGGTCAAGGCGGCGGCCGTCCCGACAGACTTCCTAGGCATCAACTACTACATGCGCTGGCTGGTGGGCGCACTTCCCGGTCGCCCGGGCGAATCCACGTCGTTTACGCCGGAGGGAGCCGAACTGACTGACATGGGTTGGGAAGTCTACCCTCAGGGTTTGACCGACATGCTGGTGCGCATTCACCGCGAGACCAGCGTCCCGGCCATCTACATCACCGAGTGCGGTGCGGCTTATCCTGAAGCGCCAGCTCCCGTGAATGGTATCTACGAAGACCCGAAGCGCGTGGCCTTTCTCAAGGGGTATTTCGAAGCAGCGTCACTGGCGATCCAGCAGGGCGTCCCGCTCAAGGGGTTCTATGTCTGGAGCCTGCTGGATAACTTCGAGTGGTCCTTTGGCTACGACAAGCGCTTCGGCATCGTTCATGTGGATTTCGCCACCCAAAAACGGACTCTCAAACGCAGCGCCTTGTACCTCAAGGACGTGATCCGCGCCGGCGCGGCCTAATCTCATCCAACCTTATGAACAGCCGGGGTCGTGGAGAACGGCCCCGGTTTTGTTTGCAGCGGGATAAAAGATTATGGTCGGAAAAGCGGTAGTTTGTATATCATGAATGCTGTTGTACCCTGCTCCTGAAAGGCCGTTCAGGCGAGCCTGGCGCCCTCTTACTCAGGGCCGTCCAAGACGAGCCGGATTCGGTTTTCAGGCCACTTCGATTGCGAGCGAGCAGTATGGACGGGTTGAGCTTCATCATTGCGGATCGGTTAGGCGATGGCGGCCAGTTCCTCCTGGACCGGATCAACCAATGGGGTCTGGCCTGGCCAGTGAATATTTCCGTGTCGGACTGGGCGATGCTCTGGGATGACCTCAAAGAAATGGTCTTCCGCGGCCAAGTTATCGACCTGGCCGAGATTGGTTCATCCTGGCTGGGCAATCTCGTCGGGATGAACGCCCTGTGCCCTTTCACTTCATCCGAAGCAGGCCGCTTCGGCGGCGCCAGTGCCTTCCTGCCTGCAGCTTGGTCGAGCGTTCGTATGCCGGGCGATACCCGCGTTTGGGCAATCCCCTGGACAGTGGATGTGCGAGTGATCTACTACTGGCGCGATATGTTGGAGGTGGCCGAGATTGACCCGGCCACAGCCTTCACTTCGCCCGAACAGATCGAGACGACTCTTTGGCGGCTCCAGCAGATCGGCATCGAGTCCCCCTGGTCAACGATCACCACCCGCATGATGAACACCGTGCATCACCTGACAAGCTGAATTTGGTCGGTGGGCGGCGATTACCTGAGCGAGGACGGCAGGCGCACGCGCTTTGCCGAGCCGGAAACGCTGGAGGCTATCGCCAGCTATTTCCGCTTGATCCACTACACGCCGCCCTTCACGGAACCCGTTGATGAAGTGCCGGGGGTGGAGGGCTTCTGCGACCGGCATTCGGCCGTTTTGATGAGCGGGCCGTGGGTCATCCACCGGATCCGCCAGAAGTACCCCAACGAATGGTACAACCACCTGCTGGGGGTGGCTTCACCGCCTGGAGCGGCTTTCGTTGGCGGCTCCCATCTGGTGATCTTTCAAAACGCGCCGGCACGGCACGAGCGTATGATCTTCGATCTGCTGGCGCGCGTCACCAGCAAAACGGCGCAAATTCAGTTCAGCGGGGATGCTGGTGTTCTGCCCGCGCGGTTGGATTCCCTGAATGCGTTGGTGCAGGCAGAGGCCCCGTATATCCAAGAGTTCGTGCAGGTTCTCAAGGATGGGCGCAGTATTCCCCCAGCTCTACGCTGGGGAGTCATCGAGGACCGACTGGCCGATGCCTTTGCTGAAATCTGGCAAGTGATCCTGGCCGACCCGAACGTAGACATCCTGGCGCTCGTGCAGGATCGCTTGATCCCGCTGGCGGCGCGGCTGGATCGCACACTGGCGAGCTGAGAGGCCGGGCAAAATCCTAAGCCTCAAAATTGTCCTCTTCGGGATATGCTGAAGAAGAGGAACAAATGACTTTTGGGAGGGGGAAGATGACGCCCTATTACACCCGCTTTGAATGGGTCGAGCCAGGTATCCTGTCGCTCGTTTACGATGAGGCGATGAATGCCCCCAATTTCCGCGAGGCGACCGAAGAGCGGGTTCGCCAGGCTGATGCCGCCGGAGTGGACTATTACGTGCTGGTGCTCGACATCCGCAAGGCCGTCCTCACCATCTTGGATGTTCGGCTGGCGAAGTGGAGCGCTGATCTCGACCCGCGCATGATCCACGTGTGTTTTGTTGGCCACTCTATGATGGCGCAGATGATCGCCGCTGGGCTGGCGAAGCTGTCGCAGCTTCCAGTGGAGTTCTTCTACAAGCCGGAGGATGCGCTGGCCCGCGCCCGCCAGGTGATCAAGCGGCGCCAGATGGCTCACTAACTGATCACTTCAGCCCCGTTGGTGGCCCGGCAGACGTAGATGTTTGGCTGGAGACCGGTCGCGTTCCGGTACGTGACCGAGACGGCACTGGCAAACGCCTCGGCAGTTTCCGCCTGAACCAGCGCCACCGCGCAGCCGCCGAAGCCCGCGCCGGTCATCCGTGCGCCGTAGCAGCCAGGTTCGCGCCGGGCGCAGTCCACAATCGTGTTCAGCGCATCGCTGGACACCTCGAAGTCATCCCGCAGGCTGGCATGGCTTTCGTTCATTAACTGACCCAAGCGAACTGCATCTCCCTGCCGCATGGCCTCCGCTGCCTGGAGCGTGCGTTCGTTTTCGCTGATGACGTGGCGGGCGCGGCGGCGCGTATTTACGTCGAGATGGCTGGCGCGATCCTCGAAGACGGCCAGGCTGACATCCCGCAGCGCTGGGACGGCGAAGAACCGGGCAGCGGCTTCGCATTGGGCGCGGCGCTCGTTGTAAGCCGAATCCACTAAGCCGCGCCGGGTGGCGGTATCCAGCACGACCACCACCGTCCCCGTGGGCAGCGGTACAAGCTGCGTGTCCAGCGAACGGCAGTCGATCAGCAGGGCATGCTCGGCTCGGCCAGACGCCGAGATCATCTGGTCCATTATGCCGCTCTTGACCCCGATCCACTGGTTCTCCACCTTCTGCCCCAGCTTCGCCATCGTCGGCGCGTCCCAATCAAAACCAGAAACGACGCTGAAGGCGCGGGCAGTCGCCATCTCCACAGCGGCGGATGAGGACAGGCCGGCCCCGACCGGCACATCGCTCAGCAGGACGCCGTCCCATCCCGTCAGCTTGTGGCCAGCCTGGGTCAGCGCCCAGGCGATGCCGCGCGGGTATTCGATCCAGCCGTCGCGGTAGGTCTCCAGGTCATCCAGCGCGAAGGTGATGGCCTGCTCGAAGTACGGCGAATAGACACAGACACGAGCATCGCCGCGCGGGCGCAGCGCGATCCAGGCGGCGCGGTCGATTGCCATCGGCAGGACGAAGCCGTCGTTGTAGTCGGTGTGTTCGCCGATTAAGTTGACCCGGCCAGGGGCGCGGACAACGGCCGCCGGTTGACCATTGAACTGGCGGGTGAATTCCTGGATGACCTGCTCATGCAGCGACATGGGACGTTCCTTCGTTAGGGTGGGGGATGAACCGCGCAATCTCAATAAAATCGCATCTTACCCAAAAGTCTGCCACAGTACCACTCACTGCCCAGGGCATCTGTTCAAACGCACATGGGGCAATGATAAACTATCAAGTACTAAAACTCGGTTCCTCCTCCCAGCTCTGACTGCTTCGCCATCGCCGGAACGCGCAGGTCAGGGTTGGTGCTCATGGGCTTCTCAGTGGAGGCTTAAGGTGGGTTTATCGCGGGCGGCTATACTGTTTGCTGGCTTGAGGAAACATTGGTGCTTAGGCACGAGGACCACGATGAACCGAGATGTTATTCGCCAGTTTGTGAACATTGTGGCGCTGGTCGCCACGGTGATTGTAAACGGCCTCTCGCAGGGGCTGCCGCTCAACGGGCAGACTCCGGCGGAAATTTCCAACCGGCTGCCGATTCTATTCGTGCCGGATAACTACGTGTTCAGCATTTGGGGGCTGATCTACACACTGCTGATTGGGTTCGTGGTGTACCAGGCACTGCCTTCACAGCGGGAGAATCCCACATTCCGCAAGATCGGCTACTGGTTCGCGCTGTCGTGCGCGGCCAACATTGGCTGGATCTTCCTGTTCCACTGGAATCAATTTGGGTGGAGCGTGCTGGCGATGCTGGTGCTGCTGGCCTCGCTGCTGGTGATTTACACGCGGGTCGGCATTGGGGTGACGGCTGCGCGTGGGGCGATGCGCTGGTGGGTGCATGCAGCCTTCAGCGTGTATCTGGGCTGGATTACGGTAGCGACGGTAGCGAACATCGCCTACGCACTGTATGACGCGGGGTGGAACGGATTTGGCATCAGCGGCGAAGTTTGGACGGTGCTGATGCTGGTCGTGGCGACGGGTATCACCGGGTTCATGGTGCTGGCGCGCCGGGATTGGGCTTACGCGTCGGTGATTATCTGGGCGCTGGTTGGGATTGTGATCAAGCAGGCGGGGACGCCGGTGGTCGCGAACACCGCTGGGATTATGATCGCGGCCGTGCTGGCCGCACTGGCCGCACGCTTTGTGCTGAACCGCCCGCAGGGTGGGGCAGGGAAGCTCACAGGGGCGGCGGCGTAAGCAGTTCACCTGAGGGGTATGGTAGACGCGCAGCCGCGCGTCCTTTCTTCGATTGAATGGGGTAAGGAAACGTATGGGATCGAAACCGACACGGTTACAGGTTGGGGATCCAGCTCCGGTCATCACACTGGCCGACCCGCAGGGGCGAGTAGTGACGCTGGACGAGCAGGTGTGGTCGCAGGGGCCGACGCTGATGAGCTTCCTGCGGCACTTCGGCTGAATACACTGCCGGAACCGGATGGCTCAGTTGGAGCTACACAAGGACGATTTACAGGCGGCCGGGCTGAAGCTGCTGGCCGTGGGGTTGGGAGAACCGAAGCACGCGGAGCGGCACTGCGGCAAGCTGGCTCCGAGCCTGACCTGCTTCGCCGCGACGAGCAATGACCCGTACACGGCCTGGGGGCTGCGGCGCGGGACGGTGGGCGAATTTGTGGGTACGGGCTTGAAGATGATGGGCGCGACCTTGAAGGCGATACGGAACGGTCAGGTACAGGGTGAGACCACGGGAGACGCGCAGATGCTGCCGGGTACGTTCATCGTGGATCAGGCGGGGATCATCCGGTATGCCTACTACAGCGCTTACGCGGGAGATGATCCTGAAATCGCCGTGCTGGTGGACGCCGCGCGGAAGTTAAACAACCAAGGAGCAGCGCGATAGTTTATGCCTGAAGCTCTGATTTGGGGCGCTTCCGGTGGAATCGGGAGCGCGCTAGTCCGTACGCTGAAAGGGCGCGGCTGGCGAGTGTTCGCCGCGGCGCGCGATGAAAGCCGGATTCCCGGTGAGGCTGACCAAACCTACCGGTTCGACGCGGGTGTTGCACAGACGATCAGCGGCATTCCACCGCTGATTGCCCCAGAGAGCGATGGACTCGACCTGATGGTCTACGCGGCTGGGGCGCTGCGAAATGGGCTGCTCGACCGGATGCCGCCCGATGAGGGGCGGCTGGTGCTGGAGAGCAACCTCACGGGGGCGTGGCTGGCCGCGCAGAGCAGCCTTCCGCTGATGAAGGACGGCAGTCTGATGGTCTTCATCGGCGCGTACATCGACCATCTGATTCTGCCGAAGATGGGGGTGTACGCGGCAGCGAAAGCAGCGCTTGACCCGCTGGTGGCGGTGCTGGCGAAAGAAAACCGCAAACTGCGCTTCAGCATCGTGCGGCCTGGCGCGGTCGATACCCCTTTCTGGGAGCAGGCTCCCTTCAAACTGCCGAAAGATGCCAAGCCGCCGGCTATGGTGGCTGAGGCGATCTACGGGCACTGGCTTTCGGGACAGGGCGGGGACCTGAACTTATAGGGCCGTGCCGGTAAATCGTCCATTTTGTCAGTTATCGACCCCCTCTGAAGCACTCCTCACGGGAAGACATCTCCGTTATACGGCGGAATTGGCGGCAATGGCAGACATGCCGCCAACGCCATTTTGTGTCCGTGAAGCCGAGACTGCGAAATGATAAGAATGATAAGAATGAGAATGTGAGAATATGAGAATCTAGCGCCCTCACCCCCTGGCCCCTTTCCCAAACGTTCGCTGCGCTCACTGGGAGAGGGGAGTTTAACCGGATGCTATTTTGGGCGTCCCTACATTCTGTTCCTACGATAGCACAAAATGAGGCGGAAAGGGTGACATTTTGTCTACTCTTTGGCGTAAAATCGAAGATAAGAATGTATAACAGAAAAAGACGCAAAGGACACAAAGAAAAGAAAACCCCCACCGCAGTTTCCTGACGGGGAGGCTTCACACGGGTGCAAAGAGATACCCAGTCATGAAATGGCAGCAGCGGACAGCCAGGAGGCTGTCCCTACGGGGGAGACCACGGCGTGACCCGGAGCAGGCGGTTGTGTGGTATTGTTGTCGTGCTGAACGGGATGTTCGCAAGGGAGCATTTGAGGAATGGGGCAGTCATCACACGGGAGAACGTTTTCGGAAACGGCGCTGCGGGCGGCGGCATGGATGGGGGCGCAGACCTGGCCGGCTGCGGGGCGCATCTTCCGTGAGAAGCTGGAATTTGACGAGAACGAATCGCTGTGGGTGAGCCAGACGCCGGATTACCGGCCAAGCGATCCGCTGCGGAAGGACATCGGGGCAGACTTGGCGATCATCGGCGGGGGGTTTACGGGGGTTTCTACGGCGTACCATTTCAGCCGCCGGTACCCTGAAAAGCGGGTGGTGCTGCTGGAGGCGAAAGCGCTGGCGAACGGGGCCAGCGGGCGCAACGGCGGGATGATGCTGAACTGGCTGCCGATCATGTACGGGTACGACGCGGAGACGACCCGGCGAGTCTACGAGATGACGCACGCGGGGATTCGGATGATCGCGGAGATCATCGAGCGGCACGGGCTGCCGGTGAGCTACCGGATTGACGGGACGCTGTCGGTCTACACCGATCCACGGCGGGCTGAGGCTGCTCAGCGCGAGGCAGAGCTGCACCAGCAGTTGGGTATTCCGTCGATCTTTCTGGACGGGGAGGCGCTGAAGCAGAAGGTGAAGATGGAGGGGGTCTACGGCGCGATTCTGGACCCGAACTCCGGGCAGATCAACGGGGCGCAGTTAGTGCGGTCGCTGCGGCCGGTACTTGAGGCACAGGGGGTAGCAATCTACGAGCAGACGCCGGTGCTTTCCATCCGAGAAGGGGTGGAGATGACGCTGCGGACGCCTGCGGGGGAAGTGCGGGCGAAGGCGGTGGTGCTGGCGACCAACGGCTACACGAGCAAGCTGGGGTACTTCCGGGATGCGATCTTCCCGCTGCATGCGCATGTGTTCGCGACTGCGCCGCAGAGCGCGGAGGAACTGGACAAGCTGGGCTGGCACGGGACGGCTGGCTATTCGGACGATCTCGACCGGATCGCGTATTCCAGCCTGACACGCGAAGGGCAGATCGTGTTTGGGGGTGGGAGCAACCAAGCGTATGCATACCTGTTCAACGACCGGACGCGGTACACGCAGTCTCTGCAGACGGCGGCGCGGGCGCAGCAGAAGCTACGTGAAACAATGGGGGGGTATCTGCCGCGCAGCCGGGATATACCGGTGACGCACCGCTGGACGGGGGTGCTGGGGATGACGATGAATCGCGTTCCGCTGATGGGCGTGCGGGGGGCGAACCGGAACTTGTACTATGCGGTTGGCTTCTGCGGGCACGGGGTGACACTGGGGAATATGGCGGGATTGATCCTAACGGATGCGTATTCCGGGGACGATGCTCGCTGGCGAGGGCTACCGTGCTACCAAGCAGACTATGTGCGGATTCCGCCGGAGCCGTTCCGGTGGATCGGATACCAGGTGTTCACGCGGTTGACGGGGAAATCGCCGAGGTTGTAAAGAAAGGCAGCGCGGCAAGGATTACAAGCGGGCGGCGGCGCTGGAGAGGGCGGCGGCGAGGGCGTCGAGCGAGGCGGGCATGCCGCCGCCCTGGGCGAAGTTGGGCTGACCGCCGCCGCGGCCACCCCGGCTGGCGGTGATTTCGCGGAGGAGCGTGCCCATGTCGTGGGGCAGATCGGCGCTGCGGGCGAAGACGATGTGGGACTTTTCGCCGGCGGAGCCGATCAGGGCAACGACGCCCGGCCCGGCGGTCAGGCGGGAGGCGAGGAGCTTGAGTTCGGCGGGGTCACGGGTCTCATAGGCGGCCTGGATGAGCGCCCAGCCGCGTGAGCGGTCGGCTCCGGCCAAGAGGCGGTCGGCTTCGAACTCGACGAGCTGTTCACGGGCGGCTTTGAGGGCGGATTGGGCAGCTTTGAGATCGGCACGGAGCTTGGCGACGAGTTCGGGAGTTTCGGCAAAGCGGCAGTCGAGATCGGCGGCGAGGCGGGCGCTGACGCGGTGCTTGGCCTGATAGTCGCGGAGGGCGCGGCCGCCGCAGAGGAATTCCAGGCGGGTCCTGCCGCGGTGCTTTTCGGTTTTGATGATTTTGAGCAGCCCGACGGCCCCGGTGCGGGCGACATGGGTTCCCCCACAAGCGGTGGTATCAAAGCCGTCGATTTCGACGACGCGCAGGCCTTCGGTGAGAAGGTGTTTGGGCAGGCGGCGCATGCGCACGCCTTCCTGGTCATCGAGGTCGCGGAGGCGGGCGGTGACGGCGCGGTCTTCTTGGATGATGCGGTTGGCGAGGGTTTCGGCTTCAGCCAGAGCGGAATCGGGCAGGTCGGGGCGGTCGAGGTCGATGGTGAGGCTATCGAGGCTGAGGTGGAAGCCGACGGTTTTGGCGTCGGCGGCCTGGACGCAGGCGGCGGTGAGGATGTGCTGGCCGGTGTGCTGCTGCATGTGGTCGAAGCGGCGAGGCCAGTCGATCTCGGCTTGGACCTGCTCAGCATCGAGGGGTTCGGCGAGGACATGGATGACGGCGGCATCGGATTCGCGGGCGAGGACATCGATGACGGGGATGCCGTTGAGCGTGCCCATGTCGCAGGGCTGGCCGCCGCCGGTGGGGTAGAAGGCGGAGCGATCCAAGATGACGGCGGGTGCGCCCTCATAGGTGAGGCGCTCGGTCACGCGGGCGGTGAAGCGGGCTAGATAGGAGTCGTCGTAATAGAGGCGGTCGGTCATGGTGGCGCACCTGGGATTGGGTGAAACTGCGATCATTGAACCGCGAAGCCGAAGCAGAATTTAACCGCAAAGATGCAAAGGGCGCAAAGCGAAGAGGATTTGAACCGCAATCCCCTGGTGGGGAGGCTGCGCACAGACACAAAGGGCGCAGAGGAATACAAACAAGAGGGAAATGAAAAACGGCCTTCCTGATGAGGGGAAGGCCGCTGCTGTTCTGACAGATGGGGGGAGTGATCCTCACTCCCCGGCCCCGCTCGACGAAGTGGAGCGGGGAGGCAATTCATGGAAGGCGTTTAGCCTTCCTTGGCGCCGACGCGAACCGGGATGACCTTCGGCTGGGCCTGCGGGGTCTTGGGCAGGGTGAGCTTGAGGACACCGTTCTCGTAGGCGGCTTCGATCTTCTCGCTATCCACGGGCATGCCGACGCGGACACTGCGGGTGAATTTGCCGTAGCTGCGTTCGAGCATGAGGGTACGGGCGTTTTCCTTCTCGTCGAAGGCGGGCTGCGGAACTTCACCGCTGATGGTCAGGACATCATCTTCCATGCTGACATGGATGTCCTGTGGGTTGATGCCGGGCAGGGCAGTGAAGAGGATGTAGGCCTGATCGGTCTCGAAGACATCCAGGGCCAGGCTGTTGCCGGCGGCCGTCGGACGGAAGCCGCGCCAGGTTTCATCGAAGAGGCGATCCATAGCGCTCTGCATGGCGGCCATTTCACGGAAGGGGTTCCAACGGACGATGGTGTTCATAGGTCAGCTCCTCACATCTGTTTTGTTGTTGATTTTGGTTTACGTCCCTGACTCTATGCGGTTGATATATGAAAAATGTCGGCGGCACGTAAATTTTTTATAGGAGGCTGAGCGAAATATTCTAAACTGAAAGGCCGCTGCAAACAGGAAGGCGGAGGCTTGATTGTAGATCGAGAGAAAGATGGGGTTCCCGATGACAGCAGACGAGGTCTCGATGGAGCGGTTGATCGAGGCGCTGCTGAGCGACAGCGCGATCAAGCAGCGGTATGCCGTGAGCGTGTTGGGGCGGATGGCGGATGAGCGGTCAACGGACGCGCTGGTGACGGTGCTGCGGGACGGTCAGGGCAAATGGAACAGGCAGATCATCAAGGCGCTGATCAAGATTGGGGCGCCGAGCGTGCCGCCGCTGATCCGACTGCTGAGCCACGAAGACCAGCAGGTTTGGGCGCTGGCAGCAGCGGCGCTGGTGAAGATCGGCGAGCCGAGCGTGCTGCCACTGATGGCGGCGCTGCCGGAGGCGGATGAACAGGCGCGGATGCTGATCGCGGAGACGTTGGGACAGCTTGGCGACGAGCGGGCGGTTGTGCCACTGGTGCAGCTTTTGGTGGTGGATAAATCGGAGGCGCGGACGGCGGCAGCCATCGCGCTGGTGCGGATTGGGAAGGCGGCGATTCCGCCGCTGGTGGAATTGATGGTGGAGTTCAACAGCAGCGGGCTGCGGCGCACGTCGATTGAGATCATCAAGCGGATGGGCGAGGAGGCAGTGGATACGCTGCTAGGGGCAGTGCGGCATGGGACAGAATTGGAGCGGCAGCAGGCGGCGCTGATCCTGGGGGAGATCGGGCAGGCGGCTGTGCCGGGGCTGATCCGGACGCTGGAGCATCCCAACCAGTATGTGCGCTACGCAGCGGCCTGGGCACTGGGGCGGACGGCCAGCCCGGACGCGGTTCCGGCGCTGATCGACCGACTGCGGGATACGATGGCATCGAACTTCAGCGGGCAGCGGGTGTGTGATATGGCGGCGCAGTCGCTGCGGGCGATTGGGACGCCGGAGGCGCTGGCAGCGGTGCGCGAGTGGGAGGGGAGATAGTTCCGGCTTTACTCCATCTTGAGGGCGATGACGGGCTGGAGGCGGGCGGCGCGGAGAGAGGGGTACAGCCCGGCCGCGAGTCCGACGGTAGTTGCCAGGGAGAGGGCGAAGATCGCGAGTTCGGGGGAGATGACCAGCAGTTCGCCGCCGATGCGTGAGACATCGAAGGGCAGAAAGCTGATGTAGCTCGGCTGGCTGGGATCGGCGCCGGCGGCAGCCGCGGCGACGGCCTGGTTGATGGTGTTCTGCAGGAAGTAGGAGAACAATACCCCGGCCAGGCCGCCGATCAAACCGACGAAGCTGGCTTCGATGAGGAAGATGGTGAGCACGTCGCGGTCGGTTGCGCCGATGGCTTTCATGAGGCCGATTTCTTTGGTGCGTTCCAGGATCGCCATGGTCATGGTGTTGGCGACGCCGAAAGCGGCTACGAGCAGGGCAATGCCGCCGACTCCGCCGAGCATCAGCCGCATGGTGGTGAAGAAGTTGTTCAACTGATTGATGTACTCGGCCATGCCGCCGGTGCTGAAACCGCGTTCGCGGAGCGCCTCGGAGACAGCGTTGGTGGTTTCGCGGCTGGCGGCGCGGACGATGACCGAGTCGAAGACGAACTTATCGCGGTCGAACTTCTGGCCGGTGATCCACTCGTTGTAGCTGATGACATCCTGGATGGGCAGGAGCATAGAGAAGTTGAAGCGGTCGTTGGGTGTGAGCACGCCGCTGGGTTTGCCGGTGACGCGGCGCTCGCTGGGGGTAGGGCCGCTGTACTGGTAGAGCTTGAGCTTGAAGGGCGTGGTGAAGAGATCGACCGGGACGGGCTGGTAATTTTCGCTGGTGGATTTGGGATCGTAGAAGTAGTCGCCGACGTTTTGGCCGAGGAGCATTTCGCCTTTTTCGAGGGAGAGGGTTCCACGCTGGACGCTCAGTCCCATGTAGGGGATGAGCTTAGGATCGATGCCGACAATATCGGCGTAGCCGGAATACTTGCCGGCGCTGATCTCGCCGGCCTGGAGGCGGACGAGGGGGATGACGGCGGCCACGCCGGGGATTTTCCAGAACTCCTGCACCGTTTTCACATTGAGGGTGGGGAGGTCGGCGGGGGGCTGGCTGCCGCCGCCATCCGGCCCCATGGGCATAAAGCCGTAGTTAGGGTAGACCTCCAGTTCGGTGAGCGAGGAGCTGCTGCCGATGCCGGATTCGGCGGCTTTTTGCAAGCCGCTGGTGAGAGCGATGAGCAGAATGACAGCGGTGGTTCCGACCAGGACACCGCCCGTGGTCATCAGCAGGCGGGCGCGCGCCCGCATGAGGTTGGCGAGAGCGAGCATTCCGAGTTCGTAGAGCATGGCCTAAACCTCAGCCGACATCAGGATGGTTTGATCGTAGCAGCGGAGGGAATGGGTTGGCAAGTGTGGGTGGGGCAAGCGGGGGAAATTCAGCGGAATCTCGGATGAGACAAACTTTTGATGTTCCTTAAAGGATGCTTCACAGTGCGATGTTAAAAACCAGCGCCGGATTGGTCATTTGATGCATTTGTTGGACAACCCATCTAAGGAGATTGACTGATGCGGAAGTTTGCGGCGGTGTTGGTCGTGGTGGTGGTGGCGTTCGCGCTGGCGGTGAGCGCCCAGGCGCAGGAGACGATCACCATTGAATACTGGAACATCAATAACCAAGGATTTGGCGGCCCGACGGTTGAAAAGCTGATCGAGCAGTTCGAGGCGGCTAATCCGGGCGTACAGGTGGAGCCGCGCGTTCAGGAGAGCTATCCGGCGCTGGTGCAGAACCTGGAGACTCAGCTTGCGGCGGGCAATCCCCCGGCGCTGGTGCAGGTGGGCTGGCCTTACCTGGATTACGTCTACAACAATCTGCCGTTTATCCCGGTTGAGGCGTTGGTGGAAAAGTGGGGTGGGGCGGAACACCTGGAACAATTCCCGCAGAACATTCGTGAGCTGACCAAGCTGGGGGACCAGACGGTTGGATTGGCCTACTCGCTGTCGAACCCGGTGATGTACTACAATGCGGATATGTTCGTGAAGGCGGGGCTGGACCCGGATAATCCGCCGACCACCTGGGAAGGCTGGCTGGAAATTGCGCCGGCGCTGAGCGAGGCGAACGGGGGCATCCCGGTGTTCAATTTTGGGTACGGCGCGGATAACTGGATTTTGCAGGCGTTCGTCGAAAGCAACGGGGGGCGGATGCTGGTGTGCCAGGATGGAGAGTACCGCTCCGGCCTGGACACGCCGGAAGCAGCGGCGGGGCTGCAAGCCTGGGCGGATGTGGTGCAGGCTGGGCTGTCGCTCAATGCGGGGTACAATGACGCGACACCCGCTTTCTGGTCGGGCGAAACGGTGACTTACGGGTACTCGATTGCGGGACGCGGCGGCATCCAGGCGCAGGCAAAATTTGACCTGCGGGCGACGGTCTGGCCGCAGTTTGGCGACAACCCGGTTCGCATTCCCGGCGGCGGGAATCTGCTGGTGGTGTTCGCGACGGATGACGCGCAGCAGCAGGCAGCGTGGAACTTCGTCCAGCACCTGACCTCGGTGGATGGACTTTCGGAGTGGACGCGCGGGTTGGGATACGTGCCGCTGTATGAAGCGGTGCTGGAACAGCCGGCTTACGCGGAATTCATCGCGCAGAATCCAATTCAACAGGTGGGGAACAGCCAGCTCAGCAAGATGGTGCGGTGGACATCGCACCCCGGCCCGAACGGGCTGGCGGCGGGCGATGCGGCCTTCCGGGCGACGCAGGCGACGCTCAGCGGTGAGAAGAGCGCAGCGGATGCACTGGCGGCAGCCGCAGCGGAGATCAACGGTTTGATTGCCGGGCAGGCGTGCGGTTCATAGCGTTCAACGCGGCGAAGGGAGCACAGGCAGCCTGTGCTCCCTTTCTATTTGTATGGAAGCATTCAGGGACGGAGACAGCGTGATGGAACAATCCGGGACGATCTCCCCGGCTGCGAAAGCGGCGACCGACGTTCAAACCAAGCTGCGATTCGATGTCCGGCGGCTGACTCCTTACGTGTATATGGCGCCGGCGCTGATCTTCATCGGGATATTCGTCTACGTGCCGCTGGTGCGAACGGTGCAGTTGAGCCTGCACCAGGGTAATCTGCTGGCTCCGTTCCGGACATATGTAGGGCTGCAGAACTACGAAGCGATCTTGAGCAGCCCGCTGTTTCATGAGGTGCTGGTACAGAGCCTGCTGTACATCGTGTTCGCGCTGATCGGCTCGGTGGTTGTGCCGGTTTCGCTGGCATTCCTGACACTGCAATTGGGTGACCGGGAAGTGGACTTTTACCAGTCGGCGCTATTTCTGCCGACGGTGATTGCGTTCAATGTGGTGGTATTGATTTGGGCGTTCTTCTTTCTGCCGACCACGAACGGGCTGTTCAACCGGATCACGGCATTGTTCGGCCAGCCGCCGAATGCGTGGCTGAGCGATCCGGTTTGGGCACTGCCGAGCATCGCGCTGATGGCGAACTGGAAGGTGATGGGGTTTCATTTTCTGCTGGCGATTGCCGGGCTGAAGGCGATCCCGAAGGAATACTTGGAGGCGGCATATGTGGACGGTGCGCACGGCTGGTCACTGCTGAGGCGGATCGTTCTGCCGCTGTTTGCGCCGACGGGTTTGTTTTTGGTGATTATCACGCTGATCGGCGCAATGGATGCGGTGTTCACGCCGATCCGGGTGCTGACGGAAGGCGGCCCGAACAACGCGACGAACAACCTGATGTACGCGATTTTCTCGGAAGGGTTCCGGTTCTTCCGGTTGGGACAAGCGTCGGCGCTGTCGGTCATCTTGATCGTGCTGTTTGGCGGGTTTATGTACTGGCAGTACCGGCTGCTGGATCGCAGGGTACAGTATGACCGTTAAAGACAGAAGGGGCGTGTGGGCGGCGCGGATGGCGCTGATGCTGGCGACGGCGGTGGTGCTGGTTCCGCTGGCGTATCTGGTTGGGATCAGCCTGAAGCCGCCGCAAGCGGTTTTCGAGAATGTGTTCTCGCCGGTGAATCTGCCGCTAACGTTCGAAAACTACAGCGGGGTGCTGCAGACCGTGCCGATGTGGCGCTATCTCTGGAACAGCGTGGTGTTCTCATTCGGCGTCGCTTTCGGACAATTGATCCTGGCGGTGCCGGCGGCGTATGCGTTCAGCTATTTTGAGTTCCGCTTCAAGAACCTGCTGCTGGGGCTGGTGCTGCTGAGCCTGATGGTTCCGTTCGTGGTCACGTATATTCCCAACTATCTGCTGCTGGCACAGTTCAAATTGATTAACACTGTTCCTGGGCTGATTCTGCCGATGCTGGGCGTGTCATTGGGATTCGGCATTTTTCTGCTGCGGCAGCATTTCATGAGCTTCCAGAAAGAGATCATGGAAGCGGCGATGATCGACGGGGCCAGTTCGTGGCAGACGCTGACGCGCGTCGTCGCGCCGGCGAACACGGCGGCGATCACGGCTTTATTGATCTACATTCTGATCAACACCTGGAACCAGTTCATCTGGCCGCTGCTGATTGGCGGCGGGCGGGTGGAGTCCTACACGCTGACGGTGGGGGTGCAGATGTACTTCACCAACCCGGAGAGCGGCAGCCGGTGGAGTTCGATCATGGCGGCATCGACGCTGACGGCGCTGCCGACGGTGGTGATCTACCTGCTGATGCGGCGCAACATCCTGCGGACGTTCACCGAGGGCGCCGTCAAGGGATAAGCGCGCGGTTCAACTCCCCAGACCTAACAGACCGAGCAGCAAACGACCGAGCAAATCGCGGCTATTGACCGTTCCCGGATTGGTCGGCAGGCCGCCGCCTTCATCGGGCGGGGGCAGCGAGAAATCCGGCGTGGGCAGCGGCGGCATGACCTGGACGGTGTAGGTTTCGACGAGCTGCTTGGGGCGGTTGAGGTCATCGGTGTAATTGAAGGTGACGGTGATGGTGGCCGTGCCTTCGGCTGAAGGGATGACGCTGGCATCGAGCGTGGTGGTGTCGTTGTTCTGCACGGGGCCGAGGTAGGTTTCGTCGCCGCTGGCGACGATGCCGTTATCGATGGTGACGGTGGCGGTGGTGAAATTGACGGGTTTGCGGCCCCGGTTGGCGATCTCCATCGAGAGCACGATAGGTTCGCCGGCGTTGGCGGATTCCGGGATGGGGGTGATCTGGTTGATGCGGATCTGCGGCGGGACGACGACGACGAGGCTGACGCCCTGGCGATCCTGGGCAGATGAGCCGTCGGAACGGCGGTAGCGGAGGGTGACGGGCAGGCTGTAGACGCCGCTATCTACCGAGCCGTTGACGATGAAATCCTGGGTGATGGTGGCGCCGTCTTCGCCAGCAATTACGTCACCGACGAAGATGGTGCCGCCGGAGCCGAGCGGAGCGAAGTTGCTGTTGGTGCTGGTGCTGGTGCCGCTGCTCACGCCGGGGGTGGGATCGATGCCGCCGCCGGACGAATCGACCTGGCCGAAGGTGATGAGCAGGTCTTTGGCGTTATCGCTGCCGATGTTCTTGATGGTCATGGTCAAGGTGAACTGCTGGCCGGGCTGCAAGGATTCCGCGCCGGCGTCGTAGGAGTCGATGATCATGACGGGGGCTGGGGTATCGACCTTGGCGACCTCGATGGTCATGCTGCCGGTGACGTTCTTGGTTTCGCCCTTTTGCAGGAAAGTAATCGATACACTTTGCGACTGGGGGCCGTCTTTGGCGGTCTTGCTGACGATGAGGGGCATGTCGATGCTGGCGCTGGCGCCGGCGCGGATATCGCCGACGGGGAAGCTGTTACCCTGCGGGCCGGCGAGCAGGATGCCATCCGCGGAGATCTGCACCAAAACCTGCGAGGCGGTTTCATTGCCGGTGTTGGTCAGGAGGATGGTGATGGTGACAGGCTGGCCGGGGATGACCGGGCTGGGATTGAACTGGTAGCGTGAGAGGGTGATCTGGGAGGACTGGGGGACAGCCTCGACGCTGACAGTCAGTGTGCGCTGGTTGGTATAGGCCTGACCGGTGAAATCGCGGAAGGCCAGGGTGATGCCGACGGTCTGCGGGCCGCCGGGGGTATCGCTGGCGGCGACGACCGACAGGCTGGTGGTGACGGATCCGCCGACGGCGAGGTCCGGGACGGTAATGGCGGAGATACCGCTGGCAGGGACGAATTTACCCCCGGAATCGACGGTGATGGAGATGCCCAGCGCTGGACGCGATCCCTGGTTGAAGATTTCGATGGTGAACGTGGTGGTTTGGCCTGGGCGGATGGTTGACGGGTTGGCGCTGAAGCTGCGGATCAGCAGGTTGGGCGAACCGGGGAGTTCTGTAGGCGGTGGGGCGGCAGTTGGGGGGATTGGCTCGGTGGTGGGGGGCGGCGGGCTGACGACGGTGAGGGTGAAGGCGGAACTGCTGCCACCCAGAGGATCGCTGACTTCGATGATGTACTGGCCGACGGCCAGATTGCTGGGGATGGCCGCACGAAGTTCGTTGGGGCTGATGTAGCTCACAGAGAGCGCAGCCACGCCAATCAGCCGGACGCCGGTGGAGGGACGAAAGTTGGCGCCGGTGATGGTGAGGATGGCGCTCTGGCCGGTGGTGATCTGGCTGGGCGAGGTTCCGGTGACGACGATGGGGGGAGGCAGCACCGTGAGGGTAAAGGCGGCACTGCTGCCGCCGACAACCGAGTCACTGACGGAGATGATCCACTGGCCGACGGCGAGCGTGTTGGGGAAGGGGGCTTGGATTTCGGCTGGACTGACCAGGGTGACGGCCAGCGGGATGGGGCTGCCACCGCCGGATGGAATGAGACTGACCTGGGTGGTGGCGGCGAAATTTGTGCCGGTGATGATGAGCGTGCCCGCTTGACCTACGGGGACTTCCAGGGGGGTGATGTTGGTGACGGTGATTGGTCCCTGGGCGGCCAGGAGGCCGGGCAGCGCGAGCATGAGGGCGATATAGATGAAGAGGGCAGCGCGTTTATTCCACTGGTTCATGAGATTCATCCGCTTCTGCGGCTAAGACTTCTTCGACGGAACGCCAGAGGTTGACGCGGGGGGCGCGTGGGCGCAGCATCCGGTCTTCGACGACGAGGCCGTCTTTGAGGTTGATGATGCGGTCGGCGTAGCTGGCAACGCCGGGATCGTGGGTGACGACGATGACGGTACGTCCCTGGCTGCGGCAGAACCAGCGCAGCAGTTTCATGACTGTTTGGCCGGTCTTGCTGTCCAGCGCGCCGGTCGGTTCGTCGGCCATGATGATGGGCGGGTCGTTGAAGAGGGCGCGGGCGATGGCGACGCGCTGCTGCTGCCCACCGGAAAGCTGCGACGGGCGGTGGTCGAGGCGGTCTGCCATGCCGATGGCAGCCAAGAGTCTCGTGCCACGCTGTTCGCGCTCCTCGCGGGGCATGCCGGCGAAGACGCCAGGCAGGGCGACATTCTCCAGCGCTGTCATGGTGGGGACGAGGTGAAAGGCCTGGAAGACGAAGCCGATGGTTTCCCGGCGGAAGGCGGCCAGGTCTTCGCTGCTGAGGTTTTCGACCTCGCGGCCGGCGACAGTGATGTGCCCAGAGGTGGGACGGTCGAGGCCACCGAGCAGGTAGAGCAGGGTGCTTTTGCCGGAGCCGCTGGGACCCATGATAGCCACGAACTGGCCTTGAGGGATGCGGAGGCTGACCCCAGCCAAAGCGTGGACGAATTGGTCGCCGAGGATGAATTCTTTGACGACCTCGTGGGCGACGACAAAGTCGGGGTTATGGCCGTTTCCGTTGGGACGGCCGTTGGTTGGGGCTGGCGCTTGATAGGGGGTGATCGCCATGGGGTGACACTTTCACTCAGGGCGAACCGGGCGGGACGGTCACGATGATGGCGCTGCCGGGCTTCAGGATTTCTGGGGTAGGGGGCATGGTGGCCCCGCTACCGCCGGCTTCTGATGTGGCTTCTGGCAGGATCAGGTCGGCTCCTTCAGGCGTGGGGCCGAAGTCTTCGCCAGGGAGGACGGCCTGCGTGGGCAGGACATCCGGAGGCAGATCATCGATGATGGGCGGGAAATCACCGCTCTGGCCGGGAGTGACTTCCGGTGCGGCGATGGCTCCGGTGAGCACAGGGACCACGGTGAGGATGACCACCCAGGCGAGCACGACGGGGATGATGGCCCAGTGCTTGCCCTGGAGGGCTGTGCGGGCAGCGATGTAAACCAATACGAGGCTCCACAGCCAGAAGAGTGTGGTACGGCTGGCGAGGGAGAGCAGAAGGCTGCGAACGAACTGCGGCTGCTGGTCATAACCGCTCCACAGGGGGAGCAATCCGGCGATGCCATCGGTTCCGGGCTGGCCGCCGGCGGCATAGTAGACCAACTGCAAGCCAGCCATGATGCCGAGCGGGACGGTCGTCCAGATGGCGATCTGGATGTTCTGTCCCAGGTTGGGCGACACGCCGTTGAAGAGGGAGATCTCACAGAGCAGGATCGACAAGATGGCCCAACCGAGGATGATGTGGCTGCCGCTGATCAGGGCAGTGACCCAAGTTGAGGCGGTGTCACTGCTGCCGGAGGTATCCGGGACAATGGGGGTGGTAGGGCCTTCACCGGGGAACGGGCCGGGCAGCCCGCTCAAGTCGCTGCTGCTGCCACCGCCTGAAAACGGGTCGCTAAAACCGGGAAGCGGCGCGCTGGAGAAATCCGTGGTGGTATCCGAGCCTCCACGCAGCGCTTCCTGGCGCACAGCGCTGAATCCGGTCAGCACCAAGATCAGAACGGCTACCCAGAACCACTGGCGGCTGCTGCTGGGGGTTTGGGGGAGGGCCTGGAAGAAGGCAGTAGGTTGAAGCGCGACCGTCCAGACCTGGCTCCACAGGCTGCGGGGGCGGCCTTGGCGGATTAGCTGCAAGTCCCGGCGCACGGGTTGAATCTGTCGGTCACTCATGTTGGCCTGATGTTCTATGCTCGGCTCGCGAGCCGGATCGAACCTGATTGTATGCGAAGAACCTTGCGATTTCCTTCGGTCAAAAGACGGAAAAGGGTGGTCAAAGGTTCCCACACAGGCGTAATTATGGGGCGGCAACCGGGGACTGTCAACGAAGTTGGATGACGGTTTGTCTGCGAAAAGCGGGCGCTACTCAGTCCTGGAGCATGGCTTCCAGATAGTGCAGGGCTTTGTCCATCGTGGCGAAATACTGGGTGTTCTTGGCGCCGCGCGTGTTGACCGAGACGATTTCGTTCTCGAAGGCGTGCAGCGGGTTGAAGCCGACCAAGACAGCGCGCGCCGCCATGGGGTGGCTGTAGGCACGGTGGCCGAGGTTGGATTTGAGGACGCCGGGATCGGCCTGAGTGACTTCCAACCAGTTGATGAGGACGGCGACCGGGCGCGAGACTGTATCGAGTTCAGCGGCCATGTCGTCCAGGCAGGCTTTGAGCGTCTCGGGGGTTTGATGTCCCTGGTAGCTCACATAGAGGACGCGCTCCGGTTTCATCCAGCGGATTTCGTGGGCCATGGGGTGCTGCTCCTGGTGCAGTGTGCTGCGCAAAATACTATTTGTTCTACTTTATACTGCATACTGCGGTTATTGTAGCACTGAAACGATTTGGCGAGTGCTTGAGGCTGTATATAGTTCTCTAGTCCGGGATTGTTGGTAGGGATGGTTGAATACGGTATACTTGTAACAGTTTGAAATGCAAAATTTTGATAGTGGAGTTTGATTATGGCGGCTTTTCGGGGCACAAGGCAGCCCCTCCGTTTTATTATGTGGGCGGGCTTACTGGTCTGGGTTCTCTCGTTATCGAGCCAGGTTTTTGCTGCGGGGACGACGAGCGGCACGGTATTCCGTGACTACAACGCCAACGGCGTGCAAGATGCGCGCGAACCGGGCATCCCGAATGTGAGCGTCACGGCTTACGACTCGGCTGGCGTGGCTTATGGCCCGGTGCTGACCAACGCGGCAGGGGCTTACAATTTGGCGTGGGGAGGGGCAGATACGACAGTACGGCTAGAATTCACGCTTGCGCCGCCGATGGCCGCCAACCAGATTGCCAACTTGCAACCGGGGGCTTTCGGGCCTGGATCGGGCACGACGGTGCAGTTCGTCACCAGCGGCCAGACAGCTAACCTGGGGTTGAACGAACCGGGGGATTACTGCGAGAACCTATCGGATGTGCAGTTGGTCACGTCGTGCTTCGCGTTTGGTGACCAGAGCGGCACCGATCCGGTTATTGTCGGACACCCGTATTTGGCGAGCGGGCAGGGCGGTGGCTCGAATGTGTATCACGCCACTGCACAGCAGATCGGCGCGGTTTACGGGCAGGGCTACCAACGTTCCTCGAACACACTGTTCGTTTCGGCATACTTCAAACGCAACGCAGGCTTTGGTCCCGGCGGGATCGGCGCGATCTATGCTGTCCCGCTGGATGGACCGGGAGGCGCGAATCCAACCCTGTTGGTGAATTTTGATGGGAGCGGGGTGGATACCGGCACGGATACACACAGCACTTATACGGTTGTAGAGGGGCAGCAGGATGCCGGGGTTGGGGCGAATGCGTATCCTTCGCCGACCAGCCCGTATGCTCAGGTGGGGCGGGCGTCTTTCGGCGATATGGATATTTCGGAAGATGGCAGCACGCTGTGGGTGGTCAACCTGTTTGACCGTTCGCTGTACTCGGTTGACATTGCCACGACGACCATTACCAATCGTGGGCTGATCCCGTCTCCGGGCTGCACGAACGGAGTTGGACGGCCGTTCGGCATGGGAATCCGCGACGGGCTGATCTACGTTGGCGGCGTGTGCTCCGGGGAGAACGGCGGCACAACGGCAGATCTGCAAGCGTATATCTACACGTTCAATCCGGCGGGGGGCGGCTTCAGCGCCGCGCCGGTGCTCCAGTTCCCGCTGAACTACCCGCGGGGCTGCGGTGATGTGGGCGCGGCTTACCAGGCGGGTGGTGTTTCCCCGCTGAACTGCCGCACCGGTGAGGTGGGCAGTTTGGCTGAATGGCAGCCGTGGCGCAATGACTGGCCGAATCCGGGCGGACCTGGTGGGACGGGGACAGCGCTGAAT
Organism: Anaerolineae bacterium; assembly: GCA_034431625.1. Taxonomy (GTDB): domain Bacteria; phylum Chloroflexota; class Anaerolineae; order Aggregatilineales; family Phototrophicaceae; genus CFX2. The sequence goes on along the minus strand of DAOUCY010000149.1, from coordinate 188,708 downwards.
GGGACAGAACTGCTCTACACCTATGCGCAGCCGATGCTGGTCGAGATCGAATTTGACAATAACGACCTGATCCTGGGCTTCCGCGACCGGATGGGGGACCAGGCGGGTTGGGACGATGCTAAGCCGGGACTTTTCGAGCTAGGCAATAATTTGTTCGCGGTTTCGGCGGGTGACATCCTACGCGCTAGCTTGAACGCGGCTGGGACAGGGTGGACGATTGAGGACAACGCACAGTCGAATCCGCCGGGCGCGTTTGGCCCGACAGTTGGTCAGAACAACGAGCAGGGGCCGGGGAACGGCGAGTTCTTCTACCAGGATGATTTCTTTGAAGCGGGCACGGGCTTCGGGCATGACGAGATCAGCAACGGCGGTTTGGCGCTGGTTCCGGGATCGCTGGATGTAGCGATGAGCGCGATGGACCCGGTGCGGCTGATCACAGGTGGTACGGTGCGGCTGAGCCTGACGGGCGGCGGCAGCCCAGCCGGCAGCCGCTATGAAATCTTTGTCGGCGGCACGCCGAACTTCGGCAAGGCCAACGGTCTGGGCGACATGGAAGCGATTTGCAGCCTAGCACCAGTCGAAGTGGGCAACTATGTGTGGTTCGATGCCGACCAGGATGGCGTGCAGGACCCGAATGAAACGCCCATCGCGGGCGTGCAGGTGGAGCTGCTGGATGCGCTCGGCAACGTCATCGCTACGGCGACCACTGACGCGCAGGGGCGCTACTTCTTCAGCTCCGACCCGAACCGCACTTCGACGGCCAGCGCGATCTATAACCTGACGGCACTGACGCCCAACACGAACTTCCAGGTGCGCATCAACCTGAATCCGGCAGTGAACCCGGCGCTGAACGGCTTCACCGCAACTACGCCCAACACGGGCGCGGGCGGTTCGCCGGACATCAACGACTCGGATGGTCTGACGACTATCGCGCCGGGATTTTCGGCGGTGAACTTCACCACCGGACGGGCGGGCCAGAACAACCACACGTTTGACTTTGGGTTCTACACCCCGCCGTACAGCTTGGGCAACCGGGTGTGGTACGACGATAACCAGAACAACCCTGGCGCGCCGACCAACAACGACGGTCTGCAGAACGCGAACGAGCCGGGCATCGGCGGCGTGCTGCTGAACCTGTACCGGGTCATCGGTGGTGTGCGCGATACGGTTCCGTTCCGGCAGGATACGACTACGACCAACGGGTACTATCTGTTCGACAACCTGCCCCCGGGCGATTACGTCGTCTGCGTGGCGGCATCGAACTTCGCAGCAGGTGGACCGCTCAACGGGCTGACGAGCAGCACCGGCGCCGGTCAGGAGGCCAATCCCAACCTGGATGGTGACCTGAACGATAACGGTCTGGATGTGCCCGTCAACGGGGAGATCTGCAGCGGCACGGTAACGCTGGGGCCGGGGACTGTGGAACCCACAGGCGAGACTGACATCGGGCCGCAGGGGTCAGGGGTAGCGACCAACGACCGCTCGAACCTGACGGTGGACTTTGGCTTCTTCGGTACGCCGACGACCTACAGCCTGGGCAACCGGGTCTGGTTGGACAGCAACAACAACGGTCTGATTGATCCGGGCGAACAGGGCATCGGCAACGTGGTCGTGAATCTGTACCGGGTCATTGGCGGCGTGCCAGAAGCGACCCCATTCCGCACGCTGGTAACCGATCCTAACGGCTACTACCTGTTCGATAACCTGCCGGCGGGCGACTACGTGGTGGAGATCGCGCCCAGCAACTTCGCAGCGGGCGGGCCGCTCAACGGGTTGGTCAGCAGCGGACCGGATGAAACCGACCCGAACAGCGACGGTGACAGCAATGACAACGGCATTGGCGTTGATCCCAGCCCGACGCTGGGCATCCGCAGCGGAATTGTGACGCTGGGGCCGGGCACGAGCGAGCCGACGAACGAAACCGACCTGGGGCCGGGCGGCTCCGGCATCGCGGCCAACAACCGCTCGAACCTGACGGTGGACTTCGGCTTTTACGGCACGCTGCCGGCGGCGGGACAGCCCATCGCAGCCGGACCGCGCATTGTCGATCCGGCCATCGTCAAGCTGTCTGACCCCGCGTTTGCACAGCCGGGCGAACGGGTGACGTGGACGATTATCGTCTCCAACCCGAACGCGATTCCGCTGAACAACGTCGGATTTGTGGACAACGTTCCGACGCAGTTGGAAATCCTGCGCTGGTCAACCACGGCGGGCACTGTGTCGGTGAGCGGGCAGACGGTGACTTTCAACATCACCACGATGCAGCCGCTCCAAGAGGTGCGGATCACCCTGGAGACGCGCATCCGGCCAGACACGCAGGTTCCGTTTGTCATCACCAACGTGGCTGAGTTCACGGGTGGTTACAGCGGCCGGGCGGAGGCAACGGTCTCCAGCGCCGGAGCGCTGCCCTCGACGGGCTTTGGCGATGAGCGGCTGGCGGTGGTGCTGGCCGGGTTGGTGGCGGCGCTGATCGGTCTGGTGGTCTTCACTGTGCTGCGTCAGCGTCCACGTGGGGTGATGCGGCGGTAAGTATTCCGAGTCTCCGACGGAACACGTGCGAGACCTGGCGGCTGCCAGGTCTTGCTTTTTAATGTTGGCTTTTTCCTGTGGCGCTCCTAACTGCAAGGGAAGAAACAGCGATGCAGCGCACGTTTTGATGAGGACGTGGGGCGTCATATTCTTATGAGTGCTTAAAAATATTTCCATTCATTGTTAATCTTCGAAATCTAAGGTTTGCGACCGTAGTTCAAGTTAATCTGGACTGAGTTGTAGTTGTATTGAGAGGTAACGAGGTATGTCGAACAAGCGTAAGTTGATGATGGTACTGGCTGTGCTGGCCCTGGTGATTGGTTTGCTGCCGGGCGCGATGGCGAGCGCTGGGGATGTGGCGGTGGCTCGTGTTCGCGTCGCCCACTTTTCGCCGGATGCCCCAGCGGTTCAGGTCTTCCTGAACGGCAAGCCCAGCGGCATTCAGGATTTGAGCTTTGGCGCTATCTCTGGTTGGGTGGAAGTTCCAGCGGGGACGTACAGCGTGGCGGTGGCTCCGGCGGGCGCTCCGGCTGACCAGGCTGCTATCGGCCCGGTGAACCTGACTTTCCGCGCTGGTTCGTGGACGACCGTGGCAGCGATTGGTTCGCTGGCGAGCGGTTCGCTGACCGCTACCACTATCCGCGAAGACTACCGCCCGCTGACGGCAGGGAATGCCCGCGTGACTGTCTTCCACGGCATTGAAGATGCTCCTGCGGTGGATGTGATCCTGCCGGATGGCACGAAGGTAGTTTCTAACCTGGCGTTTGGCCGCTCGGCGACTGTGACGGTTCCTGCCGCTGCGTATGACCTTCGCGTGGTTCCCGCGGGCGCGACCAGCCCGGTCGTCATCAACTTGGCCGGCACGAAGCTGGAAAGCGCGACCTACTACTTCGTCGCCGCGACCAACAAGCTGGCTGCACCCCAGGTGGCGCTCTCGGCGATTGGCCTGAGCACAGCCGCCCCGCTGATCCGTAACTCGGTTCCGACCCACACGATTGCCCAGATCGCTGCTGCGGATCCGCGCTTCAGTACGCTGGTGACGGCGCTCCAGGCTGCTGGTTTGGTGGACACGCTGAACAGCGCTGGGAGCTTCACGGTCTTTGCGCCGACGAACGCCGCTTTCGCCAAGCTGCCCGCGGGTACGCTGGAAGCCGTTCTGGCCGATAAGGATCTGCTGACCGCCATTCTGCTGTACCATGTCTCCGGCGGTAAGGCACTGGCTTCGGATGTGGTTGGCCTCAAGTCAATCGACATGCTCAACGGTAAGGTGAGCGTGACGGTCAACGACCAGGGTGTGTTCCTGAATGGCAACGTCAAGGTCATCATCACGGACATTCAGGCGACCAACGGCGTCATCCACGTGATCGACACTGTGCTGATCCCGTAAGCAGTCTTTCTCCCCAGTTTGTTGGAGGCCCGGCAGATGCGGGCCTCCTGCATTTCTGCTGCGCACCTCTGTTCTCATCTCCCGGCGTGTCGGTTACAATCAGCGGCGCTTAACCGCTTTGAGGAGGGGTGATGCGCCTTCGACTGTCCCGCACGGCGCGGCTGTACACGCTGGCAGCCGCGTTCTATGCCCTGATGGGTTTTCTGCTGCTGCACGGCCTGATCTTCACCAACGGCACGCACGGCGGCAGCTTCGACTGGTTCAACTACAACTGGAACTTCTGGTGGATCCGGCACGCGCTGAGCTACGGGCTGAACATTTACATCAACGACATGGTGATGGCTCCGCATACGGTCAGCTTTGCCTACCACGCGCTGACGGCCTTCTGGTTCCCGGTGTGGGCGGTGCTGGAGCCGCTGGTTGGTACGCTGACGGCCATGAACGCCATCCTATTCCTGATGGCGTTTCTGAACGGCTACGTACTGTTCATCCTGCTGATGCGCGAAGGCGCGAGTCCGGCGCTGGCGCTGACGGGCGGGCTGCTGCTGCAAGCGTCACCGGTGACGCGCTACTTCTACTACAACACGCACATCAACCTGGGCGACTGGTTCTGGCTGCCAGCCAACGTGCTGCTGTGGGGGCAGATCGTCCGGGCGGCCGAGCAGGGCAGGCCGGGGCGGACGCTGCTCTGGGCGGTGATTCACGGCGCGGCACTGTGGGGTGTTGGGCATACGGATTTGCAGTTTCCGATCTTCGTGGGGTTCTGGCTGGTTCCGTATGGACTGTGGACGCTGTGGAAATCCCCGCGCCGCCTGTGGCTGATCGGCGCAGGCGCGGTCGTCGTGGCCGTGACCGGGGTGCTGCTGTGGCTGGCCGGGCCGCTGCCGTATATGGCGCAGTTCCGGGGTGAACTCGCGCCGGGGCCGGTGGAGGTGCGGCCGGGCATTCCCTTCCCGCGCGGGTATCTCTCGACTGATCCGGTGTGGTGGTGGTGGAATGTACCGACGTTGGGCGGCAACGTCCTGATCCTGCTGGTCATCACGCTGGCCGGGTGGTGGGTCTACCGCCGCCAGCGGAGCATGGAAGTCCGCCCATCGTGGTCACCGCCGCGATGGTTTTGGATGCTGGTGCTGATTCCGCCGTTCATCCTGTCGATGGGGCCGCAGATTAACCTGTTCGGCGTGGAGATTCCGATGCCGTTCCGCCTCCTGTACGCCATTACGGATGGCATGTTCAAGATGCCGTGGCGGCTGGCGCCGATCTATGTGGCGGCGGGGGCGGTCTTTGCCGCGCTGAGCTGGACGGCCTTCTGGCGGCTGCGGCCGCCGCATCCGAACCGCCGGATGCTGGGATTGGCGGCGGTGGTGCTGCTCTTTGGGGCGGATGTGCGGCTGTATCAGACGCCGCCGGTTGGGGGCACGGCTTTGCAGCCCGTGCTGCCGGCTTATGATTTCTACAGTGCGATTGGGCGCGAGACGAGCGATCCTTACGACCGGATGGTCATCTTGGATGTGCCGACGGCTGCCGGGACGGGCGAGGTGCTGATTGGGCTGGAACGCGCCATCCAATACCAGTTCTACGGGATGACCCACCACAAGCGCACGCTCAATGGCTTTATCTCCCGCGCGCCGGTGGACTTCTTCTGGGGGATCCGCACCGATAACCCGCTGCTGGCCTGGTTGGGCCAGCGCCGGGAATATGACCCGGACCTGGCGCTGCCGGAACTGCGCCGCATTATCGATGCGTGGCCGGTTGGCTATGTGGTTGTCCACCAGGATGATCTGGGACGGAATACGCCGACACCGCAAGAAATCCTGGGAATCTTCAACAGCGTGGATGATCTGCTGTGCCCGGTATGGATCGAGCGTGATGTGGTGGTCTACCGCACGGCATGGCACCCGGATGGCTGCCCGCCGCGCACGCCGCCAGAGATTGAGCCAGGCGTTTATGTGGTCGAGCTGGGCGAGTCCGGGGATGAACGGTTCATCGGGTTGGGCTGGCACTGGCCAGAGGAGGTCGGCGGCCTGCGGTGGCGCTGGGGAGGCGAATATCCCGACGCGCGGCTATACGTCGATCTACCGCCGGGGAACTACACGGTGACACTGGCAGCGCAGGCTTTTTGGGAAGCGCGGCGGATCAACGTGCTGGTGAACGGCGTGCCACTCGCGCCGGAACCGCAGACGGCCACGCCTGACCGCTTGGGGGAATTCACCTTCAGGCTGCCCGCTGATGTGGTGGGGGAGGGGCAGCACCTGGAAGTGGCGCTGAGTTACGACGCCGTGATCGTCCCGGCGGAGGTCGGCCAGAGCGCCGACCCGCGCCGCTTGGCCGTGGCGGTGGACCGGGTGGTGTTCCGACGGGAGGGGTGAGGAGAGAGTGTCTTTTGGTAAAACGAGAAAGATTGGTGTCGTTTATGTTGCCTGCTTGTAATGCACGTCGCTGAGGGAACGGAGGCGCTCAGCGGCCTGCTCGGGAGTGATGTCGCGCTGGGCTTCGGCCATCATCTCGTAGCCGACCATCCATTTGCGGACGCTGGCCGACCGCAGCAGGGGCGGGTAGAAATGGGCGTGAAGCTGCCAGTACTCCCCGGATTGGCCGAAGGGTGCGCCATGCCAGCCCATGGAGTAAGGGAAGGACACCTCGAAGAGGTTGTCGTAGCGGGTGAGCAGGCGCTTGAGCAGGCCGGCCAGCGCATCCCGATCCGGGTCGGTTAGGTCAGGGAGGCGCTGGACGGGGCGGCGGGGGATGAGCAGCGTCTCGAACGGCCAGATGGCCCAATAGGGGACGACGGCCAGCCAGCCTTCGTTCTGGACGACGATACGTTCCTCGCGTTCAATTTCCAGTTCGGCGTAATCCAATAACAGGCGGCGGCCGGTCTGCTCAAAATAGGCGCGCTGGCGGGCATCTTCTTTGACAATCTCGTTGGGCAGCCAATCACCGGCCCAAATCTGGCCGTGCGGATGCGGATTGGACGCGCCCATGGCCTCACCGCGATTCTCGAAGACCTGCACCCAACGGTAGGTCTGGCCGAGGCCGGCGGCCTGTTCGCCCCACATATCGACGACTTTGCGGATGTCCGGCAGGCTCATCTCGGCCAGGGTGAGATCATGGCGTGGGGAGAAGCAGATCACCCGGCAGGTTCCGCGCACGGCCTGAGCGGTCAGCAGGGGGTGGGCTGGGGGAGGGGCATCGGGCACATCCGGCAAGAGGGCGGCGAAATCATTGGTGAAGACGTAGGTGTTTTCGTAAGCAGGGTTGACCTCACCGTTGGCGCGGGTGTTGCCGGGGCAAAGATAGCACTTGGGGTCGTAAGTGGGGCGTTCATCCTGGGCGGGACGATCTTGGCGGCCCTGCCAGGGGCGCTTGGTCCGGTGCGGTGACACCAGGACGTATTCCCCAGTGAGCGGATTCAGGCGGCGGTGAGGGTGGTCGGCCGGATTGAACATGGGTGGTGTCCTAGATGGTGAGTGGTCATTGAATTGGAACGAGTATAACGCGGTTGGGGATGCTGTGGGATCAGATGAAGATCAAAATCTCAACGCTTTGGGTGTGGAAAAACGCCTTACAATGGAAAACGTATGGCATCATATATTACAAATTATCTATAAGTATTACGCTGGGGGCATGTATGATGGCTACACGGCAGCACAAGGTGGTGGCGACTCATTCGTTTGCCGAAGAGTCACTCGATGTTCAACGGGGCCGAGTTGATGACCACGAGGTGGTACAGGAAGCACTGCCGCAGATTGTACGGGGCCAGGGACGGCCCGGCCTGGAATTCCAAAAGTTGAGCGCGATCATGGCGCACATCAATGCGGGCCTGCTGCTGGATGATGTACTGGATCGGATGTATGACGATCTACGCGAGATTATCCCATATGATCGCATCGGGGTATCGTTTCTGGAAGATGAAGACCGGTTGGTGCGCTCTCGCTGGATGAAAAGTGGGCTACCGAATGCTCGCATCCCGTATGATTACTCGGCTCCGCTGGCGGGCAGCAGCCTAGAAGCGATTGTCTCGACGGGGAAGCCCTGGATTATCAATGATTTGAAGGAGTATCTTGACCAGAAACCGAGTTCGGAAACGACGCGGTTGATGGTGGAAGAAGGCATTCGATCCTCGCTGACCTGCCCGTTGACTGCCGGTGGGAAAACGGTAGGGTTTGTGTTCTTTTCCAGCCGGGAGCCAAATATCTATGCCGAGGCACACATTGCGGTGTTTGAGCAAATCGCGGGGCAGATTGCAGCAGCGGTGGAAAAAGGCCGACTGGTGAGCGAACTGGCCGCCCAGAAGACCGAAATTGAAGCACAGAACCGAGAACTGCGGCGGCTGAACGATCTCAAGAACAGCTTTCTGGGCTTCGCAGCGCATGATCTGCGAAATCCTATCGGGAGCATCAAAGCGGCGGCAGAACTGCTACTGGGGGAGGTGGGAGAGGCCATTCCAGAAGAAATGCAACGGATGCTCCAGAATATTCACCGCCAGGCGAGCTTCACGGTTAACCTCCTGAATGATTTGCTGGACATCGCGCATATTGAATCGGGTGGCTTCACCCTTGAAGCCGCGACGATGGATATGTCAATGTTCCTCGAGGAAACTGTTGAGCGACACCGGGAAGCGGCCAAGGCCCAGTCGATCCGGCTCCGGCTACGCTGTATCAGCAGCGGCGAGGTCGTGGCGGATCCGCTGCGGCTGCAGCAGGCTGTCGATAACCTGATTTCGAACGCGATCAAGTATTCGCCGCTGAAGACGCTGGTGGTAGTGCGCTGCATCTGGACACAGGACGTCTGGCGGATTGAGGTCGAGGATGAGGGGCCGGGCATCCGCCCGGAGGACCGGGCGCGGCTGTTCGAGGGGTTTGCGCGGCTCAGTGCACGGCCGACTGGCGACGAGAAAAGCACTGGGTTGGGGCTGGCGATCACGCGGCGCATCGTCGAAGCGCACGGCGGCCAGATCGGTGTTGAGTCCGAGCCGGGCGAAGGGGCGTTGTTCTGGTTCACGCTGCCGCAGCGCGGCTACGCACTTTCTACGCCGGATGGACGCGAAGCGCAGCGGGGTGAGGTCACACAAAGTGATGCTGACTGACCGGATGAACCACTAATCTGCCTAGAATCGGTGGACAGCCTGACCTCAACCGCACTGGCTGGGCTATCGCATTCCGCCAGCATCGGTTATTCTGTAGACACCCTTATCTTCATCGATACCGAGATGAGCCTGACCGTCACCATCGATCTGGGCAATCTTCCTGCGCTAACTCGCCATTCGCGATGAGGCGGCTGAACATCTGGCTCTGTTCACGAAGGAGAATCAAAACCCAAGATGAAAGTGCTGCTTGCTGTACACGGCTTTCCTCCAACCCATTTTGCCGGGGCGGAACGATTGGCGGAGCGGATCGCGCTGTGGTTGGTGGCTCAGGGACATCTGGTTGAAGTCTTCACGCTAGAAAGTCTGAGTGATCCGAACACCCATCTAACCCGCTCGGAAGAACGAGGATTCGTCGTGCATCGCCTGCATTATGATCTGAAGGCCGGGGATCACTTCCAGAATCGCTATGATGATCCCCGCGTGGGGGAGGCTTTCCGCGAGGTGCTGAAGCAGAACACCTTCGATGTCGTGCATGTTATCAGCGGCTATCTCTTGGGTGGGCAGGTGATCCATGCGGCAAAGGCGGCGGGGATCCCGGTGGTGCTGACGCTGACGGAATACTGGTTTATGTGCGAGCGGCTCAATCTGCTGCACCGGGATAACCGGATGTGCGTGGGGCCAGACAGTGACGAGAAGTGCGTGCGCTGCATGATCCAGGATTTCCGGCGCTACCGGATTATTAAGGAGAAAATACCTGCTCTATCCGATGCGTTCTGGCGCAGCGCAAAGGGGCTTGGTCTGATGCGCGGGTGGCAGGGTGCATTTGCTCGACGGCGGGAGACTCTAAAAGGGGCGCTGGATGCGGTGGATGTGGTGATCTCGCCGTCACGCTTTCTGATTGATAAGTTCAGTGAGTATCACTACGACATGCGCGAGGCAGTGCATATTCCACACGGATTGAAGCCGCCTGCCACGCTGCACAAACGGACTGATTCCACGAATGGGACGCGACTGCGGATCGGCTACCTGGGGCAGATCAAGCCCCACAAGGGAGTTGATCTGTTGATTGACGCCGTGCTGCCGATGCTGGTGGCTGGGGCGCCCATCGAGGTCGAGCTGTGGGGATCATCGCATGGCGGGGAGTCTTATGGAGAAGCACTCCAGGCGCGAACGCGGGATAATGCCGCCATCCATTGGCGCGGCAGCTTCAAAGGGGCGCAGGTTTGGGACGTGCTGTCGTCCATCGATGTGCTGGTGGTTCCCTCGCGCTGGTATGAGAACAGTCCAACGGTGATTCTGGAAGCTTTCACGGCTGGTATTCCGGTTATTGCCACGCGGCTCGGCGGCATGCAGGAGAAAATCCGGCACGGGCAGGATGGGCTGCTCTTCGAGAAAGACGATGCGGCAGATCTGCGCCGCCAGCTTCAGCGGCTGCTCGACGAACCTGATCTGCTGGCACGGCTCAAGGCGGGCATTCCTGCTGTGCCGACAGTGGATGACGAACTGGGGATGATCTACACGCAGTATCGGAAGCTGGTCGGGCACGATTGAAGGCTGCCCCGACGAAGGTTATCCGAAAATTTCCGCCAAAAGGCCGAGGATCATTTTCTCCTGGCCGCGTACCCTAATGGGCAGTTTGGGCTGCATCTGGCCTGGGCTATGTGATAGACCCGTGGTGTGACAACTCGATTGATGCGATGCCCGCAGAAATGGTTAGGGCGCGGTTGCGGTGCGTTAACATCCTGTGATGTCGCCGGCGCACCCAGGCAAATATATCTATAATACAAATTGTCACACAAACTGATCACGGGAACACCAACCCTTGGGAGCCATCGTATGAGCGAGCAGATGGGGCAGGTCGTCAAGGGATACGAGCTTCGTGAGCGTATCGGCGGTGGCGGATTCGGGGATGTATACCGCGCCTTCCAGCAGATGCCGCGCCGCGAAGTGGCGATCAAGAAAATCCGCCCGGAATACGCTAATCAAGCCGACTTTATCCGGCGCTTCGAAGCAGAAGCGCAGTTGGTTGCTTCGCTGGAACATCCGCACATCGTCCCGCTGTATGACTATTGGCGCGATCCAGACGGCGCCTATCTGGTGATGCGCTGGCTGCGCGGCGGCAGCGTCCGCGCCTCGCTGCAGAAAGGGCCATGGAGTCTGGAGCAGGCAAGCCGGATGCTGGAGCAGATTGGTTCTGCACTGACCCTGGCGCACCGGCACGGGGTTATTCATCGCGACCTGAAGCCAGACAACATCCTGCTGGATGAAGAAGGCAATTCCTACCTAGCCGATTTTGGTATCGCCAAAGACCTGAACACCTCCGAACAAACGCGGGTGAGTCAGATCGTCGGCTCACCGGATTATCTTTCCCCGGAACAGATTGATGGCAAGCCGGTGACAGCCCAAACCGACATTTATAGTTTGGGCATTGTCCTCTATGAAGTACTGACGGCGAGCCGCCCCTTCAGCGAGACGACGTTGATCGCGCTGATGCATAAGCATCTCTACGAGCCGATCCCGTTGGTTCGAGATTTGCGACCGGAACTGCCAGAGGTGGTCGACAGCATCATCCAGAAAGCGACGGCCAAGCAGGCCGAGCAGCGCTTCCCGGATGCGCTGAGCATGGCGCGGGAATTCCGGCAGGCGGTCGGCGGGGCACCGGTTCAGGTGGCGGGGCAGGTGGTGGTGACCACAACCGGCGTGAAGAAGCCAGTAACGACGCTGCGGGCTGATCTGCATAACCCCTACAAAGGGCTGCTGGCCTTCCAACAGGCTGATGCGATGGACTTCTTCGGACGCGACGAACTCGTCAAGCAGTTGATTACCCGGCTGAGCGAGCCGGACGAAGCTTCGCGCTTCCTGGCCGTGGTCGGCCCAAGCGGGAGCGGCAAATCGAGCGTCGTCAAAGCCGGCCTGATCCCGGCGCTGCGGCAGGGGGCGCTGCCTGGCTCGGACAAGTGGTTTGTGGTGGAGATGACGCCTGGCACGAATCCGTTTGAAGAACTGGAAGTGGCGCTGCTGCGAATCGCGGTTAATCCACCGTCCAGCCTGCTGGAGCAGTTGGAGGCGGACCGCCGCGGCCTGCTGCGGGCGGTCAGCCGAGTGCTGCCGGATGACGGGACGGACCTGCTGCTGCTGATTGACCAATTCGAGGAAACTTTTACGCTGGTGGATGATGAAGTCCGGCGGACGCAGTTCATGGACAGCCTGCTGACGGCAGTCAGCGATCCACGCAGCCGCCTGCGGATCATCATCACACTACGGGCAGATTTCTACGACCGGCCGCTGCTCTACTCCGAATTTGGGTATCTGTTCCGCAAGCACAAAGAAGAAGTCCTGCCGCTGGCGCCGGAAGAACTGCGCGAGGCCATCGAGAAGCCTGCGGAACGCGCCGGGTTGGTGCTAGAGCCAGGGCTGGCGGATGCCATCATCAACGATGTTGGCAAACAGCCGGGCACGCTGCCGCTGCTGCAATATGCGCTGACGGAGCTTTACGAACGCCGCCAGGGCAACGTGCTGACGCTGGACGCGTACCGCGCGAGCGGCGGCGCAATGGGGGCGCTGGCGCGCCGCGCTGACCAGCTTTATGCGGAGCTAGACGAACCGCGGCAGGAGGCGGCCCGCCAGCTGTTCCTGCGGCTGGTCATCCCTGGTGAGGGCACCGAAGATACGCGGCGGCGTGTGGCGCAGGCTGAGGTTGCATCGCTCACGGGCAACGAACAGGCGATGCATGAAGTCATCGAACTCTACGGGAATTATCGCCTGCTGGCGTTCGACCGCGACCCGGTGACGCGCGGGCCAACTATCGAAGTTGCCCATGAGGCACTGATTCGCACCTGGGCGCGGTTAGGTATCTGGCTCAGCACCAGCCGCGAAGATCTGCGGATGCAGCGGCTGCTGATGGCTGGGGCTGAGGAATGGCGGCGCAGCGGCTATGATCCCAGCTTCCTGCTGCGGGGGACTAAGCTGGCGCAGTTCGAGGATTGGCGCGGCAAGACGGATATGGCGCTGGCGCAGGATGAACTGGCGTATTTGGATGCCAGCCTGGACCAGCGCGTCCGTGAAGAAGAAGCGCGCCAACAGGAAGAAGAGCGCGTCAAGCGGCTGGAAATCAACCGGCAGAAGCTCCGCCAGGTGCTGCTGGTGATTCTGGCGGTCGCGGCGGTGGCGGGTGTAGCGCTGTCGGCCTTCGCCTTCAACCGCAGCCAGGTTGCCATCGAGAATGAGGCAAACGCGCAGACGCAGGCAGCGGTGGCGGTGGCGAATGCGATCACAGCGACGATTGCTCAGGGGCAGGCACTTGACCAGGGACGCATTGCCCAAACACAGGCAGCGATTGCTCAAGCAAACGCGGCTACGGCGACGAACGCGCTGGGTGAAGCGGAACTGCAAGCCCAGATCGCGGCGACGCAGGCGGCTATTGCGGAGGCAAATGCAGCTACGGCGACCAACGCGCAGGGCGAGGCATTGGTGCAGGCGGATGCGGCGGCAACACAAGCGGCAATAGCCCAGGCGAATGCGGCTACGGCAACAATTGCGCAGGGCGAGGCGTTGGTACAGGCGAATCTGGCGGCGACGCAGGCGGCTATCGCAGAGGCGAATGCGGCTACGGCAACAATTGCGCAGGGCGAGGCGTTGGTACAGGCAGATCTGGCGGCGACACAGGCGGCCATTGCAGAGAGCGAGAGCAACCGCGCCGAGCAGAACGCGGCGGCAGCAGAAGCCTCTGAGCTGCGAGCGCGCGTGCTGGCTATTGCCAGCGGCGCTCAGGCGGCGTTGGGACGCGGCCAACCGGATGTCGCGCTGGCACTGGCGGTCGAGGCGAATCTGATCGGTGTGACCAACGCAGAAGCGCAGCTCGCGCTGGTGAATGCGTTGAGCGCCTCGTACATCCGCCGGCGGTTGGATAACCAGCAGGTGGTGGACGCGGTGGCTTACAGCCCGGATGGGCGCTACGCGGCGGCGGGGCTGGCTGATGGGCAGATCGTCATCTGGAACCTGGAGACGGGGCAGATCGAGCGGCGTCTGCGGGCGCACGAAAATGCGGTCACATCGGTGTCTTTCAGCCCGGATGGGAGTCGATTGGCATCCTCCAGCGGCGATGGGGTGATTTACCTCTGGGATTTCCAGGCGTGTATTGAAGACGAGCCGGCTTGCGAACCGGTCCGAGATTTCTCCGGCCATGTCGGATTTGTCCATGCGGTGGCTTTCAGCCCGGATGGGACGCAGCTGCTTTCCGGCTCGGAGGAAGACGAAAACAAACTGATTCTATGGGATGTTGAGAGCGGCGAACGGCTGATGATCTTCGGGGCAGCGGACATCTTCGGCAACGGAGTTCTCAGCGTCGCTTTCAGCCCAGATGGGACCAAAGCCGCAGCCGGGACATGGAACTCAGATCTGATCCTCTTCGATCTGGTCAGGGGCGTGAAGCTGTTCTCGTTCGAGAACATCACCTTTTCGGTGTGGGGTGTTGATTTCAGCCCCGATGGGCGTTATGTAGCCGGGGCGCTGGGTGATGGCAAGGCGGCGCTTTGGGATGCGGCAACCGGGAGTCTCGTGCGCCCGATGCAGGGCACGGACAATGTGCCGGTTTACAGCATCCGGTTTACGCCGGATGGGGATGCGCTGCTGGGCGCGTCGGTCAACACGACGCTAACGCTGTGGAACGTGCAGACGGGCGGCGTGATCCGGCGGCTGCAAGGGCATACTAACGCGGTCGTCAGCGCAGCTATCAGCAGTGATGGTCGTTCTGCTATCTCTGGCTCGACCGATGGCGATTTGATTGTTTGGGACCTGGCGTCGTTCAACCAGCGAGCGGCTTTAATTGGGCATGTGGATTCGGTCACAAGCCTGGCTTTCAGTCCCGATGGACGCTTCGCGCTGTCGGCATCAGATGATGGTACGGTCATTGAGTGGGATTTGACGAGCGGCTCGATAGCCCGGACGATCTACACACCGGGCAGTCCCAGCGCGGTTGCCTACAGCCCGCAGGGACAGTGTGATCCTGAAGGGGGGCGCTACGCTCTGGTTGGGATGGGGACAGGCGAACTGCTGATTTATGACCGCGAGACCTGGGAAGAAGATGATGCCCGCCTGCTGACGAAGCATACTACGGCTGTCACCAGTGCGGCGTTCAGCCCGGATGCGTGCCGAGTGGTTTCCAGTTCGTCGGCTGAGATCATCATCTGGGATGCGGAGACGACCGAACCGGTTTTCGACGATCCGCTGGTCGGCCATACCGACAACATCCGTGCGGTGGCGTACAGCCCGAACGGACGCTATATCGTGTCCGGGGCGTTCGATGACACCGTGATTCTGTGGGATGCACAGACGGGTGAGCCGCTTCACACCTACGTGGGGCACAGCGGCGATGTCACCAGCGTGGCCTTCAGCCCAGACAGCCAGACGTTCATTTCCGGCTCGGCGGATACCACAGTCATTCTGTGGGACGTTGCGAGCCGCCAGAATTTATATACTTTCTCCGGGCATACTCGCTTCGTGAATGCAGTGGCTTTCAGCGCTGACGGCAAGCAGATCGTCTCGACTTCGGATGATCGGACGGTACTGGTCTGGGATGCGCGGACGCGAATTCCGCTGCTGCGCCTGCAAGGGCACACCGAAGAGATTTATGCCGTCGCCATCAGCGCCGACGGAACCCGCGCACTGTCTGGGGGCAAGGATCGCAGCGTACTGCTGTGGGACCTGACGCCCTATCCTGGCGGCGGGGTATTCTGGGCGCAGGCGAACCGGTACATCCCGCCGCTGAGCTGCGAACAGCGGACGCTGTTCAATATTCAGCCGCTGTGCGACAGCGGCATACCTACGCCCACGCCAATGCAGGTTGTGATTGAGGCCAATACGCCTGCACCGCTGCTGTTCCAGACGCCGGAAGCGGTCGCGGTCAACCAGCTTGGCCGGTCGATCCAGGAGGAACTGGAAGCGATTGGTATTGAGATCGACTCGGCGGTGCTGGCTTACCAACAGCAGCGCGGCACGGTCTTTAGCTCTAACTTCATCCAGCAGAACTACGTTGGCGATGTGCAGACCGATTTCATTATGAGCGCTGAACTGCGGTGGCTGGAAGCATCGAATAACGACAGCTGCGGCTTCAGTATGCGGCAGCTAGACGAATCCAACTACTACTGGCTCAACTTGCAGCCGGATGGCGATTTGTGGTTCGAGAAGCTGCAGAACAACCAGTGGGTGGAGTCGATCAACATCGTCCGGGGCGGTCCGATTAACGTCGGGCAGGACGGCCGCAACCGCATCACCGTCGTGGCTGCAGGCGGGACATTCAGCGTGTTCATCAACGGACAGATTGTCTCCCAACTTGAAGATAACCGCCTTTCCAAGGGGCGTGTAGCTTTCATGGCGCTGCGGTCGAGCGGCAGCCCGACCTCGCTTGAGTGCCAGTTCAATGATGCTTGGGTGCTGTCGGTGGATGGCGCGGCGCTGCCGCGAATTGCGCCGCCGCCACCGGATACGCCGATTGCTGAGGTGCTCACTCTGGCCGGCGTGGCAACCGACAGCGGCCGCCTGGCGGGAACAAAAGAAGAAGAGGTCATCATCCAGAGCGGTGAGGAGAACACCATCGAGTGGAACAAGTTCGACGGCCAGTATGCCGATTTCGTCGTCCGCAGCACCATCTACTGGGGGCCGGGGCCGACGGATGATTACTGCGGCTTCCAACTGCGGGCAGACGGAGATAACCAGAACTTCTACCTGATCGTCATCAGCCGGGAAGGGGAACTCTGGCTTGATCCGAAAGTTGACGGCGAGTCCGAAAGCCGCGTTTATGGCGATGGCAGCCGGATTAACACCGCGCTGGATGCAGCTAACGAACTGGTGATCGCGGCAGTTGGCGATACGTTCAATGTGTATTTGAACGGCCGCTTCGTCCAGCGGTTCCAGCACGGCGCCAACAGCGGCGGAACCGTAGGACTGCTGGGGGGTACAACGCAGGGCAGCCCGAACAGCTACTGCGTCTTCCGGGACTCGTGGCTGTGGGCGATGGAGTCGGGTACGAGTATGGCTGAGCCGACGGTCGAACCGGCTGAAGTGCCGCAGGTGGTGCTGGATGGGCTGGCCGTGGCCGGCTTCGACGAGACCAGCGGTTCGTTGGCACTCCGCGATGAGGAACGCTTCATCGATGTTTCCAACCGGGAGCAGACGGTCAATTGGGAGACGGTGCGTGGCAACTATGCCGACTTTGTGATGGGGACGACGATCCTCTGGGGCCAAGGGGAAACTGATGACTTCTGCGGCCTGATCTTCCGATACCAGGATGGTGACAATTTCTACCTGGCACGGATCGACCGGGAAGGGCAGTTGATCTTCGATGTCTTGTTTGGCGACCGGTGGAAGGACAGCCAATACGGTGACGGCAGCTTTATCAACACCCGCCGGCGAGATGACAACCAGATGATCGTGGTGGGGCAGGGCGACATCTTCACTATCTATTTGAACGGCCAGCAGGCCGGCCGCTTCCGCAGCACCGAGTTCGCCACTGGGCAGATCGCCTTTGCTGCTGCGGCCATCCAGAGCAGCCCCAGTGCGGGCTGCACCTTCCAGGACTCGTGGGTGTGGTCGCTGAGCAGTGACGCTCAAGCCGATAATGCTATCGAGCCAACTGCTGATCCTAACCGGGTTGATCTGCCGCAGTTTGTGGCTGATGGACTGGCAGCGGCGGAACTCGGCTCGAATGACGGTACGTTGGTCTATCAGGAAGACAGCTTGTCTATTGATATGTCCGGCAAGGAGAACCGCTTCGAATGGCTGTCGCTGGACACGGCCTACGAAGATGTTGTTGTGGGTGCGACTATCGGCTGGGGCGACGGCCCGACCGAGAACTACTGCGGCGTGCTGGTGCGGATGAGTGATACTGAGCGCTTCGAGAACAACAACTTCTACATGATCCGCATCGACCGCAATGGTAAGCTGTGGCTGGACAAGCTCCTGAACGGCGAATGGCAGGAAAGTGATGAGGGTGACGGCAGCGCCATCAACGTTGATCCGGACCAGACCAATACGCTGATGGTGGTGGCGGATGGCTCGCGGCTGGTGGTGTACATCAACGGCGTACAGGCAGCGACCTTCCGCGACCGGGATTTCGATGCAGGTTTCGTGGCCTTCACCGCGGGGGTCTATGCCCAGGCCAGCGGGAGCGGCTGTACTTTCAGCGATGCCTGGGCGTTCCAGTTGAATCCGTAGTGCCAACGGAAATCTACTACCGAGGCACACAGGCCACAGAGGAATACGGAGCGTGACACAAGATCGTACCCGAACGTGCCCGAACTGTGGTACGCCGCTGGAACCGGGGGTCAGCGTCTGCCCGCGCTGCGGCACGCAGCTTACTGTCGCCATTTCGATGGGGATGGGAGAACCGACGCTGCGGGTTGTGCCGGACAGCGGGCGCACCTCGACCTTCCGGCTCTCTCAGCAGACGATGACGCTGGGCAGCGCG
Organism: Anaerolineae bacterium; assembly: GCA_034431625.1. Lineage (GTDB taxonomy): Bacteria > Chloroflexota > Anaerolineae > Aggregatilineales > Phototrophicaceae > CFX2. Next base: position 170,243 of record DAOUCY010000149.1, on the reverse strand, counting down.
GCGAACCAGGACATTGTGCTGCCGTTTGCAGGCATCGCCCCACAGATGGTCAAGCTGGTGCAGGAAGGAACGCGCTACCGCCTGTTTGACTTGACCAGCTATCCCGGCGATGTGATGGTCAACGGTAAGTACATCGACAGCCAGCTCCTGCGCAATGGCGATACCATCCGTTTGCAGGATGGCTCCGGCGTGGGCGTGACAATGACGTATGCCAACCCGCTGGATGAAAGCGCGGAAGAGGATAAACAGCAGTTCTTCCCGTTCAAGAGCTTTCCGTTTGTGATCGGGCGGGCACAGGAATGCACGTTGGTGCTGCGGCCGCTGGCCGTCTCGTGGAAGCATGCCGAGATCATCGAGCAGGGCAAAGATCACATTTTGCAAGATGCCGGCAGCACCAACGGCACTTTCGTCAATGACCACCGAATCGCCGGTCCGCACCGGCTGCGGCTGGATGACGTGATCCGCATTGACCAGACACTCCTGGTCTATAAGGGGAACGGACTGCTGCAGTTGGCTTCGCTCCAGCGCTACCAGTTGGACGCAGTCAACCTGGGGATGCGGTACACCACCGGGGTCTTCCAGCGGCAGAGCTACGATACGATGCGCGAAGTGTCGTTTTCGATCCTGCCGGATGAACTGGTGGCGATCATCGGCGGAAGCGGTTCTGGTAAATCGACGCTGCTGCGCGCGCTGAACGGAGCGAACCGGGCCACCAGCGGTGAGGTGCTGATCAACGGCGACAACCTCTATACCAACTACGACGAATACCAGCCGATCATCGGCTACGTACCCCAATCCGACATCGTGCAGAACAAGCTGTCGGTCTACGAGTCACTCTACTTTGGGGCGCGGCTGCGATTCCCGAACGAGCCGAAGGACTCACGCGAGCAGCGCATTGCCCGGGCGCTGGACGCGGTGCAGATGATGGATTACCGCGACCGACAGGTTGGCAAGCTGAGCGGCGGGCAGAAGAAGCGCGTCAGCATCGCCCTAGAACTGATGGCCGAGCCGCACCTGCTGTTCATGGATGAACCCTCTTCTGGCCTTGATCCAGGGTTGGATAAATCCATGATGAACACACTGCGGCGGCTGGCGAACCGGGGGAATACGGTTGTCGTGGTGACGCACACTACGCTCAATATCGGCATCTGCGACAAGCTGGCGGTGATGGCCTCCGGGCATTTGACTTACTTTGGCCCGCCTAAAGAGTCGCTCAACTTCTTCGATGTGCGGGATTTCACCGAAATCTACAACCGCGTCCAGCAGGTTCCCACAGGCGATCCCAACCAGACGATCACTCCGCGTGAGGCGGCTGCTAAATGGGCAGCACGCTTCCGCCAGGTTCCACAGTTCGCCCGATATGTCTCCAAGCAGCTTCTGCACCCGCGCAAAGAAGCGGGGCAGCAGAGTGAAAGCGAAGCGGCCTCCAAACGGCTGCGCGGCCAGCGGGGCGGGTCGATGCTCCAGCAGGCGCAGGTGTTGATCTCGCGCAATCTAACGCTGGCGCTGCGCGACTTCCGGGTGATGCTGGCGCTGCTGGTGGTACTGCCGCTGGTCGGGCTGTTCTTGGGATTCATCAACTGGGACAGCATCGAGAATATCCGCGGGCAGATGCTCATCAACCGCTTTGCGCAGACTCCACTCGAATCGTTCATGGACAAAATCCCGCTGACTTCTATCGACAACCCGGAGGCCGCGGCTGCGCCGACGCCAACGCCAGAGCCGACACCGGAGAGCAGTTCGAACCGGCAGTTAGGCGGCTCCCGCGAGGAAAGCCGCGGCGCGCCGAAGGTGCTGGGGAGCGCAGTCTATGCGCCGGCCAGCGATGCCCAGCGGCTACTGTTCATGCTGTCGCTCTCGGTGACGCTGCTCGGCATCTTCGCGGCGGCTTATACGATTGTCGAAGAGAAGACGCTGTTCCTGCGGGAGCGCATGAGCAACCTGCGCGTTCCACCGTACCTGGCTTCCAAGTTCGTGGTGTATGGAGCGCTGTCGCTCATCAGTGCGGCGCTGGCGATGCTCACGCTGTCCATTGGCGTCGAACTGCCCCAGCAGGGGCTGCTGACCTGGGGGCCGCTGGAGCTGTTCATCACGCTGGCGCTGACCTCGCTGGCCGGGGTGAGCATTGGGCTGCTGCTTTCGGCGATCAACCGGCAGGTTAACGGTGTGACCTACGCGGTGCTGGCAGTGCTGTTCGTGCAGATTCTGCTGCCGGGGGTGCTGTTCCGCATGGATGGGCCGCTGGAAGTGCCGTCGCGTCTGACGATCACGCGGTGGTCGCTGGAAGCGCTGGGAGCGACGACTCACATCGTGGACCGGGATGCCGAAGGCCGATTTGTCATCGAGACGCAGCCAGTGAACCGGCGCGGGGAGCCGCTGCAAGGTGTCGATACTGCCCGGCAGTTTTACCAAGTGTCTTCGGCCTTGAACGTGACGTACCCGACAGATGCGAACGGTCTGCTGATCCGTTGGGGGGCGCTGGCTACGTTCAGCTTGGTGCTGCTGACGGGCGCAGGACTGGCGCTGCGCCGTGATGAGAGTTTCTGAGGGTATCCCCGTCCGTAGTATTGGCGCTGAAGCGCTGCTGGTTCTTGATTATCGTTTGGGAGGACGTATGAAGTATTTTCGCCGTATCGTGATCTTAGGCAGTGCCTTGATGGTGCTGCTACTCGCGGCGCTGATGAGCGGCGCAGCCGTCACTGCACAGGAACCGACGCCGACTCGTCAAGTTGGTGTGCAGCCGGCTAATCCGACGCCGACCCCTGCTGCCCCAGTGGCGACGCGCGAACCCGGGGCGGGCAATACCATCGGTGGGACGCCTGTTGGCCCGGTGAGCTTTGAACTGCCGCCGACGCTGGACGAACTCATCGCGCAGTATCCTGATTTGCAGCCGTATCTCGATCTGGTGCAGGATCAAACCATTGAAGACCTGGACTTCAGCGAACTGTACGCCCGCATGGTGCAGATCTTTAAGGATCACGGCGCGAGCGGGCTGGCGGTCTTCCTGGATGACTCCGGCATTTTGGAAAAGCTGGGCATTCCGGTCAGCTATCTGGACCTGCTGACGGCGTATGACGAGGGTGGACTGCTGGCTGTGGAAGACCTGGCCCGTGAGCGCAAGCTCATCAACCGCTTCGACGAGATCGTGGCTTATCTGGCGGTGGATGACGAGGCTAACCTGCCGGCACTGCGGGAAACGCTGGAAGGACTGGACGTGAGTGTCTACCGCTATGTGCGGAACACGGGCGAAGTCGAAGTTGGCATCCCGCTGACGACCCTGGCACAGTTCGGGACGCCAGGCTCGCTGATCGGGTATTTGGTGGAAATCTTCCAGGCAGAGCATGTCGTGGGCGTGCGCGTGCCTGTCCCGGCGTTGACCTCTTCGTATTTCGCGCCGCAGCTTTCTTCGGTAGGCGGCGAGACGGTGGGGGTCGAGCCGTGGCTGGATGCCGGGTATACCGGTGAGGGGATCAAGGTGGCGGTGGTGGACACCGGCGGTTTTTTCGGCGTACTGGATCGTATTGATGACGGCGATCTGCCGGAGAACGTGCAGGCCAATTACGATCTGGAAGACCTGAACGAATACGGGGAGGATCACGGCACAGCCTGCGCGATGATCGTCTACCAGGCCGCGCCGGGCGTCGAACTCCATCTGGTGTACGTCGATATCACGTCGGATACCTCCTTCGAGGAAGCGCTGGAATACATTGCCGATAACGACATCCAGATCGTCAGCTACTCGGTTGGTTTCCCGATTGGCCCGCGTGACGGCACTTTCTGGCAGTCGCCGGTGGTGACGGATTTCGTGGAAGAAACCGGCGTGCTGTGGATCGCAGCGGCGGGAAACTTTGGTTACTCGCACACGATACAGGACTTCGAGGAACTGGATGACGGCTGGCACGACTTTGGTGGGGGCGAGCAGTGGATGCCCTTCATGGCCTATGCTCCGGTGACGTTTGTGGTGATGAATTGGGATGGCAACTGGGACGGGGGCGAGGACAACAACTACCGCTTCGTGATCGTCGACCAGGAGGGGAACGAAGTTGCTTCCGGCGGTGAATCCAAGAAGGGGCGTAAGAACGACTACCCGATCCAGACGGCGGCCTTCGAGTCCGAGCCAGGCGAGATTTACTACATGGCTATCGAAGTGGCGCGGGGGGATGGCAGGAACACGCTGGACATCTTCATCCGGGATGCGGAACTGGCAGATTGGGCACAGATTCCGGAATACAGCGTTGCTCTGCCAGGGGACTCCGCGGCGGTCTTCACGGTCGGCGCGACCGGGCTGACGGAAGATGCGCTGGAAAGCTACAGTTCGCAGGGGCCGACCATGGACGAGCGCATCAAGCCGGACATCAGCGCCCCGACGGGAGAGGAAGTTCCGGGTTATGACGAAGGTTTCTTCGGAACGTCGGGGGCGACTCCGCTGGTGGCGGGAGCGGCGGCGCTGGTCTGGCAGGCCTTCCCGGAGATGAGCAACTACGAAGTGAAGAACTTCATGATGTCCACCGTCGTCGATTTGGGCGAAGAGGGTCCTGACCCGGCCTTCGGGACGGGACGGCTGGAAATGCCCGAACCGGGCGAGGATATCAGCGGCCAGCCGCAGGGGGATACGGCCTTTGCCGAAGTGACTGACTACAAGGTCAAGTGGAACGCCAAGAGCAAGGGGAACAAGGGCGTCCGCATTTCGATCAGCTTCACGGTGGAGAACCTGCAAGGCAGCGACATTGCCGTGGGGTTCGGGTTCTTCACAACGGATTTCGAGGCGGTCGAAAGCCCGGATGAGAACTACCAGTTCCTCGGCTCGATTGGGACCTACGATCTGTTCCAGGTTGAACGGGGCCGGGCAGAGTTTGAGGATGTGAGCTTGTTCCTGCCGAACTACGTCTTCGAGGATGTTGAGCCGGGAACCGACCTGGTGATGGTGGTGCTGATCTTCGACCTGAGCGACCCGCAGAATCCCCAGCCGCTGTGGCAGAGTGAGCCGGAGGTTATCACGATCAATTAGGGATTGGGAATTAGGGGGATGCCCCAATCCGAGGGCGCCCCGATAGGGTAGGGTGATGGATGGGTCGGTGCTCATCCATCACCCAGCGGGGCGTGGGGTTTAGAGGGCGCGCCCCTGAAATTCAGCTTTCTTGCAATAAGCTCATATCAGGCTCTGGCCTTTAATCCGGAGTCATCCAGCAGCGGACGATGTGCGCTCGCCTGAATCGCTGGGTGCATGTTTCGACCTGCCTGAATCAGGCCATTGGATCCGCCCGTGACGGCGGAGGAGACTATGAATCGCATTCGACGGATGACGTTTCTGACGGGGTGTTTGGCGGGGCTGATGCTGATTGTGCTCGCCAGCACTGCACCTATTACCAGCGGGGCGGATGCTCCGCGGCAAGCCCAGCCAACTGCAACACCGACCCGTGAAGTCGCGGTGCAGCCGGCTAACCCGACACCGACTCCGGCTGCCCCGGTCGCTACCCGTGAGCCGGGGACGCCCGGAACGATTGGCGGGACACCGGTAGCCGTGCCGCAGTTCGATCTGCCGGCCACGCTGGAGGACCTGCTGGCACAGTATCCCGACTTGCAGCCGTACCTCGATCTGGTCAAGGATCAGACGGCGGCGGAGCTGGACTTCGCTGCGCTTTACGCCCGCATTGTCCAGGTCTACAACGACCACGGGGCGAGCGGAGTGGCGGTCTTCCTGGATGACTCCGGTATTTTGGAAAAGCTCGGCATCCCGACCAGCTACCTCGACCTGCTGGCGGTCTACGACGAGGGTGGATTTGCGGCCGTGGAAGCGCTGGCGCGTGACCGGAGCATCATCAACCGGTTCGACGAGATCGTGGCTTACCTGGCGCTGGACTCGAAGGACAATCTGCCAGCGCTGACCGAAACCCTGACGGGGCTGGATGTGAGCGTTTACCGCTATCTGCCCAACACCGAGGAAGTCGAGATCGGCATTCCGCTGGCGACTCTGGCGCAGTTCGGCACGCCGGGCACGCTGATCGGCTATCTGGTCGAAGTTTTCCGAGCCGAGCATGTCGTTGGGGCGCGGGTTCCCACGCCAAACCTGCCGTCGCTGTATCTGACACAGGAGTTCAGTTCGGTTGGCGGCGCGACCATTGGGGCGGAAGCCTGGTGGGAGGCCGGTTTCACGGGCAAGGGCATCAAGATTGCCATCATCGACGTGGGCGGCTTCTACGGCGTGCAAGATCGGATTGACGACGGCGATCTGCCGGAAAACGTCGTCACGAACTTCGACCTGGAGGAGATGAACAACGCAGACTATGCCAACGACCACGGCACGCTCTGCGCGCTGGTTATCCACAAGGTCGCACCGGATGCTGAACTCTACTTGCTGTACGAAGACCCGACCTCGTATTCGGGGTTGGAAGACGCGCTGCAGATTGCTGCTGAGGAAGGCATCCAGATCATCAGCCGGTCGGTTTCGTCGCCGATTGGTCCGCGCGACGGTACGGATTACTACGCCTCGCTGGCGCAGGACTTCGTGGAAGAAACTGGGGTGCTGTGGGTCAACTCGGCGGGTAACTACGGCGACGGCCACACGATGCTGGAATTCAACGAGAATGATGACGGCTGGCATGACTTTGGGGATGGCGAGGTGTGGATGCCATTTCAGGCGTTTGCGCCGTACACCGACATTTCGATGAACTGGAACGGCAACTGGAACGGGCGGGAGGACAACAACTACCGGTTTGTGGTGGTGGATGAAAACGGGGACGAGGTGGCCTCCGGCGCGGAATCGCGCAAGGGGCGCAAGAATGACTTCCCGTTCCAGGCGACCGTCTTCAAGAGCGAGCCGGGGGCGATCTACTTCTTGGGGATCGAGAAGGCGCGCGGCAGCGGCGACCACGTTCTGGACATCTTCATCCGGAATTCGATGGTGGTGGATTGGGCGCGCGTTCCTGAATACAGCGTGGCGATTCCCGGCGACGCGGACGCGGTGCTGACGGTGGGGGCGACTGGGCTGGAAGCCGATGAACTCGAATCCTACAGCTCGCAGGGGCCGACGCTCGACGAGCGGATCAAACCGGACCTTTCGGCACCAACGGGGGAAATTCTGCCGGGGGCGGAGGACGGCTTCTTCGGAACGTCGGGGGCGACCCCGCTGGCTGCCGCGGCTGCGGCGCTGGTCTGGCAGGCTTACCCGGAGATGAGCAGCTACGAGGTCAAGAGCTTCTTGATGGCGACGTCGCTTGACCTGGGGAAGCGCGGCCCGGACTCGCAGTTTGGGTCGGGGCGGGTAGCACTGCCGGAACCGGATGAGGCTGCATCGGGCGGCGGCACGGAAGTCCAGGGTGATGATCCTTTCGCGGAAGTGACCGATATCAGCGTCAAGTGGAACGCCAAGAGCCAGGGTGAGCGCGGCGTGCGGCTGTCGATGAGCTTCACGGCTGCTAACCTGGAAGGCTCGGCTATTGCGGTGGGGTTTGGTTTCTTCACGCCCGATCTGGACGTTGTGCCCAGCCCGGACGAGGAATACATGCTGCTCGGTTCCATCGGAACATACGCGGTGTTCGAGGTCGAGCAGAAGCGGGCTGACTTCGAGGATGTGACGCTGTTCCTGCCCAACCGTGTTTTCTCCGAGGTAGACGCCGGAACCGATCTGGCGATGGTGGTGCTGATTTTTGACCTGAGCGACCCTGAAGACCCACAGGTCTTGTGGCAAAGCGAACCGGAACTCGTGACGATTAATTAACGGCACTGGGAGGCTGGCCGGGACATCGATCCCGGTCAGCGTTTTTGTTTGTATTTCATATTTTATTGCTGATGGTAAAATACGGGGATTGATGCGAAAGATGATACGAATGATAAGAATGAGAATGTGAGAATGTGAGAATCTTGAAGCCCTCGCCCCCGGCCCATCTCCTGAACGCTCGCTGGGAGAACCTCACCCCCCTGTCCCGCTGTCCATTGCAATGGAGAGGGGGAGTTTTGTACTCGTATGCCTACGATAGCACAAAATAGGGCGGTTAGGGTGACATTTTGTCTACTCTTTGGCATAAAATCAGAGTAAATAAGATTTAACCGCAAAGGACGCGAAGAAAAGAAAAATTCCACTGCGATTCCCTAATGGGGAGGCTTCGCACAGGTGCAAAGGACGCTCGGCCATGAAATGGCAGCAGCGGACAGTGGTGCGGATAGGCAGAAGGCTGTCCCTAGGGGGTGGGGTGCGCCAGCGAATCAAAAGGACGCCGGAGGGGGCGTCCTTTTTGCGTGCAGGGTGATTCAGAGCAGCACGTCTTCGACCTGCTGGCGGGGGGTCTGCACCTGTTCGGGTTCGGCATAACCGAGCCGGAAGGTGACCTGCGGGAAGGCGTCCGGCGTGGGGATGAGGGCAGCGAATTCGGCCTTGATCTGAGGAACCTGCAAAATCTGGCTCATGGGCTGTACGCCGAGGTTCATCATGGTGGCGTTGAGGAGGATGCGCTCGAACACCTGGCCGGCCTTGACCTGCGAGAGGCGGTCGTTGGCTTTGGAACTGAGGACAGCGAGCACGGGGGCGCTCTGGAGAAGTTCGCTGTCCTGCTTGGCGGTTTGGCTGCCGAGGTTGAGGTAGGTGACGGCCAACTGTCCCAGGCGGGCGATCAGCCAGGGCTGGCCGAAGGAGCCTTCGCCGATCCAATAGCCGAGTTCTTCGCGGAATTTGGGATCGGCAAACTGGATCATGTCGGCGCGGCTGACGAGTTCATCGACCTTGCGCTTGATTTCGGCGTCGTCGGTCAGGTGAAGCTGAATGTCGGGGGCGGTGAAGCAGCTTTCCAGCTTGGCGAGGTCACGCTGGGCGATTGGCTTGGATTGGTAGGTTTGGCGGTTGGTGTGCCGCAGGGGGATGGCGTAGAAGAGTTCGCGGACATCCAGGGGTGCGGCGCGTTTTTCAGCCGCGAGTTTGACGGTCGCTACCCATTTCTGGTTACCGGCCTCGGGGAAGTAGGACACCTGGGCTTTGTAGCCGAAGTAGGCAGCGGCGATGAGGAGGTTTTCCAGGGCACAGCCGAGGCTGATATACAGCTCGCGCTGGTCGGCATCGGCGACTTTTAACCAGCGGGTGTCGTCGGCATAGACCCGGATTTCATCCGGCAGCACGGCGAACTTCCAGGGTTCGGAGTTATGGCTGGAGGGGGCGAGGATGGCATAGCGCAGCAGGAACTTGAGCTGATCTTCGGAGCTGCTCTGCAACGGAAAACCGTATTCACTGATCTGCCAGGCCGAGTTACTCATGATTCGATGCCTTCCCTAGTGTCTCTACATCCATGACTCTAGAGAGATTGGGCGGGGCTGGGCAGTAAGGAATGTCACGCCGCAGACAGAATAGATGACAGGTTATCAAGGGGTGCACCCGGCCGTTTCATGGCCGGGTACTCGTTGAAGATCTAAGGGCAGTCCGGAGAATGGCATCCGAGAGCAGATGGCCTTTATATGGAATGGGGAATCACTTGGATTCGGCGATGAAGCTGCTTTCGTAGGGATTCTGGGCGGGGCAACCAGTCCAGATGATGACATGGACTTTGTTTTCAAAGTCGGGGCCGACATTCAACTGGTACTCGCCGGTGGTGAGCTTGTAGAGGGAGAACTCGTAATACTGCTTGATGAGCGTGTTCTGTTCGGGCTGGTCGGGGAGCTTGGCGAGATCACGCGGTTTGACGAGCAGGGCAGGACGGGGTTTGCCGGTTTTGGGGTCGATACCGAGCACCTCGATGGTACACTGGTCGTTCTTATCGACTTTGGTGTAGAGGGCGTAGTCGCCGTAGCAGTTGACGCTGGTATTGGTGGGGCACTGGCAGGGGAGGCAGGCTAGGGCCGAGTGGCGGGGGATGGCGAGGTAGAGCAGCGTTAAGGTGCTGACGAGGACGAACAGCGGCGAAAAGACTTTGCGGAGCATGGATTTATCCCTCAAATTGGCAGATGGTGATGATGGGCGTAATCATAGCCCAGACCTGTAATGTTCACCAGAGCCATAGAAAGATTGGCAGCGCATGTGATAAGTTTGTGCGGTTGGAGGGGAGATACTCTTGGGTTTGGGGTTTTTAGGGGCGCGTCCGGTAAGTTCAGACAACGCCTCAGAACCTCACCCCCCGGCCCCTCTCCAAACATGGGGAGCTAAGCGAAGCGCAGCGGGGTGAGGTGACACAAAGTGATGCTGAATTACCGGATGAACCATCTAGGGGAGATGATACGGGTTGATGAGGACTGTTTTTGCAGAAGGGTCACGGCTTGCGGCGCTGCTGCCGCTGGCGGCGTACTTGGGTATCGCGGTGCTGGCGCTGTACCGTCCGCTGTTCCATATCCAGACGCATTTGACGGGGACGATTGTCACGGATTACTTTCACTTCCACTGGAACTACTGGTGGGTGCGGCATGCGCTGGCTGCTGGGCTGGATGTCTACCAGACGAACTACGTCTTCGCGCCCTATACCTCCAGTCTGGTCTACCACACGCTGGCGCTGTTTTGGTATCCGCTGTGGGCGGTGATCGAGCCGGTGGGGGGGACGGTAGCCGGAGTGAGGGCGATCTTCGTGGCTGCCTATACGCTGGCGGGATGGAGCTTTTACGGGCTGCTGCGGCGGGAAGGGGTCTCGCGGGGACTGGCGCTGGTGGGCGGAGCGATGCTGGAGCTTTCGCCGCTGCTGGCGAACGCGGTTTACTGGACGATGCTGAACATCCTGGGGTGGTTCTGGCTGCCGACGCTGCTGCTGGCGTGGGGAGAACTCAGCCGCGCCGTTCGAGGCAGACGGCTGTGGCTGTGGGCGGGAGTGGTCGGGGCGACGCTGTGGGCGATGGTGCTGACGGACCTGCAATACCCACTGTTTGCGGCATTCTTGATCGTCCCCTATGGCGTGTGGACGCTCGTTCGCGCGGAGGATGGCCGGGCACGGGTGCGGCTGATCGCGGCGGGGGCAGCGGCGGTGGGGGTGGCGCTGGGGCTGCTGTGGTTTGTGGGGCCGCTGCCGGCGCTGGTGGAATTCGACCGGTCAGTGCTGGTCTCGACGCGGTCAGAGCAGGCCATCGCGATCCGGTGGCCGTGGGGGTTTGTGTGGCACATTGACGAGGGTGTGCCGCTGGGGGCGGTGGTGCTGCCATTGACCTCGGCGGCGCTGGTTTTGGGATGGGGGAGGCATAATTCGCATAGTCAAGAGGAAAAAAGAACACACAGGCCACACCGCTGGTTCTGGTTCACCCTGATGCTGCCTCCGCTAATCCTTGCCGCCGGGCCATTCATCACCATTGGGGAGATGCGCATCCCGATGCCATACACACTGGTGCATAACCTGCTCGGCGGACAGTTCAGGTATCCAGAGCGCTTTGGGCCGGTGCTGCTGATTCCGGCGGTGCTCTTCGCACTCAAGACGCTGACGGTGTGGGAACGAACGGCAGAGGGGCGGGCGGGCAGAAGCCCGTTCCTACGGGGGCGGCGGTGGGTGATCCCGGCGGGGCTACTGCTGGTGGTGATGGCAGATGCGCGGCTGTACAAGTCCGTGCCGATCCAGCCGCTGCCACCGCAGTATGCAGCCTATGAAGCGATGGGGCGGGAGCCATACGACTACGTGGTGATCGAAGCGCCGACAGGGGCAAGCACAGGCGAGTCGCTGGTGGGGGAACAGCGCTTCGCAGCTTTGCAGTGGTACGGGATTTTCCACGGCAAGCGGATGGTCAACGGGCATATCTCCCGCGCGGATGTGCTGCACTTCTACGGGATGCGGACGGATGACCCACTGCTGAGCTGGCTGGGCCAGCGGCGGTTCCTCGATTCGGAGCTGGTCGAGCCGCAGCTCCGGCGGATCATCCCAGAATGGCCGGTTGGGTACATCGTCATTCATCAGGACATGATCGGGCGGGACGGGCCGACGGTGCAGGAGATCGTTGGCTACCTGAATACACTGGAGGGTCTACTGTGCCCACCGGCCGTCGAGCGCGATCTGGTAGTCTACCGGACAGCCTGGCACCCCGACGGCTGCGGACTGCGCCGGCCAGCGGAAACCGCGCCGGGGGTCTACACGGTTGATCTGGGCAAGGAAGGGGACGAGGCGTTCATTGGGTGGGGATGGCACCGGCAGGAGGACATCGGGCCGGTGAACTGGCGCTGGGCGGGGGAGTATCCGGAGGCACGGCTGTTCGTCGATCTGCCGCCGGGGTACTACACGGTAGAGGTGACGGCACAGGCGTTTTGGGAAGCGCGGACACTGCGCCTCTCGATGAACGGCGCTGACTTCGCGCCGGGCAGCGTGCACGTCCAGCCGGATGCGCTCCAAGTTTTCACATTTGCACTGCCCGCGGAAGTGGTGGGGGAGGGGCAGCACCTGGAGCTGGTGCTGACCTATGACGCGGTGACCGTTCCGGCGGAGGTTGGGCAGAGCGCGGACCCGCGGCGCCTGGCGGTGGCAGTGGAACGGGTGGTGTTCCGGCGGGCAGACAGTTCATAATAGAATTTCATCACAGCAACACGGAGAACAGAACGTATGCAGGAACACTATGAACAGTGGAACCGGAAGGCGCCGCTGGGGCTGATCTGTATTGGGGCGGGGTTGAGCTTGGTGACGCATGCCGCTGCGCTCAAGAACCGGGGGCAATCTTTTTGGGTGTGGGGGGTGCTGGGGACAATTGGGCTGGTGATCGCCAACAGCGGAATCGCGCTCTTTGGCGACTCGGTCAAGCACCGGGCGCTTTACGAGGCGGCCATGGAGCGGCTGAAATCGTAGGGGACGGGGGAGCCGCTTGGCTGCGGCTCCCGGTTTGAGTCAGGCCTTTTGGAGCCAGACGAACTGGAGGGGTTCGAGGGTATAGGTTTCGCCGGGGGTGAAGATGCCGCCAGTGGGACGGGCGATGTCCTTGACAGGGGCGGTGAGCGGCCAGTGATGGACGATGGCTCCGGCGTAGAGCGTCTGGGGATGTTCCGAGAAGTTGATTAGCACCAGCACCTCGCCGCCGCGGGTATAGGCCAGGACGTGGGGACTGCCGCTGTCGAAGAATTCGGTGCGGCCGTTGGCGAAAGCCGGCGTGGACTTGCGCACCTGGATGAGGTGGGTGAGGGGCTGGAAGATGCGGCCTTCGAGGGTCTTGGGGTTATTCCGGCGGGCAGCGCGGCGCCAATCGAAGGCGGGTCGGTGCACCCAGCGGCTGTCTTCGGCTTTGGCGGGGTCGTTGCGGTAGCTGTAATCGTTGAGCGTGCCCAGCTCGTCGCCCAGGTAGATCAGGGGGATGCCGCCTGCGCTCAGCGCCAGGCTGTAGAGCAGCAGGATGCGCCGGATGGCATGGTCGATGAGGCGCTCGTTTTTGGTTTCCAGTGCCCATTCTAAGCCGGCCAGGGATGCCGCCGAACCGCTGATGCGCATGTCGTGGTTGACCGGGTTGTAATTGAAGGGCAGGCCGCGGGCGAAGCTGCCGGGGAAGCGGCCGGTGTAGAACTGGTTCAGAAACTGGCGGTGATCGTAGCCGTTGATCCAGAGCGCCTGAGCGTCCTCATCGGCGAAGGTCCAGCCGATGTCGTCGTGCGAACGGACATAGTTGACCCAGGCGCAGTCCGCCGGGATATGGAACCAGTGCTGCATCGACTTGAGGAGCAGCTTGACCTCGCGGGTGGCGAGGGCCTCCCAGCCGAGCGCCATGAGAGTGGGGTTGTAACCGATGGGGCACTCCTCCCACTTGACGTAGCTGCCCACATCGGCGGGGTGGACGATGGCCTCGGACTTGAAGATCATGGCCGGGGCGGCGATGCGGGCCAGGGCGTTATAGGCCTGGATGATGGCGTGGACTTGGGGGAGGCTTTCGCAGGACGTGCCCATCTGCTTCCAGATGAAGGCCACGGCGTCCAGCCGCAGGACCTCGACGCCGTTGTTGGCGAGCGCCAGCATCTCGCCCAGCATGGCGTTGAAGACTTCAGGATTGGCGTAGTTCAGGTCCCACTGAAAGCTGTGGAAGGTCGTCCAGACCCATTTGCCGATGTCGTCGCGGAAGGTGAAGCTGCCGCGGCGGTGTTCGGGGAAAATCTCGCGCAGGGTGCGCTGGTACTGGTCTGGCACAGTCCGGTCGTCGAAGATGAAGTAGAACTGCTCGTACTTGGGGTCGCCTGCGATGGCCCTGCGCGCCCATTCGTGTTCGTCGGAGGTGTGGTTGAAGACGAAGTCCACGACCAGGCTGATTCCGTTGTGGCGCAGTTCGGCTGCCACCTTGCTGAGTTCCTGCATCGTCCCTAGGCGCGGATCGACTTCGCGGTAGCTGCTGACGGCATAGCCACCGTCGTTGCTGCCCGCCGGCGATTTGAAGAGCGGCATGAGGTGCAGATAGGTGAGACCGAGTTCGCGGAAATAGGGGATGTGCTTGCGAAGGCCGGCGAGATTTTTGGCGAACAGATCGACATAGCAGACGCCGCCGACCATGTGCTCGCGCTGGAACCAGAGGTGATCGGCTTCGCGCTGGTGGTCGAGGGCGTGGAGTTCGGCAGAGCGTTGAGCGTAGGACTGGGCAGCGGTGCGGAGGATTTCTTCGAGGTGGTAGAAGAAATCGTAGCGGCTGCCGTAGAGATCATAGAGCAGGGCGAAGAGGTGGGGGAAATACTGGTGGAGCCGCCGGATGAAGGGATCGGGATCATCCGCGGCGGAGAGGACTGGTTGAAGGCGGGGCAGCAGGCGTTCGAGGGAAAGACGCGCTTTGTCATCGAGATCGAGGTTGAGCATCGCGAGTTTCAATCCATGGGGTGAGTTAATCGTTTAAGTTATAACCGATCAGCGCTGATTGTACATCAAAAATCAGGGATTAGGGGGTGCGGGATTGTCCGCGGCCTCTCCGTATTTGATTTGATGATTGAGCGCGAGAAAGATTTACCTTTTTGAGGAAGATTTACGCAGATTTCATGACCTAACATCAGAGAAAGGCGGGACTTTTAGCCTATTGTTTGGGGGTTGATTTATTGTAAGCGCTAATAAGTTATCTTGGTCTGCGGAACGTCATGATCGCAAACGATCCCGCAGAACGCCATCATCGAAGAGTCATCATCATGAGCTTGCTAACCCGAACCCAAACCGCCAAAGCTGTGACTGTGACGACCGTTGTGGACAAACTGGTGAACTACGCCCTAGTTCATGACTGCTCCGCCGTGGATGCGGCGAGAGCGCTGCGGAAGCTGGCGAAACTCAACCCTGACCTGGATGATCTGGTACAGGCAAACGCGCGGCTGCACGCCGAGCGCGAGAAAGCGCGGCGCAGCCGGATGCACGACAACCGCTGGGTCGATTGACGTATGGTTTCTCTCAAGATGATCTGGCAGGCGAATTCAGCGTCTTGATGCTTCTCCTTTCCTCCTGGAAACATGCCGGGCAGTACGACTGTCCGGCGTGTTTTCATTCTAGCGCCGCCGTTTGATTCCCAGGATGCCGAGCAGGCCGCGCGTCAGTTCGCGGGTGATCTCCCGGGTGATCTGCTTGGCGATGGGGTTTTTGCCGATCTGCTCAATCACCGAGGGGTCATCCTTCTGGCTGCCGCGCTTCTTGTTTTTGTCCTCGGCCTCGGCCGCTTCTTTGGCGGCGGCCTCGATCTTCTTGTTGAGGATTTCGTAGGCGCTCTCCCGGTCGATCACCTCATTGTATTTGGACGCCAGATGCGACCGGCTGATGGCGGCTTGAAGTTCTTCATCGGTGATGGTATCCATGCGCGACTCGGGAGTACACAGGAGCGTGTGGGCGAGTGGGGTGGGGATGCCTTTCTCGTTCAGGACGCTGACGAAGGCTTCACCCATGCCGAGGGTGGTGAGCACGTCCTCGACCTTGTAGAAATCGGTCAGGGGATAGTTCTGTGCAGCCAGCTTGATGGCCTTGCGGTCGTTGGCGGTGAAGGCGCGGAGAGCGTGCTGAATCTTCATACCCAACTGGGCGAGGATCGAGGCGGGAATATCTACGGGGTTTTGAGTGCAGAAGAAGACGCCTACGCCCTTGGATCGGATCAGCTTGATGATGGTTTCGATTTGGTCGAGGAGGGCCGCAGAGGCTTCCTCGAAGATGAGGTGGGCTTCGTCAATGATGAAGACGAGCTTGGGCTTATCGACATCGCCTTCTTCGGGGAACTTCTCGTAAATTTCGGCCAGGAGGCAGAGCATGAAGGTCGAGAAGAGCTTGGGACGCTGCTGGAGGTCATTGAGGCGGAGGACGCTGATGATGCCGCGGCCGTCGCTATCGGTGCGGACGAGGTCTTCGACATCGAAGGAACGCTCGCCGAAGAAGATGTCTGCGCCCTGCTGTTCGAGTTCGATGACGCGGCGCATGATTGCGCCCGTGGAGGAAGGGCTAATGGCGCCGTATTCCTT
The DNA here is from genome assembly GCA_034431625.1 of Anaerolineae bacterium. Classification (GTDB taxonomy): domain Bacteria; phylum Chloroflexota; class Anaerolineae; order Aggregatilineales; family Phototrophicaceae; genus CFX2. Next base: position 153,931 of record DAOUCY010000149.1, on the reverse strand, counting down.
CTCGATTTCCTGCTTGCCCTCGTTGGTGAGGTACTGGAGGGTCTTCTTGAAGTCGTTGAGGTCGAGCAAGGGGAGGCCGTGGTCATCGCAGTATTTGAAGATGAGGGCGATAACGCTCTCCTGGGTTTCGTTGACCTGGAGGATTTTGGAGAAGAGCACTGGCCCGAACTCGGAGACGGTGGCGCGGAGTTTGACGCCGTTGGCGCCAGAGAGGGTGAGGAACTCGACGGGGAAGGCCTGTGGGTTCCAGGGCAGGCCGATGTGGCCGTGGCGTTCGTCGATCTTGGGGTTGGGCGTGCCCGGCTGGGCTAAGCCGCTGACATCGCCCTTGATATCCATGATGAAGACTGAGACGCCGTTATTCGACAGGCTCTCGGCGAAACGCTGGAGCGTCTTGGTCTTGCCCGTACCGGTGGCCCCGGCCACCAGGCCATGGCGATTGATGGTGGAGAGCGGCGCGGAGATGAGCGCGTTGGGGACGGGCTGCCCGTCCAGCATGCCGACTCCCAGGGTGATGGCCGGCCCTTTGAAGGTATAGCCGGCTTGAATGGTTTGCAGGAAGGCGTCCGATCCGGTCATGGTGGCTGTTTATCCTCGCGTGGATTGTAATATAGGGAAACGATAGCACAGGGAGCGGCGATTTCCAAATGGGGGAAGACCGGTTAGAATATTTGTGCGAACTTTGGCGGTGATCATCATCTTTGGGTGGGCTATTGTGAAAATCAGCGAACGGCACGGCCAATTGACCCTGAACCATATCTACCAGGGGGACTGCGTTGAGGTACTCCAAGCGCTGCCGGAACGCTCGGTCGATCTGATCTTTGCCGACCCGCCGTACAACCTTCAGCTCCAGAACACGCTGCTGCGCCCGAATTTGACGGTGGTCGATGCGGTCGATGACGACTGGGATCAGTTCGACGACTTCGCGGCATATGACCGCTTCACGCGCGAGTGGCTTTCAGCATGCCGGCGGGTGCTGAAGGACACGGGAACGCTGTGGGTGATCGGCTCGTACCACAACATCTACCGGGTCGGTGCGATCCTGCAAGACCTGGGGTATTGGATACTGAACGACGTAATCTGGGTCAAGACGAATCCCCTGCCGCAGTTCAAGGGCGTCCGGTTTACGAATGCCCACGAGACGCTGATCTGGTGCAAGAAGTCTCAGGCGCAGAAGCGCTACACCTTCAACTACCACGCGATGAAGCAGATGAACGAGTCGAAGCAGATGCGGAGCGACTGGCAGATTCCGGTGTGTCGGGGAAAGGAGCGGCTGAGCATCAACGGGCAGAAGGTTCACGCCACGCAGAAACCGGAGGCGCTACTCTACCGGGTGATCCTCTCCAGCTCAAACCCTGGCGATGTCGTCCTCGACCCGTTCTTCGGAACGGGAACGACCGGCGCGGTAGCGAAAAAGCTCGGACGGCACTACGTCGGCATCGAACGGGACCCGGACTACATCGAAGCGGCCACGGCGCGGCTGGCCGCCATCGATCCGGCCTCAACAGACCCCGCAGCGCTGGAGGCAACGCCCAACCCGCGAACGATTCCACGGATTGCATTTGGGGTGCTACTAGAGCAGGGGCTGCTCCTACCGGGGCAGAAGCTGTACTTCGACGGGAGGCGGGAACTGACGGCTACGGTGCTGGCAGATGGGGCGCTGCGGCTGGCAGATGGCAGGCGCGGCTCGATACACCAGATTGGAACACAGGTGAGCGGACAGCCCTCATGCAACGGCTGGGATCACTGGTGCTATGAAGAGGAGGACGGCCGGCTGGAGGTGATCGACGCACTCCGGCAGCGCCTGCGGCGTTCGGGCTGAGGGTGAATTTCCTCGCAAAGGATTCACGTCTTGCTAGGCTGGGATTCACCTGAGTTGGGCAGACTGGACTTGCTGTCTCATTTTTCTGCGGAGCTGACTTCCTCACCATGCAGCCACCTGTCATCCACTGGTTTCGCCGCGATCTGCGGCTGAGCGACAACTTGGCGCTGGACGCCGCTGCCCACAGCGGCCAGCCGGTGCTGCCCGTCTTCATCTACGACCCGGCCATCATGCACAGTGCGCGTCTCGCCCGGCCGCGCCTCCAGTTCCTGCTGGCGAACCTGGCCGCGCTGGAGGAGTCGCTACGGCGGTTGGGGAGCCGCCTGATGTTCCGCATTGGGCCGGCGGATGCCGTGCTGGCCGAGATCGTCTGTCAAAGTGGCGCGACTGCGGTCTACGCCAACCGGGATTACAGCCCGTTCGCGGTGCGCCGCGACGCTGCGGTGACGGCTGGGCTGCCGGTTCCGCTACACCACTATGACGACGCGCTTCTAGTCGCACCGGGTGAGGTGCTGAATGAGGCCGGGAAGCCGCTGACGGTCTTCACGCCGTTCAAGCGCAAGTGGCTGACCGTGCCGAAGGCGGCCTGCGTCGAGGCTCCGGGCGCGGATGCGTTCGTGCCGGCAGCGGAGATTGACGCACTGGATGCGGCCAGCGGCAGGGCGTTTACCCAAGGCATCCCGCTTGACCGAGCAGCGGAGCTAAGCCATTTCACCGACCAGACGACCATCGCGGTTCCAACGGCGGGCGAAGCCGAGGCGCAGCGCCGCCTAGAACGGTTCCTTTCGCAGCGGGTATACGGCTACGGCGAGGGACGCAACCTGCTGGCGGCTCAATCTGATGACGACACCGATTTGGCTACTTCGTTCATGTCGCCGTACCTGCGCTTCGGCGCGCTTTCGCCGCGGCAGGCGTACTGGGCGGCGCGAGATGCCTACCGCGCTGCTGAAACTGAGACAGGCCGGGAGGGGGTCGAAACCTGGATCAGCGAGCTGGTCTGGCGCGAGTTTTACATGCACATCCTGGCGCACTTCCCGCATGTGCTGAAGCGGAACTTCAAGCCCGCCTATGACCGGCTGGAATGGCGCAGCGCGCCGGATGAACTGGCTGCTTGGAAAGCGGGGATGACCGGCTACCCGGTGGTGGACGCGGCCATGCGCCAGCTTCAAGCGATGGGGTGGATGCCTAACCGGGCACGGATGATCGTCGCCAGCTTTTTGACCAAAGACCTGCTGATTGACTGGCGCGAAGGGGAGCGCCACTTCATGGACTGGCTGATCGACGGTGATCCGGCGGCCAACAACGGGGGCTGGCAGTGGTCGGCGGGGACGGGCACGGACGCGCAGCCGTACTTCCGCATTTTCAACCCCGTGGCGCAGTCGCAGAAGTTCGACCCCGACGGCGCTTATATTCGCCGCTGGGTTCCCGAACTGCGCGATCTGCCGGCGGAGGCGATCCATGCGCCGTGGGAAAAGGCCGCGCCGCCGAAAAGCTACCCGCCTCCGATTGTCGATCACGCCCTGGCGCGGGACCGGACGCTGGCAGTCTTCAAAGCGGTGGGGTAGGGCAGGCGGTATACTCAGCAGCTTCAACGGTGTGCAGGCAGGTGAAGGCTTATGTTTGTGCGGCGATTGGTTCGCGTCCTGTTCTTCGTCGTGGTGATTGTGGTTGTACTGCCTTTCATCATCCCGCTGCCCACAGTGGGCGTGGAGGCGAAGACGCTGGCCGATCCTGACGGGGTTTTCATCGAGGTAGACGGCCTCCAGACCTATGTGCTGGCGCGCGGACCGGAAGACGGCCCGCCGGTACTGCTGCTGCACGGCTGGGGCGCATCCACGTTCACCTGGCGGGAGCAGATCGATGTGCTGGCGGAGGCGGGCTACCGGGCTATCGCTTTCGACCGCCCGCCATACGGCCTTTCGGCTAAGACGGGCGACAATATCCCGTATACGCCCTCGGCGCTGGCCGATTTCACAGCGAAGGTGATGAGCACGCTGGGAGTCGAGCGAGCGGTCATGGTTGGGCAGAGCCAGGGTGGGGGCGTGACCGGCTACTTTGCCGTCCGCTATCCGGCGCGCGTTGAGAAGGTGGTTTTCGTCTCCGGGGCGCTGCGCCCGACGGACGATCCGCCGCCACCGAACAGCGGCGGGACGGGCGGGCGCGTCGGCGGGGCGCTGGGGCTGCCACCGTTCGTCAATTCGCTGCTGAACGTTTATCCAGCGCAGTGGTGGGCGCGGTTGGGCATCCGCGCCTTTGTACGGCCGGATTTCGCCTCACGCATTTTACAGTCGGCGTACTTCGACCCGAATTTCATGACGCCGGAAATCGCTGCCGGGTACAGCAAGCAGCTCCAGGTGATTGGCTGGGATGAAGCGCTCATCAACCAGCTTCGCGGCGCAGCCTTCCAGCCCGACCCGATCACGGCTGAGCAGATCGCGTCGATCCGCGTCCCGGCACTGATCGTCTGGGGGCGGGATGACACGTGGGTTCCGCTGAGCGTGGGGGAACGGCTCAAGGAACTGCTGCCGGAGGCAGAGTTCAAGGTTTACCCCAACGTGGGTCATTTGCCGCAGGAAGAAGCAGCGGATGATTTCAATGCGGATCTGCTGGCTTTTCTGGGCGAAGCGCGCTAAAGGATCGTCCTCGTGAAAAAACGCCGCCTGCTCATCGTCCTGGGCTTCATCGTCTTCGCGCTGTTCGTCCTGCCATTCTTAATTCCGCTGCCATCCAGCGGCGTTGATCCAGCGACGCTGGCAGTCGATAACGGCCGCTTACTAAGCGTAAATAATCTGCAAATCTATGTGGTCGAACGCGGTCCGGCGGATGGGCGGGCGGTGCTGCTGATCCACGGGCTGTACGGCTCGACTTTCACGTGGCGCGGGCAGTTGGACGCGCTGGCCGAGGCGGGCTACCGCGTCATCGCCTATGACCGCCCCGGCGCGGGGTTGAGCGCCAAGCCGCTGGCGGCTGACTACTCGCCGGACGGACAGGCTGACTTCGCTGCGGCGCTGCTGGATGTGCTGGGGATCGACCGGGCGGTAGTCGTCGGGCACAGCGCCGGAGGGAACATTGCAGCGCGTTTTGCTGTGCGGCACCCAGACCGGCTCGACCGGCTGGTGTTGGTCGATGCGGCTGTGATCGGGCTGAGCGGGCCGCCGCCATTCATCGGGCGGCTGATCGGCTTTGCGCCGATCACGCGCTGGGCACAGATTCTCCTGCCGCTGGCACTGACCCGCGACAGTCTGGCCGGGGCGCTGCGGGGCTTCTACGCTGATCCGGCGCAGGTCACGCCAGAAGTGGTTGACGGCTACTGGCGGGCGTTCCAGACGGCTGGCTGGCCGAACGGGCTGACCGGCCTCAGCCGCGATGCAAGCAGTCCGCTAGCAGAGGAGGCGATCCGGGGAATCGCAGCACCAACGCTGCTGATCTGGGGCGAGCAGGATACGGTAACGCCATTAGAGCAGGGGGAAAGACTGCGCGGGCTGCTGCCGGATGCACGGCTGGAGGTGATTCCTGAGGCCGGTCACCAGCCGATGGAAGAGGCGCGGGAGGCTTTCAACGCCGCGCTGTTGGGGTTTTTGGGATGAGATGGCTGGGCAGCAAGAACGGCGTCACCAGACTCGCGGCAGCAGGCGGTACGGAACCCGACGCTGGTAGCCAGCATAGCCGGGTAGATGCTGCGATAAATACTGGTCTTCATCAGCCGTTTTGAGGATATAGAAGATCACCGACAGCAGGACGAATACGGTGTTCCAGAGGCTTGGGAAGGTGATCCCGGTGCTGATGTACAGGAGGATCGCGGCGGTGTAGATGGGATGGCGGACGATGCGATAGGGGCCACTGTCGATGAGCTGGTGATCGCGCTGGAGTGTGGTTCGTGCCGTCCACTGTTTGCCCAACCAGTGCCGGCAGTAGAATGTTCCGGCGGCTCCGGCCAGCACGCCCAGCGCACCGGCCCAGGCCAACTCGTGCACTGCTGCCGCCTGAATAGTGAACAGCACGGCGTGGACCACGATGCAGGCGGTCATCACGACTAGGCCGAGCAGACAGAGCTGGTCACGGCGCGTCGCAGCCTGCGCCAACTCGTGGAGGGCATCCCACCCGCCGCGCCAGTAAACGACCAACCAGATCACCCACAGTCCAATAACCAGCCCGTATGGCATTAATACCAGGTTCATGAAACTGTGCTCACCTCCCAAGAACTATCCATCCTTTTGATGATAACTCGGATGCTCACTGCGCTCTCAGCTTTATTTTAAGAGATGCTCACGGCCTGCTGTTATCTTGTTTTTCGCGTTTAGGGGTGAGGTCAAACAAAGTGGCGCTGACTGACCGGATGAACCATTTGCTTGAACAGGAGTAAAGCCAGGTTGAAAGCGGGTCTATGGCGGGTGTGCATCGTGCTGGTCATGGCGGCTGTCCTCAGCGGCACGGCAGCCGCGCAGGAGGACTACCAGGAACCAGCGGCGCTGGCCGATGAGGATGGACTGTTCGCTACGCTGGATGGCTACACTGTCTACTACCTGGATCGCGGCCCGAAGGACGGCCCGCCAGTCATCCTGCTTCACGGGTTCCTCGGATCGGTGATTGATTGGACAAACACGTTCCCCGCACTGACCGAGGCGGGCTACCGCGTCATCGCTTACGACCGGCCGCCGTTCGGCCTTTCCGACAAGCGCACCGCACTGAACTACTCGCTCCAAGCTATGACAGACCTGACCGCTGCACTGATGGACGCACTCGGCATCGACCGGGCGGCCATCATCGGGCACAGCGCCGGGGGATCGGTGGCGGCTAACTTTGCGCTGCGCTACCCGGAGCGAGTCGAGAAGTTCGTGCTGATCGCCGGCGCGGTGGGGATTACTGGCCCAGTGGAAGAGGGCAGCAATCCTTTCAGCTTTCTGGGCAACATCGATCCGGACTCGCCTCTGGCGCAGAACTTGATCCGCACCTTTTTCACGGGGAACTTCGGGCAGGAAATGCTCGGCCAGGCCGTCAACGATCCTGCGGCGATTGACCCGGAACTGCTCGCCAAGCGCGAGCGCGGCTTGAAGGTGAAGGGGTGGGAAGGCGGTTTGCTGGCCTTCGTGCGCGATTCGCTGCTGCCCGAAAGCCAGATCGATCTGGAACAGCTCCGGACGGTGACCCGGCCTGTGCTGCTGGTCTGGGGCGAGGCCGACCAGATCGTTCCGATCACCGTTGGCGAAAAACTGGCCGAATTGTTCCCGAACGATACCTGGATCAGCTACCCTGATATTGGACACCTCCCGATGGACGAAGCCCCCGAGCAGTTGAACGCCGATTTACTGGAATTCCTGGGTTCGTGATGGATTGTTAGCGTTCTGGCGGCTGTAGTCCTGACACAGAGGAGGCGTGATTTCGGTCACGCCTCTTTTGTTTTTTTACGGGAATGCGGGACGGTGTGGTGATCGAGAATTATGAAGTCCTGATGAAAGAATATGAATTCCGCTAGGCCAGCCGTCCACTGCCGTTTAGACTGCTGATACCTTTAACGTCGAAACACAACAAAGGAGAACGGGATGTCGGGCATCTTTGGAGCGATCGATATCAGCGGGAGAACGGACATGGAAGCGCTGCTGAAGACGATGTCCCAGCGAATGTCTCACTTCCCCTGGCATCAGACTTCTACCTGGCAAGAAGAGAACGGCCAGATCGCCCTGGGAATACACGGCATCGGCATCTTCAACGCTGAGCCGCAGCCGCTCATGAGCATGGATCACACCGTCGTGCTGGTCATGAAAGGGGAATTCTACCGCGTACCACGCCTTATCCAGGCGCTGCATGACGCGGGGGAAGACCCGCACCCTGACACGCCTCATTCCCATCTGGCGATCATGGCCTACCAGGTCTGGCGCGAGTCTTTCGTCGAACATCTTGACGGCGCGTTTAGCATCGCCATTTGGGACCGCAGCCGCCAGTGCGTGGTTCTCGCCAATGACCGCTTCAGCCTCTATCCAACGTATTACGCTGTCCAACCAGGGCGTCTGGTCTTCGCGCCGGAGGTGCGCGGCGTGGCCTGTGCTCCGTTTGTTCCCCGGCGGTTGAATCTGACATCGGCTGCTGAGTATGTGCGTTTTCAGCACCTTTTGGAAGACCACACTTTTCATGAAGACATCCACCGTTTCCCATATGCCAGCGTGGGCCGCTTCGATCTCCGCAGCGGTGAATGGGCGGTGAAGCGCTACTGGGACTGGGATCGGATTCCGTACAGCCCTGAAATCGGACTGGGAGAGGCTGCTGAAGAAGCAGGACGTCTGCTGCGAAACGCGGTTGAAGAACGGTCATCGGATCACCTGCGCCCTGGGGTATTCCTGAGCGGCGGACTGGATTCGCGCACTATTTTGGGGCTGATGAAACCGCGGGAGCAACCGGTGGTCACGGCGACCTTCGGCCAGAAGGGCAGCCGCGATGTGCATTATGCGGAGCAGATCGCCAGCGCGATGAACTCGCAGCATCTGTGGTTCGAGATGCGCGGCGGGGATTGGGTGCTCGCCCATGTGGATCTACACCTCAAATTGACCGAAGGCTTTCACAGTTGGATCCATATGCATGCTATCCATATGCTGCCGCAGCTTCGGGCGGTGATGGATTACAACCTTTCGGGGTGGGACGGCGGCACGGTGATGATGGGCGTTGAGTATTCGCAATCCTCCCGCCCGCTGTGGTATTACCCAATTGATGATCTGGCTTTGGAGACTGCGTTGTATCATGGCTTTACCCGGCGCTTCACCTGGCCTGGCTTGACCGATGCAGAAGAACGCCTGGTGTTCGAGGCTGAAAACGGCCGCCGGCTGGTTGGCCTGGCTTTCGACTCCTTCCGCAAGACATTGAGCAGCTATTTCCGCTTTCGCCGGGAAAACCGCGCCGATTACTGCTATGTCAACAACTTCAGCCACCGGATGTTCGGCAACATGGTTGTCAAGCAGCGGGCCTGGGTGGAGGTGCGAGCGCCTTTCTGGGATTATGAGCTGATCGATTTTATCTACCGGCTGCGCCCGGAGATGCGTTCCAACCTGTCGCTCTACCGCACCCTGATCACGCGCGAGACGCCCAATTTGGCGCGCATCCCTTTCGATAAGCAAGAACTCCTCCCCACGGTCGAGCCGATTCATTACGTTCATGCCTTGTCGGTCAGGGTACGCCGCCGGCTGGGGTTGTTCCCACGCCGCCATACGCTGTACGCCGACTACGAGAATTACCTGCGGCACGAGCTGCGCCCATGGGCGGAATCTATCTTGTTTGATACGCGCACGGCTGAACGTGGCCTGTTCAACATGGACTATGTGCGCTCGCTAATGGCGCGGCATATGTCTGGACGGGAGGAATGGACGATTGGGAAGATCGCCCCACTGATCACGTTGGAGATGGTGCTGCGGGAGTACTTTGACTGAGGCGAAAAGCAGCTACCGTCTCGATGTGGTAGGTCTGAGGGAACATATCGACCGGTTGGGCGGCCAGGAGGTGGTAGCCGGCCTCGACCAAGCGGCGGGTATCCCGCGCCAGAGCTGCGGGATCGCAGGAGACGTAGACGATCCGTCCTGGACGGTGCTCGACCAGCGCTTTGAGGGCAGATGGTTCCATGCCTGCGCGGGGTGGATCAACGACGACGGTCTGGAACGGCCCGGTCAGGCGGGGCAGCACACGCTCCACCGTTCCTGAATACAGCCGCACATTGTCGAGGTGAGCGAGATTGGCTTCGGCATCATCAACTGCCGGCGGAAAGGATTCGATGGCACTGACTTGGCGGCAGCGCTCGGCCAGGAAAGCGCTGAACAGGCCGCCGCCGGCATAGAGATCGAGGATGTGGTCGTCCGGGGTGGGCATGGCATAGTCCAGCACCAGCTCAACCAGCCGCTCGGCCTGAGGAATATTCACCTGGAAGAAGCTGCCGGGACTGCAGCGGAACGCGCGCCCTTTGATCTGGTAGGTCAGGCTGCGGAAATGGGCGTACTCGGCATCCCGATCCATGCCGGGGCTGCTAGTCTCGGCCTCGAACTCCGACACCGCATCGCCGCCAGGCCCCAGCGGGAAGACCACAGCCACCCCGTCACTGCCCATCTGGATACGCCAGCGTGTTCCGGGCTTCAACCCCTTTTGTTCCAACTGCTGAAGCATGTCCAGCAGGGCGGGGGGGATGATGTGGCACTCGCTCACCGGCAGGATCGTCCGGCCATCTGTGCGGACAAATCCGGCCCGGCTGTCCTCGCCGATGCGCACGGTGATGTGAGAACGGTATTCCCAGGGCGACAGACTGGCAAGGATTGGATGCACTTGGGCGTCCGGCTGGCCACCCAGCCGCGCGATCTGCTCGCGGACGATCTGGTGCTTCAGGCGGAGCTGAGCGGCGATATCGATGTGCTGCCAGTGACAGCCGCCGCAGCCCCCCGGCCCGAAGTGCGGGCAGCGAGGTTTGATCCGAGCCGGGGATGGGGTGAGCACTTCGACCAGTTCGGCGATGGCATAACGGCCCTTGTCCTGGGTGATGCGGGCGCGGATAGTCTCGCCGGGGATGGCATAGGGGACAAACACCGCCCGGCCTTCATGACGGCCAACGGCACTGCCGCCGTGGGCAATGCCAGTCAGTTCTAGGGTGATGGGTTCAGTGGAGGGTTGAGGCGCTGGGGTTGGCATCGCATCACACAGCCCGGCTGGCGGATGGCTCAATTGCTGGAGAACGGTCCGCTGCCGTCCGCCACCTGGGGGGTCAGCATCGCGTCCAGCAGGGTGACTTCACGGCGGTAAATCTGGCGCAGATTGGCTATCAGTTCGCCAGCGTGTTCGATCATCAGCAAATCCTGCTTCTGCGCGGGCGGGAGATTCACCAGGAATGACGCGAGGTAAGCCAACCGCAGCGGATCCGTGGGGATCTGCTGCACATCGAACTGGGACTCGCTGGCCGCCGCCAGGATTTTGAGGTACTTCTCTACCCACGAGCGGAGCAGGCTACTGGTGTGGAGGATGTCTTCCTGCTGACTGCTGGCGAGCGGATAGGATTCGACCAGTCCGACCAAATAGGGTTCGTCGTACTTGAAGCCGCGAATCTGGAAGCGCTCATGCCCAACCGCAACGATGTTCATCCGGCCGCCGGGAAGGGGTTCCATCTCGGTGATGACAGCCGTGCAGCCGACCATAAAGGGTTCGGCCATCTCGCCGACTTCTTCGCCCTGCTTGATGAGGACGACTCCGAACGGCTGGGTGGTCTGGTAACAGCGTCCGATCATCAGTTTGTAGCGTTCCTCGAAGATGTGCAGCCGGATAGGCATGCCAGGGAACAGAACGGTATTGAGGGGGAAGAGAGGCAGCTCAATCATGGATACACCTGAGCGGGATAGACCATCTCTTTCAGTGTAGCACGCGCTGCCCCTCCACCGACCAGAGTCACACTGAGTTCTCATCTGCTGGCATGAAGCCTAGATGGGCTGGCGGCGCAGATAAGCTTCTAGGTTGGCAAGTTCCTTCCGGTAAAGCTGCCGGGTGATCGAGGGCTGTGTCACGCGCTGCATGACACCGGTTATGCCGGGAGCAAGGGGAAAATCCGAAGCGATGGTCAGGCGGGTATGTTGGCCGCCAGCCACCGGCTCAAAATAGAAGTGCGTCACCTGATCGGAGTCCAGATCACGCTCCTCGATGACCCGGCCCGGCTCCGGTTCACTGACCATCTGGTGATAGTGGAAGGTCTGCCCCCAAACGCGCATCGTCAGGCGTAGTTCCGTTCCAGCACCATAACCTCCCTGGACAATGGTCATCTCTTGGAAGTAGGGGCGCGGGAGAATCTCGTGATGCCCGCCGCGGTAGTCGGCGATGACGGCGTAGACGGCTTCTACCGGCGCGGTGATGACCTCGGATACTTCAACATGCAGCTTCTTCATCTTCTTTCCTCTCCTCACGAGGGTGTTCGATACTGCTGTACAGGATAAGGAATTGGTGACAAAAGCTGCAACTTGTTCAATCATGGACAACTGTCCGCTAAAAAGTATTGGGGAATACTTCCAAAGCAGTCAGGCCGATTTTGCAAAACGGCGCAGTTCTGGTAAACCATCAGGCTGTTTTGGCAACGAATGGGCGGCGCGCGCATAGATACGCATAGATAAAGGAATCTTTCTGATGACGCGGAAAATGATTATCGACACGGATACGGCTTCGGATGATGCGGTGGCGCTGGTGATGGCGCTGCAAACCCCGGATATCGAAATCGAGGCGGTCACGATTGTGGCCGGGAATATGCCGGTTGAGCAGGCCAGCATCAACGCGCGCTACACGATTGAACTGTGCGGCAAGGATGTGCCGGTCTACGACGGGGTGGACCGGCCGCTGACGCGCGCCCCGCACCGTGCCTATTTCTTCCACGGGCCGGACGGGATGGGGGGGATGAATTATCCTGCGCCGAAGCTCCAGCCGCGCCCGCAGCATGCTGTGCCGGCGCTGATCGAAACGATTAAAGCCAACCCCGGCATCATGCTGGTGACACTGGGGCCGCTGACGAATGTGGCGCTGGCTGTCTCGCAAGCGCCGGAGATCGCCAGGATGGTGAGCCGCTGCGTGATGATGGGTGGAGCGGCCAACACGGTCGGCAACATCACGCCGGCGGCGGAGTTCAATATCTGGTGCGACCCAGAAGCGGCGCGGATGGTGTTCCATTCTGGGCTGCCGGTTGAAATGGTCGGGTGGGAACTCTGCCGGGGGGAAGCTAACCTGAGCGAAGCGGACATGCGCTACTGCCGGGAAGTGATCAACACGCCGCTGGCGCACTTCGCCATCGACTGCAACGCGACGGCCATCAAAGCGAACCAGCAGTGGTTGGGTGACCCGGCGCTGGCGCTGCCGGACCCGGTGGCGATGGCGATTGCGATTGACCCGACGATCTGCACGCGCAGCAGCCGGCACTACGTCGAGGTCGAGTGTGACGGGACTTTCACTCGGGGAATGACGGTCGTAGACCAGCAGGGGGTGACGGCCAATATCGACGATCCCAGTGTGGCGATGTGGGGGCAGCTCGTCCAGCGCGGTGCGCCCAACACTACCGTGTGCTGGGAGATCGACATCCCGCGCTGGAAGGCGCTGCTGTACCAGACGCTTCAGTGAGCTGCTTATCCCTGCCCCTAAATCCCTTCCCGACTGGATGGCCTGAGGGGACTTTTACCCCTCCGTTCAGCGGAACAGTGCGGAGGGGGCAGGGGGTGGAGAGGCAGCGAGCCGCACCGTAACCGGATGCCATCACCAGGAAAGAGGTTCCATGACTGACCGTTCACCGATGCACCAGCAGATCGATACGCTGCCGGAACTGATCCGGCAGATCGCGGGGCCGTTCGACGCTTCGGCGCGGGCGGCTTTCAACTTCGAGGTCTGCACGTCCGCCAAGCGGGTTTATCTGGTGGGCTGCGGCGACAGCTACCATGCCGCGTATGGGGCGGAGCTGGCCTTCCACCAACTGGCTGGGATTGCGGCACAGGCTTTCAGTTCGATGACTTTCAGCCGCTACCAGGCGGGGTATCTGCCGCAGACTGGACCGAAGACGAATTTGATGATCGCTGTCTCGGTCTCCGGGGTGGTGACGCGCACCATTGAGGCGCTGGTGCTGGCGCGGCAGGCTGGGGCGGTGGGCGTGGCGCTGACGGGGGCGGCGGGTTCACCGCTGGCGCAGGCCGCGGAGACGGTCTTCCAGACGACGGTTCCGCCGCTGCCGGATGAACTGCGCGGGATGGTCGTACCGGGGGTGCGCTCGTACTTGGCTTCGCAGGTGGCACTGTACAGCGCGGCGATCCGCATCGGTGAGGTGCGCGGGCATCTGACCACGGCGGCAGCGGACAAGCTCCGGGCGGAACTGCGCGGGCTGGCCGAGGTGATGGAGGAAACCATCGCCGCCTGCGAACCGGTCTGCCGGGAGATCGCGGCGGAGTGGGCGGACATGCGCGAGATTGTCTTCGTGGGGGCGGGGCCGCTGTACGGGGCGGCGATGTTCAGCGCGGCCAAGTTCCTGGAAGCGAGCGGGGACTCGGCGCTGGCACAGGAAACCGAGGAATGGGCACACATCCAGTACTTCGGCGACCCCGCGCCGATCCCGACGGTGCTGCTGAGCGCGGGAGGATTCGACGCTGACCGGACGGCCGAGGTGGCCGAGGCGGCCCGGCTGATCGGGCGGCGGCTGGTGGCGGTTGTGCCGAGGGGCGAGACGGCGATCCGCTCAAAGGCGATGAAGGCGCTGCCGGTGGCGGGCGCGGTGCGGGAGTGCTTTGCACCACTGGTCTACAGCATTCCGGGGGAAATCCTCGCGGCGGAGCGGGCGCAGGCTGTTGGAGCGACCTACTTCCGGGGATTCGGGGGCGGGCGCAGCGAAGACGGCTCGGAGGGGGCCAGCCGCATCCGGGACAGCCACCGGATCGACGCGCTGCTGAGATGAGGAATTCGGGATGGGGGGTTAGGGCAAATTGAACCGCAAAGACGCAAAGGACAGCTTGGGGCCGGAGTTCCTGTGCGTGGGGAGCATCATCATCGACGACATTGTGTACCCGGACGGGCGCACGGCGATGGCGGTGCTGGGCGGGGGCGGGGTGCATACCGCGGCGGGGATGGCTGTTTGGGGGGAGCGGGCGGGTTTGCTGGCCTGCGCCGGGCCGGATATTCCCGGCGAGGTGATGGCGCGGCTGGAGCGGGATTTCGACCTGCGCGGGCTGGTTCACCTGGAGATGCCGCAGGCGCGGGCATGGCAGATCTTCGAGTGGGACGGGAAGCGGACGGAGATTTCCCGCGTGGAGCAGTTCGAGCCGTTTCTTTCCGGGCCGCACCCGGAGAGTGTGCCGGAGATGTTCCTGGGGGCGCGGGGGCTGACGGTGCTGCGGGACGCGGCGGAGATGCGCCGGTGGCGGGAGAAGTTCCCGCAGGCGGTGCTGCTTTGGGAGCCGGAGCAGGCGTATATGGCCGCGGAGAACCAGGCAGAATTCCGGGCGGCGCTGCCGCTGGCCGACATCGTCTCGCCGAACCTACTGGAGGCGCGGCTGGTCTACGGGCTGGACGAGCCGGCGGCGCTGGTACGGGCGATGCTGGACGATGGGGCGGGGATCGCGGCGCTGCGGCTGGGGGAAGCCGGGTCGCTGATCGGGCAGCGCGGACGGAGCGAGATGGTCGCGATCCCGGCGGTTCCGGTGGCTGAGGTGGTGGACCAGACCGGGGCGGGGAACACCTACTGCGGGGGTTTCCTGGTGGGGTGGGTGCGGACGGGGGAGCTGCGGCAGGCGGGGATTTACGGGGCGGTGGCGGCCTCGTTCAGCCTGGAAGAGGTGGGGGTGCTGAATCCGGCGCGGGTGGGGCTGGCCGAGGAGCGGGAGCGGAGGGTAAAGCTATTGATTGATAGTTTATAGTTAAAAGAAAAATACAATCATTGATGAGAGATGATAAGAATGAGAAAGCGGTATATGCGAATCTTGCGAATCAGCCGCGGTGGCGGGTGTGTAACTGTAGGATAGCACAAAATGGGGCGTTTAGGGTGACATTTTGGTCACTCTTTTGAGGGGAAATTTGCGGGGTGAGGTCGAGCGATGAAATAGCCGGATTAGAGGAATGCGGCAGCCTCGTCGATCAGAACCGGACGTTCATGATTCCGCCAGGGTGGAAGCGGAGGGCGCCGCCGGTGGTGAGGACGCGCGGGGCGAACGGCCACGAGGCCAGGGTGAACAAGGCCCGCAGCGGCAGGATGACCAGCCGGGCGCGGTGGGGTAGGGTGATGCCGGCTTCGGCGTAGTAGCGGTCAATCAGGGCAGTCTTCTGCTCCGGCTGGACGCGGAAGGCCGCCAGGGGCACATCCAGCGACACGAGGTCGGCATGGGCGGCAAAGCGCTGCCACAGCTCGAAGTCCATGGCGTAGCGGCGCGAGACCTCGATGTACCCGCCGGCTTGATCCCACAAGGTGCGCCGCCAGAAGGTTCCTTCCTGGCGGATGAAGCCCAAGCCGCGGCCGTGATACCAGCCGCGGCGGATGAGCGAGCGGAAGCGCCCGACCCGCAGGGGGGAACGGCGCAGATGGTCGTGCACGTCGAGGTTGGCGGGCTGTCCGGTCAGCCAAGCGATCTCTGGCCAGCGGGCGAAGATCTGCCCGACCAGCCGCAGCGCCCCCGGCAGCAGCACATCATCACTGTTCAGCCAGGTCATGATCTCGCCCTCGGCGCGGGCAAAACCCTGGTTGATGGCATCGGATTGGCCGCCATCGGGCTGGCTGACCCAGCCGGCGAGGCGGCGCTGGTAGCGGCGGATGATCTCGACACTGCCATCGGTGGAGCCACCATCCATGATGAGGTACTGGAGGGCGGGGTAGTCCTGGTCGAGGACTGAGCGGATGGTGCGCTCCAGATAGGCCGCCTGGTTATAGGAGGGCGTGACGAGGGTAAGGCGGGGCAGGGGGGTCATGGCGCAGTACGCCTCCAGATGCGGTAGGTCTGGCCGCCGGCGCTGATTTCCTCCGGGGGGCCGAACCAACCGGCGGCCGCCAGCTCGTCGCAGTGCGGGCTGGTGGATTCGCAGAAGAGCGCGTCAACCTGGAGGTCACGCAGGGCAGTGAGGGTATCCTTGCGGAGGATGCCGCTGTAATTCGCCAAGCCGTTGAGGGCGATATAGGTGCGACCAGGGTGCAGGGCGAACCAGTAGAGGTCGTCGCCGATGATGACGCTGCCTTCGGGAAAGTAGGGGATGAGCGCCTCGGTCGGAGCGATGCGGCTGGTGTTGCGCTGGGTTTGGATGGCAGTGGTCAGGTCATGGATGGGGGCGGAGAGCAGCGCGGGCAGCAAGACGAAGCCGAAGAGCGCGACCGCGCGGCGCGAATCGAAGGCGCGGGCGATGGCATAGGCGGTGAAGGGGGCAAAGAGGACCAGGTAGCTATAGGTGAGGAAGAACAGGCCGACCATCAGCAGCAGGCACAGCCCCAGCGTGAGGATCAGGGCGCGTTCGGCGGGGCGGCCGAACCGCCAGAGCAGGCCGAAGGCGAGCAGCGCGGCGATGAGTTCGACAGGCGAGAGGATGAGGTTGAAGCGAGCGGCATAGCCGACCAGGCGGTCGAGCGAGAAGCGCAGCGTGCCGACACCGGTCACGCTGGCGTACTGGCTGACGAACTCGCGGTAGCGCACCCAACTGGCGGCTGGATCGGGCAGGAACTGGAGCAGGTAGTACAGGCCGATGGCGGCGGCGCAGATGAACGCATAGGCGGCAACGAAACGGAGGTTGTGGAGGCGGTGGGGAGTCCGCAGCCCCCAGACGAGCAGCGCCACGCCGACGGCCAGATTGAGGGGCAGGGCGGCAGTGGGGATGCCCTGGAAGCCCAAGAAAAGCGCCGCACCCATGAGCAGCAGCCAGCGCATCTGTTTGCGCTCCTGCTGGAAGAAGATGAGGAAGCCGGGAAGCACGAGGGCGGCTTGCAGCGCCAGCATGATGTCCATGCGGAGGTTGTGGCTGGCACGGACGACGGTGGTCAAGGCGATGAAGGCCGCCGCGCCGACGAGGATCTGCCCGGCGGTGAGGGGGATCACGAGGCGGAGGCGGCGCAACCCCCAGACGAGCAGCAGCAGGCCAACCGCGCCGACGAGCAGCGGGAAGCTGCGGAGCGCCCAGAGATCGGTGCTGCCGAGCAGCCGGAGCCACAGTCCCATGACCAGGTAGTAGCGCGGGAAGACGACATCCGGGCTGCCATACGCCGAGCCGATGTACTGGCAGCTCAGGTCATTGTTGAGGGCGAAGTTGGTGGCGATGCTGCCGTTGAAGGGTTCGTCGGGGAGGTCGAGCGGCATGAACTCGGCCAGGCCGGCCCCATGCAACAGCGCCAAGACGAGGCCGAGCGCAGCGGTGAGGGCGAGGGCGGCAGTCCTGAGCCGCTGGCCATCCGCGGGGGATTGGCGGGGGAGGGCGGCCAGGACAAGCACGGCACAGGCAGCGACAGCGTGGGCGATGATGATCCACAGGCTGAAGGGGGTGATGAACAGGCGGTGTTCTTGGTCGCCTTCCAGCAGGCGGATGACGGCGAAGCTGACCAGGGCAGCCAGCGCGAGGACGCCCGGCCAGATACGCGGCTGGCTCAGCGCCCGGCGCAGGCGCGGCTCAAACGGGATCGCCAGGGCGATGACGAGCGCCAGGACGGCGTAGGTGAACTGGACGCGGCTCAGATCGAGCTGATTCCAGGCGGCGAGCCACTGGGCATCCCAGTCGATACGGGTGGAGATGCCGTAGAGCGCGGCCAGAGTCAGCACCAGAAGAGTGAGGGTGATGGGGCGGGTTTTGAGGAGGGCAGGCATCTAGGCGAACCTCTGGGGCGGATAACGCCCCTCAGTATAGCTGGTATAATCGAGACAGGGAATGATGGGAGGATGGTGGTGCGACCCCAGGTGATGACGGCGGAAGCATTCGACCGCTTCGCGCTGCTGCCGGAAAACCGGACGCGGCGGCTGGAGCGCGAGGATAAGCTCGACGGGGGGATATCCTGCCGGGGTTCACGCTGGGGGTGGAGGCGATCTTCAAGAGCGGGCCGGCAGCGTCATAGGCGGCGGACGCCGGCTTTGCGATCCTGGCGGCGGCGGTTGAGCCAGAGCCAAATCTCCGAAATGCGCTCCGGCCCCAGGAGGGCCATTGCCCCGAAGTAGCGCAGAAACTTGACCAGCGGCGGGCGGATCTGACGAACCCGCGCCCAGTCGGCGCGCGCCCCGGCCCAATCCCCGGCGCGGGCCCGTTCGAGCGCCCGCAGGGCGTAGTTGGCAGCGCCTTCAGCGCGGTAGCTGCGCGGCAGTCCATCACCGCCGTGGCGGCGGGCAACCGACTCGATCTCTTCGATGCGTGTGACCGCGCCGCTGAAGGTCTTGGCGGCGGCATAGAGGCGCTCCTTGGCGAGCAGCACGGGGATGTAGTGGATGGAGTAGCGGCGAGCGACGCGCATCCAGTACTCGTAATCGAGGGTGTAGCGCAGGGATTCGTCCAGTTCGCCGCAGGCGCGCCAGACCTCCGCCCGCCAGAAGCTGGCCGGCTGGACGATGAAATCCAGGCCGAAGACCAGCTCGCGCCAATCGCCCGGCTTGACATGGGTGCGGATACCGTAGGAGCGGCCGGCTTCGTCGAGCGCCTCGCAGTCGCCGTAGATGAAGGCGTGGTCGGGATGCTGCCGGAAGTGATCGACGACGGCGCGGATCGCACCGGGGGCGTAGAGGTCATCGGAGTTGACCCAGCCGAAGATATCGCCGGTCGCCATGCGGAAACCTTTGTTGATGGCGTCGGCCTGGCCGCGGTCTTTTTCGGAAATCCAGGTGAGGCGGTCTTGGTAGCGGCGGAGGATGTCGAGCGTGCCATCGGTGGAGCCGCCGTCGATGACGAGATGCTCGATGCGCGGGTAATCCTGCTGGCGGACGCTGAGGATGGTCTGCTCGATGTAGGCTGCCTGGTTGTAGGAGGGCGTGATGATGGAGACGAGGGGAAGGTCGTTCATGGTTTGGGTCTAGACCGCCTGGAATAGCGCGTGATTGACAGAATACTACCACAACGGCTGGCTGCATGGGCGGGAATCGCAAGGGCGCGGCCCGGAGGCTGCGCCCTTGCTTGGACGGAGGAGGATGCTGAGACGTTCGAGCGGGTTATCTATTTGGCAGCGCGCCAGAACTTGCTGTTCTCGGCGGTGATGACGACGACGCCGGTATCGACATTGGGCGGCAGCGGCGAAATGCCAGCGGCCTTCCAGTCGGAGACGGAAGCAATCTGGCCGTTACGGACGGCGTGGAGCATCTGCATGCCCCAGAAGCCCATCTGCCAGGTTCCCTGAGCGAGGGTGGCGCTCAACTGGCCGCTGTCGATCAGATCGAGCGTGCCTTCGTCGTAGTCGAAGGCGATGATGGGGATGCTCAGGCCAGCTTCGCGGACGGCTTGGGCGACGCCGACGCCGCCGAGGGCGTTGGTGGCGAAGATGCCCTTGATATCCGGGTTGGCCTGGAGGACGGCCGCCATGCCCTGGGCGGCCAGGGTGGAGTTGTTCTGGTCATCGACGATCAGATCACTCGACGTAGTGACGTTGGGGAATTCGGCGGCGAGGGTATCGATGAAGCCCTGGCGGCGCTGGACGTGGTTGAGCTGCGCGGTGACGCTGGAGAGGGCGACGCGGCCTTCACCCACCAGCGGGCCGAGATAGCGGGCGGCGACGACGCCAGCATAGTAGTTGCCGGTTCCGACGAACGAATAGCGCTTGCTGAGCGGCGAATCCGCATCGAAGGTGACGACATGGACGCCAGCATCGACGGCCGCGTCGATGGTAGGCTTGAGGCCATCTGGGTTGATGACCGTCAGGAGGACACCATCCGGCTGCTGGCCGACGACTTCTTCGAGGACGCGGACCTGGGCGGTGATGTCATTTTCGGGCGTGCCGGTGTAGACGGTCTTGACGCCGAGCAGTTTGCCGGCATCTTCCATGCCCCGGAAGCAGTCCTTCCAGTAATCAATGCCGGAGACGAAGGTCACCATGTAGTAGGTTTGCTCGCCCTGGGCGCGCACCGACGATAGTCCCAACGGCAGGGTCAAACCCGCCGCTGCCAGCCCGCTGGTCTTGAGAAAATCACGACGATTCATCGCATTCAAACTCCTTGCTTCGAACCTTTTTCATGAACTTTTGCGCTGCATCCGCTGCTGCTGGAGCCGCTGGCTGAAGGTATCAAAGCCGACGGCGAGCAGCAGAATGACACCCATTGCCAGGGTCTGCCAGTAGACTGGGACCCGCAGCAAGACCATGCCGTTGTTGATGAATCCGACGAAGATCAGCCCCAACAACCCGCCGAAAACTGTGCCTTTGCCACCTTGAAGGCTGCACCCGCCGATGATACAGGCCGCGATAATCCGCAGCTCTTCACCTGTGCCCGTGCCCGGATCAGCCACGGTGAAGCGAGAGACCGAGAGCACGCCGGCCAGGGCGGCCAGCATGCCGGAGAGGGTATAGACCCCCAGCTTGATGCGATCCACGTTGATGCCGGAGAGCCGGGCTGCGTCTTCATTGCCGCCGACGTAGTAAATCTGCCGGAAGAGCGACGAACGGCGCATCAAGATATCGCCGATGGCGACGATGACGAAGGCGATGATGATGAGGTTGGGAATATCCAGGGTGCGGCCTTGGCCGAAGACGAAGAAGTCGCTGGGGAGGTTCGCCAGGGGGGAACCTTCGGTGATGGCATAGCCGGCTCCGCGGGCGATGCCCATCATGCCCAGGGTTGAGATGAAGGGGTTGATGCGGGCGCGGGTGATGAGCAGGCCAGTGATGAAGCCGGCCAGCACACCAGCCAGCACGCCGATGATGGTTGAGGGGATGATGCCCAGGTTGGCACGCAGGGCGATGGCCGCCGTGACGCCGCCCATGGCGAAGACCGAGCCGACCGACAGATCGAAACCGCCGGAGACCAGCGCGGCGGTCATGCCGACGACGATGATGGCCGAGGTGGCAAAACCGAGCATGATGGCGTTGAGATTGGCGGTCGTCAGAAAGCGGCCCGTGGCGGCCTGCAAGAGCAGACCGATGACGACGATCATGACGATCAACGAAAATTCGCGCAGACGCACGATGCGCCGCAGCAGGGTGATGGGCGCGGCGGTCGAGGCGGTGAGTTCTGAACGGGCTGCTTGCATGGCTGTTTTATCCCCGATGTCCACTGGCTGCCGTCATGATGCGTTCTTCGGTGGCTGTTGAGCCATCCAGTTCGGCGGCGATCTGGCCGTCGTGCATGACCAGGATACGGTCGCTCATCCCCAGCACTTCCGGCAGTTCCGATGAAATCATGATGACCCCGACCTGGTTCTGGGCCAATTCGCGCAGGAGGTAGTGAATTTCGCGCTTGGCGCCGACATCGACGCCGCGGGTTGGCTCATCGACGATGAGGATGCGCGGGCGGATTGCCAGCCACTTAGCAACCAGGGTTTTCTGCTGGTTGCCCCCGCTGAGGCGGCGGACTTCCTGCTCGATGCTCGGCGTGCTGATGTTCAACTGGCGGACGTACTGTTCGGCGAGCTGGCGCTCCCGCGAGCCGCTGATGAAACCGCCCTGGGTGACATTCCGCAGATTGGACGATTCGATGTTGAGCTTGACGGCCATATCCAGGAAGAGGCCGGCAGCTTTGCGGTCTTCCGGCAAGTAGCCGATGCCGTGGCGGATGGCATCCCAGGGTGAGCGGATGGTGACGGGCTTGCCATCGAGGATGATCTCGCCGGCGGCGCGCGGGTCGGCCCCGAAGATACAGCGGGCCAGCTCCGAACGGCCAGAACCGATCAGCCCGGCGAAGCCGAGCACCTCGCCGGCGAAGAGCTGGAAGCTGGCCGAGGTGGTCTGTCCGGGGCGCTGGAGGCCGCGCACCTGCAAGATAGGAGCGCCGCGCTGGGGGTTCTTGGGGGGGTAGAAGTCACTCAATTCACGGCCGACCATCATACGGATGACTTCATCGGGCGTAGTTTCCTTGATGACGCGCGTGCCGATGTAATGCCCATCGCGCAGCACCGTCACACGGTCGGCCAGCGAGAAGATCTCGCCGAGCTTGTGGCTGATGTAGATGATGCCTTTGCCTTCGGCAGCCAGCCGACGCAGCAGCCGCATGAGGATTTCGACTTCGCGCTCGGTCAAGGCGGAGGTCGGCTCGTCGAGGATGAGCACCTTGCAGTTGAGGGAGAGGGCTTTGGCGATCTCGACGATCTGCTGGTTGGCAATGGAGAGGGTCTCCATGAGGGCGCGGGGGTCGATCTCGACTTCGAGGTTTTGGAGGACGCGACGGGCGTCCTCGAACAACTGGTTGAACTTGACGAAGCCCCAGCGGGTCTGCGGGAGGCGTCCGGGGAAGATATTTTCGGCAACGGTGAGGGGGCGGACCACGCTCAGCTCTTGGTGGACGATGGCGATGCCCAGCGCCAAGGCTTCGCGGGGGCTGGCAGGGGCGATGGGGCGACCTTCAAGGCGGATCTGGCCGGAATCGGCGGTATAGACGCCGGAGAGGATTTTCATCAAGGTGCTTTTGCCGGCGCCATTTTCGCCAATCAAGGCGTGGATTTCGCCAGGGCGGAGTTCAAACTGGGCTTCGCTGAGGGCCAGCGTGCCGGGGAAACGTTTGGTAATGCGGTCGGCTTGAAGAAGCATTCGTAATCTTACAATCAATATTGAATAAGATGATTATACGAACCATGTGAAGGTTCACATACTTATACTGTACGGCGTCCGCAGGGGAATGTCAAGCGATTTGGCTGGTTTGCACAAGACCGCGGCGGGGTGGGGGGTATAAGCCGGCGCGGATGGGGAAAAACCATTAGGGAAGGCAGTAGGCAAATGCAAGCGAACGGAAAACGCCATCCAGCGACAAAAAAAGAGGCCAAATGCTGTAGGAAATGCCGCATGACTCGTTTGACAATTTAAGGAATCTTAAGTAAGTTCGTAGCCGGGTTTTCCCCATATGAAACCGCATTTTTAAGAGGTCCAAGGAGATAGTTCACAATGAAGCACAGCAAGTGGATGCTAACCCTGGTCATCCTCAGCCTGCTGCTCGCCGTTTCGCTTTCGACGGCAGTGGCGCAGGATGCTCCGCTCAAGGTGGTCTTGGTGCTCAACGGCGTGTTGGGCGACAAGTCTTTCTTCGACTCGGCGCAGCGCGGCGTGGAACGCGCTATGGATGAATTCGATGTGGAAGTCAACACTATCGAATTGGGCATTGATCCGGCCAACTGGGAAACTGGGCTGGATGATGCGATGGCCGATACTGAAAGCTACGACATCCTGATCGCTGGCACGTTCCAGATGATCAGCTTCATGGCGCCGCGCGCGCACCTGTACCCGGACAAGACCTTCATGTTCTTCGATGCGTCGATGCCGTATGACGACGCGACGGTGTGCGTTGAAGGCTGTAAGAATGTTTACTCGGTGCTGTATGCCCAGAACGAAGGTTCGTTCCTGGCGGGCGTGTACGCCGCGGCGATGACGACCCTGGACATTGAGGGGATGAACGAAGGCGCAGTGATCGGCGCCGTCGGCGGCCAGGACATCCCGGTCATCAACGACTTCATTGTTGGCTATGAACAGGGCGCGTGCTTGGTGAACCCGGAATCGCAGGTGCTGGTGCAGTATGCCGGCAGTTGGAACGACCCGGCTCGCGGTAAGGAAATCGCGCTGGCGATGTACGAGCAGGGGGCGGACATCGTCTTCCAGGTCGCTGGCGGCACGGGCGTGGGCGTCTTTGAAGCGGCCCAGGAGCAGGGGCGCTTCGCCATCGGCGTCGACTCCGACCAAGCGACGATCATCCAGGACACCAATCCTGAGCAGGCGGCCCGCATCCTGACGAGCATGATGAAGAACGTCGATAACTCGCTGTACCGCGCCATTGACCTGTACATCAAGGGTGAGCTGGTCACCGGGCAGGCGGAAGTGCTGGGAATCGAAGAAGGCGGCGTCGGCCTGGCCTACAACGACATCTACACGGAAAGCACCCCGCAGGAAGTCCAGAACCTGATCGCAGCGGTGGAAGCAGCGGTGATCGACGGTACGATCAAGGTCAACACAGTCTTCGGCGCGGAAGATGAAGTGGCGAAGGTCGGCCAGGGCTGCGCGGCGATGCCGGCGGTTGAGTTCGATATTGAAAAGGCCATGATGGGGAGCTAACCCCAACGGCTGGAATAGGGACCGGGGGCGGCAGCGCTGCCGCCCCCGGTGGGACACACCGCCGCGCGGCGGTGTGCTTTTATCCCCCGCTCCACACGCCAGGGGGTTGGGGTAGGGGGATGGGTGCTTCAGCAATCCCCTCCTGGCAGTCCTGGACTGATATTTATGCCGCTTTTAGAAGCCCAACATATTGTCAAAGTGTATCCGAACGGCGTGGTCGCCAACAACGGCGTGTCACTATCGGTCGAGCAGGGCGAGATCCACGCCATCGTCGGGGAAAACGGCGCGGGCAAATCCACCCTGATGAAAATGCTTTACGGCCTGGAACTGCCGACCTCCGGGCAGATTTACCTGCGGGGTCAACCGGTTCACATCGATAACCCGCACAAAGCCATTGCGCTGGGCATCGGCATGGTGCATCAGAACTTTATGCTGGTGGACAGCTTTACCATCGCGGAGAACATCGCGCTGGGGATGGAACCGCGGGGCGGGATCACGGTCGACCGGGCCAAGGCCATCCAAGATGTCGAAAAGTTATCGGCCACTTACGGGCTACAGGTGGACCCACGGGCGCGGGTAGACCGGGTGCCGGTGGGGATGCGCCAGCGCGTCGAAATTCTCAAGGCGCTGTACCGTGGGGCAGAAATCCTGATTTTGGATGAACCGACGGCGGTGCTGACCCCACGCGAAACCAACGACCTGTTCGCGGCCATCCGCAACTTGATCCATGAAGGCAAGACGGTCATCTTCATCACCCACAAGCTGCGGGAAGTGATGGAAATCTCTGACCGGGTGACCGTCATGCGCGACGCGCACACAGTGGGGACGGTGCAGACCAAAGAAACCAGCATCCCGGCGCTGGCGCGGATGATGGTGGGGCGCGAGGTTTTCATGGTGGTGGATAAGCCGCCGGTGCAGCGCGGGCAGCCGGTGCTGGAAGTGCGCAACCTGACTTACGCCAACGAAGCCGGGCGGGCGCTGGTCAACCACGTCAGTTTTAACGTGTGCCAGTACGAAATCCTGGGGATCGCCGGGGTGGAAGGCAACGGCCAGACCGAACTGGTTGAGGTGCTGACTGGGCTGCGCGCGCCGACGGCGGGCGAAGCGCTGGTCGATGGCAAGCCGGTGCTGGGGCAGGGGCCGCGCCGCGTGCGAGAAGCGCGCGTGACGCATATTCCAGAAGACCGGCTGACTAACGGTGTTGCCCGTGACGCCAGCATCAGCGACAACCTGATCATCGACCGCTACTACCGCGAGCCGTTCGCGTCCAGGGCGCTGCTCCAGCTCGACAGGATTCGCCAGAATGGGGAAGCGCTCATCAAGCAGTTCGGCATTCTGGCGCCGAGTCCAGATGTGCCGGTCGCGGCGCTTTCCGGCGGGAATATGCAGAAAGTGATCGTGGCGCGGGAGTTTTCGTCGTCGCCGCGTTTGCTGATCGCTGCACAGCCCACGCGCGGGGTCGATATTGGCGCCATCGAGTTCATTCACCAGCAGTTGGTGGACAAGCGCACCGAAGGGCTGGCGATCCTGCTGGTTTCTGCTGACCTGCAGGAAGTCATGAAATTAGCCGACCGCATCATGGTCATGTATAACGGCGAGATTGTCGCCATGCTGCCCAATACGCCAGACCTCACCGAAGAGAAATTGGGCCTATACATGCTGGGCGCGGCGCGGCAAACCCCGGCGGAACTGGAGGCTGCCTTATGACGCCGATCCGGAACCTGCGCGGACTGACGCTGATCGCAGCGTCAGTTGGCATCGCAGTCATCTTCACATTTTTCATTCTGACGCGGCTGTTCGGCGGGGCGACGCTGGGCGAAACGCTCGCCAATATCGGGGCCAGCCCGGACGCGCCCGGCCTGCTGTTCGTCAACGCGCTGGTTGGGATCAGCGTGGCGCTGTTCGTCGTTCAACTGCGCTGGAACGCGCTGCGCGTCATCATCACAGTAATTGTGGCGCTCATCATGGGCTACGGGGTCACGGCGCTGTTCAACCTGGACTCGGCGGCGCGGTTCAACCGGGGTGCTTTCAAGGTGACGCTGGTCTCGGACGCGACGGCGGTTGAAAACGACCAGGTCGATCTGGAATACGGCCGGTCGCGAGGGGACGAGTTCAACAAACCAGGAGTACGGTCGCCGGTCACAAAGGCAGCATACACCTTCGCGGGCAAGAGCGGGGACGTGGTGAGCATCCTCGGCACTGCGGCGAACCGCCGTTCCGAGATCGATATGCAGGTCACACTGCTCGGACCGGATGGGCAAACGCTGGCTTCGGCCACGACTGTCACGCCGGAATTGATCGAACGCTTCAAAGATGAGGATGTCCGCACCGAGCGGGATGCGGTCATTGCCGATTTCACGCTGCCCGCTGACGGGGTATATACCGTCGTGGCCGAGCCGCAGCCGATCTCCGGTGATGTCACGCTGAACGAGACGCTCTCGGCCACCAACCTGGCCTACGAAGCATTCCTGCTCGGCCCGCTGGGGCGGGTCAACCGCTGGGCAGTCTGGATTCAGGACGCGCTGACGCTGATTTTGGTAGGTCTGGCGATTGCGATTGTGTTCCGGGCGCAGCAGTTTGCGCTGGGCGCGGAAGGGCAGTTGTACTTTGGGGCGCTGGTTTCCGGCGCGATTGCGCTGAGTTCGGGCAATCTGCCGCCGATCTTAGTGATTCCGCTGGCGCTGCTAGGGGCGGTGACGGCGGGTTTCCTCTGGGGGCTGCTGCCGGGCGTCCTTAAAGCCTATCTAGGGGCGAACGAACTGGTAGCCACGCTGATGCTGAATACGATTGCAACGCGCTTCTACGAGCTGGTGCTGACCTTCCAGCTCAAGCCGCCTGATGCGGGGTATACGGCGTCGGCCAGTTTCCCGGCGGCGGCGCAGTTCCCGCAGATCGTCAGCGGGACGCAGGTGACGGTGGCGATCTTTCTGGTGATCGCGGCGGTGGTACTGGTCTGGCTGCTCATCACGCGGACGCCACTAGGCTACGAAATCCGCATGGTAGGGGCCAACCAAAAGTTTGCCGATTACGGCGGGGTCAACACCAAGCGCACGATCATGCTGGCGATGGCTGTCAGCGGCGTCGTGGCTGGGCTGGCGGGGGTACACCTGAGCATGGGCATCCACCGCATGTTGATCCTGAACATCTCGTTGGGGCTGGCATTTGAAGGGATTGTGGTGGCGCTGCTGGCGCGGAACGACCCGCTGGTGATCCCCTTCACCGGGCTACTGTATTCGTACCTGCGGGCTGGGGCGCAGTTCATGGAGCGAGATGCCAACGTCAGCTTCGAGGTCGTCCGCATCATCCAAGCCATCATCATTCTGTTGATCACCGCCGAAGCATTGATCGCGTTCTTCCAGAGCCGCCGCGCCATGCAGCGGGCAATCAAGGCTGAAGAAGCCGCCGCCCCCGCCGGGGCAGCCTCGGCAGAGGAGAAGGCGCATGTTTGAGAATGTCATCCAGAGTATCTTCAGCGCGGCCTTCCTGGCTTCGATCCTGCGGGTGGCGACGCCGATTCTGCTGCCGTCGCTGGGCGCGCTGGTCTCCGGTCAGGCCGGCGTCGTCAACATCGGCTTGGAAGGCACGATGCTGACAGCAGCCTTCACGGGCGTGGTGGTCAGCGCCTATTCACAGCGATGGTTCGGGCCGGAGACAGGCCTGCTCATTGGACCGTGGCTGGGGCTGGGAGCGGGTGTCCTGGCGGCGATGGCGCTGGCACTGCTGCTGGGATTCTTCCACCTGAAGCTCAAGGCCAATCTGGTGCTGGCGAGCCTGGCGATCAACATCCTCGGCTCGGCGGGCACGGTCGCCATCATGTACGAGCTGACGGGCGACCGGGGCAACACCAGCACGCTGGCGAGCCTGACGATCCCGTTCATCCAACTGCCGGAGTTCATCAACCAGATCCCGATCATTGGACCGTTCTTCTTCCAGGTGTTCGACAACCAAAGCGCGATGACCTGGGTGGCCTTCATCATGATCTTCGTGGTGTGGTTTATGCTGTACCGCACGCCGTTCGGGATGCATCTGCGGGCCTCTGGCGAGAATCCGTCGGCGGCAGAGTCGGTCGGCATCCCGGTGATGCGGACGCGCTACCTGGCGCTGCTGATCAGCGGTTTCCTGGGCGGGCTGGGCGGCATCCATATGAGCATGGGCTACCTGAACCTGTTCCAGCGCGACATGACCTCCGGGCGCGGCTTCATCGCGCTGGCAACGCCGCTGCTGGGGGGGAATAACCCGTATGGGACGGGGCTGGCGTCACTGGTGTTCGGCTTCTTCGATGCGCTGGCGATCCGCATCGGGACGCTGCAAATTCCGTCGCAGCTTCCGCAGATGATTCCATTCGTCGCCACGGTCATGGCGCTGGTGATCTACGCACTGCAAACCCGCCAGAGCCAGCGGCTGCGGGCGCTGCGGGCTGCGCAGGGCGAAGGCTTCGACGCCACCTACTGGCGCGTCCTGCAGCAGTTGAGCGTCCTGCACGTGCTGCTGGCGATGGTCGCGATCATCGGAATCTTCATCGGCATCGCCATCATCGCCGCGCCCAACGGCTTCGGCGGGCCGGAGACGGCCAATCCGCTGGCACTGACCTTCCTGGTGGCTTCGACCATCCTGACGGCCATCAATATGCCGTTTGTCATCCGCGCCGAGCGCATCCCGGCGCAGGTATGGCTGAGCGCGGGGGCGGGGACGCTGACGCTGGGGGCGTATCTGACGCTGTTCTTCAGCCTGTTCTTTGAGGCGCTGCCGGCGCTGGTGCTGGCGGTGGTGCTGGCCTTTGCGGTCTGGGTCGCGCTGGGCGGGTGGTATCTGCTGCGGCGGCCGCGGGCAAAGCTGGCGGCGGCGTGAAAAAGTCCCAAGCGTTTAAATCGCAAAGGACAAAAAGAAAGACATAGTAGGGACGGACGCCAAGAATGGCGTCCGAAACACATAGTCGATAGGACGACAACCAACCATACATGAACACATCCATTTCCAAAGACCGCATCCTCGGCGGGATGTACGGGCAGGCGCTCGGCGACGCTTGGGGGATGCCGGCCTACTTCGACCAGGATCAGACCTGGGCGGCGTTCGGCTGGATCGACCGCTTTTATCCCGCGCCGGATGACCACGAAGTCCATGCCGGGCTGCCGGCAGCGCGGATCACCGACGACTCGGAGCAGGCGTTTTCGCTGGCGCAGGCTTACATCCAGCACGGCGGGGTGACGCTTGGGGCGACAGTCGAAGCGATCATCGCCTGGTACGACCGCACCGGCGGCGACCAATCCAAGTACGTCGGCCCCAGCACGCGGCGCGGCGTCCTGGCGCTCAGGAAGGGCGCTGATCCACATGAGGCTGGGCGCATGGGGGATACCAACGGGGCGGCGATGCGGGTTTCGACGGTCGGCTTGCTCTACGCAGGCGACCCGATGGGCGCGATTGAAGCAGCCTACACCTCATGCATCCCGACACACAACACCAACGCTGCCGTTTCCGGAGCCAGTGCAATAGCGGCGGCAGTGGCGCTCGCCACCCGCCCAGATGCCTCGCTGGATGCCATCATCGCAGCCGGCTTGTTGGGCGCAGAACTGGGGCGCAAGAAGGGCACACCCTGGCACTGTCCGTCGGTGGCGCGGCGCATCGAACAGGCCGTCCGCATCGCCCGGCAGGGGGCGGATGCCCGTGCCCGGCTGCGGGCGCTCTACGACGAGGTCGGCGCGTCACTGTCGATTGTCGAGACGGTCGGTGCGGCCTTCGGCGTGCTGGTGATGGCTGACGGCGATCCGCAGCAGACCGCCGTCTATGCGGCCAACCTCTCCGGCGATGCCGATACCATCGGCGCGATTGCCTGCGCGATGGCCGGGGCCTACAAGGGCATCGCTGCCTTTGAGCCGTCGATCCTCGAAACACTGGACGCCGACCCGGTCATGGCCTCCTACCACGTCCGCGACCTGGCCGACGGGATTTACGCGCTGGCAAGCCGCCGATGAAGCCGCGCATCGTCAACATCGGCGATCTGGTCATCGACCTGATCACGCCGGTCCACCTGCCCATCGCCGCTTTTGACCATCAGGAGTCGAAGGGCATCCGGCTGGAGCCGGGCGGCGGCTGCAACTTCATCTTGATGGCGCAGCGACTTGGCGCCCAGATCATCGCCATCGGAGCGGTGGGGGCCGATTCATTCGGCAGCGAGCTGCTGGACATCCTCCGCGCCGAAGGGGTGGATACGCGCGGCGTGGACGCCCCGCCGGGATCGACCAGCACGCTGGTGCTCGACCTGATCGACCTGGCGCAGCAGCAGCATGTCTTCATCGGCGGGGTGGCGACCGGGCCAGTGATGGCCTACACGCCGGCCGTCGACGCGCTGGTCGCAGAAGGGCAGGTGCTCTTCTGCCAGGGCTACAACCTGCACGAGAAGCGGCTGGTTGAAGTGCTGCCGGCAGCGCTCGACCGCGCCGCGGCGAACGGCATCCCGGTCTATTTCGACTCCGGTCCGACCATCCGCCATTTCGATCATGTCGAGATTCTCCCGCTGATCCAGCGGTCAACCTGTCTGATGATGACCGAGGACGAAGTGCCGCTGGCTGCCGGCGGGCGTACCGGGGCGGAGGCGTTCGCCTTCCTGCTGGCGAACGGCCCGGAGCTGGTCGTCGTCAAACAGGGAGCCGCGGGCTGCACGCTGGTGACCGCTGCCGGGCAGCAGTCCGTCCCCGGCTTCCATGTGTCGGTGAAAGACACGGTAGGGGCAGGGGACTGCTTCAACGCGGCTTTCATCTACGGGCGGCTGAACGGTTTGGATCCCGTCCAAGCGGCCCGGCTGGCGAATGCTGCTGGCGCGGCCTCGGTGCAGAAAGTCGGAGCGGGGCGGGCTGTTCCTACCCGCGCTGAAGTCCAGGCAGTTCTCGACCAGGCGGGCGATCCGCTGCGCATCCCATAACCTACACAGGATCAACCACTATGCTTGAGGTGATCTCCCTGCAAACGCCGCCCGGCGAATCCATCCTCGATATCACCGCCCAGGTGCGCGATCTGGTCGCGGCCAGCGGCGTGCAGGAGGGGCTGTGCATCCTCACCGCCCCGCATACGACGGCGGCGCTGACGCTCAACTCGGCGCTCGACCCGGCCACCAGCCAGGATATTCTCGACGAGCTGAACCGGCTGGTGCCCAAGCGCGTCGATTTTCACCACCAGTACGACACCCCCGCCGATGCCGCCGGACACATCAAAGCGGCGCTGGTCGGGCACAGCCTGACGCTCATCATCAGCGCCGGCAAGCTGCTGCTGGGGAGTTCCCAGTTCGTGCAGTTCTGTGAATTCGATGGCCCGCGTGAACGACGTGTGCACTGCAAGATTATAGCAGGGTAATCTGTGCGACTTTTTCAGTTGGTGTAGACATGAATTCTAGAAAGGCAGCCTACGGATGGCACGTAAAATCATCATCGATACCGATCCCGGCGTGGACGACGCCATGGCGATCTTCTTCGCGCTCAAATCGCCGGAACTGGACGTGATCGGCCTGACGACGATCTTCGGTAACGTCCACACCGATCTGGCGACGACCAACGCGCTGCGCCTGCTGGAAATCGCCGGACGGCCAGAAATCCCCGTCGCCAAAGGCGCGGACAACCCGATGGTGCGCGATTACGACGGCCCCGTGCCCTACGTCCACGGCGATGACGGGCAGGGAAATGTGCATCTGCCGCTGCCAGCCGGACGCGCCGTCGGCCAAACAGCCGCCGAGTTCATCGTTGAGCAGATCATGGCCGCGCCTGGCGAGGTGACGCTGGTTCCGGTCGGCCCGCTGACCAACATCGGGCTGGCGCTGCGGCTGGAGCCGCGCATCGCCCAGAACGTCCGCGAGGTGGTGCTGATGGGCGGGGCGGCCTTCTGCCCCGGCAATGCCAGCCCGGCAGCCGAGGCGAACATCCGCAACGACCCGGAAGCTGCTGATCTGGTCTTCGGCGCGCCCTGGCAGGTGACGATGGTCGGGCTGGATGTGACTCACAACACCGTCCTGGGGCCGGATCACATCGCGGCCTACGCTGCGTTGGACAATCCTATCGCCCAGCATATCACCCGCATCCTGCCGCATTACCGTAAGTTCTTTGAGGACTGGTATCCGATCCAGGGCATCTACGTTCACGATTCGTCGGCAGTGGCCTATCTGATTGATCCCTCGCTCTTCAAGGTGGTGCGCTATCCGGTGCGGGTGGACTGCACCTCCAGCATCAGCCGGGGCAAGACCTGGCCGGGCACGGGCCGACGTCTGCTGCCCGCCTGGGAAGGCCGTCCGGCAGCCAACATCTGCGTCGAGGTGGATGCTCACCGGTTGGTCGAACTGGAGCTTGAGCGCATCCGCGCCTAACCAGGCCATGCCTCCCGACCGCATGGAACGCGCCCGCCAGCGCACCAAAGCCGCCCTGGTCGAGGCTGCCATCGCCCTGATCGTCGAGCGCGGCTACGATGCTGTCCGCGTTTCCGATATCACCGAGGCGGCCAACTACGGTCGCAGCACCTTTTACCTGTACTTCCGGGACAAGGAAGATTTGTTCTGGAAAATCCTCAAAGCGCAGATGGATCAGCTTGACGCGCGCATCTTGGCGGCAGTGGAGGGGATGGCGTCTCCGGAGCGCGAGCGGGTAGCCTGGAGAATGATCTTCGAGGCGATCTTGCGGGCGCGACCGTTCTTCTTGCAGATGGACGGGGAGCTTTCCCGGCGACTGCGCCAGCTACAGAAGGATTACCTGATTGCCACCTACGAACGGCAGCTCCGGGAAGGGCTGTATTCGTTGATGCTGGATGTGCCGCCGGAGCTGGCGGCCCGGTTCATCTGCGGCGCGATCCTGGAGATTCTGGAATACTGGATACACCACCCTGAAACCGGCGATGCCCAGGCCATGGCCGACCAGATGTACCGTCTGGTCTTCCGCCGCGAGCCGCCGCAGCCTGCACAGGTGGAACCGTCTCGCTCTTGAGGGCTGCGTCTATTCGTGCCTGCCGCATTCGGGGAAACTGGGAGTAGGGGAGGCATGGTTATTTACAACCTTGTCCCTCAGGGCTTAGGATGTAAATAGCGCAGTTATGCTCTCCGGTCCTTCCCATCCTCATACCCCTTTTATCGACTTTCTGCGTTGAACGCTGCTCTCTCCGAAGATCGGAGAAGCGTTAGTTCAACTCAGGAGGACTGTCATGTCAGTCAAACGTTTCGTGGTGGCTGGCCTATGTCTGGCCTTCATAGTATTTCTGCCGTCATCTGCGATGATGCATTGGGCGGATCCGGCGATTGGGACGTTGGTCAATATTTTTGAAGTGAGCTACGGTTACAACGCCATGGAGGGCGGCGGAAAATACGGCCTCGGCAATCCGGTCACGTCCTTGTGGTACTGCAACGTGCCGACTCAACCGCTGGTGAGTGACGCCCTGCCAGCCGGCAAATACATGGTGCGGTTCGTCCACGGACGCGAAACGGGCAATCCAGGATGCAGAAATCCCGGGGCCTATTTTGACCTACCCAACCTCTGGTACATGGTGACCTACAACAACCCCACCGCAGTGTATCCGGAGCTGGGATACGACGGCGGCACAACCGACCCAGCGTCACTCGACCCTGAAGCCTGGTTCTTCGGGTCAACGCTGTGGCTGGGCCGCAGCCCAACGGACGGGGTGAAGCTGAACAATACCCTCAATGAAGGGCCTGGCAGCATGGTCTTCTTCGACGCACAGGCTGGCGATAAGCTGTGGCTGTATGTCCATGACTGGTTCATCGAGGATAACATGGGCGGCGTGACCGCAGAACTCTGGCGCGTGACGGCCCAGCCGGTAGGCATCGACATTAAGCCTGCTGACTCCACCAATACGATTCGTCTGAACCAGCGGTTCATCCCAGTCGCCATCCTGGGCGCGAAGGGATTCAATCCGATCATGCAAGTCGAATGGAACAGCTTGAGATTTGGGCGGACAGGACTAGAAAACTCGCTGGTCTATGTAGGCCGGGTGCCGGTCTGCCACGCCGCGCGCGTGAACGGCGATCACTGGCCGGACATGGTATGCTACTTCTGGACGAAGGCCACCGACTTCCAAGCCGGCAGTTTGCACCATCCGGCGGATCAGTACGGGTTGCTGATGGGCCGGATGCGCGGCGGGTGCAGCATCTACGCCTATCAGCACGTGGTGATTAAAGTCTCGTAGCCTTCACGGGCTTAAAGCACCGATCTGCCGCGGCGTCGGCGCTGCCTGGGTCATCTGAGGCGCAGGCAGCGCCTCTTCATGGATGTTAGTCGCGGCTTGATTGATAGAATTTCTGTTCTTTTCGGGATATCACGTTATAATCAGCAGCAGGTCCCCGCAAGTCCTGGAGTCTCTGCATGGCCTATCGGATTGGCTTGGAAGACATTGAACCCGGACACTGGGTTGCGTGGTGGTTTGAGCGCCCTGGCGTAACGGGCAGCGGCCGTTCGCCAGAGGAAGCCATCCAAAACCTAGCCCGCCAAGTCGGCATCGACCCTGAAGACCCGGTGGATGTGTTCAATGCGCATCCAAGTCCTGAAGAACCCGATTATCTCGTCAATGCCTTTTTTGAGGACGACCGCCGCCCATTATCTGCTGCCGAGGTCGCCGACGGATTAGCACGGCTGCGCGAGTCCCGCGAGCGGCTGCTGGCGTTGATCCACGGCGTCAGCGAGGAGATGTTGTCCCAGCCTATCGATGGCGAGCGCTTCGAGACAATCCTCGGCATTCTTCGCCATGTGGCTGTCGCCGAATGGTGGTACTGTGACCGGCTGGATGGGGTTCAGGATTGGGAGGCGCTTCCGCAGCCACCGCTGGAGGCATTGGCTGTTTCCCGACAGAACACCCAACAGTTTCTGCTGACACTAGTCGACAGCAGCCAGATCGTGACGCTGGTGGGAGAAAGCTGGTCGCCACGCAAAGTGCTGCGCCGCGTCATCTGGCACGAAGCCGATCACACCAGCCACATTCGGCAGCGGCTGGATGAGATCAGGCGCAGCGCGTAACTCAATCCACTGCACTTGTCTGAGCATGGTGCAACTACAGCCGATAAGATCTGTTATCAATGACTAATCGTTCAATTCAGTTAATTTCACCTCGCCGTGGTCATGGCCGGGGGGGTTGTGGTACATTCCGGAGCATGACGCGCGTTCCTCTGCTCGGCGTCCACACCGACGCCCAAACCTTCACCGAGGCTATTGAGACGCTCCTGCGCTGGTCAACGGATTCGACCGGGCGCTACGTGTGCACGTGCCCGGTCTATACGCTGATGATGGCGCGGGAACACCCGGACGTCCGGCGGGCGATCAACAGCGCTGATATGGTGACTGCTGACGGTATGCCGGTGGTCTGGGCGCAGCGCCGCAAAGGCCAGCCGCAGGCCGAGCGCGTCTACGGCCCGGATGTGCTGGAGGCGCTCTGCGCACGCACAGCCGGTCAGCCGATCCGGCACGTGTTCTGGGGCGGGCAGCCGGGCGTGGCTGGACGGCTGGTCGAGCGGCTGAAGGGACGCTATTCCGGCCTGAACGTGGCGGGGATCTTCTCGCCCCCAGTGGCCCCGGTGGGCGACGCGCCTGATCCGGCGGTAGTGGCGCAGTTGAACGCGCTGGACGCCCACATCATCTGGGTCGGGTTGGGGTCGCCCAAGCAGGATTTGTGGATGGCGCTCTACCGCCCTACCCTACAGGCTCCGCTGCTGGTCGGTGTGGGCGCGGCCTTCGACATGCTGGCCGGGGTCAAGCGGCAGGCGCCGCGCTGGATGCAGCGCAGCGGGCTGGAATGGCTGTTCCGGCTGGCACAGGAGCCGCGTCGATTAGCCCGCCGCTACCTGGTGTATAATCCGCTGTTTGTATGGCATCTCTTCTGGGAGTTTCGCTCGGAACGGCGCTGATCCAGCAAGGTCGCGCCCGGAAAGCTGAACTATGATGCGCCATTACAGTCTGCGATACCTGTTGTTCCTCTACGCCAGCGACACGCTGGTCGTGATCGGGGCACTGCTGCTCTCCTCGGCGCTGCGGATCAACATCCCGTTTGGGATCCCCGGCGTGCCGGAAGCTTTCATCCCCCCTACCCTGCTGTACCCTGTCGCCGTGGCGATCTGGCTGTTCACCTACAGCCGCGCCGGGGTGTACGGCCCGCGCCGCAGCCCCGACCTGCTGCACGAACTCCGCAATCTGCTCGTCGGGCACGGTATGGCCGCGCTGATCTTCTTCGGCTGGCTGTACGTGGGCTACCGCGATTTTTCGCGCGTGCAGGCGCTCTACTTCATCGGCATCTCGCTGGCCGCGATGGCCGCCTACCGGATGGTGGCCCGCTTGTTCGTCCACCGGTTTGGCCGGCTCATCAGCGACGCCCGGCGGGTGCTGGTGGTCGGGACAGACGCCAACGGGCTGCATCTGGGCCAGACGGTCGCCCGCTACGACTGGGCCGGGCTGCACCTGGTCGGCTACGCCGAGGTCGATCCGCTCATGACCGACGAGGCCGCGCTCGATCCGGCCATGGTGCTGGGGACGCTGGAGGACCTGCCCCGTCTGGTTGAGACGCACCAAGTGAACGAGGTGCTCATCCCGCTCAAGTGGTTCGACGATGCTACATCGAGCCGGATCACCCAGATCATGCGGCAGTTGGAGTCGCAGGCGGTCAACATCCGCCTAGCCCCGGACTACTCCGACTTGGCCTACTTCCAGACTTCGGCGGAAGACTTCAACGGCATCCCGCTGATCGGCATCCGCGAGCGGGTCTTTTCACCGGGGCAGCGCCTGGTCAAGCGCACCTTCGACGTGGTCTTCTCCGCGCTGATGCTGGTGCTGACCAGCCCCATCATGCTGGTCATCGCGCTGGCGATCAAGCTGGACAGCCCCGGCCCAGTGTTTTACCGCCAGAAGCGCGTCGGCGAATATGGGCGGCTGTTCGAGATGATCAAGTTCCGCTCGATGTACGTGGACGCGCCCGATCCCGGGGTGGAGTACGCCAAGTCGCGGCACGATCCGCGCGTGACCCGCGTGGGGCGCATCCTGCGCCGCTTCAGCTTGGACGAACTGCCGCAGTTCCTCAACGTGCTGCGCGGAGACATGAGCGTCGTCGGGCCGCGGCCGGAGGTTCCGGGACTAGTCAGCCGCTACGAGTGGTGGCAGCGCAAGCGCTTCGAGGTTCCACAGGGCATGACCGGCTGGTGGCAGGTGAACGGCCGTGCCGATAAGCCCATGCACCTGCACACCGAGGACGACCTGTTCTACATCCGCAACTATTCGCTGTGGCTGGATGTGCAGATCGTGCTGCGGACTCCGTTCGCGCTGCTGAGCGGCAAAGGCGCATTCTAAGTATATGATATTTTATAGTTGATATAAAAATGCAGTTCTTGATAAGAATGATAAGAATGAGAATCGGGCGATTCTTGAGAATCTGGGTTTGATCCGGTGTTGGCAACCTCCGGCATTTGTGCCATAAAAATCTCGAAATGGTGACACATCCACAGGCTGCAAAATGCTCCTCACGGGAAGCAAACCCGGTTTTGTGGCGGAGTTGGCGGCAGTGCTGTCCGGGTTGGATGCGCCTGTTTGTGTCATTTCCCCGTAAGCAGGGCCAGAGTGCCGCGCGACATTCATATCGGTTTGTTAAGCAGCGCCGTTATGCGGGCACGGCCGTGGGCAGGATGCATCATGCCCCTACCCTGCCATAATTCCACGATAGCACAAAATGAGGCCGAAAGGGTGACATTTTGTCTACTCTTTTGGCATAAAATCGGGGATAATAAGAAAGAGGAAGATTGACCGTAGAGGACGCAGAGATCATACAGGAGGAGGTGGGGAGGTTTCAGAGCGTGGAACGGGTCGATGAGGGACGCCGGTGGATGAAATCCCGCCGGCTAGGTGGGGATCACCCCCTTCAGGGGTTCTGACAGACGGGCGCGGGTAGTTTGCAGGGAGGGAGTCCCTAAAAACCTATAATGACCTCTCATCATCCTGATGGAATTTGATGCGGGAAACCTGGGCTTATGGTCTGGTTCAGCGCGATGGGTTTCTTTTCTACACCCGGAGGCACAGTATGGCTCAGAAAGTGGCCGTGGCGATTGTGCATGGCATCGGCACGCAGGGGTCGGATTTTCATAGGGAGATAGCGGCGGCCATCGAAGGCCGCTGCCGGGAGGTGTGCGGCGGCGACATTGTGATCGAGCCGGTGTATTGGGCGCAGGCGATGCAGGAGAAAGAAGATGCGCTGTGGGGCCGGTTGGCCGGTCGTGGGCCGATGGACTTCGTCCGAATCCGCCGCTTGATGGTCGATTTCGTGGCCGATGCCATGGCGTACCAGCCGACGGCCCATGACCGCAAAGCCTACGATGACATCCACGCCGAATTTGCAGCGGCACTGAGTCGACTCTCCGAATCAGCCGGCCCAACCGCGCCGCTGTGCATCATCGCGCACAGCCTGGGTACGGTCATCGCCAGTAATTTCATCTACGACTTACAGCACCCGCAGAAAATTTCCGATAAGGTGCAGGCCTACATGGCCGATACGCCGCTGGACCGCGGGGAAACGCTCACGCTGCTCTACACCATGGGCAGCCCGCTGGCCTTATGGAGCCTGCGCTTCCGCGAATTCGGGCAGCCGATTGCTGTGCCCGCGCCGCTGCTCGGCCAGCATCATCCCGGACTGCGGGGCGAGTGGGTCAACTTCTATGACCGCGACGACGTAGTGGCGTTTCCGCTCAAAGAACTGAACGCAGCGTATGCCGAGGCAGTGACGGCCGACCGCGAAGTGAATGTCGGCGGTTTGCTGACCAGTTGGAATCCGATGGCGCACCTGGAATACTGGACTGACCGGCACATCATCGAGCCGATATCGGACGGGATCATGGGGGTGTGGGAGGCGGTAAATAGGCAGCTAGGCTGACCCCCTACCCTACCCGGCGTGTGCTGTGCCGCTCGACCAGCGTCGGATACAGCACACGCTGCTCAGGGGCGATCTCGTCAGCGCGCTGGATCATCCCGATCAAATACTCGACGCTCTGGCGTCCGAGCGCGTCGAAGTCCTGACGGACGGTGGTCAGCGGCGGCTCAAAGCAGATGGCTTCCGGGATGTCGTCGAATCCCACCACCGAGACATCCTCCGGCACGCGCCGGCCGCATTCGCGCAGCGCTCGCATCGCCCCCAGCGCCATCTGGTCGTTGCCGACCACCAGCCCGGTGAACTCGGCCCCACCGTCGACCAACCGCATGGCAGCCGCGTAGCCGCCCCGTGCCGTCCAATCCCCCTCAACGCTCGGCCCCGGATGCAGCCCGGCCGCGTGCAGAGTCGCCAGCCAGCTTTCGTGCCGCGCGACGGCGCCATGCCAGTTCAGCGGGCCGCTGATCTCGCAGATGGCGCGGTGGCCGAGGTCGATCAGGTGCTGCGTCGCCAGCCGGCTCCCATACTGCTGGTCGATGACCACCGAGGGGGCTTCCGCGCCCAGCGGCGTATCAATCATGACGAAGGGCGTGCCTCCGGCCAGCATCAGCAGCTCGGCATAGCTCACGCCGAAGACGGGCGTAATCAGGATCAAGCCATCAACCAGGCGGCTGGTCAGGCTGTTGAGGGCCGAGCGGATTTCATCGATGCTCATCTCGGCGATATTGGTCAGGATGAGGTTATAACCCGCTTTGCGGGCGGAGCGCTCCACGTTGGCGACCATCTGCGACGGGCCGTAGTGCCCGCTGCCGAAGGTGACCACCTCGATCAAGTTGGAGCGGCGCGTCACCAAACTCCGCGCAACACGGTTGGGTTGGTAGTTGAGTTCTTTAATGGCCTGGAGGACGCGCTGGCGGGTTTCGTCGGCGACATGGATATCCTGGTTGACCACGCGGGACACGGTTTGGTAGGAGACGCCGCAGTAGTCCGCGACATCATGCAGGGTCGTGCGTCGATTTTTCATCACTGATAGCGTTCACACGGCTTCTTTTCTCTTCATTATAGCCCTTTTTGTGACGGCTACCCCCGTCCAGCAGAGTCTAATATCCGCTGGTACAGCGCCAGCACCTCCCGCATCTCCTCGTCGACCGTTTTCACCGGCGGGATCGACTGCCGCAGGTGCTCCAAGAGCTGCGGCTCATCCAGCAGCCGTTCGATCTGCCGCTGGAGATCAGCCGCATCGTTCAGCCGGAAGAGCAGCCCGCTCCGCTCGTGTTCAATCAGTTCGGCCATCCCCCCCAAATCAGTGCCGATGACGGGCAGCCGCATCACGTAGGCTTCCAAGATGGCATTGGGGCTGTTCTCGTACCAACGCGACGGGATCACCAGCGCGT
The DNA here is from genome assembly GCA_034431625.1 of Anaerolineae bacterium. Lineage (GTDB taxonomy): Bacteria > Chloroflexota > Anaerolineae > Aggregatilineales > Phototrophicaceae > CFX2. Next base: position 113,208 of record DAOUCY010000149.1, on the reverse strand, counting down.
CCAGGTTCGCCAGCACCTCCCAGACTTTGGCCCCAGTATAGCGGCCGTTCCAGCGGATGGCCGGATAAGGTTCCGACTGCGCTTGGAGCCGGGTGACATAACCCGCATCCTCTGTTAGCGATCCCCAGATGTCGAGCGAGACCTCGCGTCCTGCCTTCAGCAGCGCGATCACCGCTTTGACCAGCAGATCGAGGCCTTTGTGCGGCTTCACCTGCCCGATGTAACCCAGCCGCAGCACGCCATGGGATGGCACCCAGGTGGGCAGCGGGTCAGGCACATTCAGCCCCTGACGCTGGAATAGAAAGCGGCTGGTGTCGAAGCCGTATCGGGCAAAAGTATTCATCAAAAAGCGCGAGGGACAGATCACCAAGTGAGCCGCTTCCAACGCCTGCTTGAGCGTGACACGGCGGTGGGCCGCCTGCTGGGTCATCGACTGCACTGGCGCAGTTTGACCGGCCAGCTTCCAGAAGACGTCCATCAGTTTGGGGGCTGCTTTGGCGGGCAACCGGTAGCGCCGCTTGTCTTCCAGCAGGCAGTGAGCGCATTTGACGTCGCTCTCCGGACCGGTGCACGCCTGGCCAGTGGCCTGGATCAAATTGAGCCGGGCGCACATAAACCAGTATTCTGTCAGCGTCAGCACGACTGGCAGGCCGTGCTCGCGGGCCGCATGGATGACCTGGCCGCCCAGCAGGTAGCCGCTGATGACGTGCACCAGGTCGAACCGTTCCCGCTCGATCAACGCGCGAAAAGCGTCCCCCACCGGCGGATAATCGTACAGATTGCGGAAGTGATCACCTGCTTTGACATCATAGTACAGGCGGTGCACCAAGAAGCCGTCCTGTTCGCGGGTTTCGACACGGAATTCCGGCGCGTCTACTTTCTCAACAGCAAACACCTGAACCGAATGCCCCTGGCGGGTGAACCACTGCGCCATTCGTTCCGCGCGGCGCTCCGCTCCGGCAGAATGCGTTGGCGGAAAGCCGTGAGCTGCAAGTAGAATGTGGTACAAAATACTCCCTTTGTGTTAGTTATATAATTTTACAGCTTATTCTTGGTCGAATTCTGCCAATTTCCGCAAATCCGGAGCGCCAATCTCAGGCAAACAGTACAATGTTACTATCCCCACCTGGTTCCAGATGATCGGCTGAACTCATTGTGAGGATCGTGCTCTATGTCAGGCTTATTCGGCTTAGTCGATACCACCCAGCCTAGTCGCGTTCCCCCTTTTCTCAAGCAGGCCGCTGCACAGCTTGTCCATTTCGACTGGCATCGTACGGAGTATTGGCTTTCGCCGGATGGCCGCGTCGGGCTGGGGCGCCAACACATCGGCATCTTCAACACTGCTCCGCAGCCAGTCTTCAGCGCCGATAACCAAATCGGCGTTATGCTCGCCGGTGAACTCTATCGTCAGCCAGCCCTCAAAGCTCAGCTCGAGGCCCTAAACCAACCTGTCGTGGGTGGAGATGATCTGGCGCTGATCCTGGCGGCCTACCAAGCTTGGGGAGCAGACTTCGCCAAGCACCTAGAAGGCGTATTCATCATCGCCATCCATGATGCCCAGCGCCGTCATCTCCTCCTGGCTGCCGACCGCTTCGGGCGCTATCCGACTTACTATGCCCATCAAACCGGCTGTCTGGCATTCGCGCCAGAGATCAAAGGGACAGCCTGCGCTCCCTTCGTGAGCCAGAAACTCAACTATCGGGCAGTCGCTGAATATGTGCGTTTCCAACACCTGCTCGAAGACAAAACCTTCCACGAGGACATCGCCCTACTCCCCTACGGCAGCCTGCTCCGCTTCGACTATGACAGCGGCCTGCTCGAACTCAGCCGCTATTGGGACTGGGATCAGATTTCCTTCAATCCCCAAGCGACCTTTGACGAGGCCGTCGAAGAAGGAGGGCGACTGCTCGAACAAGCCGTCCATCTGCTGACCGGCGACTCGCTGCGGCCCGGCATCTTCCTCAGCGGCGGGCTGGACTCCCGCGCTATCCTCGGCCTCATGCCTCCGGAGAAATCCCGTCCCGTCACCGCCACATTCGGCATTCGCAGTGCCCGTGATGTCTACTACGCCGGACAAGTTGCCCGCGTCCGGAAAACCCAGCATCACTGGTTCGATCTCCCCGATGGGCACTGGGTGCTAGATCAAATCCCGCTTCATTTTGAACTGACCGAGGGCTTTCATCACTGGATGCATCTGCATGGGATCACGATGCTGCCCAACCTGCGGGGACTCATCGACTACAACCTCACTGGATGGGATGGTGGAAGCATCATGATGAATCATCAGGAAAGAACCTTTTTCCTGATGAACCGGGCCACCAGCCATGCCGAATCGCTCTCGTACCTCTTTGAAGGTTTCGTGCGAGACTACACTTGGCCCGGCCTGACCGAATCAGAAGAAGCGCTGCTCTTCGCTCCAGGCGTCCGCAAGCACATGGTCGGCCTCGCTTTTCAATCCCTCCAGGAAGAATACCAGCGCTACCAAAAGTTTCCCCTGCTCTATCGTGGAGAATACTTCTACATCGTCAATCACTGCTTCCGTATGACCCTACATATGAACACAGTCACTCGCTCGCATCTGGAAGTGCGCTTCCCGTTTTTTGACTATGCCCTCATTGACTTCGTCTACTCGCTCCCAGTCGAACAGCGCCACCTCCAATTCCACAGCATCGTGACTCGTAAAATGCCTGACCTGGCGATGATCCCCACCGACAAGCAGGAATATCTGCCCACGGTCACCCCCTATCTGCGCGACCTACACGCCTTGACCGTCCGTGCTCGCCGCAAGCTCAAGCTGTACCCCAAGCGGGCGACCCTGTATGCCGACTACGAAAACTACCTGCGGCACGAACTACGCCCATGGGCCGAATCTATCCTGTTTGATCCGCGCACGGAAGGCCGCGGCCTCTTCGACCCCGCTTTTGTGCGCTCGCTCTTCGAGCGCCACCTGCGCGGTCAGGAATCGTGGGTCATTGGCAAAATCGCCCCGCTCATCACGTTGGAGATGCTGATGCGGCGCTTCTTCGATTAAGTGCGCCATCAAAGACGAATCGAACAAGGGCAACTAGAATCACGGGGTTCAGATCAAGAGCAACAAAATCCTAAGCAGAGGACACACATTCATATCATGAAAGCCATCAATCCAACGACTGAGAAAAGCGAGTGGTCTGTGATCTTTGCGGGCGACTGGGCACCTTCTACTAGTCACATGGCTATAATCGAGCAAAAACCAGAGTCCGTTTATGGCAATCTTCTGCCAATCCTTCAAGAGGCGGATATCTCCGTTGTCAATCTAGAATGCGTTCTGGGGACAGGGGACGAAAGAATTGTCAAAGATGGACCTCATTTGAGTGTACCAGCGAACATGGTCAATGCGCTTAAAGCAGTACCATTCGATGTCATCTGTTTAGCCAACAACCACACCATGGATCATGGAAAAAGTGGTCTGGAACACACAATGGAAGTTCTCGCTCATAATAATCTAGATTTCATCGGAGCAGGCTTAAGCTCGGATGATGCTTATAAGCCATACTGCACTCGTGTTGGTGGCGTTAGGATTGCTATCATCAATGTTGCTGAAGGTGAGGAAGGCAAAGCAACACACACTACCCCAGGGGTAGCCCCATTCGATCTATCGGCTGTGGAGGAAAGGATAAGCACCCTCAAGCAAGAAAATGACCTTATTTTTGTCATTGCTCACGCAGGCAGAGAGTGCATCCCTTTTCCCCCACCGTATATTCAGGCTGTCTACAGACGTTATGTGGAAGCCGGCGCGGACGCTGTCATCGCTCATCATCCGCATGTCACACAAGGAGTGGAAACCTATCAAGGAAAACCTATTGCCTATAGTTTGGGGAACTTTCTATTCTCTGTCGAGGAAGGTGAGTTGTATTGGTGTTCGTTCGGTTGGCTCCTTAGCTTGCATTTCTCTGGCACGCAGTTCTTGGAATATCGCATCACCCCTTATGAGATTACCCCGAGCGGATTGCGTCTGCTGGAGAATGAACAGCGTACTGCCTATTTCCAGCGTCTGCAGCAGTTTTCAGCGTGCTTAGACTCTGAAAATGAATGTGAGTTCCTCTGGGAAGCCTTTGCGAACAGCTGGCTTGAAAGCGATTTTCCCAGCGAGGTGATGACCATATCAAGCCAGATGCTTTCCGCCCCCACGCTGATACGAGGATTACAATTCAAACTGGGAGAACATCCGACCTTGGTAAACCGACTTGTCAGGCGGCTGCTGGGATTGTTGAGACGCTGGATCGATCTGGATCCGCCAAAGACCAACCGGGCTGCGTTGCAACATGGCGCGGCTGTATTACGCAACCGCTTCGATACGCCCGCACACCGAGAACTCTATCTGACAGCACTTGGGCAGGTGATGTCTGGTAAACTGGATGATGCGACGAAAACCGCCATGAACGCACTCAAATCGTGGAAAGAAACCCGATCCTTATAGTCCGTCATTGCTGAATTCCTCATCCCGGCCGCAGCCGCGCGCTGATCCCAGAGAAGATGCGCCCGAAGCGCGCCTGTTCCTCCGGGCTGAAGGCGCGGATCAGCCAGACGAGCGCCAGGTAGATCACAGCGCCGATCCCCACGGTGATGAACAGGTTGAAGTCGCGCAGCACAAAAACCACTGCACCCATCCCCGCCGCCGCGATTCCAATCCGCACCAGCCGGTTGAAGTTCAAGCCCGGCCCCAGCTTGTACCGGAACAGCACATAGAACAGCGCAGTGCTGTAGAAATCGGTCAGCACCGTCGAGAAAGCCGCGCCGATCATACCAAAGCGGGTCGCAAGGATCAGATTCAGGATCAGGTTGACGATGCCCTGTGTCCCGTAGACTACGGCGGCATTGCGCTCCAGCCGCATGACCGTCGTCAGGTTGCCACAGTAAGAAGCGTACATCAGCAGCGGTACATCCCAGATCAGGATCATGAACGCCAGATAAGCAGGAAGGTTAGGGAAGTCATATAGAAACAGGATAATCTGCTCGGAGAGAATCAATCCGCCAACGGCAATAGGCAAGCCGATGAATAAGATCATCCGCGTGCCTTGATAGTACCAGGGCCGCACATTGTCTGGGTTGGCGGCATGTTCCCGCGCCAGCGTCGGCACGACCGCCGTCGAGAAAGGCCGCACGACGCTGTTCAGCGTAAAGATCAGATTGTAGGCCGCATTGTACCAGCCGACCTCAGCATTGCTGACCACCCGGCTCAGCACGATTGTATCTACCCGGAAGGCAAACGACAGCGACAGTTGAATGAAGCCGAAAGGCAGCCCGCCTTTCAACAGATCCCACCATGACCCAACATTCACTTGGAACGGCGGCGGCGAGAGCCGGCTGCGCCGGATGAACCAGAAGGCCAAGACCATGACCACTGGAATGTTGATGAACGACGCCACCACCAACCAGACGAAGTTCAGCCCCGCAAACAGGAACAGCCCACCGGCTGTCAGCAGCACCACCTGCCCGATCACTTCCAGCGAAGAAGTCACGTCTACCCGCTCATTGCCGGTCAGCACTGCCGTCATCGGAGCCAGCAGCGCCTGCAGCAGGTAGGTCGCGGTGAACAAGCCCACTGCCAGGACGATCTCCTGCTCGTAGCCGTACCAGACCGCCCCCACCGTCGTCACCACAGCGGCCAGAATCGCCAGCAGGAAGCGGATCACCACCACGTCCCAGAAGTGCCGCGCGGCGAAGCTCCGGTCGCGGGCGATCTCGCGGGCATAGAACTGCGAAACGCCCAGGTCACCCAACACGCCGAACAGGCTGGCCCACGCCAGCACAATCGAATACTGACCGAACTGCGCATCCCCCAGGATGCGGATCACAAACACTTGGAACAGGAAGTTGGCGATTCGCAGTGCAGTCTGCGCGCCGAACCCAACCAGGGTATTGCGCAGAATGATACGCCCTGCGCTGCGCTTGACGGCTCCAGCAGGTGGCTGCTGATCGGTCATTGAAGAGGCTCCTTTGGATCACGACTCTGGTGACAAGATCGGCCGCCCGCTGTGGAGCAGCCATCTTTCCAGCGGAACGCCATTCTACCATGCGCTAACTTGCGGCGGCCTCTCTTGACGTGCAGCGCATCACAGCGCGTACTGCCGCGCGGCCTCCTCTGAAACCAGCGCCGCTGCCAGGTGCGCCAGCCACACCATCGCATCCGGCACATCGTCCAGCCGCGCCGTCTCGTGATCCGTATGCGCGTGCAGCATCGGCGGCCCGCTCATCCCCAGGATGTGCGTCCACCGGCTCAGCGCCATATCGTCGCTGCGGCTCAGATACCCCGTGTTCATCTGCACCGTGCCCGGCCGCGCCGCGTTCAGTTCGTCCGCCAGGTCAATCGCCAGCGCCAGGGCATTCGGCGGCACGACCGATCCCCGCCCCCATGCTGAGACCGAGCCATACGCACCCCCCTGCCCCATCGCCGGGATGCCGTCCGGGTTGACGGTTTGCGCATCGACCACCAGGCAGCCTCGCTTTGGGGGCGGCACAGCGTACATCGTCCGCGCCGCCCCATGCCCGAAGAACGCTTCTGGGTTGCCCTCTTCCAGATCGGTGAAGACCGCCAGGATGCGCTTTCCCTCAGCCCGGAGCTGATCCTCCAGCGCCCGCAGCCCCGCCAGCGCTCCCAAGAGCGTGATGACCCCCAGGCAGTTATCCAGTCCCGTCCCAGTGATGATCTCGTCGTTCAGTACCGGTTCGGCTTCTAGCGTGATATAGTCCTGCCAGCCTAAGTGCCCCTGGGTCGTCTCAAAGCGCAGCACATCTCCGCTCGCCTCCCGGCTGGAATACAGCCAGCCCCGCGCTGCTGGCTGAATCCGCCCATCGATGAAACGCAGCGCTTTCGCCCGCGCTCGACTCGTCCCCTGCGTGAAGCGGTTTGCGCAGATCGGGTACAGCAGCCCGTCTCCTGCGGACTTCACCCGGTACGTCGGGCGGTCCATATGCGCGAAGATGATCAGATCGGCCTGTGCTTGGCCGGTTCCCAGGCTGATTCCTGCCCCGCCTGTTGTCTCGATCTGGCGCTGGAACCGTTCCCCCAACCCCAGCGCGTGGGCAGCCGCCTCTACCTCGTCGATGATCGCCCCCGGCAGCCATGCCCCGCTTGACGGCGCGTGTGCCGTCAGCAGCCGACGGAGCTGTTCCCACAGCACATCCAGGTCATTCACGACTGCTGTTGAATCCAGTGCCGCCTGCAGTGTCTGATTGATCGTCATTTCGTCTTAATCCTGTTGACTACACGAAGAAAACTACCCTGTGATCCCTGCGCCCTTTGCGCCTGTGCGAGGCCTCCCCGTCAGGGGATGGCGATTAAATGTTCCCTTAACCCCGCTCCAGATTCGGCAGGGGACGCAGCAGCACCTCCAGCAGCAGCCCCACCGCATGCGCCGCGTCATCCAGGCTCATCACCTCCAGCGGGCTGTGTTTGCCCCGCATCGGCAGACCGATCACCGCATTGGGGATGCCCAGCCACCCCGCCATCCGCGCATCACTGATCAGCCCATGAACCGCGTCGCTCTGAATCGGGATCGCGTACTCCGCCGCTACCTGCCGCAGATGCGCCTCCAGCTTCGGATGCACGTGCCACCCGTTCGAGCCGCTCGTATACAGAAACTTGACCAGCACCGGCCCCTGCCCCAGCGCCACCATCCCCCGGCTGCGCGTCTCCGGCGTGTCGCAGCTCACCGTTCCGTCTACGAAATACGCCGCCTGCGGTTGGATCGCCCGCAGCGCGTGATGCGCCCCCACACAGCTCGTCTCTTCCTGCGCCGTCCCTACCAGATACACCGTCCCCGGATGCGCCGCCGGCAGCAGCCGCGCCAATTCCACCAGCGCCGCGCACCCCGCCCGGTCATCCAGGTACGGCGCAGCGAAGTGATGGCCCATCACCTGGCTCTGCGGCGCATAGGTCACCGGCGCTGCCACCGCCACTTCCTGACCCGGCCCGATGTCGATGGTGATGTCGTCTGCGTCTTTCACCGCGGCATCCCCCGGCTGCGCCTGGTGCTGCGAGCGCACCGTCACCACCCCCGGCAGATCGCCCACCCGCACTGCCGCCCCTGGGAGCGCCTTCAGGTTGACCCCGCCCACCGGAACTATGCCGAGCATCTGCCCCTGCACCCGTTTGACCAGCATCCCCACCGTGTCCAGATGCGCCAGCACCGCCACTCGTGGGAGCGACCCGTCCCCAAACCGCGCGATCACGTTAGCCAGGCTGTCGATCTCCACCGCGTCCGCGTAAACCGCCAGCAGCTTACTCAGCGTCCGGGCGATCTCGTCTTCCATTCCGGAGATGCCCGGCACGTCCGTCAGCGTCCGCAGCAGATGCGGCAGCCGGTTCACCACCTCAATATGAATCTCATGGTCGAGCATATCGTCTCTTTGCGTCCTTTACGTCTGTGCAAAGCCGCCCCGTCAGGGATGGCGGTTAATTCTTCTCTCTCATCACCCATTCCGCCGCTGCCGAGGCCAGCAGCCCCGCCCCGATCACCAGCGCCTCTTCATCGATATCAAAGCGCGGGTGGTGATGTGTGTCATTCAACCCCCGCGCCGCGTTCGCCGACCCCACGAAGAAGTACGCCCCAGCGCGTCCCTCCATCAGCGTCGAGACATCCTCGGACACCATCGTCCGGTAATCCTCATGCCGCCGTATCTCCGGCGCGACCCGCTCGAAGCACCGCCGCAGCCGCTCGACCACCCCGGCATCGTTCAGCACCGAAAGCGCCACTGTCTCCACCTCGACTGCCGCCGTACAGCCCAGCGCCCGCGCCGTATGCGTCGCCAGCGCCTCCAGCCGTTCAACCACCTGCTGCCGGATTTCCCGCTTGAACGTGCGGATCGTCCCCAGCAGTTCCACCCGCTGCGGGACAATGTTGAAAGCGTCTCCCCCAGCGATCCGCCCTGCCGAAATCACCGCTGTATCCAGCGGCGGCACGTTCCGGCTGGCGATGCTCTGCAGCCCTGTCACGATGTGCCCCATCGCCAGGATCGGATCATGCCCCAAGTGCGGCAGCGCGCCATGCGTCCCCCGGCCCTCCACTTGTAAGCGGAACCGATCCGCCCCGGCCATGAACGCCCCTGGCGTCAGCACCACCTCCCCTACCGGCAGTTCATTCCACAGGTGCAGCCCCAGCACCACCTCCGGCGCGGGATCGTCCAGCACCCCATCCGCCACCATCGCTGCCGCCCCCTGCCCGATCTCCTCGGCCGGCTGGAACACGAACTTGACCCGCCCGGCCATCTCCGCTCGGTGACGGCTCAGCATCTCGGCCACCGCCAGCAGGATCGACGTATGCCCATCGTGCCCGCAGGCGTGCATCTTGCCCGGCGTCTGCGACCGGTACTCGACCGCGTTCTCTTCTTGGATGGGCAGCGCGTCCATATCCGCCCGCAGCAGCACCGTCGGGCCGGGGCGTTCCCCTTCCAGCAGCGCCACCACCCCGGTGCGCCCGACCCCGGTCTGCACTTCCAGCCCCAGCTCGGCCAGCTTCTTGGCAACGATTCCGGCCGTGCGCACTTCTTCGAATGCCGTTTCAGGATGCTGGTGGAAATCGCGCCGCCGGGCGATCAGCGTGTCTCGCAGTGCAGCGGCTTCTGCGCGGAAATCAGGTGTAGTCATGACGATATATTTGTTCGTGGACTGTTATCCGAATTAGACCCCAAACCCGTCCCCCACGCAAAGCCGCATCCCTGTGAAACATACCCTGTGTAGATACCGTCCGGCATTTCATCCCGTGACAACACCCTCCGCACCGGCTTGGTATCTTCCACCCCTCTTGCGTCTTTTGCGGTTAAAACTCTTCTCTCGCCATTCCTCTGCAGCGGATTTTCCTTTCCTTCTTGACAAACTAATTACTTTAGCTTATAAACTAACTACATTAGTTAAACACGGGAGTACCCATGCAGATCATCACCCACGGCAGCCACCTCATCCAGCTCACCCGCTGGACGGCCTTCAACTGCTTCCTCGTCCGCGAGGACGACGGCTTCACCCTCGTCGATACCGGCATGGCCGGCTCAGCCGACGCCATTCTCCAGGCCGCTGGCTCCCTCGGCGCGTCCATCCGCCGCATCCTGCTCACCCATGCCCACGTTGATCACGTCGGCTCGCTCGACGCCATCCACGCCCGCCTGCCTGATGCCGAGGTCGCCATCTCCGCCCGTGATGCCCGCTTCCTCACCGGTGACCTCAGCCTCGACCCCACCGAACCGCAGACGCCTCTGCGCGGCGGCTATCCGATCTGCGCCACCCAGCCTACCCGCCTGCTCACCAATGGTGACCGCATCGGCTCCCTAGAAGCCATTGCCACGCCCGGTCACACTCCCGGTCACTTCGCCTACTTCGACCACCGCGATGGCACGCTCATCGCTGGTGATGCCTTCAGCACCAAAGCCGGCATCTCCACCGGCGGAACCCTGCGGCTGCTCTTCCCCTTCCCGGCCATGGCGACCTGGAACCGAGAAGCGGCCACCCACAGCGCCGAAACCCTGCTAAAATGGCAGCCGTCTCGGCTGGCCGTTGGTCACGGCCCTACTCTGGAAAATCCCGCCGAAGCCATGCGCCGCGCCATCGCCGAAGCACAGCGCCAATTAAAACAGGTCGGCCATGCCTCGCCCCAAGCAAATTGATCTCAACCGCATCCTGGAAGTCAGCACTGCGCTGGCGGATGCCCACGGCTTTGAAGCAGTCACGCTCGCCAGTGTGGCTGCCCAGTTGGGCATCCGCATCCCCTCGCTCTATAACCACATCTCTGGGCTGCCTGGGCTGCATGACCACCTGCGCCTTTGGGCGCTGCGCGGCTTGGCCGAGGCGCTCCGCCGCGCCGCCGTCGGTAAATCCGGCGCTGCCGCCATTCTCAGCGCTGCCCAGGCTTACCGTGCCTTCGCTCACGCCCACCCCGGCCTCTACCCGGCTACCCTCCGCGCCCCCACCCCGGATGAACCGGAACTCGTCGCCGTCAGCCAAGACATCCTCGACACCCTGCTGCGCATCCTGGAACCTTACGCCTTGAGCCAGGAGGACAGCCTGCATGTCATCCGCGGGCTGCGCAGCCTTCTGCACGGCTTCGTCGATCTAGAAATTGCCGGCGGTTTTGGCATGGCCCTGGATCGCGACGAAAGTTTCCGCCGCCTCCTCCAGGCCTTCATCGCCGGCCTACCCTCCTAATCCCCCCACGCCGCCATTGCCTCCCAGCTCTCCCGCAGCGCATCCCCCAACTGCTGGTGCACGCGGTAGCGCGCCTGATAGTAGCCCGCCCGTCCCCCGTCCGGCTCGAACCGCCGCTCCACCTGCACCACCCGCCGCGCTGCGTCCGCGCAGCCTGCGTACACCCCTACCCCAATCCCCGCGCACAGCGCCGCGCCCCGCGCGCCCATCTCCTCCCCCTGCACCACTTCAATCGGAATTTGCAGCGCGTCTGCGAATATCTGCGCCCACACCGGGCTGCGCGCCCCGCCCCCTGTCAGCCGCGCCGAGTGCACCGCCACCCCGCACCGCCGCAGCTTGTCCAGATGGCTCAGGTGCGTGTACACAATCCCCTCGTATACCGCCCGCAGCAGATGCCCCCGCGTGTGCCACCCCCCAACCCCGTAGAATCCCGCCCGTGCATTTCCCCCTACGTTCGACCCGAACAGGAACGGGTGGAACAGCACGCTCGTTTCCGGCGTCCGCTCTACGATCTCGTTGCACACCGCGTATACCGAAACGCCCCGTGCGGCTGCCTCGGCCGCTTCTGCCGCCCCCAACTGCGTCACGTACCATTCCAGGTTCGAAGCCGAAGTCGGGCTGGCCTCCAGCAGCATGAACCGCCCCGGCAGGTACACCGAGTTCATGAACAGGTCACGGTGATCGACCACCTCAGCCGTCACCACCTCGTTGATGCTCCACGTCCCCGCCACGATACAGGCCTGCCCCGGCTCCAGCACCCCCGCGCTCAGCGCGCACGCGCTCACGTCGAAGATCCCCGCGACCACTGGTGTCCCCGGCAGCAGCCCGGTCAGCGCAGCCGCCGCCTCCGTCACCCGCCCCGTGATTGTCTCGCACGCGCTCACCTCTGGCAGCCGCCCCACCATCTCCGCCAGCCCGCACAGCTCCAGCACGTCAACCGCATACGCCCGTTTCTGCACGTCGAACAGCCCCGTCCCGCTCATGTCCATCGGGTCTGTGCTGGCGATCCCCGTTAGCCGGTATTTGATGAAGTCCTTGCACAGCAGCACGTGACCGATCCGTCCGTAAGTCTCCGGCTCATGCCGCTTGATCCAGGCCAGCAGCGGCAGCACCTGCCCGGCCCAGATCTGCTGGTATATCGTCTCCCAAAGCCGCGCTGTGATTCCGGACTGCCCCCACGCGCTCACGATCCCGGCCGCCCGCTGGTCCACCGAGAGCGGCGCAGGACGCAGCGGTTCCCCGGCTTCATCCAGCAGATACACCCCGTTGCCGTGCCCGGTATTCCCCACCGCCAGGATCGCCCCCGGCGCAGTGCCCGACTGTTCGAGCACATCCCGGACCGCGCCGGCGGTGGACTGCCAAACCTCCTCCATCGAGCGCTCCACCCAACCCGGACGCGGGTAGGCCGTCGCCACCTTGCGGCTCGCCGAAGCCACCTCCCGCCCTTCCAGGTCGAACAGCACCACTTTTGAAACAGTCCCACCGTTGTCGATCCCCAGCAGATATTCCGCCATCGCCGACCATCCTGTTCGCCAGCATTCCAATGCAAACCAGCGCTGTTTCCAGCGCCGCAGAGCATAACAAAGTTTTGGCCTGCCAGGGAAATCAGCAGCGGGGAAGGATCCGAGTTAGTCGATTTCAGGCGGCGGCCCCTCTATCGGCAGCATCACCGTCACTGTCGTGCCCTGCCCTTCCTGACTCTCTACCTGGATCGTCCCGCCGTGCGCTTCGACCGACCGTTTGACGATGGTCAGTCCCAGCCCCGTTCCAGAAATTTGACCTACGTTCCGGCCGCGGTGGAACGGCTCAAACAGGTGACGCAGATCGTCTTCGGGAATGCCGATGCCCTGATCCTCAACCCGCAGGACGATCCGTCCATCCGCGCAGCTTAAATCCAGCCGTACCGTTCGGTCTTCCGGTGAATACTTCAGCGCGTTCGACAGCAGGTTGATGAGGATGTACCGCAGCAGATTGGTATCGACCGGAACCATTCCGCAGCTTCCGTCCGCCAAAACCTCGATCCGCCCCGTCTGGCCGAGCTGGTCAACATCCTGGGCCAGTTCGCGGCTAAACATCTCTAGGTCAATCTGCGCCGGTGTGAACTTTAGCTTGCCCAACTCATGCCGGGTGATGAACAGCGTATCCTCCAGAATCGCCTCTAGCCGCTTGATCTGGCTTTGAATCAGCTTCAGCTTCTCGGTTTTGCGCTCGTCACTCAGCTTATCGGGATACATCAGCAGTGTCGAACTGGCTAGGAAGATCACCGCCAGCGGCGTCCGGAATTCATGCGACACCATCGATACAAACCGGGTCTTCAGTTCGCCCAGTTCGCGTTCCTTCTCCAGTTCGATCTGCAGCCGCTCGGCTTCCAACCGCCGGCTTTCCGACAACTTGCGCTCAGTGATGTCCCGCACCACACCGCGGAACCCCTGGATTGTGCCCTGCGAGTCCCGCACCACCGAACCGCGCATCGTCATCCACATCGCCTCGCCATTCCGCTTGATCAGCCGACCTTCCACGACATCCGGCGCCCCGGGAATCTCCTCTCGCGAAAGCCCCCGCATGGCCTGCTGGAACAGCCTCGCCATCATCTCGAGATCATCAGAGTGGACGTACTCGACGAAGCTACGCCCACGCACCTCTTCCGGCGTGTAACCCGTCATCGCTTCCACTGCCGGGTTGATAAACCGGATACGCCCCTCGACGTCGACCATGAACACCAGATCGCTCAGTGAATCCACCAGTTCGCGGTACTGCTCTTCCGAAGCGCGCAGCGCCATCTCCGCCAGCTTGCGCTCGCTGACATCCAGCCCCACCGACTGAAAGGAGATCGCCTCGCCCGACGGTCCAAAGAAGGCTCGGTTAACCCATTCCTGCCAGCGTTCGCTGCCGTCTGGTGCAGTCACCAGGTGCTCATGGATGTGCTTGGGATTTTCTGGCGTCAGCGACAGGTATCGTGCGCGGGCCGCCTGGCGCTCGGCTTCGTTGGGCAGGAAGTCCAGGAACTGCCGTCCGATCAGGTCTTCCCGCCGCTGTTGAAAATACTCGCAGTAGGCCGTATTCACGTAGGTCAGCGTGCTGTCCGGCAGGAACGTACAGACTAGAGCGGGCATATCCTCCGCCAACTGCCGGTAGCGCTCCTCACTGTGGCGCAGCTGCTCCTCAGCCTGCCAGCGGCTGGATTCCTTCTCGGCCACCTCGATGGCAAAGCCCAGGTCCATCGCCAGCTCGTCCAAGAGCTTGAGTTCTTCCTCATCGAATAGATCCAGTTCAGCCGAGAACAGATTGAACACCCCTCTGACCTCTCCCGCCGCCACCAGCGGGAAAGCCGCCGCAGACCGCGCGCCAATGCGCAGCACCCATTCACGCCACGCCGCAGAATAGGCCGAAGCCGCAATATCATTGCAGATCACACGCTTCCGCTCGCGGACAGCCTGGCTGCTTGGCTCCTGGGGAACTCCCTCGCCGCTGTCCAGATAAATCTCCGCCGCGCCGTGCTGCGCCGCCACCTGCACCGCCCCGCTCACGGGATCGACCAGCCCGATCCAAGCCTGCACAAACCCGCCGTGTTCTACGGCAGTGCGGCACCCCTTCTCGAACAGAACCGGCAGATCACGAATCCGCACAATCGCCTGGTTGATGTCGCTCAGCAGCCGGTAAATCCGGTTCAGTTTGCGGATGCGTTCAGTAGACCAGCGCTCTTCCGTGATGTCCTCAAGCTGGCCGATATAGTAGGAAGGCATTCCCAACGCATCATGAACCAGCGAAACGCTCAGCCTTCCCCAGATCACATGCCCATCGGCGTGGATGTAGCGCTTCTCCATCGAAAAACTCGCCGAGCCGCCCTGGATGGCAGTCTGCTTGCGCGCGACTTCTCGCTGCACATCGTCGGGGTGGGTAATCTGCGGAACCGTCTTGGTGAGAAGCTGCTCTGCGCTGTATCCCAGGATAGCGCTCAAAGCGGGATTCACCTTGAAGATTCGTTCGTTCAGGTCAACCAACGCCATACCAATCGGTGCGTTCTCAAACGTTTCCTGGAAGCGCAGTGCGTTCATCTGGGAGTCGGCCAGAGCCTGCTTGATCCCCCGGTCAGCCAGACTGACCAGCACGATCACGACCACCAAAATGAGGATCTGAATGACCAGCATACCGGCGGGATCGTAGGCAATCACTCTGGGCTGCCAGCCGGCCATTTCTGCCAGCGCGAAAACAGCGCAGCTCAGCATGGTTAGCACGGTAAAGATCACCCCGACACGCCACCCCAGGACAAAACCCGCCAGCGCTACCGGAACTACGTAGGCCGGAACCCCCGGCCCACGAATGCCACCCCCAGTGAACACTGTCAGCGTAATCATGGCCCACAAGGCGCTCACTACCAGGAAGCCCCCAGCGCGGATCTGCCCCCGCAGCACCAGCACCCGTGCGGCGGCGAAAGGTGGTACCAGAATCACCACAAAAACAAGGCGTCCCAGCCCGTCCGGGTTGATGAACAGAAAGACCGCCGCGAACACGGCCATTGCCGCGAAAAGCGTTACAACAACGATATGCAGCAAACGCGCTTGGTACATCTGGGTGGGGTCATCGAATGTAGGGGGTGTCACAACGGACAGCAGCGCCTTGATCATCAAACCTACCTATAAACTGGCTGTATCCCCATCTGTACGATCTGTACGATCCCGAATGACGAACCGAGAAGCAGTTCCCGTATACAGTAACACGAATCCCGCCTTGCACGGCAGGAGTAATTGCTTTGAAATGGCGTTGTTTTCCTCATACGTTATAATACGCAAGACTTCCCCCTAACAAACACAAAGACCGCCGCCAGGATAACAGCTCTCATGGAACCCAAAGCGCTGTTACAGCGTCTTATCTCCATCAACCGGTCGAGTGGATCGGCCTATGCCCATCCACCATCTAGACAAGGAAGGAAAAAATCCTATGCGTTTCGGTTCGTGGTTTGTCGGTCTGCTTGCGCTGCTCATGCTCGTGCCTATGGCAGCCGCTCAGGAGGAAGGAACCGCCTTGGACAGCACACACTGGCAGTTGGTCTCTCTGGATGGGGCTGATCTGGCTGCTGGGACAACCATCACCCTGAGCTTCGGCCCAGATGGCAGCGCTGGCGGTTCCGGCGGCTGCAACACCTACGGCGGCACCTATACCCTGGATGCAGATGGACGCATCGCCTTCACTGGCGTCTTCAGCACCATGATGGCCTGCGACCCCACCATCATGGATCAGGAGACCGCCTACTTCGCTGCCCTGCAGTCAGCCAGCGCCTATCAGCTCGTCGCTGGTCAGTTGGTCATCACCTACGGGGACGGTCAGAAATTGGTCTTCGACCCCGCGCTCACCCTGCCGGGAACGCAGTGGCGGCTGGTCACGCTGAACGGCGCAGACCTCGCTGCCGGGAGCGAGATCACGCTGGCCTTCGATGCACAAGGGACGGCCGCCGGGACGGCCGGCTGCAATTCGTATACCGGCCCCTACACGGCTGAAGGTCAGAACCTCACCTTCGGCAAGCTTGTCAGCACGATGAAGGCCTGCGCTCCGGCCCTCATGGAGCAGGAAACGGCCTATCTCAAGGCCCTCGACGCCGCATCCACCTACGCCCTGGAAAGCAGCACGTTGACGATCTCCGATGCTGCTGGGAATGCGATTCTCATCTTTGAACGGGTCCTCAATCTGGCGGGAACCGAGTGGACGCTTGAACGTCTTGGCGACCAGGCCGTCGAGATCCCGGTCACGCTTCAATTCGATGAAGCCGGTGCGCTCGCCGGTCTGGGCGGATGCAATCGCTACAACAGCCGCTACACCCTCTCCGGCACGGCCATCACGCTTCAGCCGGTGGTCAGCACGCGCATGGCTTGTGACGATGCCGTGATGCAGATCGAAACCGCCTACTTCGCCGCGCTGGAAGCAGTCGAGCGCGTCGAACAGATCGGCAGCCGCTTGATCCTCTCGACTGCGGACGGCCAAAGCTTGGTTTTCGTCTCGTCTGCGACGTCCAGCACTCCGCAGTAGGCTCGCGGCAGGACTTCCCTCTGATCCGGTGCGGTGTTTCCTCCTAGGAGCCGCGCCGGATCAGACTCATCCAGCTCCCTACCCCGCCGCCTCCAGCCGCAGGATCGCCCCCTTGTAATCCACCATGTAGAGTTCCCCGGCTTCATCCTGCCCGAATGACGAAATCACCCGCCCGGTCTCCATCCACAGCATATACGGCCAACTTGGCGTCTCCGCCCGCACCGTCGCCCAGACCCGCCCGCTGCAGTAATCGCCAAAGAGATACACCCCCTGCATCTCCGGCAGCTTCTCGCCCCGGTAGACATACCCCCCTGTCACCGAGCAGCCCTGGGTGTGGTCATACTCAATCACCGGCATGGTGATCGCTGCCGGATCAACCGGAACCTGCTGGTCGGCATACAGCGGCAGCGTCCCCTCGAAGGCGCTCCAGCCGTAGTTCTGCCCACCAACCCCCGCCGGCTGGAAGTTGATCTCCTCGCGCTGCTCCTGTCCCACATCCCCGATGTAGAGGTCACCCGTCAGGCGGTCGAAGCTGAACCGCCACGGGTTCCGCGTCCCCACTGCCCAAATTTCCGGCTTGTAGCCTGACTTCCCCACGAAGGGGTTGTCCGGCGGAACCGCATACGGCTCCGCATTCACGTCCAGCCGCAGGATCTTCCCCAGGTGCGTCGAAGTGCGCTGCCCCATCCGCAGCGGGTCTTGCAGCGAGCCGCCATCCCCCATCCCCACGTACAGCATCCCGTCCGGCCCAAACACGATGTTGCCCCCGTTGTGATCGGCGTAGGTCTGCCGGATTTCCATCACGGGGGTCAGGCTGGCCGGGTCGAGCATGTCCGGGTTGTCAGCCATCACCTGCATCCGCCCGATGATCGTATCCCCTGCCCGGTTGATATAGCTGATGAATACCTGCCCGTTGGCCTCAAAATCCGGATGGAATGCAATGCTCAGCAGCCCCTGCTCGGTATACGCCCCGGAAAACACCGACGGTGGGATCAATGTCGAGACATCTAGAAACGGCTCAAAGCTGACTTCGCCATCCGGGTAGACGATCCAGACCAACCCGCCCTGCTCCACGACGAACAGCCGCCCACTTCCATCCCCCGCATTCACCAGATCGAGCGGGCTGTCGAAATCTTCAGCCACAACCACCCAGGCATATTCTGCTGGGTTGGGGATCCCGTCCGGCACAGCCGCATCTTGCCCCAGCGTCCACCATCCCGGAACCAGCAGCAGCAGCCCCCACACACACATAACCACCGGTCGGGACGAGCTTTGAACGATCCAATGCTTCATTCGTTTCATCATGGTTCGGAGTCATCCGTATCGTTTCGCTTCAACGTGGGGTATTATAACAGCCGGCCTGATGATTGTTCAGATAGGCACAAATGCAATGGTTCGCGCAGCACACGCTTTTACGAGGCGATTCTTCCCGGTTTGCTCGGCCGCTCTGCTGTTCATGGCAGCGGCCTGCGCTCCCGCCGCTCCCACGCCCACGCCCCTTCCCCCAACGCCCACGCCCATCGCCCGCAACGCCGATTGGACGCCGGTGGTGGAAACCATCGACGGCGTGGACATGGTGCTGGTTCCCGCGGGCTGCTTCACCATGGGCAACGCGGAGGGCCGCCGCGACGAACGCCCCACAACCCCAATCTGCTTCACCAAACCCTTTTGGATCGACCGCACTGAAGTCACCAACGCCCAGTACGGCCAACCCGGCAACTTCCCCGGCGACCTGCGCCCACGCGAGAACCTGACCTGGTTCGAAGCCCGCGATCACTGCGCCAAGCGCGGCGCGCGGCTGCCCACCGAAGCCGAGTGGGAATATGCTGGGCGCGGCCCGGACGGTCTGCTCTACCCCTGGGGGAATGAACTCGTTGTCGATAACCTCGTCTTCGACCAGAACTCCGGCAACCTCACCGCCGATGTCGGCAGCAAACCAGCCGGAGCCTCTTGGGTGGGTGCGCTGGATATGGCCGGGAACGTCTGGGAGTGGGTCAGCAGCTTGTACCAACGCTACCCCTATGACCCCGCCGACGGCCGCGAAGATCTGACCAACACGACCGAGATGCGCGCCTACCGCGGCGGAGTCCACAACTACATCGACTTCGGAGCCGGCATGACCACGCGCTTCAAAGCGCCGCCGGATACCCGCGACTGGTTCATCGGCTTCCGCTGCGCCAAGGACATCGAGTAATCCCCATGCGATTTTCTTTCCCGAAACTGATCTGGTTCCTGCTGGCGCTGGGCATGGTGATCTTCGGCCTTCTGGCCGCCCCCGCGCTGACCACCACCCTCACCGGCGCGGACGGCGCTGCGCAAACCGTGCTTTCGCCAACAGCCTGGATTCCGCCCGCGATCGTCCTCATCGGTGGGCTGACCCTGCTGACCGTCTTCACCGGCATCCGCCCTGCTCCGCTGGCAGCCGCGCTGGCCTGGCTGCGCGCCCGACCGGTCCTGTTCTGGTTCCTGCTGCTAGTCTATGTGTGCCTCGCGTTGGGCTGGTGGGTCTACAAAGAGCAGCCCACTTATGGCCGCGAACTCAAGCCGGAGGAATTCGCCTACCTGTGCGCCATCACGTGGGGATTCTTCGGCTTAATCGGCTATAACCTCAACCGGGAGACGGCGAGGACGATGGGCAGCCGCATCGGCCAGAGCAAGCTCTCCGGCCTGCTGATTATGCTCACCACCATCGTGATTATCTTCTGGGCAGCGGAAGGCTACCTGCGCCGCTTCTACATCACCACCGACGGCTATGGCTTCACCGCCATGAATTATTGGTGGTATCAGAACTTCTACAAGAAGAACCTGAACTCGCTCGGTTACCGCGATTACGAACCGATGCCGGACGATCCCAGTCTGACGCGCATCGCCGTCGTCGGCGATTCGTTCACCGCTGGTCACGGGATCGACAACATCGATAACACTTTCCCACAGCTCCTCGAAAAACAGCTCGGCCCCGGCTACGATGTCAACCTAGTGGCCCAGTCCGGCTGGGACAGCATCGACCACACCGCCTGGCTGGACGCCTACTACAAGAACCTGGCCCCTCGCCTGCCCCAGATCGTGGTCCTGTCCTACTACCTCAACGACATCGACTACCTGCTCAAGGATGACCAAGACCCGAACACCGTCTTCAGCTTCCTCGACCTCAACAGCCCGGCCGGCTGGTTCGTGCTGAACTACTTTGTGCCCAACTACATCTACTACAACCTGGCCCAGTTCACTTCGCCAGTGCGGAACACCAACTTCACCGACCGCCTCATCCGCGCCCATCTCGACCCGGCGCTCTGGGCACAGCACGAAGTCTACCTCCAGCAGTTCTACCAGTGGACGGTCGATCACAATGCCCGGCTGATCGTGCTGCTCTGGCCGCAGATCGCAGCCGTGAAAGAGTCGCAGCCTGCGCTCCAGCCCGTGCGGGATTTCTTCACCGCGCGCGGCGTCGAAATCGCCGACATGAGTCCGCTGCTGGCCGCTCAGAACCCCCTGGACATGATCGTCAACCGCTTCGACTCGCATCCCAGCATCGCGGCCAACCGCCTCGCCGCCGATCTGCTCTACCGGACGATCACGAGCCAATAGGGTTTTATTCCCCCGCCAGGATTTTCTCGCGGCGCTTGCGGTCCTTCAGCCGCTCCTCGCTGTTGAGGATGCGCTTGCGCAGCCGCAAACTGCTGGGCGTCACCTCCAGCAGTTCGTCCTCGGCCATGAACTCGATCCAGTCGTCCAGGCTCATATCCCGCGGCGCGTTGAGTCCGTCGGTCGTATCCGTCGGCTTGGCGCGGTGATTGGTCAGGTGCTTGGTCTTGGCGACGTTCAGGTCAAGGTCCCCAGGCCGGATGTGTTCCCCCACGACCATCCCCTCGTAGACCTCCGTGCCGGGGGTGATGAAGAAAGAACCGCGCTGCTGGAGGCTGACCATCGCGTAAGCCGTCGCCACGCCCGGCTCGGCGGCGACCAGACTGCCGAACTGCCGGCTGGGGATTTCCCCGGCAAGCGGTTCGTAGCCGGCGTGCAGGCTGTGAATCTGCCCCATACCGCTGGTGGCCCGCATGAAGTGCGGGCGGAAACCGAGCATGCCCCGCGTCGGCACAAGGTATTTCAAATACGTGGTTCCGTTCTCGCTGCGCATATCGATCATCTGGCCGCGGCGGCGTCCCAGCAGTTCCACAATCGTCCCGACGACGTTATCCGCTGCTTCGACGTGGACTTCTTCGATGGGTTCCAGAAGTTCGCCCGTCTCCGGGTCTTCCCGGTAGATCACTTCCGGCTTGCTGACCTCGAACTCGTAGCCTTCGCGCCGCATCGTCTCGATCAGGATGCCGAGATGCAGTTCGCCGCGCCCGCTGACGATGAACTTGTCGGCCGACTCCCCGTCCTGGACGCGCAGAGCGACGTTGCTGCGTGTTTCGTTGTAGAGCCGCTCGCGCAGCCGCCGGGAAGTCCCCCAGCCCGTCTTGCCTTCTCGGCCAGCAAACGGCGCCGTATTCACACCAAACGTCATGCGGACGGTCGGCTCCTCGACGCTGATCGGCGGCAGCGCCTCGGTGACAGACGGGTCAGCGATGGTGTCGCTGATGTTCAGGTCATCGAACCCGCCGAAAGCCAGAATGTCTCCGGCACGAACCTCATCGACTTCTTCTTTCTGGAGGTTGCGAAACGTAAACAGGTAAGCAATGTTCCCGTTAAAACGTTCCCCCCGCGTGGTCATCCGCACCACCGGCTGCCCGCGCTTGAGCGTCCCCGTCATCAAACGCCCAATGCCGATCTGCCCCTTGTAATTGTCATACTCCAGCGTCGTCACCAGCAGCTTGGGCGGCGCGTCCAGGTCAACCTGCGGAGCCGGAATTTCCTTGATGATCGTTTCAAACAGCGGCGTCAGATCGCTGTGCAGTCCGACGGGGGCATAGCCGGCTTTCCCGACCAGCCCGATGGCGTAAACAACCGGGAAATCGGCTTGGTGGTCATTCGCGCCCAGTTCGATGAACAAGTCAAAGGTCTCATTGAGCGCCTCATCCGGGCGGGCATACGCCCGGTCAACTTTGTTGATGACGACGATCACGCGCAGGCCGAGCGCCAGCGCTTTCCGCAGCACGAAGCGCGTCTGCGGCATCGGCCCTTCGACCGCATCCACCAGCAGCAGCGCTCCATCGACCATGTTCAGGACGCGCTCAACCTCTCCGCCAAAATCGGCGTGACCGGGCGTATCCACGATGTTGATCTTCACGCCCCCCCAGTTCACAGCCGTGTTCTTGGCGAGGATCGTGATGCCGCGCTCACGTTCCAGGTCGTTGGAATCCATGATGCGCTCGCCAACGTTCGCGCTTTCGCGGAAGACTTTGGCCTGCTTCAACATGCCATCAACCAGCGTGGTCTTGCCGTGATCGACGTGCGCGATGATGGCGACGTTGCGGATGTCATTTCGAATTTGCATAACTGCACTGCCCTATCTGATGATGAACGGAGTCATTCTATCAGAGGAACGTTAAGGAATGAGAGGGACAAGCCGGCTTGAGGCCAAAATATCTTAAGATTAGTTATAATCGCACCATTCTGAAGTTTTCCGCGCGGATCACACTGCGATGCCGGACACTGAAAACCGTCTGCTTCACACCCTCGACCAGATCGGCGCAGCCGCAGCCCGCTTCCTCAAGGAAGAAGGTTGGATGCCGCCGGTCATTGACCTCCTGCGCGGCCTGGGCGATCTGAACGAGGTCAGCCGGGCTTATCTGCTGGTCATCGCCGCCGATGATCCGGAGCAGCCCCGCTGGTCGATGGCCTTTGAATGGGTCAAGCCCGGCATCGCCCCCCACATCGACCACCCCCGCTTCCAGAACACTCCGGCCTACAGCAGCGGGCTGGAGTCGTGGCGCTCCGTCCACCAGCGCGGTGAAACCATCAGCGGCCATACCCGCAGCTTCTCGCCATCTGAACAAGCCCTCTTGAAAGAACTGGGCATCTGCTCCATAGCCGCCCTGCCGGTCCTCATCCACAACCAGCTCTGGGGCGTGCTCGTCTGCGAATCCAGCGAAGCCGAGCGTGAATGGACGCCGGCGGAAATCGGAGTGCTGCGGATGGCTGCCAGCATGATCGGCTCGGCAGTCGAACGGCAGGAAGCTGCCCAAGAAGTCAACCGCAGCCGCCAGCAGCTTCTGCTCGTGAGCCAGATCAGCAGCGCCCTCTCGCGCGCCATGGACCTGCCGAACTTGATCCGGTTGGTCGTGGATTCGACCGGGCGCATCTTCGGCTATCCCCTGGTCAGCCTCTATCTGCTGGAAGGCAGCACCCTCATGCTTCAGCACAGCCGGGGTTACACCGATATCATCCAGCAGATGCCAATCAGCAAAGGCGTGCTCGGCCGGGTCGCCCGCACCGGCATACCCGCTTTCGTCAAGAATATCACTGCCGATCCCGATTATGTGTCCCCGGTTGCAGGACTCAAGTCGGAAATCTGTGTGCCGCTCTTCGAACGCGGTCAGGTCGTCGGCGTCTTCAACATCGAAACTGACCAGCGCATCCTCACCCGCGTGGACTACGAGCTGATGCTGACCCTGAGCGACCAGATCAGCGTCGCCATTGAACGCACGCGGCTGTACGACGCCCTCCGCACCAACAAGGAACGCTACCAGCAGTTAGTCGAATATGCCAGCGAGGTCATCTTCCAGTGCGACCGCGAGCGGCGCTGGACGTTCCTGAACCCCGCCTGGACCGAGATCACAGGCTGGCCCGTCGAGCCAAGCCTCGGCCAGCCCATGAGCAGCTTCTTGGCTCCCGAAACGATCGAGGAAAGCCAGCGGCAGCTCGCCGAGATGATCGCCACCAGTCTGGCAGTTCGGCGCTTTCCAATCAAGCTGCGCCACCGCGACGGCCGCGTGATCTCGGCAGAACTCAGCGCCCAAATCCTCCACAGCCCAGATGGAACGCCAGCCGGCTTGAGCGGCACAATCCTCGACATCAGCAGCGCAGTCCAGGCAGCCAACCAGGCCGCTGAACTGACCATCCAGCGGCGAACGATGGAAACGCTGAAGGGTTTCCTCAGCAGCCTGTCACATGACCTGCGAACCCCCCTTTCAGTCATGACCACGACGCTCTACCTGCTGCGCCGCAAACTGGTCGGCCATCCTGCCGAGCTGCGCCACCTGGATGCCCTGGACGCGCAGATCGATTACCTCACCCGCGCGACGGCTGACATCCTCGACCTGACGCGCCTGGACGACAAAACCATGGAGTTCCAGTTCGTGCGCGCAAACCTGAGCGGGCTGGTGCGGGACGTGTTGGTCAGCTTAGAACCTTCCGCCGCTGCCAAGCAGCAGCACCTCACCTATGCCCCCCCCAGCAGCCCCATCTGGGTGATGGTCGATCAGGTGATGATGGGCAAAGTCATCCGCAACCTGGTCGACAATGCCATCCAGTGCACCCCCAACGGCGGCGGAATCACCGTCAGCGTCAGTCACAGCAGCCATCAAGCGGTGTTCCGCATTGCGGATACCGGAATCGGCATCGATCCGGAGGACCTGCCGCGCATCTTCGACCGTTTCTATAAAGCCAACAAAGCCCGCCCCGCCGGCGTCGGCGGGACCGGTCTGGGGCTGTCTATCGTCAAGAAAGTCATCGAAGCCCATCAAGGCACGGTGCAGGTCGAGAGCATTCCGGGCAAGGGAACCACCGTCACCGTTCACCTGCCCCTCTCAATCCCCGCTTCACAGACGAACGGCGGTACACCAGCCTGAGAGTTAGGTTAAAAACCTCTACATAACCTCTACAATAACTTGACATCATTTCAACACTGCCCCATAATCGAATTAATCAATTGGTGCAGTCGTCATCGTGAACAACACCGAAGCCCACATCGTTATCATCGGAGCCGGAATTGGCGGCCTGACAGCCGCCGCCCTGCTCGCCCAGCAGGGACACCGGGTGACGGTGCTGGAAGCGCAGACCTATCCCGGCGGGTGCGCCGGGACGTTCACCCACGGGGGCTACCGCTTCGACGCAGGCGCGACGGTCGCCGGGGGCTTCCAGCCCAAAGGGCCGCATCACCTGGTCGGTGAGCGGCTGGGGATCAAGTGGCCCGTACAGGCCTACGAACCGGCCTGGATCACCCACCTGCCCGACCGCAGCGTGGCGCTCACCAAAGACAATGCAGACGTGCTGCGGGCGTTCCCAGAAAGCCTCGGCTTCTGGGAGCACCAACAAAAGCTTGCTGATTTGGGCTGGACGCTTTCGGCGCAGGGGCTTCCCTGGCCGCCGACCACTCCGGCCGATGTCTTGCAGCTTGCCCGTGTTGGCCTGGCCAACTTCCCAGAAGATTTGCTCCTCCTCCCCCTGGCATTTCGAACGACCTACCAGTGGGTCAGGCAGCACGGGCTGGCGCAAGACATTTCTTTTGTCCGCTTCATCGATGCCCAACTGCTCATCTCCTCCCAAACCACATCCCGGCACGCCAACGCGGTCTACAGCGCCACAGCGCTCGACCTGGCCCGCCAGGGCGTCTACCATGTCCGCGGCGGGATCGGCGGCCTCGCGGAAACGCTCGCCGCCAAGGTGCGCGAGCTGGGCGGCGAGGTCATCTACCGCCGCCGGGTCACGCGGATCGTCCAAGCCGGCGGTCGTGTCACCGGTGTCTGCTTCACCGAAGGCCGCCGCGCCAAGCAGGAACACTTCCTGCCCGCCGATTTCGTGGTCGCCAACCTGACGCCCTGGTCGCTGGACGCCCTGCTCGGCGGCGGCAGTCCGCCCCGGCTCCGGCGCGAAGTCCAGAGGCGCCGGCTGGGCTGGGGCGCGTTCGCGCTCCACCTGGGTGTAGAGGCCGCTCTGCTCCCGCCGGGAACCCCAGACCATCACCAGATCATCGCCGACCTGGACGGCCCCCTAGGGGAAACCCGGAGCGTCTTCCTGTCGATGTCACCGGAGTGGGACGCCGGCCGCGCTCCAGCCGGCCACCGGGCGGTCACGGTGACCACCCACACCGCCGTGCAGCCCTGGTGGGATGCGCTGCAAGCCGGGGAACAAACCTACCAGGCGCGCAAAGCCGAGTACGCCAAGAAGATGCTGGCGCAGATCGAACGTGCCATCCCTGGATTTGGGCGCGCGGTGCGGCTGATGCTGCCGGGCAGCCCAGTGACCTACCAGTTCTATACCCAGCGCCACCTCGGGCAAGTCGGCGGTTTCGCGC
Organism: Anaerolineae bacterium; assembly: GCA_034431625.1. Lineage (GTDB taxonomy): Bacteria > Chloroflexota > Anaerolineae > Aggregatilineales > Phototrophicaceae > CFX2. The sequence continues at coordinate 86,839 of DAOUCY010000149.1, read as the reverse complement.
AGACCTCCCTCTTCCAGGCCAGAGGGCCGCAGACCGGGCTGCCCAACCTGCGCCTGGTGGGCGATTCAATCTTCCCTGGGCAGTCCACGGCCGGGGTCACCCTGGGCGCGATCCGCGTGGCCAGCGAGGTCCGGCAGAAATTAGGCGTCTGGGATTGGAGATTAGGGAGAAAGTTTAGCTATTAGGAACAGCCTTCCGGCTGTCCGCTGAATCCGCATCGCCGACTGCCCCCTACCCTCCACACATCACACATCACCCTGTAGGAACGGGTCTCTGCCCATGCCTACGGGGTGATGTGAGTAGACACCATTAATTCTCAAGAGAGGATGTACTCCCTGATCCGAGGCGCTTAACCGATCCACTCGGCCATCTGCTTGGGCAGCGGGCGGTTCATGGCCTTGAGGAAGATGGAAGCCTTGCCGAAGAAGATGAGCAAGGCCTGGAGATAGACATCCAACTGGATGCCGACCGGGAGGGTAAAGCCGCCGCGATCAACCAACTTGTGGGTATCTTCCTCAGTCATGGCGGACAGGACGGCTTTGAGTTCAGCATCGAGCGCTTGATACCAAGCCCGCAGCCGCGCGACACTCCCCTCTAATGCCGGTTCGACCGTGCGGTAGTTGAAGTCCTGCTTGAAGGTTTTGAAGGACTGGATGTAGCTGTGCTGCACCTCACCCATTTCGCGGCAGAGCGCGCCCAGGGTGATGTTCTGGCCGCCGGGGGTGAAGGCTAAATCCGCATCGGTCAGGCTGTTCAGCAGTTCTTCACGCAGACTATTCGAACCTTCGACCCAGGGCCAATGCTGTTCCATGACGCTGTTCATTTCGGATACTCCTTGTATTGGGTGTAGGGGAACAGACTATCCGGCGTAGGCGCGTTCGAGCGCGGCTAAGTCGATCTTCTTCATCTGGAGGAAGGCTTCGGTCACGCCGGCGAGCTTGTGCGGATCAGCGTCGGCCATCATGGCGTCCATCGCTGTGGGCACAATCTGCCAAGAGACACCGAAGCGATCCTTGAGCCAACCGCACTGTTCAGCTTCCGGCACTGCCGAGAGGGCATTCCAGAAGTGATCGATCTCAGCTTGATTGGCGCAGAAGACCACCAACGAGATGGCTTCGGTAAAGGTGAAGTTGTGGGCATGGGCACTATCGATTGCCGTGAAAGACTGCCCGGCTAGGGTAAAGGCAGCGTGCTTGAGCGTGCCTTCGCGGTCGGGGGCTTCTCCGCCACCATAGCGCAGCAGCGAATCGATGTGCGAGTCTGGGAGGAGCGCGGTATAGAGCTGCAGGGCTTCTTCCGCGCGACCACAGTTGGAACCGACGAACATAAACATGGGTGTGATGCGGGACTTGGCGACCCCACTGCACAACAACTGCCAAGAGACGCCAAAGCGATCTTCTACCCAGGCAAAGCGGGGACTGAAGGGATATTCACCGAGGGGCATCAGTTCTGCGCCGCCTGGTGAAAGCGCCGCCCAGAGGGTATCGACTTCGGCAGGCGTAGGACATTCGACGACAAAGGAGATGGCGGGGGTGAATTTGAAGAGCGGGCCAGCGCTCATGAAATCAAAGCGCTGCCCACAGAGGCGGAGGGTCACCAAGTCCACATCGCCGGAGGGGGTGTCATGCAGCACGGTCGTGCTTTCGATGCGCGAGTCCGGGAAGATAGACGTGTAGAGGGCGGCAGCTTCTTTGGCTTCTTTGTCGAACCAGAGATTGAGCACGATCTTCTGCATGGAAAATCCTTTTGGTAAAGCAACGCATGGAGCAAATTTAGAACAAAAATTCTAAACTGTCAAGTATGAGATTCACTGGGGTTCGCCCTCATCCCCTACCTCTTTCTCGTTTAGGGAGGTCTTGCGGGAGAGCGCATAGGGCTGCTCCTACTCCGGATGGTTTTGACGCGGTATTTCTTAACGAAACGAGGGTTGATTATTTCTAAAAATGGAAATAAAATCTTTTTCGGAAAAGGAGGAGGCATGGACAAGATCGAACTGCTGCTGCACCCAGTGCGGATGCGAATCATTCTGGCGGTGGCGAACCGGGTGCTGACGGCTCAGCAGTTGGCGGGAATGCTGGCTGACGTGCCGCAGACGACACTGTACCGGCAGATCAACCTACTGCTGGAAGGGGGCATCCTGCAGGTGGCGCGGGAGAGCAGAATCCGGGGGACGGTCGAGCGGGAGCTGAGGCTGGTCGAGGGCGCGGCGCGAATCGATATGGCAGATGCGGCAGCGCTGACCTCCGCACAGCAGGAGGAATTCTTCGCGATGTTCATCGCAGCGCTGCTGGCCGATTTCAAACGGGCACAACCACCAGAAGGGATGCCGCCGGCGATCTACCAGCGCCAGCGGGTGTGGATGACACCGGAGACGATGCAGGCGATCAACCAACAGATCGATGCGCTGCTGGCGGCCTACAGGACTCCCCCACCCCAGGCAGGCGAGTCCGGGGCGCGCGCGTGGCTGTTCACGGGAATTATCATGCCGGACGAGTAAAAGCGGATGGGCAGAAGCCCGTCCCTACTCGAGGCAAACGATGAGGAGAAAGCGAGATGGGTTTGGGGTATGTGAGGGCGGGAGCAGCAGATGCGGCGGCAATTGTGTTCCTGCATGGGATGGCAATGGGGCCGTGGATGTGGGGCGAGCAGATGCAGCACTTCAGCGACTATGACTGCTACGCCATCGATCTGCCGGGACATGGGAGAAGCCGGGAGACTGCGTGGGAGTCGTTCGACCACGCGGTAGATGCGGTGGTGGAGGTTATCACCATGGAGGTCGGGGACAAGCCGGTGTATCTGGTGGGCATGTCGCTGGGGGCCATGGTGGGGCTGCATGTGTTGGTTCGGCATCCGGAGCGGATCAAGCGGGCCGTGCTGACGGGGGCGACTGCTGCTGCACCGCCGCGCTGGATGACCCTGGCACAAGGGACGATGCTGGCGACACTGCTGCCGACGGCATTCGGACAGCAGCTCTTCGCGCGGATGCTGCGCCTGCCGGCGGAAGCTATGCCACACTACCTAGAAAGCATCCGGGCGCTATCGATCCCGGACTTCAAACGGATGGTGAAGCAGATCGCTAATTACGCTGCGCCAGCCGGGTTGGAGAGTATCCGCGTGCCGACGCTGTTCGTAACCGGGGAACACGACACAGCGCCTATGCGGCAGTCGGTCGCGGTGCTGGCGGGGCGCGTGCCAGGAGCAGTGGGGGTGTACGCGCCGGGGGTACATCACGGGTGGAACGGGGAAGACCCGGGGCTGTTCAACGCAATGGCGCGGGCGTGGATTGAGGAGCAGGCACTGCCGGAGCGAATGATCCGGGTGGGAACGTAAGGGTATTTGGCAGGTTGCCCAGTGAACTTCAGGCAAGTTGCCCTATTGCCGAGCACATGCGGACGCGATAAGATCGGCAACGTTGTTTCAAAGGAAGTGATTGTGTTCACCCTATTTGTCTCGAAGAAGTCGAAGAAGCCCAGCCCGACCTGAGTCCGGGATTTTTCGGTTTCTACGAGACAGCACGCTCGCAAACAAACCCGCCCGGACAGGCGGGTTTTTTTGTTTGGCAGCTCACAGCTTTTAGCTGATAGCTTTTAGCTCAATACAAAAGGCGAAATCGTTTCGCGGGCAATCGCATAAGGGAGAGGGAAGATGGCTGATTTCAGGAAGCTGGCGGTGTGGGAGAAAGCCCATCAGTTGGCGCTGCATGTTTACCGTGTGAGCGCGGGCTTTCCTCCCCATGAGCAGTATGGACTGACCAGCCAGCTTCGCCGGGCCGCCACCTCGATCCCCTCGAATATCGCCGAAGGGGCCGGGCGCGGCACGGACGGGGATTTTGGGCGCTTCCTGCAAATGGCGCTGGGGTCGGCCAACGAGGTCGAATACCAACTGCTGCTGGCACGTGACCTCGCTTACCTCGATTCCGATATGCACCAATCGATTGAGCCGGAAGTCATCGAGATCAAACGAATGCTGCAAGGATTGATCGCAAAACTCAGGGACTAACTCAGCGCTGAAGCGTTTTCAGCACTGAGCTATCTGCTACATCCAGAAGCTAATCAAGGAGAAATGCACCATGTCTGACTCGACGTGCCCGACCTGTGGAGCCGAGATCATCGTCCCGGCGAACGCGATGAAGCACGAATTGATCCCCTGCCCCGACTGCGGGACAGAGCTGGAGATCGTCAGTTTGGATCCGCTCCAGCTTGAGCTAGCGCCGGAAGTGGAAGAGGACTGGGGCGAGTAGCCATGCGCGTGGGGATCATCATCTCGCATATCCGCCCGGAAGAGAAACTGCTCATCAGCGCGTTCCAGGCGCAGGGGGTTGAGCCGGAGGTGATCTCCGACCGGGAGATCATCCTGGACCTGACAGCGGGGCCGGAACAGACCGCGCCGGGTGGAACGTCCTGGCGGAATTACGACCTGATCTTGGAACGGAGCGTCAGCACCTCGCGGGGGCTGTATCTGCTGGCGATTCTGGATGCCTGGGGGGTAAACGCGCTGAATCCGTATCGGACGGCAGCAACCTGCGCGGACAAGTTCATGACGACGGTGGCGCTGGCGCGGGCGGGCATTTCGCAGCCGCGGGCGCTAACGGCCTTCGACCCTGAGACGGCCATGCAGGCGATTGGGCAGTTGGGCTACCCGGCGGTGCTGAAGCCGGTGACAGGATCGTGGGGGCGTTTGCTGGCGCGGGTGAATGATCCGACAGCGGCGGAGGCGATTCTGGAACACCGGCATACGCTGGGGGACTATAACCACCACACGACCTATGTGCAGGAATACGTGAACAAGCCAGGGCGGGACATCCGCGCCTTCGTAGTCGGCGAACGGACGATCTGCGCGATTTACCGCACGTCGGAGCATTGGATCACCAACACGGCGCGGGGGGGTAAAGCCTCCAACTGCCCGGTGACCCCGGAACTCGATAATCTCTGTGTGCGGGCGGCACAGGCAGTAGGGGGTGGGATCGTCGCTATCGACGTGTTCGAGGATCCGACGCGCGGCCTGCTCGTCAACGAAATCAACCACACGATGGAGTTCCGCAACAGCAGCGCTCCGACGGGGGTGGATATCGCCGCGGAGGTGGTGCGCTACGCGCTGAGCACGGTGAAGAATTAAACCGCAAAGACGCAAAGGATGCATGAGGAAAGGCAGAGGAGTAAAGCGTGATACGGGTTGGGATCGTTGGCGGGAGTGGGTATACGGGCGGGGAACTGCTGCGGCTGTTAATCGGGCATCCTGAAGTCGAGGTGGTTCAAGCCACGTCGGAGAGCAGCATCGGCAAGTTCTTGTACCAGGTGCATCCGCAGCTTCGAGGACGGACACAGCTTCGCTTCATCGGTCGGGATGGATTGGAACCGTGCGATGTGCTGTTCCTGGCGCTGCCCCACGGCGAGGCGCAGAAGGGAATCGAACGCTACGCGGCGCTGGCGCCGAAGCTGATCGACCTGAGCGCGGATTTCCGGCTGCGGGATGCGGCGGTGTACCGGGCAGCCTACGGGGAGGATCATCTCGCGCCAGGATGGTTGGGAAAGTTCGTCTACGGGCTGCCGGAACTGTACCGGGCGGAACTGAAGGGCGCGAACTATGCCAGCGGGGTGGGATGCAACGCGACAGCGAGCCTACTGGCGATCTGGGCGGCGGAGGAGGCGGGGCTGCTGCGGGCGGACCAACCGGTCATCGTGGATGCGAAAGTAGGCAGCAGCGAGGCCGGGCGCGAACCAAGCGACAGCAGCCACCATCCGGCACGGACAGGAGTAGTACGGCCGTTCGCGCTGGTCGGGCACCGGCACGAATACGAGGTGCGACAGGCGCTGGAATCGCGCAACCGAGACGCTGGACAGTGGGATGTGCGGCTGGCGATCACGAGTGTGGAGCTGGTGCGGGGGGTCTCGGCGGCGGCACATGTGACACTGGCAGCGGGCTTGCAGGATAAGGATTTCTGGGCGGCGTACCGTAAGGCTTGGGCGGGGCAGCCGTTCGTCCGCATCGTGCACGAGAAGAGCGGGCTGCACCGACATCCCGAACCGCGGCTGCTGGCCGGGACGAACTACGCTGATGTCGGCTGGGAGTACGATCCGGTGACGGGTCGGGCGGTGCTGCTGTGCGCCATTGACAACCTAGGGAAAGGGGCGGCTGGCTCGGCGGTGCAGTGCATGAATTTGATGTGTGGGTTCGAGGAGACGCTGGGGCTGACCTTCGGCGGGCTGTATCCATAAAAAAGAGATTGAACCGCAAAGGACACAAAGACATGACAGGGGAATGGCAGATGCAGGGTGAAGTGGGGGCACTGGGAGTCCTGAAGTTGGGAGGCGGCGCGGGGAACGATCACCGCCGGACACTGGAGAATTTGGCGGCGCGTATTCAAGCCGGAGAACAGTGGGTTCTGGTGCATGGAGTCAGCGATGCGGCCAACCGGCTGAGCGAGCAGGTCGGCTATCCAGCGCAGATGCTGACGACCCCAGGCGGGCATACCAGCCGCTACACGGACGCACGAACTATCGAAATCTTTGGGCAGGCGGTCGGCGGGGTAAATCAGGTGATGACAGCGCAACTCGCGGCGCTGGGGGTGGATGCGGTGGGATTGGCGGGGCCAAATGTGATCCACGCCCAGCGCAAGGGAGCGATCCGGGCGATTGTCAGCGGGCGGCAGGTGATCGTGCGGGATGACCACACGGGGACGATCACGGGGGTGCATGAAGCGCTGCTGCGGACTCTGCTGGCGGCGGGGATGACGCCGGTGGTCGCGCCGATTGCGATGGGCGAGGCTTTCGAGCGACTGAATGTGGACGGTGACCTGGCAGCGGCGCAGATCGCGCGGGCACTGGGGGCAGATACGCTGGTGATCCTGAGCAATGTACCTGGCCTGCTGCGCGATGTGGGCGATCCGGCCTCGTTGGTGAGGGGGTTCGGCCTGGACGAACTGGATCGCTACGAGGGGCTGGCGCAGGGGCGGATGAAGAAGAAGCTGCTGGCGGCACAAGCGGCGCAGGCGACACGGGTCATCCTGGCGGATTCGCGGGTGGAGCGCCCGCTAGATGCAGCGCTGGCGGGCGGGGGTACGCATATCCTCCGCGCAGCCGTGCGGACATGAATACAGATCAAACCGCCAAGACGCCAAGACCGCCAAGATCATACGGAGAAAGATTTGAAGGAATTATGAAGGAACCAAGCCATGACCTGGATCAGCTTGCCCATCTGGTCATCGGAGCCGCTATCGAGGTGCATCGTGAATTGGGGACAGGCTTTCTTGAAAGCATCTGTGAGCGGGCATTGAGCTATGAGCTAACAGCGCGAAACGTTCCACACGTGTGTCAGGCTCCGATTCGGATCCAATACAAAGGTCAGGATGTTGGGGAAGGCAGGATTGATATGTCGGTCAATCAACGGTCGATTGTTGAATTGAAAGCGATTGAACGCTTTGAAGCCATTCATCAAGCGCAACTGAGTTTCTGTTTGAAAGCCACCCAGTGCTTCCTCGGTTTGCTCATCAACTTCAATGTTCCAATCCTTAAACAGGGCATCCGCCGAGTCGTCTTAAGTAAGTGATATTGTCCTAACTCTCCGGATGATCTAGGCATTCTTGGCGATTCGTTTGGTCTTTGAATTCAGGGACGGTGATGATGGATTGGAAGGTAGTGGAGGACCAGCACAGCAGTGGGGCGTACTTGAAGCGCGACATTCAGATCGTGCGGGGAGTGGGCGCACGGCTGTTTGATGAGGCGGGGCGGAGCTACATCGACTGCGTGGGTGGGCAGGGATCCGCTAACCTGGGGCATGCACACCCGGCCATCGTCGAGGCGATCACGCGGCAGGCCGCTGAACTGATGGTCTGTCCGGAGCTGTTCCACAACCCGATACGAGCGCAGTACCAGGCAGCGCTGTGTCGGGTGAGCGGTTTCCCACGGGTGTTTTTGTGTAACAGCGGGGCGGAAGCGAACGAAGGGGCACTGAAGATCGCGCGGTTGAAGAGCGGGCGGCGGGGGGTGATCGCGGCGATGCGGGGCTTTCATGGGCGGACGATGGGAGCGCTGAGCACGACGTGGGAGAAGGCCTACCGCGAGCCGTTCCTGCCGCTGATCGACGGGGTGGTGCATGTGCCGTACAACCACATCGACAAGCTGCGCGAGGCGCTGACCGAGCAGATCGGGGCGGTGCTGCTGGAAGTTGTGCAGGGAGAAGGCGGCGTACATCCGGCACAGGCAGGCTACCTGCAGGCGGTACAAGAGCTGTGCCGGGCAAACGGAACGCTGCTGATCATTGACGAGGTGCAGACCGGCTGGGGGCGCACTGGGACGCTGTTCGCGCACTGGCAAGACGGAATTGAGCCGGACATCGTGACCACAGCAAAGAGCATGGCGGGCGGGCTGCCGATGGGCGCGATCCTGCTGAGCGAGCGGATCGGGGCGCTCGATCCGGCCACGCACGGCAGCACCTTCGGCGGGAATCCGCTGGCGTGCGCGGCGGGGCTGGCGGCGCTGGAAGTGTACACCAACACATCGAACCGGCAAGACATCAAGAGGGGAAAAGAAGAAGCGTTGAACCGCAATCCCCCAGCGGGGAGGCTCCGCACAGAGGCAGAGGACGCAAAGCAAAATGAAGGGTTGATTGAGCGGGCAAAGCGGCTGGGAGAGGCCGCGCGGGCGCATCTGGCGGCGCATGTGCCGGAGAAAGCCGCGCGGGAGGTGCGAGGACGCGGCTTGATGATCGGCATCGAGCTGCGTGGGAAGGTGGCGCCGGTCCTGAAGGCGCTGCAAGAGCGCGGGGTGCTGGCGCTACCGGCTGGGCCGAGTGTGCTACGGCTGCTGCCACCGCTGGTGATCACCGACGAGGATTTATGGCAGGCCATCGAGATCATTGAGGAGACTTTGAACGATGTCTTTTGAAGAATTCAGCATCATTGAAAGCACGCTGCGGGAAGGCGAGCAGTTCAGCACGGCCACCTTCACCACGGCGCAGAAGATCGAGATCGCCGGCCTGCTCGACGAGTTCGGCGTCGAGATGATCGAGATGACCTCACCGAGCGCCAGCCCGCAGAGCGAAGAAGACATCCGTGTGATCGCACGGCAGGGGTTGAAGGCACGGCTGCTGACCCACATCCGCTGCCACAAGGAAGATGCCAAGCGGGCGCTGGATACCGGCGTACATGGGCTGGACATCGTGATCGGGACCTCACCGCAGTTGATGCAGCACAGCCACGGCAAGAGCATCCGAGAAATCATCGACCTGGCGGCGGAGGTGATGCACTACATCCGCGAGCAGAAACCGGACATCATCCTGCGGTTCAGCACAGAGGACACGTTCCGGAGCCGTGAGGCTGACCTGCTGCGGGTGTACCTGGCAGTGGCTGATCTGGGAATGGTGAACCGGCTGGGGGTGGCCGATACGGTTGGGGTGGCGACGCCGAATCAGGTTTATGGGATGGTGCAGCAATTAGTGCGGCTAACGCGGCTGGACATCGAATTCCACGGGCACAACGACAGCGGGTGCGCCATCGCCAACGCGACGGCTGCGCTGGAGGCAGGGGCGACGCACATTGACACGACCGTGCTGGGGATCGGCGAGCGCAACGGCATCACGCCGCTGGGTGGGTTGGTAGCACGGCTGTACACGCTCAACAAGGCGTATGTGAGCAAGTACAAGCTGACGCTGCTGCCGCAGATCGACCGGCTGATTGCCGACATCTGCGACCTGGACATCCCGTTCAATAACTACATCACCGGAGCGAGCGCCTTCATCCACAAGGCAGGCATCCACGCCAAGGCGGTGCTGGCGGATCCCTCAACCTATGAAATTTTGAAGCCGGAGGACTTTGGGCTGAGCCGGGAGATCGCTATCGGTCACCGGCTGACAGGATGGAACACCATACGCGACCGGGCGCGAGCGCTGGGACTGACGTTAAGCGATGAGACGGTGCGGGAGGTGACGCATACGATCAAGCAGCAGGCAGATACTAAGCCGCTGACGCTGGCGGAAATCGATGCGCTGCTGATGGAGGCGGCGGGGCGCGAGCTGGTCTCGGCAGTCGAAGCGGGGAAGTGAAAATATCTCCAATTACGAAACAGGGAGTGAATATGCCTGGGTATACGTTTGCGGAGAAGGCGCTGGCGCGCGCTGCGGGAGTGAACAGTGCCCGTGCGGGGGACATCCTGGATGTAAAACCAGATGTGGTCTTCAGCCACGACAACACGGCTCCGATCCGGCGCATCTTCGACAAGATCGGCGCACCGAGGATCGCTATCCCAGAAAAGATCGCCGTGACGCTGGATCACGCCGTCCCGGCGCCAACGACTGAACACGCCCAGAATCACGCTGAAATCCGCGAGTGGGTGCGGCAGAACGGCATCGCTCACTTCTTCGAGGTGGGGCGGGGAATCTGCCACCAGGTGTTGAGCGAAGAGGCGCTGGTACTGCCGGGCGAGGTGGTCTTCGGCTCGGACAGCCATACGACGCACTTCGGCTGGCTGGGGGCGTTCGGCATGGGGGTGGGGCGGACGGAAATGGCAGCGCTTTGGGCGACAGGGGAACTGTGGCTGCGCGTGCCGGAGACGCTCAAGGTGGTGCTGAGCGGGCGTCCGCGTCCGGGCGTGACGGCCAAAGATGTGACGCTGAAGCTGATCGGCCAGCAGGGGGTGGACGGCGGGAAGTACCGGGCAGTTGAGATCAGCGGGGAGACGGTCGGGTATTGGTCGATTGACGAGCTACCAGTCATGCCGAACATGATGGCCGAGTTCGGGGCGATGAGCGCGTACATCGCGCCGGATGAGCGGGTGCTGGCCTATGTTGAAGAAAGACGAAACCGCAAAGACGCGAAGCGATCCGGCAAAGGGCAGAGAGCACTGCGCGAGTATACACCGATTTATCCGGACGGTGACGCGGTCTACGATGAGATGGCGCACCTGGATGTGACCGATCTGGAGCCGCAGATCGCCCTGCCCCACCTGCCGGACAACGTGGTCGATCTGTCGCAGGCAGCGGGCACGCCCATCCAGCAGGCGTTCATCGGGACATGCACCGGCGGGCGGCTGGAGGATTTGCAGGCGGCGGCTGAAGTGGTGCGGGGCAAGCGGGTGCGCTGCCGGTTGGTGGTGATCCCGGCCAGCGAAGAGGTGCTGCTGGCGGCGGTTCAGGACGGCACACTGGCGACGCTGATCGCAGCAGGGGCGGCGATCAATACGCCGGGGTGCGGGCCGTGCATGGGGAACCACATGGGGGTTCCTGCACCGAACGAAGCGTCGATCATTAGCGGCAGCCGCAACTTCAAGGGACGGATGGGAACAGCGGATGCGCCGATCTACCTCGCCAGCCCGTATGTGGTAGCAGCGAGCGCGGTAGCCGGAGCCATCGCTGATCCGCGCGAGTTTATATAGGGCAAATGCGGAGTGTCTGTCTCTACGGAAATTCTTGAGGAGCGTATATGACCTGGCAAGCGCGGATAGCAGATGGATTGCGGACGGCGGCACGAACCCCGGCGGTATGGGTCTTTGGCGGGCTGTGGCTGGCGAGCGCGGTAGTACTGATCGCAGGTGGGAACATCGGCCTGGGCGGTCTGGCTTTCCCAGTGGGCTATCTAGCGCTGACGGGGATCACCGTGGTGATCACCCCAGAAGCGGCGGATCCGCAGCCCACCTCGCCTCGCCGCTGGCTGATGCCGCAGTTGGCGGTAATCATCGCCTTCATCCTCATCACGCTGATCGACGGGTTGGTTTTTCACAGTGTGGTGAGCAACAGCGTGCCGATCTGGAATGAGTTCCGCTTGGCGTTGGAACAGGCGAGCGGGCAGCTATTCGGCAATGATAACTACCTCATCAATCCAACGGCCTATTTCGTGCTGCCGGGGCTGATCCTGCTGACGCTCAGGGCGCGGCCGGGCGAATTAGGGCTGCGGCTGGGGCGATACTCGCGGCGGGTGACGCTGCTATGGTGCGTCCTTCCGGCAGCGATCCTGGCAGCGCTGGTGGTGAGCGGACAGATGACGCTCACCCGGCTGGTGAACCGGCTGATCTCCAACACGCTGCAAAACGGCTTCTTCGAAGAATTCCTGTTCCGAGGGGCGCTGCAATCGCGGCTGCGGGGCTGGTTCAGCCCGGCCTGGGCGCTGGTGATTCAGGCCATCGCCTTCGGGCTGTGGCACTTCGGATTGGGGATGAGCAGCACCGGCGGCGATCCGCTGGCGGCCGCGGCCAGCACGATTCTGTTCCAGGGGACGATGGGGCTGGCATTTGGGGTGATGTTCGCCCGCACAGGGAGCCTGATCGCGGGGTCGATCAGTCATGTGGCGCTTAACTCGATTAGTTGATAATTGAACCGCAAAGACGCAAAGGACGCAAAGAGGATGAGCCAGCACCGGGTGTGGGTTTACGGGGACAACGTCAACACAGATGTGATTTTTCCGGGGAAGTACACGTATACGCTGAAGACGCCGGAAGAGATCGCCGCTCACGCGCTGGAAGACCTTGATCCGGGATTCGCGGGTCAGGTGCAGCTTGGGGATGTGATCGTGGCTGGGAAGAACTGGGGGATGGGGAGCAGCCGCGAGCAGGGCGTCACGGCGCTGAAATACTGCGGCGTGCCGATGATAATCGCAGCGTCATTCAGCGGGCTGTACTTCCGCAACTGCATCAACCAGGGGGTGCTGCCGATTGTGTGCCCGGAACTGCGGGCGCACATCCAGAGCGGTGACACCATCGAGATCGATCTGGCTGAGGCGGTCATCCAGGCGGCGGGGCAGACCTTCACCTTTCCGCGCCTCTCGCCATCGGTGCAGGCGATCATCGATGCGGGGGGTCTGCTGCCGATGCTCCAGGCGCGGTTCCGGTCGGCGGGGTGAGGATTGGGATTACAATCAGGCTGGAATACGATGCATCGGATGATTGGCTCTACCCGAATCCGTAACGCGCATTGTAGAGAGCGTATGCGGCATCACGAAAACAAACTTGCGACAGTCGAAGTTGACTCGTTTTCTTGACGTTCAAAGTAGTGATGTACTCCATACCGGACCAGGTCTGAATGCGATCACATACCTGCGTCACATCAGATAAAGTCGAATTGATCTGTGACCATTCTTCGGCGGTTAGTGGAACCGTTGACACGTTCTCTCCCCAAAAAGTATCACGCGGTTTCGGGAAGAGGACGGACATGCAGCACGTCGCGATGTTCTGGTTAAAAGCTGCTATCGAGGATTTCTTTGCGAAGGCGGTCGTACTCGTCCTGGGTGATTAGCCCTTTGTCGAGCGCCTCTTTCAACTGCTGGAGCTTTTCGGTCAGTGAGCCGGCGCCCCCCGGAACTGAGGTTGTTGATGTGCCAACCACGATGGGCGGGGACTGACTGATCCGCACCTTCATCCCACCGACATCGATCACGCCGTCCTCGCTGACGCTGACATCGGGCGAGCTGTCGCTAGTGCGAGTCGATGACTTTGACGAGCCGACTACGATGGGCTGAGGCTGGCTGATCCGCACCTTCATCCCACCGACATCGATTACGTCATCTCCGGCAGCACCAGCCGAAGTGAACGCAGCCACCCGGCGCGTTACCGAGCGAGAGATGCCGCCGACGAACAGGAACAGGCCGATGATGAAGGGAACGGTGAAGCCCAGCGCGCCAGCAATCAGCAGACGTTCATCGGAAACGCGGGTGCGCTGACCTTCGGCATCAACGCAGTAGCTGGTCGCTACGCGGGCGCTTCCGCGGAAGTCGCTGTAATTGGTGAATTCCTGTTCGAAGCGCGACCCGGCCGGGCAGTGTAGGGCAGTCTGCACGCTCATCAAGAGGGGATTGTTCTCGAACGGGCCGAGGACGGGCAGCACCACCAGCACGGCCATCACGACCATACTCGCGACCAACAGCAAACAGCCCAAGGACTTCATGGTTACGCCCCTCCCTGCAGGAGTGCCTCCCAACACAGATGTGAAGGGCATTATAGTGCAGGGCTGGCAGCAGCGCTATTTGCGCCCAGGGGACGGAAAACCTCACGGATTCATCCCCTACAAACACCTTACAATGAGTATGAACAACTTTCCATGCGCTGAGGAGGACGCCCTGATGTTGGAACGGCTGTCCACTCAATTCGCCCCTGCGGAGCGAATCGACCCACAGCAAATTGCCCGTGAAGCCCCAGATGTTCAAGCCGCGTTGGAACTCCAGACCCTGCTGGATGCCGTCCCGAATGTTCTTCTGGTGCTGAACCGTTTCCGGCAAGTGATTTATACCAACCAAGCCTTGTTGGACATGCTGGAAATCGATGACCCGTCGCAGATTTATGGGCTGCGGCCGGGTGAGGTGCTGCAATGTGACCACGCCTTCGCGGAGGCGGGAGGCTGCGGCACTTCGGAAGCGTGCAGCACCTGTGGAGCTGCACAGGCAATCCTGATGGGACTGCGCGGGAAGGCTGCTATCCGCGAATGCCGGATCACGACGCAGTCGGGAACCGCGCTCGATCTGCGGGTGTGGGCGCGACCGCTGATCGTGAAGGGGCAGATGTGCACGATCTTCGCCATCACCGACATCAGCGATGAAAAGCGGCGGTACATCTTGGAACGCCTCTTCCTGCATGACATCCACAACAGCGCGGCGCTGGTGGTTTCCCATGTGCAGCTTCAAGTGTTCCGGCGGTCGTATTCGACCAAAGGCGAGGGACGCGGCTTGGGAACCTACAGCATCAAGCTGCTGAGCGAAAGTTATCTCCAAGGCAAGGTGTGGTTTGAAAGCAGCGCCGGAGAAGGCACGCGCTTCTTTGCTCGCTATCCGCTTCAGATCAGAACCTCGTAGGGATGGCGCACCCGGTGAAGCTGGTCGATTTGGGGATGATCGAGGGTTTGCACTGCCCCGTCTAACCAGCGCACGGTGACACGCTCGACGGTTTGCAAATCCCCTAAGCCAAAGTGGGCAACCGGCTCCATTTGGCAGAGGTAGCCGCTGCCGGTGTCGATCACCCGGCGCTGGGTACGGCCGCCGGCTTCCAGCGTGACCAGCGCCCCGCGGGCAGGCGCGCCGAAGGGGGTATAGGGCAGTACACGCAGCCAGTGATGGCCGTTGTCCGGGCCGTGATAGAGGGTGAGCGGCTGCATCCCGGATTCACCGTGGGCAACCAGGAGTTCAAGGCGGCCGTCACCGTCAAGGTCGCCGACGGCGGCCCCTGTGCCGAGCCAACCGGGTTCGAGCGCATCGCCGATGGGGACCGGCCGCCAGATTCCGTCCACACGGCCGAAGAGCCGGTTCGGCTCGCCGATGTTGTTGAAGAAGACCTCTTCGTAACCGTCGTTGTCGAAGTCGGCAGCAATGACTGTCCGCACCCGTGAAGGCACCGACATCTCCGGCGGGGCATCATCGATGAAAGAGCCGTTGAAGGTTTGGACGAAGAGACGGTGCGGGCCTTCCCAATTGCCGCAGACGAGATCGAACAGGCCGTCGTCGTTGGCGTCGAGGACGGCGACCCCACGGGCGTGCTGGTCAGGATCGCTGACACCAGAGGGGCTGCCGATTTCTTCGTAGTGGCCTTCGCCTGTGTTTAGGAAGAGGAAATTGGGGCCACCCTCGTTGCCTGCGAAAATATCCATGCGTGGGGTCAGGAGGGGAAGAGCCACGGCACTGCGCCCACCGGTCATCAAGTCCAGCCCGATCTGCGGAGCGACATCTCGCAGGCGGCCATCCTCGTCGAGTTCGTAGAGGCGAAGGGGGCCGCCGTAATTGGCGACGAAGAAGCCGTAGATACCATCGCCATCACGGTCTACGCCGATGACCGAACGCCCGGCGGTGAGATTGAGCACAGCGCGATGGACGGGCAGAGAGAAAAGATCGACCCAATCACCACCAGCATAGTCAAAGAGGCGGTCGGCGAAGAACTTGCGCCCCGCAAAGGTATCGGTGTTGAGCAGGTAAATTTCTTCGAGGCCATCGCCATCCAGATCGCAGGCGGCCACGCCGATGGTCTGGCGGCCGGGGTCGGCCAACGGCTGGGGCGTGACTACGTCGAAGCGACTGCCGGTCCATTTGAAGACGGTGTTGGCGAAGCCGAAGCCGGCCACGAACCACTCGAACAGCCCATCGCCGTCCACGTCGGTCACGGCGATGCCGTAGTTCAGTTGGGCGGGATTAACGCTGAGAAGATCGCTGCGGTTGGTGAACATCAGTTTGAGGGCGGCTGCCTGAATGCTACAATCGCTTGAATGTGCAGTGAGTCTAGCTGACTTTCCTGCCCCTGTCGACGGGCAGGTGATGGAAGGGTGCAGGCTCACGAAAACAGATTGGACGCCTAGCGATACCCTACCCTAACGAGGACACCATGCCCCACTCGGACCTGCTGCTGGAACTAGTCAAGCGCTACAGCCCCTCGACGCTGGAATCGACTGCTGTGAACTACCTGGTGCAGTGGATGCGGGAGCGCGGGTTTGATGCCCGCGTGGACGAGGCGGGGAATGCTTTTGGCATCCGGGGGGCAACCCAAGCGCCGAACACACTGATGCTGCTGGGGCACATCGATACGTTTCCGGGAGAAGTGCCGGTGCGGATCGAATCGCTGAGCGAGGCTGGACGGGTGGCGACGGAGCCGCTGGCTGCGCTGAGCACCGGCTGGGCGCTCTATGGACGGGGGAGCGTGGACGCGAAGGGGGCGCTCTGCACCTTCGCGGAAGCGGCCGCCCAGGCGCGGATCCCAGAGGGGTGGCGGGTGATCGTGGCTGGGTGCGTGGAGGAAGAGATCGCTACGGGGAAAGGCTCCAACTACGTGAGCGACCATTACACGCCGACCTACTGCATCATCGGAGAGCCGAGCAGTTCCAACCGGATCACGCTGGGGTACAAGGGGCGCATCCTGGTGGAATACACGCTGCGGCGAGCGGTGGCCCATACGGCCAGGCCGGAGCCAACGGTCGGGGCGCTGGGGGCGGAATTCTGGCAGAACATCCTGAACTGGACGGAGATCGAGAACGCGGGGGTGGAGCGCATCTTCGACCAGGTGATGGCGAGCCTGCGAGGGATCAACACGAGTTCGGATTACTTCAACGAGACGCTGAACATGACGGTTGCGTTCCGGCTACCGCCGCGGATCACACCGGAGGATGTGCTGAAGGTGCTGCGGGGATTCGCGCAGCCGGACGGGGAGCTGCGGGGCTACGGGCATGAGCGGGCGTACCAGTCCGACCGGAACAACCCGCTGGTGCGGGGGATGATGGCTGCGATCCGAGCGGAGGGGATGCAGCCGGGGTTCGTGCTGAAGACAGGGACGAGCGATATGAACACAGTGGGGTCGAAGTGGGACTGTCCGATGATCGCTTACGGGCCGGGGGACAGCAACCTGGATCACACGCCGCATGAGCATCTGCCGCTGGAGGAGTACGACCGGGCGATCCGGGTCGTGAAGGGGTTTATCGAGCTATTAGCTGACCGCTTTTAGCCATGCAAGATGATGCATGGTGAAACAGGTGATCGTTTGGGGTTGGTTGAAAAAACGGATGTATATTAGCTCAATTTGTACAGTCGTAAAAATGAGATTGTGATCTGGCGGAACTGGCGGCAATGGCGTCAGTGCCGTCAGGGTTGGATGCGCCAGTTTGTGACAATTCCCCGCGCGATAGTGGAAAAGTTGAAACTGCAACGGGCTGCGATATTTGTAAGAAATAGGTTGTGAAGGTGCAGCCCTCACCCCCTGGCACCTCTCCCGAACGTGCCTTCGGCACTGGGAGAGTTTAACTGGACGCCCAAAATGGCGTTCCTACTCCTACGATAGCACAAAATGGAACGCTTAGGGTGACATTTTGTCTACTCTTTGGTATAAAATCGGATAAAATAATATCAAGCCACAAAAACGCAAAGGACGCGAAGGATGTCCGGCCATGAAATGGCAGCAAGAGCGTCGAGCGAGGCGGACAGGCAGAAGCCTGCCCTTACGAACATGGCCTATTGGCGGGGGAAAGCGGCTATTCTCATGGGAGATACCCGTCCCTGCCCTGGGGGATTTGAAGACATACGGCAACAGCGAAGTGGGCTGCTTATCTGCTTGTGGACGGAAGCGACATATTGGTGAGACGGCCAATCAAGTCCAGCAGTTCGTTGAACTGGACGGGTTTGGTGGCATAGTCGTCCGCGCCAGCTTCCAGGCATTTTTCGCGGTCACCGGAGACGGCGTGGGCAGTGAGCGCGATGATGGGGATATGACGGGTGGACGGCGAGGCTTTCAGCCGGCGGGTGGCCTCCCAGCCGTCCATGACCGGCAGGCTCATATCCATCAGTACAATATCGGGCTTGAACTCCTGAGTACGCTCAACGGCAGCCATGCCATCCCGGGCGACATAGACGGTGTGGCCGCGCTTTTGGAGGCGGCGGGAGAGCATATCGAGGTTCATTTCGTTGTCTTCAACCAGCAGTATCGTTGCCATCGTCCAGGTGTCCTCAGTTCGCTAAAACGCTGGGCGGTTTGCTGATATTAGCAGCAGCCCATTCCCACTACATTACACCACATTACGTCGAGAGTGCCAACCGTTTGATGTCCTCGGCATTGGCTAGGAACTCCAGATACGGCGAGGCCGCCATCCGCGCCAGCCACTCGGACTGGGCCTCGGGTGGGCGATCTGGCGGCAGGTTTATAATATTATTAAATAATTTATACATTGATTTCAAGATACTCACTAACAAACCAGCCGGATTCCGGGCCGGACGCTGGCTCAGCACGGCCAGGGCTTTCTCGACCAGAGCAACGCCGTAGCGCTCGACAAGACGGCGGGCCGTCTTGCGGCTCAAGTCGCGGACAGTCTCCCAGGCGCGGCGAGCGAGCTGCTCCGCGGCAGGATCGGCGAGCGGGAGGGAGTCAGGCCGCGCGGCGGGCTTCTGAGCACGGCGTCCGGCAGCGTCGCGGTCGTCGCAGAGGCGCCGCCACCAGACCTTACAGGCGTCCAGATCGCGCCAGATGAACTCTGGGACGGCCTCCCAATCGACCGGGGCACGGCAGCGGTCGCACTGTTCAGGTGGGCGGGCGCAGACGTGAGTTCGCAGGCATTTGGGGCACAACCAGAAGGTCACCGGTTCGGCCTGAAGCGTCGGAATTCCGACGCTTGGCGGCTCCGGCGCGGGGTGATCCAACCGGCGCAGCGGCGGTACGGGCACAGCAGGTGACGCGGTGTGGGTGGCCGAAAGCGGCGACAGACTCGGCTCTACTCTGGGAGGTCGCAGCGCCTGAGGCGTCGGAATTCCGACGCTTGAGCGCACCTGATAGGCGTTGGGGAGCTGGCGCTTGAGGGTCAGCCGTTCGCCGCGCGCCAGCAGGCGGCGGGCTAAGCCGGGAATGGGCGGATAGCGGCGGCCATCGGCGGACTCCAGGAACAGGCCAGGAGTAATGCGGCTTTCCGATGGGAGCAGCGCTTCCAGCGCCGCCCACTCGACAGGTTGCGCAGCATACACTGGCTGGGCGCTGATCCCGGCCCGGCGGTCGTAACGGCGGGTCGTCCAGCGCGAGACGCCGACCCGCGCCGAGAGCCATTCACGCGCGTAGGCGGCGGGTCTGCGGGCGATCAAGCCCGCGTGGACGGCCTGCCTGTACGCAGCGGGCGCACCGAGCACGCCATCCGGGAGTGCGTCACCGGGCGCGTGGCGCACGCCCAGGATTCGCGCGAGCGCTGCCGCGCCAGGGATGGCGTGCCGGACCGCCGGACGCCCACCTGGGGTTTTGACTCGGTTTGCACCCCTACTCATCTTGCATGAGTGATCCAGCCCATCAGGGGCAGCAGCAGCGGCAGCGGCGGAATGGGGGGTTCCGGGGGGTATCCAGCCCTTCTCGCGCAGCGCTTTGAGCGCAGCTATGACTGTCCGGCGCCCAATCTGGAAGCGGTGGACGGCTTCGCATACCTGACGCTCAGTGAGCAGCGCGCCACCGGCATACCCGACGCGGTAGAGCGCATCGAGCACACGAGCAACGCTCACCAAGCCAGCTTGAAGGAGCTTCTCGCGGGCGGCGTTGGACAACCCAAGACGGGAGGGCTGCTCACGACGACGCGGCAGCCGTTTGAAGGCACTGGCGATAGTGCGGATGGCCTCATGGAGACGGGAGTGGAAGCTCTCATGCACATCAGGACGGCCCGGCCAGCGTGCATGGAAAGCAGCCAACACTGAAGCCACCGCAGACTCAGTCCAACCACTGTCACGGGCATCAACAGCAACCCGGAAGAGCGCCTGATTACGTCCGTGTGGAGCTAGACGGCGGTAGGCCTCAAGCAGTTCTTCGGCCAGAGCGAAGCGTCGGAATTCCGACGCTTCAGACCGACTCGGCAAAGCGCTCAGAATCGCGCCAGAAGGCCGCTCAGAGCTGTTTTGGGGTTGAGCGGGGGTGGATACAGCCATAAAGCCGCAAATGCGGCTTAAATCGGCCTTGGTGAGGATCCGGATGGGAACGTCACACTCAACCTGCCAGACCGCCGACCCGATGCGCGTAGGCGGCGCGACGACATACGAACCCTCACCGCGCAGATCAACGCCGGGGCGAGAGCGCGACCGGACCGCCATACCCTCAGGAAGACGCCAGTAGAAATGCGGCAGACCGCGGCCACCAGATCGGACGGTATAGGTATCAGCCAGATCGGGGTTGAGGCGTCGGAATTCCGACGCTAAAGCGGGGTCATCGAAGTCCAGGACGAGCAACCGGGAGACTCGGCCGCAAACCAGCGCCACCCCTCCAAAACCCTGACGAAGGAACCAGTCCTCCAAGTCAGAGTCGTCCGGGCGCGTGTGGATGTAACGGCCCCAGGGGATGGCAGCCTGCTTGCCGCGCTGCGGCTGGCAACTTCCCAGCACCGGAATCAGCGAGAATCCACTGTCTTTATAGGTTTTTGATGCGAAATACAGCGATTCCGCGTCAAAAACACGCGAATCTGCGTTCGGCAACAAAAAATCGCCCTTCTGGGGCGATTTTCGTTGAGCGCAGACTCCAACAGTGCTACACTCTGCCATTGGGTGTAGGGGTGGAGACTGCGGAACGAGTGGCGGATTCTGGACTTTGGATCACCCAAGATTTCCGGATCACCCGTGGAGCCTCCTGACCGCCCTCGACTCACAGACGTGAGATCGGAGCAGGCGGCAGTGGGGAGCGCAACAGATTGTTGGAACCTGTTGGCCGTTTAGCACGGCAGAGCAAGCGTGTTCGGCACTGTTGGAGCCTGAGTCCACCTCCAGACCTCCCGGTTTGGAGATGTTTCGTAAAATCGCCCCGATATGAAGGACCCGCACCGTCAACGGCAGCGGGTCCTTTGTTTACGGGACCCGACCAGCGAACCTATTCAGTTGTTGGCCACCCCTGCCAGGGCAGCTCTCAGACTCCAGATTGGGCGGCAAACCGCCCTCAAGAAATACTACGAAATTATAATAATTTGTTATGCATTCATTATTTACGCATCTGTTCACGGACGCCACGTTCCAGCTCATCCAGCCATTCGTTGAAGACCTTGCGGGCATCCGTTATCCAAAGCAGGTCGGCATCAGTGAGTTTACCTCCCCCCTCCCCTACTCGCTTTGCAAGCCCCTTCATTCGACGAAATCGCTCCGAGACTTTAGGGGAGAAAAGGGGATTTCCAGCTTCTTCCGGCTCGTCAACAAGCGGGGTGGGGGAGTGAGGTTGGGATATCCCAATCCGGTAGCCCTGCTCCGAAGCTTGTTCTAAGGCCAGGCTAACCATCATTTTAGATTCATCCTGACCCAAAAATTTGGCTTTCTTTCGAGCTGCACGCTGGAGCAACCGAATACGGCCTTGAGTCCAGTTTAAGTCGTCAGCAATTTTCCAAACTTCATCCGGCAGACGGAGCAGGGAGCGGTGCTCGCGAAGCTGGCTGGCATTCTTAAAGCCGGCTGCATTCAGCACCAGTTCGCCATGGCCGCGCGGGATGGGATAGCCGTGCTCGCCATCGCCCACTTGGGCATAGTAGGGGCGGTCGCTGCCGCCGTTGGGGACGATCTCATCATAGGAATAGAAACGCTCGCCCTGGGCACGGTAAAGGTCCATCAGCAGGATGGCTAACTGACGGGCACGGCTAATGGCATTCAGGTTGGCGCGGGCGCTGTTCTCACTAGCCTGCCGCCACACACTGAAATCTTCGACGACGCGGGCGGGGATGCGCTCCCAGGTGACGCCTTCTTCTGGGAAGAAGATGTTGAGCAGGTTATAAGCCAGCCAGCGGCGCTCGCCTGTTTCCAGTTGGTAGCCATGTGGTGGGGTATGCACCACGGTGATGGGGTAGGTGAGGCCATTGGCGCGGATGTTGGCCGCGAGTTCGACGATCTCGATTAGAGAGGCCTCGATAGGCCCCATCTTCTCCGGACGCGGCACTTCTTCGGCAGCGGCCAGGAACGGCTCCAACTTGAACTCGCGCCCGGATTCCTGGATCGCCAGCTCATACCAGCGGGTAAAGAGCGTGCGTGTGCCGGACGCCCGCCCATCCCAGAAGACGCGCACCGGGGAAGGAACGGCGCGGCGCGGCTGGGACGGGTCTGGGTGAATATCGAGGATGCTGACCGGGCGCACATTGACCCGGCCAACATCGACCTTGCTGAGGTCGCCGAAGATCGCGGCATCGGTTTCGGCCAGCGATAGGCGCGATGAGTTATCAAAGACATCCAGCGACTCGCGGGCAGCACGCCCACGTCTAGCCGACACGGCCCAATCCTTCCTGTACTCGGTCTACCAGTTCCCAAGCGTCTCTAGCGGCCAGGCTCTCCGGCGCGAAGCTGAAGACGGGCCGCCGAATGGCAGCGGCTTCCGCCCAGATCGTGCGCTGGGGAATGGGCTGCCAAACCAGCGCGCCGAACTGCTCGCGGAGCTGCTTGAGGTTCTCGGAATGTTCAATAGTTTTGGTGCGGTACATCGTCGGGACGATGCCCAGCACTTCAATGGCATTGAGTCCCCACTGCTTGCGGTGGGCTTCGGCTGCCTGGCGGTGCTTGATGCTCTCGACCAGGCCGTCAAAACTGAGGTACTCGCAGGTGGTCGGATAGAGCACGCCGTCGGTGGCGATATAGATCGACCCGTGGAGCAGCGATGGGGTAGGGGAGGTGTCGAAAATGACCAGATCGATGGTGCCTTCGAGTTCCCGGAAGCGTTCGGCCACTGCGAAGGAATCGGAGATTGAGTTGGCGATGTTGCGCGTCTCAACATTGGAGGGCAGCAGCACCAACTGGCCATTCACCGCCTGGTTAGGAACTTGATAGGCCTTGGGGGGAATAACCCGCAGCACGGCCTTGAAGGGGACGTTACGCACCAGCAGGTCATACAAACCCGGTTCTTTCTGCAGTCCCAGCGCTACGGTAGCGTGGCCCTGCGGATCGGCATCGACCAGCAGCACGCGCATTCCGCGGACCGCGAGTCCGGCGGCGATATGGGTCGCGAGCGTGGTCTTGCCAACGCCGCCTTTTTCATTGAGCAGCGTGATAATTTTCATTGTGAGGCGCCTCTATTCGCCGCTGCCGTTTTTGCTGTCCTGGGCTGCGTGATAGACCCATTCGTAACCGATGGGCGTGCCATTAGGGCGCGACTTGATCTCCACCAGACCGCGCTCCTGGAGCAGTTCCAGCAGGGCGATGTCATAGGGGGTCAGACGGCGCTTGCCGATGGCTTTGGCGATTTCCTTGCGGTTCATCCACGGGTAACGGTTGTCCCGCAGAATCTCCAACAGCTTCTGCGCCTGTTCGGTCAGGCGGGAAGCAGGCGCTTGAGTTGGAATCTCGTTCATCGACCTTCCCTCTAGTCTAATGTAAACATGTTTAGGTTCGGTTGGAGATTTTATATACATTCAAGCATTTGTGCAAGCCGCTTAGACTCTTTCTCATTTTTCCGGTATTCGGCCCTGGTGTAAGGCAGCATAGCAAACTTTTGAACGATTAGGGTGACATTTTGTCTACTCTTTGCAAAAGTCATGGATCGGTGAAAAAGAAATCGACGGATGCGCGCGGGAGGATGCACGTGCTGGGCGCTTGTGCTGTCCTGCGAAACAAAACGAGGAGTTTGGTGTGTCGCTGATCGAGCAACATGAAATGCGGTTTTTCGTATACAGTGGTGACAAGATTTTGTTCAACAGTGAGGACTTGAGCGTGGCGAACATTCTGGATACCGTCATCACCATCGTCATCGGAACCATCACGACGGTTGGGAAGGCGGTCAACACGACCGTCAGCGCCTTGCAGGATTTCTTTTACGTGAAGGTATCCGGCGTGTCGTTCATCGTGCTGGGTGCGCGGCAGACCGGCAAGACTACGCTGATCGAATGGCTGCGCCACAGCATGAGTACGCTCGACGATTTCAATCCCGACCCGACGGCCGCCGGCGGCGAATCCATCGCTGACTTTAGCGCGAGGGTAGGGGACGGCTACATGAAGCTCAAGCCGAGCCGGGATGTCGGCGGCGAGTACGCGATGTGGGAGACGGACTGGGTGGAACTGTTCCGGGCAGCACAGCCGCGGGGCATTCTGTTCCTGCTCGACCACACCGACGTTCACCTTCAGAAAGATGCGCTCAACTTCGTGCTGCAGATGATCGAAGACGAACCGGCAGCGGCCAAGCACCTGAAGGCGTTTTATATTCTGGTGAACAAGTCCGATGTGTGGGGGGAGACGACCACACTGGAGGACATTCTGCACCACTACCGGAACGAGCAGAAACGCCTGCGCGGGCAGGCCGAACGCTTTGGCTACAAGTGGGAGATTGCTGAAGGCAGTTTGGTCGCCAACCGGGGGGTGGCCGAGTTTGTGAAAAAGTTCCTGAATACGCTGCGCCCGCGTCCGCAGTAGGTTGACGACACCCATGCGCCAGTTGGTGATCGAGTACGTTCTGGAAGGCCACCAGCGCGGCTACAACTACACCTCGCCGACGAGCGGCTTCAATGACGATACACTGAAGACTGTCTGGCGGACGGCTATGCCGCGCGGGCAGGGGTGGGGTGCCGAGGTCTACCGTGGGGCGCGGTCGCTCAAATCCTTCCGCCTGCCCGACGGGCGGATGGCGCTGGCTGATGTGGTGGTGACCGGCCAGCGCGACGAAAGCGGCCGGGCAGGCATCCGCCGCGCCGTAGTCGATGTCATGCCTCAGGGGGAGTACCTCGACCGCCTCAAAGCGCTGCTGCGCCAGTATCCCCCGGATGTCCGCGCCATTGTGGAACGTAAGCCGTGGATCGGGCGGCGCATCCCCAAAGTGAAAGGCGACTCTCAAGTGCTGCTGAGCCACCCGTACACCTCGCCGAACGATTGGCAGGTGGTCGAAGCTCTCGTACTGGAGGCGGCGCGGGAGGCGCTCGACCATGCTTGGATGGGGGGGCGCTTCATCAGCTTCACCACACTGGCGCTGGCTTACCAGGACGAGACACAGTTGGTTGTGCTGCCGGAGAAACGCGCCGTGGAACTGTCCGCCCCCAACTTGAACCGCATCCGTGTTTAGTTATTAGCAGATAGTATACATTCGGGGCGAGCTGCAAGGATGGGGGCTGGGGCGCAGCTACTGACCCCAAATGCCAGTTAGATCGACCTCCTTGCCGCCCAGCGCCGCAGAGGGAAAGCGTTCGCCGGGGCTGTAGAGTCCCTGGCGCTGGTAGTGACCGGCGTTGAGCGTATATACCTCGACATACTGGCCGTCGGGATCGACCAGCCAGTATTCACCGATGCCATGGCGTTCGTAGAGATCGAACTTGTCGCCCCGGTCGCGGCGGACCGTTCCCGGCGACAGCACCTCGACGATCAAGGCAGGCGCACCCTCCAGCCACTTCTCGCGCACCACACAGCGCCCTTTCACGGAGAGCCAGACAATATCGGGCTGGACGACGTTGTCTTCGTCGAGGTGGAGGTCGATGGGAGACAGCAGCAGCTCGCCGTCTGGCAGCAGCGCATCAATCCGCGAGGCCAGCCGGAAGATGATGCGTTGGTGTTGGGGCACGGGGGAAGGACTCACGACGATCTCTCCATCGATCAGCTCGGTGGGTTGGAGTGTCTCCGGCAGGGTTAGGAACTCGGCTGCGGAGACTTTGGTTTGGGGCCTATCGACCATAGGCGGCGTCCTCGGATCAACGACTTTACGGTTATTATGGCACAGGTTGTGAGGGGAATGAAAAGGGGACTGCCTGAGCAGCTCCCTGGTGAACAGCAGCGACGCGGGCCGCTATCCCGACGGCAGCGCCCACCGCACTGGTACCATCGCGGCGATGCAGACTGCGTCTGGTTCCTGGGCGGGATTGTCCAGGAAGGCCTGCATGATGCCCTGCGAGCAGTCGTTCATGTCGATCACGCCGTGGCCGCCGCCGGGGAAGACGAATAAGAAGCTGTTGGAGAGGTGGCTGGCGGCGCTTTCTGCCCACTTGGCCGGGGTGATCGGGTCAAACTCGCCCGCTGCCACCAGCGTCGGAATATCACTGACGACCGGTTTGGCCTCAATCGGGTCGCCCAGCGCCACGCCCCAAATCCGGCAGTCGCTGAAGGTGGCCCGGATCGTGTTGATGCTGCTGTCTATGAGTGCCGCTGGCTCAGCCGGGACGTTCGCCAGTGCGGTGTCCTCGTCGAGGAAGCCGACCTCTTCCTGGCACTCTACCGAGAGATTCATGCCTTCGCTGTCGGAGATGTCTTCGCTGGGTTCCTGGCGGCGGCGTTCCTGCTCGAAGATTGCGCCGGATTCGAGGTCATCGAGCGCGCTGTAGTTTTCACTGGCGATCTCGTAGATGAGCCAGGGGAGGTAGGGGATGTTCTCGGTGGAATACATTAGTTGGAAAAAGCGGTCGATCAGGTCATCTCCGCTCAGGCTCAGCTCGACACCGCTGCCAGTATCGGGATCGATGCCGGTATACTGCGCAGGCTGGGCATTGAGCGCGCTGACAGTCTCATAGAAGACGGCTTCCAGATCAGGGAAGCTGGCGGCACAGCCCGCATCGCTGGCGCAAGCCTTGAACAGCCGGGAAAAAACGTCAGCGGTGTTCTGCCCGTACTCCTCCCACGAGTTCACTTCCGGCGGGTAGACCGAGTCGATGATGACGCTGCGGATGCCTTCGGGGTGGTCACGCATCACGGTCAGCGCCAGCCGCGTGCCGTAGGAGATGCCGTAGAGGTTCCATTCGTCGTAGCCCAAGGCTATGCGCAGGTCGGCAACATCGGCGGCGTTCTCGGCGCTGTTATAGGCTTGCAGGTTGACACCATCGGCAATGAGCCGATCCCGGCAGGCCTGGGTCGCGGCTTCTTCGCTCTGCTCAATCTCGGGACAGTTGAGGCTGGGGAAGGAATAGCCAGTGCCGCGCTGGTCAAGCAGGATCAGGTCACGATCCTGGAGATAGGGAACATCAACCCAGTCCTCCAGTTCGTCGACGGCATTACCACCGGGGCCGCCGGCCAGGTAGACGACCGGATCGGGCTGCACGTCCTCGGCAACGGCATACAGGATGGCGAAGGCCAATTCAATGGTGGGGCTGTCCGGATCGGCGCGGTCTTCCGGCACGTATAGGATGCCGCAGTCCACGTCTTCACCTTCGGTAAGTCCGCTGGGCAGTTCCATCCAGCAGTCAGTGAGTTCAACATACGGCAGATCTGCCTGTGCCAGCGCTGGCGTAGGCAGGAACATCATGCAGGCCAGCCCCAAAACCAGCAGTCCTTTTTTCATCAGGGTTCTCTTTTCAATGTCGTGGGAGTGGGTCAAGTGGTCTCCGCACATTCCCGTCATTATAGTCGTAATCTGTGGAGGCGCTGACGGGTACAGGCGCGGCACCAATAAAAAAGGACACGGCGGCAGCCGTGTCCTTGGATGGGGCCGTCAGAAGGGTTTAGGGATGGCCCTTGAAGGGGATGATCGTGTATTCGGTGGTGTACAGGTGAAAGCGCATCTCGCAGAATTCATCGGCGTCTTTGCCGGCGGCTGCGCCGATGTCGCTGGCGAAGGAGGCTTCCATCTCCTCGACGCTGTTCCACCACAGTTCGGCTGTGCCGTCGTAGTTCGGCTCCTGGTTGCTCGGCTGGTCGGGGAGGTTGATGTTGATGTAGTAGCCCAACAAACCGGGCAGCTTGCTGGAAATCTTGGTGTGCTCATCCACCCAGCGGGTCTTGAACTCTTCCAGGGTCATGCCGGGTTTGCGCTTGAGAAAAGCGATCAGTTTAACCATTTTTGTCTCTCCATGATGGATTCGTTACCCTGCGTTGACCGATACTAAACCAGCGGGCGGCGCACTGCAACCGAATGGTCTGAACAAGCGCATTCGGGTTTTGGGGCGAACACGCAGGTTTGTCCCGGTCTGAGCCTCAATCCGCGCGGATGGCTTCGACCGCGTACCAACCGCCGCCGAGCGGCCCGCTCCGGCTGAACAGGCTGCCGAACTCACCGGTCGAGCAGCCTTCCGGCGGCAGCCCATCTTCCAGATAGGCATAGCCCAGGCGGGACACATATATTGAGCCGCGATAGATACCTTCCACTGCAAAGACATAGAAGCGGCCATCGCAGCGGCCATAGTAAATCTGCGCCAGGTCGTAGCGGATGCCCAGCAGTTCCGGGTCGTAGGTCTGGGCACGATCCGCGGCTTCTTGACGGAAGGTATCCAACTTGGCTTCGATCTCGCCGCGAATGGGCTGCAACTGGATTCGGAAATAATCGGCGGTGAGGGCGGCTTCTCGTGGGGTGCGTGTGTTGGCATAGGCTGAGGCCGTCGCGTTCTGATCGGCCTGTTTCTGCGCAGCGGGCAGCACAAACAGCCAGATTCCCAGGCAGCCGAAGAGCATCGCCGCGAGCAGAAGGCTCGCTTGAAGGGTGACATACTGCACTGCTGAAATCACCGGCACGTCCAGCACCCGCACGTTCTTGGGGTCGTTAGGCAGATAACGCGCGGTGATGCGCTGCCCCAGGGTGAGCTTCTTGAATACCTGACGCGAGACGGCCGCTGTGGACTCGGTTGGTTCAGTCACACCGGGGGGCGAATAGCGGAAGGTCATGAGGTAGGTATAGCGGACCAGCCCACTTTTGCGGCTGCGGCGATCAACTGCTTGGAGGTCGCTGATTTCTGCCTGGATGGTGACGCCTTCGGCATCGATGCGGCGCTCCTTGCTAGCGAAGCGCACGCCTGCCGCCAGCAGGATGACTCCCGGCAGTCCCAAGCCTACTCCCAGCAGCAGGATCAGCAGCAGAATCGGAAAGGTTACCATGTTGCCGCAGCCTAGTCATATTTGTGAGGTTATCCATGTGGCGCCGAAATGGACAGCGCTGACCACCCGGCTTGGGGCGGATTTTAGCTCTTCATCGCGCCCATTGTCAGGCCACGGACGATGTAGCGCTGCAAAAAGAGCACCAGCAGCACGCCAGGGATAATGGCGATCACCCCGGAGGCGGCGATCTGCGCCCAGAGGATTTCGTGCCCGCCGGCCAGCGACTGGATCATGACCGTCAGTGGGCGGACGGTGCGGCGCGTCATCAGCAGGGCGAACATGAATTCGTTCCAAGTGAAGACGAAGGTGAAGAGCGTAGCCGTCACCAGGCCAGGGCTAATGAGCGGCAGAGTCACCCGCCAGAAGGCGCCGAAGGTGGATGCACCGTCGATGAGCGCCGACTCTTCCAGTTCACGCGGGAGGTCTTCGATGAAGCCTTTCAGCAGCCAGATGGCAAACGGCAGATTGAAGATGGTATTCGCCAGGATCAGCGCCCAGTAGGTATCCAGCAGTTTGAGTTCGCGGAAGATCAAGAACAGCGGAATGGCTGAGGCAACCGGAGGGAACATCCGCGTTGAGAGGATCCAGAAGGCGAACTGGTCGCCGCCGGTACGGTAGCGCGCCAGGCTGTAGGCTGCCAGCGCTCCGACTCCGACGCTCACCAGTGCGGTCGAGAGGGCAACAACCAAGCTATCGCGCACGGCCTGAAGGCCGCCGCTTTCGGTCAGCGCAGCGATGTAGTTGTTCAGGTTCCACTGCTCGCTCGGCGGGATAATGACCGGAGGGGTGGCGAAAATCTGGTTCTGGGTCTTGAACGAGGTGAGGAACATCCAGACCACGGGGAACAGGAAGAAGACCAGCCCAGCGGTGAGGATAATGCCGATCAAGATGCGAACGGGAGCGCGGTGGGTTGTGGTCATCAGAGTTCTCCCCGCTGGCGCTTCTGGATGCTCAAGAACACACGCGACACGATGATGATGACGACCAACTGCACGAAGGCAATCGCCGCTGTATAGCCCATGGAGAAGAAGCGGAAGCCGTTGATATAGGTGTAATAGGCGACGGTCTCGCTGGAGCTGCCGGGGCCGCCTTCGGTCAGCAGCACCACGAGGTCGAAGGTCTTGAAGGTGTCCATCATGCGGATGAGGATGCCGATAATCAGCACGGGCAGGAGCATCGGGATTTTGACCCAGAGCAGGACCTGCCAGTAGGACGCGCCATCGACTCGTGCCGCTTCGATCACTTCCTGGGAGATCGATTCTAGCCCGGCCAGGATCAGCAGCATCATGAAGGGCGTCCACTGCCAGACATCCGTCATCATGATCGTCAGCAGTGACGTATCCGGGTTGGCGGTCCAGGCTGGCGGCTGGATGAACCCGCCGCTGAACTGCCGCACCAGATAATTCAGCGGCCCGAACGAGTCGTTGAAGATGACGCGGAATTGGAAGCCGGAGACTACCGGGGCGATCATGATGGGGATCAGGAACAGCGTCACCCAGACGGTGCGGCTGGCACCCATTTCGCTGGCGAGGAGCGCCAGCCCCATCCCCAGCAGCACCTGGATCGTCACCCCGCCGATGACCAGCACGGCGGTATTCCGCAGCGCGTTGAAGAAGCGAGTATCTCCCACGCCGCGCACCAGGGCATAAGTGGTTTCGCCCAGCGTGAGCCGGGTGAGTTCGCCCATGCCTTCGGGATAGCGCGGGTTTTCCGGGTTGATGGGGACGATCCGCAGCCCGATGACTTTGCCGAAGTTATCTAGGCCGACGAAGGTTTCTTTGGGGGAGACGGACAGCTCCAATTGGTTGACAGACAGCCAGAGCGTGCGGATGAGGGGGTAGATGGTGATGCTGATGAGCAGCACAAAGGCGGGCAAGACGAACAGCAGGGCGGTTTTCCAGACGCGGTTCTCTACCCCTAGACGGCGGCTCAGCCAGCTGCCGGAATCGGTTCTCGTGGTCACGGTGCAGCCTGCATGTGGTTCACAGCACCAGCGGGAGCCTGCGCTTCGCGTTCATCCACCGAGACCCTCACTCCTGCTCAGATTCCCTCTTCGATACGGAGGGAATAGGAGGAGGGGGTGTTCATCCGGTGAATCGTGACGTCGTCTAACCCCCGGCGGCATTCTCATCGGGCGGCGCGGATCGGCGGTGACGGCCGGCTCCATCGTGAGCCGGCCCCTGGTTCTTCGTTCGTCTGCCCCCAGCCGTTCCTCCTCTCCGCTTCATAGAGAGGAGAGGAGGGCAGGGGGTGAGGATGATCCCTATTTCAGCAGACCCAGCGCGCGGTAGCTTTCCAGCGCCTGACGCCAGACGGCGATCTGCGCGTCACGGCCAAGCGTGTCGGTGATCTCGTTCCAGCGGGCAGCAACGTTATCTAGTGCCTGCTGCGCGGTGATCTCGCCGGCCAGCGCCCGGTTGACCTCCAGGTCGAGGGCATCTTCATACTGGGCCGAACCGGGGATGAAAATCTCCGGGAAGCCGTCGGCCAGCGCGACCTTCAGCCCGTCGAGATAGGCCTGGGCATTCTCCTGGCCCATCAGCGGGGCGAAGGCTGAGACATTGTCCAGGTGCGACTGGCGGTACGGGTCAAGGCCAGTCAGCGAGGTTGAGACATCTTCCAGACTGCGGTTGTAGGCGATGTGCTTGACGACGCAGTAGGCGGCATCCTTGACATCCGAGTCGGCGGCCACAGCCACCACACGGCCGACCGGCATCATTGAGCGATGCACGACGGTGCCATCCGCCCCGACCGTGCCCGGCACGCGGGCTACGCCCACCTTGCCGACGATCTTGGACTGGGTGGGATCGGCGGCCTTCTTGGGGACATCTGTCCACTGGACAACCATGGCGGCGCGGCCACCGATGAAGATGTCGCGCAGTTCGTCATAGCCGTAGTTGAGGACATCCGGCGGCGCGTTCTTGAGGCTGTCGACCATATTCTGAAGGGCAGCGACGGCCTCTGGCGAATTGATGAGCGGGTTCATGTCCTCGTCGAAATAGATCACGCCTGCGCTGGCGGCCCGGTTCATGAACCAGGCGAAGCTGAAGCTGCGCTTGGCGAATTCGGCAGAGCCGTAGAAGTCCTCGGTCAGCGTCTCGCCGGCCAGCGTCTCACCGGCCTTGCGGGTGAAGAATTCGCCGACCATGAGCCAGTCTTCCCAGGTCTCCGGGACGGCCAGGTCTTTGCCGTACTTGGCCTTGAAGGCGGCCTGCTCATCGGCGTTCTCAAACAGGTCCTTGCGGTACTGGAGGACCAGCACGTCACCGTCAATGGTCAGCGCGTAGGTCTGGCCGCCGAATTTGTTGTACAGTTCGCGGAACGGCGCCAGCACATCATCCATCATCGGGTCGTAGACGGCGGCCGGTTCCTTGGCAATATAGGCATCCAGCGGTTCTAGATAACCATTGCTGGCGAAGTCCCCGATGTAGGCGGGGTAGAAGGTGACGACATCGAAAGCGCCAGTTTGCCCGACGAATTCGGTCTTGAGCTTCTGGTAGACATCGGCGAAGGGGACTTCCACGATTTCGACAGTGATGCCCATCGCGGCGAAATCATCTTTCCAGAAGGTGTACGGGGCCAGGTTGTGTCCGGCATCGCCGACGACGGTTACGGTCACACCGGGGTCGAATTTGGGGCAGAGTTCAAAGGGGGTTAATCCCAGCGGTTGGGGGGCTTCCTGAGCGAGGACTGCTCCGGCCACCACCAGCAGCAGGGCCATTAAAGCCAAGAGAGTGAGCAAGCGTTTCGGTTGAGCCATGAAGAGCCTCCATCTATTGAACACAAGCTACTATTCAGATGTGGATATAGGGTTGCGGGATCGGTTGAGGATTCGACCTCCTACTCAGTCCGGTCGAAATGAACCCGCCTATAAGTATACCCTCCTCAAGCGTATCGGGGGTAATCCGCTGCCCACCTGGGGGGATTTCAAAGTTAGGGCGCTTTCATCCGCTGGCGGGAGGATATATAGACTTTGGCCGATGCGCCGTTTGATTCTATAATCGGCAGTGTCCCCGGCGCGGATGAAGGGCCGCCTGCGGGCACACCGTTCCTACAACAACCACCTTTTTTTAAGGAGCTTTACGCATGAGCGACGAGGCTTTTGTCCCCTCGACGAGCGAATGGTATTACCCCTCCGAGGCCATCGTCAAAAATGCCCATATTCCAGATTACGATGCCGTCTACCAGGAGGCTATGGCCGATATTGAAGCCTTCTGGGCGAAGCGCGCCGATACGCTGGAGTGGTACGAGCGCTGGAGCCAGGTGCTGGATCGCAGTAACGCGCCGTTCTACAAGTGGTTCGTCGGCGGCAAGACCAATATTGTTCTGAACGCGCTCGACCGCCACGTCAAAACCTGGCGGCGCAATAAGCTGGCGATCATCTTTGAGGGGGAGCAGGGCGATAAGCAGACTTTCTCCTACTGGCGGCTGTGGCAGGAGGTCAACAAGTTCGGCAACGTCCTGCGGAGCATGGGCGTCCGCAAAGGTGACCGCGTGACCATCTACATGGGGCGCATCCCTGAACTCATCATCGCCATGCTGGCCTGCGCCAAGATTGGGGCGGTTCACAGCGTAGTGTATGGCGGCTTCAGCGAACACGCCCTGGCCGACCGTATTGAAGATGCCCAAAGCCGTGTCCTTGTCACCTGCGACGGGGCTTGGCTGCGCGGCAGCATCGTCGAACTGAAGAAGATCGCCGACGAAGCCGTCCACCGTTCGCCGGTGATCGAACATGTCATCGTCGTCAAGCGAACCGGGCAGCAGGTTCCGATGCAGGCTGGACGCGACTTTTGGTATCACGACCTGATGACCCTGCCCATCGCCAGCACCAAGTGTGAAACTGAAGTGATGGACGCCGAGGACCCGCTCTTCATCCTCTATACCAGCGGCACGACCGGCAAGCCTAAAGGCATCCTCCACACCCACGGCGGCTATCAGGTGCATATTTCGACCACGCTCCAGTACGTCTTTGACATCAAGGATGAAGACCGCTTCTGGTGCGCTGCCGATCCGGGGTGGATCACTGGGCACAGCTATATCGTCTACGCGCCGCTCATCCTGGGGGCGACCGAGATGGTTTACGAAGGCGCGCCGAACTTTCCGTATCCTAACCGCTGGTGGAAGATCGTCGAGGAATACGGCATCACTATTCTCTACACCGCTCCGACGGCTATACGCGGATTGATGCGCTTCGGCGATGCCTGGCCGAACCGCCACGACCTGAGCAGCTTGCGTCTGCTCGGCACGGTGGGGGAACCGATCAACCCTGAAGCGTGGAAGTGGTACTACAACATCATCGGCAAAGGGCGCTGCCCGATTATGGATACCATGTGGCAGACCGAAACCGGTGGCTTTGTCCTGACGCCTCTGCCCTCGGTTGGCCTAAAGCCTGGAAGCTGCACCCGTCCTTTCCCTGGGATCGACGCGGATGTGGTCGATGAAGCGGGCAACTCCTGCCCGCCGGGTGTTGAGGGCCGGCTGGTCATCAAGACTCCGTGGCCAGGGATGCTGCGGACGATCTACGGCGATCCCGACCGCATGGTGCGCCAATACTTCAGCGCCTACGCCAAGCAGGGCTGGTATCTGGCCGGCGACTCGGCGCGCAAAGATGAGGACGGCTACTTCTGGGTCATCGGGCGCATCGACGACGTGATCAAAGTCTCTGGCTACCGGCTCGGCACAGCCGAGGTCGAGTCCGGGCTGGTCAGCCATCCGGCCGTGGCCGAATCCGCTGTTATCGGTGTGCCGGATGAAGTGCGCGGCAATGTGATCTACGCCTACTGCATCCTGCGGCAGGGCTTCCAGGGCAGTGAGGCGCTAGCTGACCAGCTCAAGGAACACATCCGCCGGGAGGTGGGGCCCATCGCTGTTCCGGCCAAAATCGAGTTCGTCTCGGCGCTTCCCAAGACTCGTTCGGGCAAGATCATGCGCCGTGTGCTGAAAGCCCGCGCGATGGGGCTGCCGGAAGGCGATACCAGCACGCTGGAGGAATGAGGGGGTAGGGGGAAAGCCCCTAGAATCTGGGCTAATAGAGCAGGGGATTCGGACGATCATTTAAGGTTGTGTGAATTTCCTCAAAATCCGCCAAACTGCGGATTGTGTGTAGGGCAAGTGGGTGTAGAATCACCACGGACACAGGGGTGGTCATGAGGCCGCCCCTTTATCATGCGCCGATCCCGGCCTAGAGCAACTCAAAGAAGGAGACCCGTAGAACGAGATGAACACTGTCCGCATGGACGCCGTCACTGCTGACCCTACTCTCATCACCCCCAGCCTCGTGCTGGACTTCGACCAGATCAGCCAAACCTATGATGCCTTCGTAGACACATTCCCCGGCGGGCATGTTTTCTACGCCGTCAAAGCCAACGCCAATCCCCGGATCATCCGGCTGGTTGTGGAGAAAGGCGGCGGACTCGAAATCGCTTCGCTGGCGGAGCTGGAGCTTTCGCTGGCGGCCGGCGCGACCGGACAGCGGATCATTTGCAGCAACCCCATCAAGAATCCGGCTTTCATCCAGCGGATGTATGCAGCCGGCGTTTACGCGATGGTGGTGGACTCGACCTACGAGGTAGAGAAGGTGGCCCGCTACGCGCCGGGCATGCGCGTCTACGTCCGGTTGGCCGTCGATAACCAGGGCAGCGTCCTGCCGCTGGCCGGCAAGTTCGGCGTCAGCGGCGTGGAAGCCCTCGACCTGTTCGACCAGGCCAAGGCGCTCGGCCTCGATCCTATCGGCTTGTCTTTCCACGTCGGGTCACAGTGCTTGAACGTTCAGAACTGGGTCAATGCCATCCGCGCCTGCGGGGACATCTGGCAGCAGGCTGCCGGACGCGGCCATGACCTCTACATGCTCGATATTGGCGGGGGCTTCCCGGCGGGGCATTACCACACCCCGGCGATCCCTTCGCTGGAGGCTATCGGCGCGGCAGTGATGGGCGCGGTGCGAGACTATGTACCGCTCCACAATCCCATGCTCATTTTGGAACCGGGACGCGGGCTGGTCGGCGAGGCCGGCTGTCTGGTCGTCTCGGTTGTGGGCAAGGCCACGCGCGGCCAGGATACCTGGCTGTATCTGGATGCGGGTGTCTTCAACGGCCTGATGGAAAGCTTCGAGGGCTTCCCCCCGGTCATCCGCCTGGTGGCCCCAGATGCTGATCTGCGCCCGATGGTGCGCTGCACTCTGGCTGGCCCAAGCTGTGATAGCTGCGACGTGGTCGCTCGGAACATCGAACTGCCCGAACTGCACATCGGCGACCGCCTGGTCATGCTCGACGCTGGGGCATACACCAACGAGTATGCTGTGGCCTTCAACGGCTTCCCCATTCCGGAAGTCGTCCCGGTGAACGTCCGCGCTGCTGTTGAACTTCTGGCCGGCTGACCTTACGCCTCTGCATCGAACCGGACGCCTACCCAGGCGTCCGGCTGGGCGAACACGTAGAATTCGCCCCTACAAATCACCTCTGCTGACGGTCAGATTCTGGAAGTCCACAAACGTAAGGCCTGATGTAGGCAGCGGGTTGGGTGCTCCGCGATGCTGCGGCCCAACTAAAGGGAGCGGCCAAGAGGCCGCCCCCATACGATGAAGACCACACGTATCGCCTGCTGAGGCGACCAGGTCGCAGGATTACCCTTTCACCGACCCAGCCATCAGGCCGCGCACGAAGAAGCGCTGCAGTGAGAAGAATACCGCAATCGGTACGACCATCGAGACGAAAGCCGCTGCCGTCAGCAGATGCCAATCCTGCCCGCGGTCCCCAACCATTGCGGCGATGCGCTGGGTCAGCACCTGCATTTCGCTGTTGGTCACGCCCAGGAAGATCAACGCCACTAGGTAGTCGTTCCATACCCAGAGGAACTGGAAGATGGCGAACGAGGCCAGCGCCGGGATCGACAGCGGCAGGATGAGCCGGAAGAACACCGTGAAGTGCGATGCGCCGTCGATGAAGGCCGATTCCAGAATCTCCCGCGGAAGCCCGCTGATGTAGTTGTAGAGCAGGTAGGTCGCCAGCGGCAGCCCGAAGCCGGCGTGTGCCAGCCAGATGCCTAAGTAGGTTCCGTTGAGCTTCAAGCCGACGTAGTCGCGCAAGATTGGCACCAAGGCGATCTGCAAGGGCACGACCAGCAGCGCCACCACGATGATGAACAGGATGCGCCGTCCGGGAAAATTCATCCAGGCAAAGCCGTAGGCGGCGAAGGCGGCGATCAAGATGGGGATGATGGTGGACGGGATCGTGACGGTTAGCGAGTTGAGGAAGGCGCCGAGCATATTGTCGCCCTGGACTTTGGTGACGTTGCCCTCGACATCGCGCACCTCGTATTCCCGGCCGGCCAGCACCTGCCCGTAGTTATCCAGGGTGAAGTTCAGGTTGGCGGTAAGCTGCTGCCGGTAAACCTTCAGGCTGCCCCGGCGCAGGTTGCCGCTCCAGACCAACCGCGTACCATCGCCCATGTCGACGCCGGCCTGCCACTGGTCATAGGTGGCGGTGACGCCGTCGATGGTGATGGGCTGGTCGCGGGTCTGCCCTTCCGGGATGGGACGGCTCTCGCCGGTTTCCACCCAGGCTTGGTGGGGGAGCACGGTCCACCAGCCGCTGCGCTGAATCTGATTGCGCTCGCGGAATGAGGAAATGAGCAGGCCGAGCGTCGGAACCGTCCATAGGGCGACGATGGTAAGCAGGACAGCATTGACCAGGATCACCGAGCGTCGTTTTTGTATATCCATGATGTCTTTCCTTCAGAACGCCCGGCGCTTGTTGAATTCGCGCAGGTTGTAAACCATGACCGGGATGACCGCGATCAGCAGCACAATGGCGATGGCCGAGGCATAGCCCGCGTTGGCATTGGTGAACATCTCGCGGTAGAAGCGCACGCCGATGACTTCAGTGCCGAACTGCCCGCCAGTCATGACCATCACGATGTCGAAAACTTTCAGCGTGAAGATGACCACGGTGGTGATGACCGTCAGCAGCGTCCCGATGATGTTGGGGATGATGATGCGGAAGAAGATGGTGATCTCGTTGGCCCCGTCCACGCGGGCCGCTTCCAGCAGTTCGTCCGGGATCGCTTTGATGGCCGCAGAGATCAGCACCATCGCATACCCCGTTTGCAGCCAGACCATCACCAGGATCAGGAACAAGTTGTTCCAGGGCTGCACCAGGCTCAGCCAGGCCTGGGCTTGCCCGCCGAGGCTCGTGACGGTGGCATTCAGCAGGCCGATATTCGGATCGACCGCGAAGACGAATTTCCAGATCACGCCGGCCCCGACCATCGAAATCGCCATCGGCAGGAAGATCATTGATTTGGCGGCATTCTCGAAGCGGCTGCGATCCGCCAGAATGGCGATCAGCAGCCCGAACGAAACCGTCAGCCCGGTTCCGATGACCAGCCAGAGCAGGTTGTTACGGAAGGCCTCGATCATGATCCGTTCTGTGAAAACGGCCTGGTAATTCTGGAGACCCACAAATTGGGTCGAGTCCCGGTTATAGAGGCTGAGGACGAACGTCCGCACGGTTGGCACGGCTAAATACCAGGCCAAGAGTGCCAGCGCAGGGCCGACGAAGACGAACGGCTGCAGCCGCGCCGGCCATCCCCCTGGAAGCCGTTCGGCCAGGTTATTGGCGACATAGTAAAGGAGGACGACCCCGCCCACGCCCCAGATCATCGCCAGCACAGCCGTCAACACCTGCGGCATTGGGACATCGCGCAGGACTACAAAACCAGCGTACAGGCCGATGAAGGTGAAGGCCACAAATGCCACGGCAATCGCCAGTTGGCCAGGGCTGTAAGCGTCCGAGCGGCGGATCAAAATGTTTTCCATACAGCCTCCTTGAGCTGCCCAAATCCCAGGTTAAGTTTTTGTAAAAGGCCGTTCGGCAGATACACTAACTGATAATGAAATGCAGGGCAACCATCTGGCTGCCCTGCATACATCACCGGTGTCTATGTGGAGCGATTTACTGCAATCGCCCCGGTGAACTGGCTACTTCGGCCAGGCAGCGTCGATTTCCGCCAGGGCCGTATCCAGGTCGACCGTGCCGGAGACCCAGTCGGTCATGCCCTTCCAGAACGAACCCGCGCCAACGACACCGGGCATGATGTCCGAGCCGTCGAAGCGCAGGCTGGTGGCTTCCGCGACCAGCGCGGCGATCTTGCGTTCTACGTCGCTGCCGTACCAGTCGAGCTGGGCATCATTGTGCGGAGACAGCGCGCCGCCGCTCGCCAGCCAGGTTTTGAGCGATTCGCCGCGGCTGAAGAAGTCCATCACCGCACGCACTTCTGGACGGTCGTTGAACATCGCATAGATGTCGCCGGCGACCAGGAACGGCTTGCCGTATTCAGGATCGATGCCGGGCAGGTAGAAGAAGTCGTAGTCTTCGCCGGCCACCAAACCATCCGGGAAGAAGCTGGTGATGAAGTTGCCCTGCTTGTGCATATAGCAGCCGGGGTTCTCGTCGAACATCGGGGTAGGGGCATCGCCGAAGAACGTGCCGGCAATCGCCTGCCGTCCACCGTACACATAATTCGGGGTGAACCAGATGCTCGCCAGAGTCTCGGCGGCATTCTTCACTTCGGGGCTGGTGAAGGGCAGACGGTCTTCCGGAGTTGCTGGCAGAGTCCAGCGGTCATAGTTTTCCAGCGAGGTCGTCCGCAGCATCACTTCTTCCATCCAGTCGGTTGCCGGCCAGCCGGTCGCTGCGCCGGATTCGATGCCGACGCACCACGGGCTGCTGCCATCCGCGACGATCTGGTCAGAGAGCGCGATCAATTCTTCCCAGGTGGTTGGGACGGTGTAACCGGCTTCCTCGAAGGCCTTCTTCGGATACCAAACCAGGCTCTTACCGTTGTAACGCGCCCAGACACCCGCCATCTTGCCGCCGATGTTTGCCATGTCGAGCCAGCTCTGCGAGTAGTTCTGCGCCAGCCAGTCGGCATTCAAGAAGGTGCTGACATCGACCACCTTGTCGATGAAGCTCTTCAGCAGACCCGGCTGCGGGAAGTCGACGATATCGGGAGCGGCGCCGCCTTCGACGGCCGCGCGGATGGCGACTTCAAATTCCTTCGAGCCGGTGTACTGAATGTCGATGCCCGTCCAGGCCTCGAATGCAGCAACCGATTCGTTGAACTTGACTTCGTCGGCATCGGTGAAGGGGCCGGTCATCGTCACGGCCTTGCCAGCCAGTTCGCCCGCGCAGGCCGAAGCCAGTTCGGCGCTCATCAGCGTCCACAGCCCATCAGGGCAGCCCGCGGCGCCCTGCGCCATCGCCGGGGCAGCCATGATGCCCACCAGCAAAACCAGCATCAAAACCAATCCTAAGCGCTTCATAGAGTCTTTACTCCTCTTCAGATAGGTTCAATAACCACAAGGACGGGTGCCGGTACAGTATGGAAAGTGGCAAGCAGCCTCCTTTGAGATCACTGAGTGGTGAACATTATACAGCCGGTTTCCCTCCAACTGACAGAGCTTGGTTCACTGCCAATCAACAGGGGCTGCATCCTGTTCAAACACTGAAAAGACTTGTATGGAAACGTTTCCATAACTTTCGTAATTATGGATGGAACTTCCGTATGTTGTCAACAAGTTTGTACAAATTCGACAAGACAAATTACAGCGGCTTATCTGCCTCCCTGTTCTCTGTTTCTCCTTTCCTGTGCAGAGCCTTCCCGTCAGGGATTAAGATTCAGTACGTGTTAAGTTTCTGATAAACACCACCTGGTGCGCTCTTTACATCCCCTAAAAAGCGCTATACTGGTTCACGATCAGCACGTGGACAGCACCGCCATGCCCCGGAAAATCCTGCACCTCGATCTTGATGCCTTCTTCTGCGCGGTCGAAGAACACCTCGATCCCAGCCTGCGCGGGACTGCTTTTGCTGTTGGCGGACGACCGGATGCCCGCGGTGTGGTCTCGTCGTGTTCTTATCCGGCGCGGCGTTTTGGCGTCCGTTCGGCCATGCCCATGTCCCAGGCTGTCCGTCTCTGCCCTGGATTGGTCATCCGCCCGCCGAATTTCAAAGCTTACCGTGCTGCTTCTGAGCATGTCATGGAACGTCTCAACAACCTGACGCCCTACGTCGAGCAGATTTCCATCGACGAAGCCTTCTTGGATGTCAGCCTGCTGCCTGACCCCGCCGAAACTATTGCCCGGCGGCTGCAAGCGCAGATCAACACCGAATTGAATCTGCCCTGTTCGCTGGGTGCTGCCACCAACAAGCTGGTCGCCAAGATCGCCAACAATCAGGGTAAGGATCGCGCGGGGAAAGATGCGCCGCCTAACGCCATCGTGGTTGTCCCGCCGGGGATGGAGGCGGACTTCCTGGCGCCGCTGCCCGCGCGGGAACTCTGGGGTGTGGGTCCGAAGACCGCTGAGCAGTTGGCCCGTCTGGAACTGCACACCATCGGGGATCTAGCCCGCTGCCCGCCGGGTGAGTTGGCGCGGCGCTTCGGCAAGCATGGCGAGGAGCTGGCCCAGCGTGCGCGCGGGCTGGATGACCGCCCGGTCGAGAACGATGGCGAGGCCAAATCCGTCAGCAAGGAGACCACCTTCAGCCGTGATGTAACTGATGTGATGCAGCTTCAACGCACCCTGCGGAGCCTCTCCGATGGGGTAGGGCGGCGGCTGCGCCAGGACGGCCTGAGCGGCACGACCGTCAAGCTCAAACTGCGCTGGGCAGATTTCACTACCCTGACCCGCCAGGTCACTCTGCCGGCGCCGACCCATCACGACGAGGCGATTTACGCTGCCGTGCTTGATCTGTTCCGCAAAACTTGGACGAAAGGTCGCCCCGTCCGGCTGGTCGGTGTGGGGGTCAGCGGCTTCGAGGGCGAAGCTTTCCAGCCGGGACTTTGGGATGTGCCGCTTTCCGAAGAAGCTCAACGTCTGGAGCAAACCCTCGATGCTCTGCGCGACCGCTTCGGCGAGGGGGCCATCAAACGCGGCAGCGAGCTGTTGGATCACAACCATTGAACTAAAGAGAGGAACCTCTGCATCATGACGAAACTGCTGTTCGTAGGCGACATGGTCGGTGAAGTGGCGCTGGCGCACCTCGAAGCGCGTATGCCTGAACTCAGAGCGGCTTACCAGCCTGATTTCATCGTCGTCAACGGTGAAAACCTGGCGATCACCTCTGGCTCCAGCGGGTATGGCAACTGCGGCATGACGCCTGATCTGCTGGCGCGGCTCTTCGCTCTGGGTGTGGATGCCGTCACTGGCGGCAACCATTCCTGGGACGGCCCCTACGGTCGCAGCATCCACGACGAAGCCCGCCTGATCCGCCCGCTCAACTACGGCCGTTCTGCTCCCGGACGCGGTGCAATCATCGTCCAAAAAGACAGCCTTCGCTTGGGTGTGATTAATGTCACCAGCCGCTCGGCGATGGAGCTGGCTGATGATCCCTTTGAGGCTACGGAATGCCAGCTTGAGGACTGGGCCGGCCAGACCGATGCCTTGCTGGTCGATTTTCACGGCGAGTCTGTCACCGAAAAGCAAACCTTCGGCTTTGCCTTCGACGGCCGGGTGACCGCTGTGCTGGGGACGCATACCCACGTCGCCACGCTGGACACGCAGATTCTGCCCAACGGAACCGCCTACGTCACCGATGTCGGTATGACCGGCCCGACGGCCGGCGTGCAGGGCTACGCCGCGCCGCGCTTCGTCCATGCACTCTCAACACGCTTTCCTGGCGACCATCCCTTCACCTTCGCGCTGGGACCGGTGACGCTCGGCGCGGTGGTCGTGCGCTTCGAGGGGCTGCGTGCTGTGGACATCGAGCGGGTTCTGTAGCCGTGCTCAAGCGAGCGCCTGGTTTTGTATAGCCATTCACCTAACCACCGAACCTGAATCATGATCGCGACGTATCCCTTCACACCCGACCTGACCATCTGCCGCCTGCTC
The DNA here is from genome assembly GCA_034431625.1 of Anaerolineae bacterium. Classification (GTDB taxonomy): domain Bacteria; phylum Chloroflexota; class Anaerolineae; order Aggregatilineales; family Phototrophicaceae; genus CFX2. Next base: position 43,832 of record DAOUCY010000149.1, on the reverse strand, counting down.
AACGGTCTCTGGCAGCTTTCTGGCGCTCACGGAACCATCGACCCGCGCAAGGCCATTCCCGACATGCTTGCCTACCATGACGCCGGCTTCACCACCTGGGACTTGGCTGACCACTACGGCCCCGCCGAAGATTTCATCGCTCAGTTCCGCAAGCTGCTCGTGCAGGAACGCGGCGAGTCGGCGCTAGCGCAGGTGCAGGCCTTTACCAAGTGGGTTCCCCGACCTGGCCGGATGACACGGGCGGTCGTCGAACAGGCTGTCGGCATCTCGCTGCGCCGCATGGATGTGTCCACCCTCGATCTGCTCCAGTTCCACTGGTGGGATTACCGTGACCCAGCCTACTTGGACGCGCTGCGGCATCTGGCTGATCTGCAGGCCGAGGGTAAAATCCGCCACCTCGGCCTGACCAACTTCGATACTGAGCGCCTGGAGATCATTACCCGCCAGGGCATCCGCATTGTTTCCAACCAGGTGCAGTATTCGCTGGTCGATCAGCGACCGGCACAGAAGATGGCTGCCTTCTGCCAGCAGCACGGCATCAGCCTGCTGACTTACGGCACAGTCTGTGGCGGCCTGCTCTCGGAGAAATACCTCGGCCAGCCCGAACCCAGCCCATCTGCCCTGACCACCGCCAGCCTGCGCAAGTACAAGCAGATGATCGATGCCTGGGGCGGTTGGAGGCTGTTCCAGACTCTCCTGCGGACGCTCCAATCGATTGCCCAGAAGCACGGCGTCAGCCTGGCGAACGCGGCTGTCCGTGCCATTCTGGATCGTCCGGCTGTCGCCGGGGTGATTGTTGGGGCGCGGTTGGGTATTGCCGAACACCGTGCCGATAACGCTCGCGTCTTCGATCTGGTGTTGGACGTCGACGACCTGCGCCAGATTGAGGCCGTGACGGGGCAGGGGCGCGATCTGCTGCGCGTCATCGGCGACTGCGGCGACGAGTACCGCCGCTAGGTTTGCCTCCGTATGCACCCTGTGGTGGTATGGCATTGGTCTTTTATCTTCGGGGCTGGTGCTATTTCATACCAGCTCGTGGCGCGGCTGCGGACGTTTTCTTTTGTGTGCGCCTCGTGTATGATGGCAGCCTATTCGCAGGTCGATCAGCATAGAACCGAGATTTCGCTTGAACAACCGTACACTCCTCGTCACCGGCTCCAACGGCCTCATTGGGTCGGAAGTGGTCGAATACTTCGACCGCCAGGGATGGAACGTCCACGGCGTCGATAATAATATGCGTGCCGATTTCTTCGGCGAAAAGGGCGATACCCGCTGGAACCAGCGCCGCCTGCAAAGCCTCTGTCCGCGCTTTCGCCATCACGAACTCGACATCCGCGACCGCGCCGGTGTCCTGGCGCTCGTCGAGCAGATCAAGCCTGATCTGATTGTCCATGCTGCTGCCCAGCCCAGCCACGACCTGGCCGCCTCGCGCCCCTTCGATGACTTCGATGTCAACGCCGGTGGGACGCTCAACCTGCTGGAAGCCGCCCGGCGGTTCGCGCCGGAGGCTGTCTTCGTCCACATGTCCACCAACAAGGTCTACGGAGACGGGCCGAACAACATTGCGCTTGTCGAGCAGCCCACCCGCTGGGATTACGCTGACCCCATTTACGCCGACGGCATCCCGGAAACGTTCAGCATCGACCAGTGTAAGCACTCGCTCTTCGGCGCGTCCAAAGTTGCCGCCGACGTGCTGGTACAGGAATACGGCCGCTACTTCGGCATGAAGACCGCCTGTCTGCGCGGCGGCTGCCTCACCGGGCCGAACCACTCTGGCGTAGAGCTGCACGGTTTCCTCAGCTACCTCATCCGCTGCAACATCGAAGAGCGTGAGTACACTATCTTCGGCTACAAGGGCAAGCAGGTGCGTGACAACATCCACGCTTATGATGTTGCCCGCTGCATCGAACTGTTTTACGAGCGCCCGCAGGCGGGAGCGGTCTTCAACCTGGGCGGCGGACGCGGTAACTCCGTCTCCATCCTGGAAGCTTTCGACCGCGTCTCTCAGCTTACCGGCAAGCCGATGCGCTACCGCTATGTGGATACCCCTCGCATCGGCGACCACATCTGCTATATCTCTGATCTCTCCCACCTCAAAGCTTCGCTCCCCGGCTGGGACATCACCCGCACACTGGATGACATCTTCGAGGAAATTGTCGCGGGCTGGCAGCAGCGAGTGAACGACGCATGAAACTGAGTATCGTGATTCCGGCCCGCAACGAAGAGGGCAACATCGGCCAGACGCTCAAACTCCTGTGCGATCATCTTGACCGCGAGGGGGTCAGCAACTTTGAGATCGTCGTCGTCGATGACGGCAGCCGCGACCGCACTGGCGAGATCGTTCAGGCGTATCACGAGATCGACCCGCGTGTGACCGGCATCCGCAACGACGGCCGTCACGGCTACGGCCGTGCCGTAGCCTGCGGCTTGAATCACTTCACTGGCGATGCTGTGGTCATCTACATGGCTGATGCTTCCGACGACCCCGCTGATGTGGTACGTTACTATCATATCTTGCGCGACCAGGCCGACTGCGCCTTCGGCTCCCGCTTCATGCGCGGTTCGCACGTTTATGATTACCCTCGCTTCAAGCTGCTCATCAACCGAATCGCCAACTTCGTCATCCGGCTGATGTTCAACCTGCGCTACAACGACACTACCAACGCCTTCAAAGGTTACCGCCGCGAGGTGATCGAAGGCTGCCGCCCGTTCGTCTCACCCCATTTCAACCTCACCATTGAAATCCCCCTCAAGGCCATCGTCCGCGGATACACCTACCAGACCATTCCCATTACTTGGCGTAACCGCACCGTTGGCGAATCCGCCCTCAAGCTCAAAGAGCAGGGCAGCCGCTACCTCTACACCCTGCTGACCGTCTGGTTTGAGTACCTGCTCGTCCGCCACGACACCTACCGCACCGATGGCGGCGGTGCGAAGCGCTGGAGCAGCGGCTAGGGCAGGGCAGCTCTGAATTCCTCGATGTTTTTCTGCTGGGAAGATTTATCTTCACTGTTGACCCTGCCTTAAATTTCCATATACTTCTAATTAGACGATCATCGAATTTATTGCCGTCGTCACTAAGGAGTATCGGCATGGATAAAGCCCAACAAGAGCAGATGCTTGACTGGCTCAAGGCACTCGCTGACGAGAACCGCCTGACCCTGATCGGTCTGCTGGCCCAGCGCGAATACAACGTTGGTGAACTTGCCGAGCGGCTCGGATTGGCCGAACCGACCGTCTCGCATCACCTTGCCAAGCTGCGGATGGCTGGCTTGGTACATCTCCGCGCGGATGGAACCCAGCGGTTCTACCGTCTAAACCCGGCGGCACTGGCGAAGTTCAAACAGCGCGTCCAGGAGATCGAATCCCTCCCGCCTGCCGGTGCACCGCCATCGGATAACGCCTGGATCGACGCGCTCGACCTGCCGGAAGAGGACCGTCAGGTCCTGCGCGACTATATCGCCAATGGACGCCTGAGCCGCCTGCCCAGCAAGCAGAAGAAACTCCTCGTCATCCTCCGCTGGCTGGCGACCAAATTTGAGCCGGGCCGCACCTATACCGAAGCCGAAGTGAATGCTGTTATCAAGACAGTACACGACGACTATGCTGGCCTGCGCCGCGATTTGGTGGATATGGGTTTCCTGCGCCGAGAACGCGGTGGTGGGAAATACTGGCTCACCCCTGACGGCGACTCGGCTTAATGAATGGGGCGGCACACTGCGTCGCCCCACCTGACTCATGACCTCTCTGCAGTTAAAGCCTCTCTGCTGCAACGCTGCGATCATCAGCGCGGATGTGCATCCGACGGCGCATCAAGCCGGGAAACCACTGGTTCATCGCCATGACAAACTTGACCATCCGCGGCGCGGTCACAAAATCCCTGTCGTGATGAATGCCTGACAGAATGGCGCGCGCGGCTTCTTCTGGGCTGAGCATGGGGATCGATTTTTGTGCCGCTGGGATATGCGCTTCGCTGCCGGCATTGTTCGACCAGTACTCGCTGCTGACAGCGGCGAAGCTGACCAGCATGGTTCGGACGCCGGTTCCGTTCAAATCCGCGCGCAGCCCTTCGGTAAATCCGCGGATGGCCCGCGCGCCGCGGTGTAAGCGGTTGCGCCCGGCCACGTCAAGTACGCGGCTAGCGATGTCATATTGATGATTAGCCCGCTGCTGCGCTGGAGCATGGCTGGCAGAAAAGCGCGGGTCACGAAGAAGGCCGCAAAGTATGGCGCGGCCATCATCTCGACAGCTTTTGACATGGAGGTTTCCTCGGCATACAGCCAGCGGCCTGCACCCGCGTTGTTGAACAGCACATCGGGTGTCCCCACGTCTGTCATGATTCGCTCGGCAGTGGCGGAAACCACTTGGGGGTCTGTCAGTTCAGCAGGGTAGGCAGCGGCTCGCCCGCCGCGGTGACGGATCTCATCTGCAACCCGGTCCAGCTTGTCGGCGGAACGAGCCACCAGGATGACATGCGCGCCTTCCTGGGCGGCAAGTTTGGCAGCAGCAGCCCCGATGCCACTGGAGGCTCCCGTGATGAGCATGAGCTTATTATACAGATCCATTTTGGGCACTCTCCTCTGTTTGCGGTGGATTATCCCAGCTAGGTTTATCATCCCATCCATGAGATGGGGATGGCGCTGGGGGATACCACGCAGCGGGTTGTTGAACTAGGCTGTCTGCCGGATCAGGGCTGGCGTCTCTCGCCGGGCGCGGTAGGCGGCACACCACTGTTCCAATGTTGTGGAAGGGGTACCCAACAGCCGTGAGGTCAGCTCTGGTGTCCCGATCTCGCCGAACTTCTCTGTCATCTCCGCCAGATCAATGACTGGCGTGAGTGCTCCCCGCATGAACAGTGTATTCATCAGCCGGATCATCCGGAATGAAGTCTGCGATACCTTGAGCGCGGGATCGACCAACCGGACGAAGGTCTCCATAGCCTCGCGCATCGTCAGCGCCTGCGGCCCGTAAACATCTAGACGCTGGTTGGCGCTGGCTGACGTCTTCAGCGCTTGGATGACCAGGCTCAGATAATCGTCCAGCGCCACAAACCGAAATTTCCGCGTGGCCGGGCCGAGCACAGTAGCCCGCTTGCCCCGCACGCTCAGCGGCAGCGTTTCCATGAAATATGTCGGGCGGAAGATGGTGTACAGAACCCCAGACTGTTCGATGGCCTGTTCTGCACGCCACTTAGCCGCTTGCTGGGGAACGTAGCTTGTCTGCTGCGAAACCAGCGCGCCGGAGAGGTAAATCAGCCGCTCGATGCCCTGCTGGGCAGCAATTTTAGCGACATTGGCTGTGCCCTGATGCTCCACCCGGTCGAAATCCGCCGCGCTGCGGGCCTGTAAAGAGATGTAGACAGCGCTGCACCCCCTCAGGGCGCGGGCAATGCTGGCTTCATCCGTGACATCTCCGCGCACGATTTCGACCGAACGGTCGAACCGGCTGCGGATGGCCTCCGGGTCACGGACAAGCAGGCGTGTCTGCCAGTTTTCGGCCAGCAGGCGGGGAACAATCGGGTGGCCAAGATAGCCGGTTGCTCCAATGACGAGGATAGTAGGATTGTGGGTGTTCATGTGGGTGACCTCCATTGAGTGAATATCTTCAATTTACGTTGAGCGTTGTAAACGTTCAATTTTTAATAAACACTGTTCACTATTGGGCAAAAAAAGAGCTTATGCAGGCCTAGAGCCGTTTTTAGCGCGGATTTCCATATCCATGGAAGAACATATCCAGCGCCGACTCTAGCATCGCGTTGATCCGTCCAGCATCGAGCAGAAATCCCATGCTGATGCCCAGTGCCACGATCCCGTGCAGCATCGCCCACCAAGCATCGCTCATGGCGACAGGGTCGCCTTCGCGCAGCACTCCGGCCTGCATTGCTACCGTGAACATGATTTGATAATCTCCCAGCGATCTCAGCCATTCTACGGCCTGCGCCTGGTGAGACCGAAAGAGCAGGTCAGGGCGTTCCATGAACATGAGCCGGTAGTAGTTGGGATATTGCAGGCCGAAGCCCACATAAGCTTTTGCCATCGCCCGCAGGCGCTCGGTTGCATCTTGGCTGGACTGCGCGGCAGCGGTCTGCATGGCGCTGAAAATCTTGAACCCCTCGTCGGCTACGCTGAAGAGCAGATCGTCCTTGTTGTCAAAGTAGCGGTAGATAGCTCCTGGCGAGTAGCCAATTTGTTCAGCAACCTGCCGCAGCGAGAATCCTTCGTACCCGCCTTGGGCAAACAATTCGCCAGCGGCATCGAGGATTAACTGGCGCAGTTCCTTGCGTTCGTGGTCTCGTCGCTCATGTGAGCGCTGCCGCAGTCGTTCAGCCCGTGTTAGTGCCTGTTCGTTCGCCACAATGTCGAACCTTGTTGTTTTGAACAATGTTTACTTTGTATCTAGTGTATTCAAATTGGCTCGTTTTGTCAACCTCCTTATAAAACCCACTTTCTTCTGAAAATCCTTATCCCCCTGTATGATCCCTGTGCTCTTTACATCTCTGCTAAACCTCCCCGTTAGGGGATTGCAGTTCAACTTGCAGTGGATTTTCATCCTGGAGGTGATGCTGTTTCTTGAGGACTGTGCGGTTTTATATTCCCTCTTCATGTACTCAAGCGGGGAATCAAAAGGCGCGGCAGGTCAGTTCCCGCCGCGCCCCGTTCGGAAAGTCTGTGCTGTCCCTTATGCGCCGCTTCCGGTGCTGTTCTCGACTGCCGGCATGCTGCACTGGCCGTTATCGATCACCGCTACGTCCGCGACCCAGCCGCCGTTTGGCCCGGCATACCAGATCATGCCGTTCGCGTCGACCTTCATCGCCTGCGGCGACCACTGGACGCCGCCCTTCAGCCGGCCGATGCGCGCCGCGCGGGTGCTTTCTGCCTCACGCACATTGGCGGACTTGCCGCCATTCGGCACGGCCACCATGCACACGCTGGTGGACTGCCAGACGACGACCGGCTGCGAGACGCTGTCGCTGCTGTTGGCTGGCTTCACGCCATCCGGGCAGCCATTGTTGAAACCTGTGCCAGCCTGATCGGGGCACCAATCCACGAAGTCGAACACGCCATCGCTGTCGCGGTCTTGTGCGCCGCCGTGGTCACCGCTCTTGACTTCGCCGGTGTCCGGGTCAACATTTTCCGGGCAGCCGAAGTTGGCCGGCGTGCCTGCGACCTGTGGGCAGCAGTCCTCGCCGTTGGGGATGCCATCGCCATCATCATCGTTGTCGGCTGCCAGGGCGCCACCAGCGAGGGCCATCAACGCCAGGACTACCATCACCAACCAGAATCGGGGTTTACACCACATCGTTACTGTACTCCATGTAACAAAAACGAAACTCTGACATTCCCCATTCAACAGTATTTCCGGCTTGATGTGCGTAGGAAATAGGTCATACTGAGCGAAGAGCGTAGGCTTGTCGTAGGTTTTCTAAGATAACCCTTAGGAATGAATACTGGCCGGATGTACATTCCGGGCAAAAAGTTGACGCTTGCGCTTCACTGAATTGGCGGGGGTGAAGTAAACTAATTCGCATTCACAGATTGACGGTCTGAGTTTCGCGGGCTGCCGCGTCATGATTTCGGCTTGAGAGACGAAATGATGACGTGTTGCAGCCATTTGTGTGCCTTTTTGATACGAAGGGAGCAGTATAGCAATGCACAGATTTCAGCCGGGAAAGATTGCGCTATGGGCCTTGCTCACGGCGGCGATCTGGCTTCTCGGCAGCCTGATCCTCCCCTCTTTCCCAATGGCCGTCGCGCTTGCGTCTCTCGGCGCAGCCATCATCGGTACTGTCCTCTTTGGAGAAGAACGTCTCCCTTTCGCGATAGGCGCAGTTGTCTTAGTGCTGGCGGCCCAGGTCGTCAGCTTCGACGACTTCGTTGAAGGCGCCGAGTGGACGCTCTTCATCAAACTCGTCGCGCTCCTCACTTGGGTCGAATTCCTGTACTCCAGCGGCTATTTCGAAATGCTCATCGAGCGGCTGCTCCCTCGAGGACTCAAGGGCACTCGGCTCCTGGTTCTAATCCTGACTATCGCCTTTGCCAGCGCCGCCCTCATCGACGAGGTCAATTCCATCGTCATCATCTACTTCCTGACTCGCGCGATCATCGGTCACGTCAACGGCACATTCCTCATGAACGACCAAGAATGGGGGCAAACCACTGTAGCGCTGGTCAGTTCGACCAATATTGGCTCGCAGCTTCTCCCGTTGGGAAACCCGGTCGGCATCGCCGTCGCCAGTATAGCTGGCTTTACCGCCTTCGATTTCATTCAGTTCACCTGGATTCCTGCCGTGCTGACTCTGGCCGGATACATTGCCCTGAAACGGTTTTTTTATCCAGTCCTGGTCAAAGATTTCGGAAAGTATGAGGTCTCGCAGGCCGACTTTGCCGAACTGGAGCAGATGGGTACGCCGGCCCAGGGTGAATATGAGATTGTCGAGGTCAATACTGACCAGGAAACCCGCGTTGTCAGCCATCCCAAGCCGCCCGACTCGGTTCTGCACGCGCTCTTCATCTTTGGCGTTGTCGGGCTTGTCCTCTCGCAGCCGTTGGGCACGGCACTGGGTTTCGACGCCTCGACCGGGTTGGGTTTGTTTGGCCTCCTCCTGTGGAGCATTACCCTGCATGTCGCCAGTTCATACGGCAGGCATAATGAAGGGCTGCTCAAGCAGCTCCCCTGGTCAGCCCTGTTGTTCATCGTCGTTCTGTTCGCCATTGCCCACGTCTTGGAATCCACAGGGATCACCGAACTGGTGGCGACCTCGCTGTTCGACTTGATCGGAACCAATATTCTGGTCTGGGTCGTCGCGATTGCCTTGGTTGGAGGCGTTGTCACCGCTATCATGGACAACGTCATCGCCATCGCCGTCATCAGCGGAATCATCATTGAGCTTGGGACGATGGGCCTTTCGGTCACTGTGCTCTGGTTCACGCTTCTGGCTGCGGGCGTGGTTGCGGCCAACAGCACCCCCATCGGGTCTGCGGCCAACATTATCGCCAATGCCAGAGCCAAGCTCTCTTGGTCACAGTGGTGGCGGTATGGCGGCTGGCTCGCGCTGCCGGCCACGGCCATCAACATCGTTGTGCTTTACATCTGGATTGTGGTCATCCTAGGGCGGTGACCCCGCAGGCCCAGACCTGAGTCTTGTGGGGAAGGTGGAACACAGCGTGAGCCGCCTTCCCTAACCCCCAACCCCATAATCCCGCTTCAGGCTTTCGATGTGGTGGATCACATGGCCGGGCAGGACGTACAGCAGCGCCCGCGTGCTGAACGGATAGCCGCTGGCCGTCCCGCGTCGGTCGATCTCCGCTTCAGTCAGCGGCTGAAAGCACAGCAGATTCGCCTGCCGCTGGAAGGCGAACTCGTCCAGCAGATCGCTCAGGCTCCGGCGGTTGAAGTCCGTCCCCCGCACAAAATCGTCCTGGTCGAAGCCAGGCAGGGGTGTGCTATCCCCCCGTGCGATCCACAAGGCGCGGTAGGACATCACCCGCTCGGTGTCGGTGATGTGTCCCAGCACCTCCTTGATGCTCCATTCGCCTGGCGCCGGGTGAACCTCCGCCTGGGCTTCATCGGCCGAGCGCAGCAGTGCCCGCAGTTCCTCCGGCTGTGCGGCCATCAGCGCAAACACGTCCGCATCCGGCGGGACCAGTTCGATATACCGGCCGTAGAATTCAAAATATTCGTCGGGTTTCGGGCGCTGGATCATCGCTTCCTGTCCTTTCCAACAACCGGATAGTATAGAGGGGCGGACATTTGTTCGCCCCTCTATTATGCCGCTATGCCACATTTTTCGCCGGCGCTAGAACCTGCGTATTTCTTTGTGGTGGAGTCCGTCTTTCCTACTCTCCGTGGATCGAACGGCGCAGTTTCTTCAGCCGCTTCATTACGTCGTTGGCTCCGCGCCCAAAATAGTCGTACAGGAGCTTGTACTCTGCATACAGTTGGTCGTACACTGCCTGGTTGGCTGGAATCGGTGTCACTACCTCGTCACGCAGCTTGCCCATGGCCTCCGCGGCTGCCTCGATGTTCGGATACAACCCGGCTGCGACCGCGGCATGCATCGCCGAACCGAGTGCCGGGGCCTGCGGCGATCCAGCCAGCCGCAGCGTCCGGCCGGTGACATCGGCGTAAATCTGCCGCAGCAGCTTGTTTTTCTCCGGCAGCCCGCCCGCTACGATCAGTTCCGTCACGGGCAGGCCCCGGCTGGTGAACGCCTCGATGATCATCCGCGTCCCGAAGGCCGTCGCCTCGATCAGCGCCCGGTAAATATCCGGCGCTCGTGTCCCCAGGGACGCTCCCACCAGCAGACCCGTCAGATCAGCATCCACCAGCACCGAGCGGTTGCCGTTCCACCAATCCAGCGCGACGAGTCCGTGTTCGCCGACCTTCTGCTTGGCGGCCTCCTGTTCAAGGTACTGGTGCAGATCCATGCCCGCTGCTTTCGCTGCTTCGTGATATTCCGGCGGCACGGCATGGTTCACGAACCAGGCGAAGATGTCGCCCACGCCGCTCTGCCCGGCCTCGTAGCCATAGTAGCCGGGGATAATTCCATCTCGCACTACGCCGCACATCCCCTCGACTGTCTGGAGCTGGTCGCCGATCAGCATGTGACAGTTCGAGGTTCCCATGATGATGACCATCACGCCGGGCTTCGTCGCCTTCACGGCAGGGTAGGTGACGTGCGCATCGACGTTAGCGACTGCTACTGCTGTTCCTGGCTTCAGCCCCGTCCAGGCCGCTGCTTGTTCCGTCAGCCCGCCGGCCCGCCCGCCCAGCGGCGCGAATGTCCGGCTCATCTTGGTATCCACTACATCCGCAAAATCCGGATGCAGTGCCGCGAAATATTCCCGGCGAGGGTAGGTGCCATCCTGTACCATCGCCTTATACCCGGCGGTGCAGGCGTTGCGCGTTTCTACCCCGCATAACTGCCAGATCACCCAATCTGCTGCTTCGATCAGCCGGTCTGCTGCCCGGTAGACCTCCGGCGCCTCCTCTAAAATTTGCAGCGCTTTGCTGAAGAACCATTCCGACGAAATTTTTCCGCCGTAGCGATCCAGCCAGTTTTCGCCCATCTGCCGAGCCGTCTCGTTGATCCGGTCAGCCTGCGGCTGCGCACCGTGGTGCTTCCAGAGCTTCACCCAGGCGTGGGGGTTGTCCTTCCATTCCGGCAGCCCACACAGCGGCGTCCCGTCCGCCGTCGTCGGCATCATCGTGCAGGCCGTGAAGTCCACACCCACGCCCACAACCTCTTCCGGTTTGACTCCGCTCTGTTTCAGCACCGCTGGGATGGTCTGTTTGAACACTTCAATATAGTCAAACGGATTTTGCAGCGCCCAGTCCGGCGGCAGCGGCTTATCGCTTCCCGGTAGGTGCTGGTCGATCACCCCATCCCTATAGGGATGTACCGCCGCAGCGACTTCGCGCCCGTCGCGCGTATCCACCAACACCGCCCGCCCTGATTCAGTTCCAAAATCGATCCCTATCGTATACATGTCAAAACCTGCCTATCTTTGGATTAATCTACGATCATTCCCGCCTATTCTAACACCCCGTGACCGTTCACAACACATTAGTGCCATGCGTGGGGCGCTTATGATCTTCGCGGTTCAAATCTTCCGGCAAGCTGGCGTTCATCCGGGTCTCAGCCTGGTGTGGCAAGCTGAAGGTTGATCTTGCTGATTACGCCGCACACACTCTCTGGCCCCTATGACTATAGAGCAAGGGCAGGGGGTGAGGAGACACGCTCATGCCACGCAAAACGTTCATCAAACGGTCGGTCATGCCGGGCACGCTCCAGCAGTTGTGGGATTTCCACGCCCACCCCAAAGCCTTCAGCCGCCTTACCCCGCCGCCCATCTTCATCCAGATGCACGAGAACCGCCTCAAGAGCCTCACCGACGGTATGGTCGATTTCACCATGTGGCTGGGGCCGATCCCGATTCACTGGCGCGCCCAGCATGAGCCAGGGCCGACCCCCACCTCGTTCATCGACCGGCAGCTCATCGGCCCGCTGGCCTATTGGGAACACCAGCACCTGATGGAAGCTGTCCCTGGCGGCGTCCAGCTCACTGACCAGATCACCCTCGAACACAAACCCGGTCTGGCCGGGCTGCTCACGCGCCTGATGTTCGACGGCCTCCCGCTCCGCATTTTCTTCACCTACCGCCACCTGCGCACCCGCCTCGGCCTGAAACGCGCCTGAATCAAAAAGGACATGGCAAGCCCATGTCCTTTCCCCTTTCATGTGTGAACCCCGTAGAGGGCGTTCTTTTGGCAGCGCTGCGCTTACTTCAGCGCTTCTTTCCCGGAAAAGGGCGCGCCGATGATAGGGGCGATCAAGCAGACATTCAGCACCCCCGCCAGGATCGGCACGACTCCGACGACTGCCAGGATGATCCCGCCCGTATCCCCGGCCTGCAAACCGAGTACGATCAGCACCACTCCTAGGATGATCCGGGCCAGACGACCAATGGGGCCAGCCATAAACCGTGCAAGTGCCATGATAGTGTCTCCTCTGTACCTGAGAACGTGCATTTCCTTCCTACGCCCTTTCGATGCAGGTGGGGTACAAAAGGTTACAACCAATTTTTAGTCTGGTATCGTGTTTCTACTCTTTTCACAGTTCAGGTCGTATTTTGTCTTCTCCAATGCCTGCTTACTGCGCCAGCGCCCGCTCGATATCCCCCGCGTGCAGGCGGTTATGAATCACCGTGAAGAACAGCATCTCTCGCATTGTCACCATCCCCAGCGCCGGATGGGGAAGCTGCCCGCGATCCAGCTCCTCCTCCGTCCAGAGACCCACGGCGTCGATCAACCGCTGGTTGGCATCTCGCCAGGCTTCGATCAAATGCGCCTGCTGGTCCTGCACTCCCTCTGGGAACCGGTAGGACTCCGGCAGCACGTTCGGGAAATCTTCTGCCCGCGCGCCTTCTGCCAGCCGCGCTTGATAATCCCGCTCCACCTGGTCATAGGGGCGTGAAGGGCGATCCGCTGCGCCGAAACTGGTGATGAGTGCGTGGCCCGGTTGGCTCATGATCCGCGCCACCGGCTTGACCGAGATCAGTAGGTGTTTCAGATAGTCCCCTGCCGACCAGGCCGCCGCATCGCCGCGATTGAACTGTTCGGCGCTGGCGGGCAGCAGCGCATCCAGGACTCGCTGCTGCAGCTCGCGCAGGTGATGGCTGATTTCAGAAGCAGAGTAAGGGAGAGCCATGGGAATTCCTTCCGGTGATAGTCCGGTTTAACCGTGATAACGAGTTTCGCCGGCCAAAGATGCGGAAGTCACGCTTTTCCGCTCTTGACCTGTGATTCTTCAAGATAGTCTCGTTGGCCTCTCGCAGTGGGGTGCATTTCAAAATCAGTGTGCGTTTATCCGCGGGCTGATGATTAGCCTGCAAGGGCGTATATCCTGCCGTCACCCTCAAAATGAAATGCATCTTCACAGGTCACTGCAACCCCTAATTGCTGCTCTTGCGGTATAGTTGAACGAAAGCAGCACTATTTATGGGGGCATGATGCGCACCTTACCCGGCCGCAGTTTTCCCCTCGGCGCGACCGTCTACCCAGACGGTGTGAACTTCTGCGTCTTCAGCAAGAACTGCGACGCTGTGGATCTGCTGCTCTTCGACCAGCCTGATTCGCCCCGGCCCAGCCATACCATTCGCCTTGACCCGCGCCTCAACCGCACGTTCTACTACTGGCACATCTTCATCCCTGGCCTGAAGGATGGCCAGGCCTATGCCTATCGCGTCCACGGCCGCTTTGAGCCGGAGATCGGCCTGCGCTTCGACGGACAGAAAGTCCTGGTCGATCCGTATGCCCGCGCTGTGGCGATGGGGCGTTACGAGCGCGACGCGGCCGTTCGACCTGGCGACAACTGCGCCTATGCCCCCCGCAGCATTGTCGTCGATCCGACCCCCTACGACTGGGAGGGCGACCTGCCCCTGGAGCGGCCGTTTTCCACCTCGGTCATCTACGAGCTGCACGTCGGCGGGTTCACCCGCCACCCCAATTCTGGCCTGCCTGCCCACCAGCGCGGAACCTATGCCGGGCTGATCGAGAAGATTCCTTACTTGCGGTCGCTTGGGATCACCGCCGTCGAACTCCTGCCTGTTCAGCAGTTCGACCCTGAAGATGCCCCGCCCGGGCAGCGCAATTATTGGGGGTACGCGCCGCTGGCCTTGTTTGCGCCGCATGCCGCCTATAGTTCCCGCGCTGACCCGCTCGGCCCCGTGGACGAGTTCCGCGACATGGTCAAGGCGCTCCACCGCGCCGGCATTGAGGTGATTCTCGATGTTGTCTTCAACCACACCTGCGAAGGCGACCACCGCGGCCCGACTGTCTCCTTCCGAGGGCTGGAAAACCGCGCCTACTACATCCTGGAGGAGAACCGCGCCTACTACGCCAACTACTCCGGCTGCGGCAACTCGCTGAATGGCAACCAGTCGATCGTCCGCCGCCTGATCATCGACTGCCTGCGCCATTGGGTGGCTGAGATGCACGTCGATGGATTCCGGTTCGACCTCGCCTCGGTCATGGCGCGCGATGAATGGGGGCAACCGCTCCGCAGCCCGCCGATCCTTTGGGAGATCGAATCCGACCCGATTCTGGCTGGAACCAAACTCATCGCGGAGGCCTGGGATGCCGCCGGTCTCTATCAGGTGGGCACGTTCATCGGCCACCGCTGGGCAGAATGGAACGGCCGCTTCCGCGATGACGTGCGCCGCTTCGTCAAAGGCGACTCTGGCACTGTCTCCCCGCTGGCTGCCCGCATCCTTGCCAGTACTGATGTCTACCGCCAGCCCGACCGCGACCCGAACCGCAGCATCAACTTCGTCACGTGTCACGACGGCTTCACCCTCAACGACCTGGTCAGCTACGACCACAAACACAATGAAGCTAACGGTGACTACAACCGCGACGGAACTGACGCCAACTACAGTTGGAACTGCGGCGTCGAGGGGCCTTCGGATGATCCTGCCGTGGAGCAGCTTCGCCAGCAGCAGATCAAGAATCTGCTCACGCTGCTGTTCATCTCCCAGGGAACGCCGATGCTGCTGATGGGGGATGAGGTGCGCCGCAGCCAGGGTGGCAACAACAACGCCTACTGTCAGGATAACGCGCTAAGCTGGTTTGATTGGGCGGCGCTGGAGCGGCAGGCCGGCCTGCTGCGCTTCGTGACGGAGCTGATCCGCTTCACCCAGACTCACGAACTGTTCCGCCAGGAGTCGCCGTGGCTGCCGCCCAGCGGAGCGCACCGGCCGCTGCTCACCTGGCACGGCGTGCACCTGGACCAGCCTGACTGGGGCGAAAATTCCCACAGCTTGGCCTTCAGCCTACACCTGGACGGTCAGCAGAACGCCATTCACGTCCTGCTTAATGCCTATTGGGAACCGCTGCGCTTCGACCTGCCTAAGCTGCCCCGGGGCCGCCGCTGGTATGGCATCATCGATACCGCCCGCCCCACGCCTGATGATTTCATCGAACCCGACCGCGCCCCGCCCGTCACCGAGGAGTCTTACCTCGCCGCCGCCCGCTCCTCCGTTCTGCTCCTCTCCCGTTAGGTTTGCTGGCCGCGATAGGCGGATGCGTGAGAACCGCAGCCCTTGGCCCTTCACAAAGGTAGGTTTTTCGGATTGTACGGGACTGTTCTTGCCCGGCTGTTTCATGGCCGGGCCGCTTGGTGACCGAGCGTTTGCAGATACCATGACACCGTCCGGCTCAATCCTTCCCGGAATGGTGTCGTAGCCTTGAAGCCGAACTCTCGCTCGGCCCGGCTGGTATCTAGGGCGCGCCGAGGTTGCCCGTCCGGCTTGCTGCTGTCCCAGACGATCTCGCCCGTGAACCCGACCAGCTCGGCAATCAGCTCGGTCAGGTCCTTAATGCGGATCTCCATCCCGGAACCGAGGTTGACCGGATCGGGCTTGCTGTACCGCTCTGCAGCCAGCAGGATGCCCTCGGCGGCATCATCGACGTACAGGAATTCGCGCGTTGGGGAGCCGGTTCCCCAGGCCACCATCTGCCGGTCACCCCGTTCCCGCGCTTCCAAGCACTTGCGGATCAGCGCCGGGATCACGTGAGAGGTCTCTAGGTCGAAGTTGTCCCCAGGGCCGTACAGGTTCGTTGGCAGCAGGTAAATCGACTCGAAGCCATACTGCTGCCGGTAAGCCTGCCCCTGGACGAGCAGCATCTTTTTAGCCAGGCCGTAGGGCGCGTTCGTCTCTTCTGGGTAGCCGTCCCAGAGGGATTCTTCATGGAACGGAATCGGTGTGAACTTGGGGTAGGCGCAGACTGTGCCGATGGTCACGAACTTCTTGACCCCGGCCAGATACGCCTCGTGGAAAAGCTGTACGCCCATCATCAGATTGTCGTAGAAGAATTCCGCCGGGCGCGCTCGGTTCGCGCCGATCCCGCCCACCACGGCCGCCATGTGGATGACGACATCCGGGCGCTGCTCGCTCAGCAGAGCGCGCACCGCCTCGATTCGGCGCAGGTCGTAATCCCGGCTGCGCGGGACAAAGATCGAAGCGGGTTGGCGTGCTTCCAATGCCCGCACGACCGCCGATCCTAAGAAACCGGCCCCTCCGGTGACGACCACACGCTGGTTGTTCCAAAAGCTCATGGGTGATCTTCCCCCTTCTGACGAATGCTGAATTCATGGTACTCGGATCAGGCGGCTTTCAGAAGGGCGATTTGATTTGAGGATTAGCCCTGGACGGTTTACACTCTGGTACGGATAGGGCTTCTCATCGCTAGGGGGAGTAGAACGACGTGGCGTCACTGCAGCGTTTCCTAAACCGGGTGCTGGCCGACCTCAAGGCTCGGCGCAACCTGGATTCGTATGTGATCTCGGCGGCCGCCCTGGTCGCGGCTCTGCTGGGTCTCCTAAATGACATCGTGCCGCCTCAGCTTCAGATGACCATCCTGCTGGCTGGCGTCGCCCTGCTGGTGCTGAATCTTTCCGCACCCAAAGAAGGCGGCACGGGCCGCTTGGATGACTACCTGAATGACCGTGCCAACCTCGGCTCCTTCCGCGAGCGCATCCAAGATGCCCACAAGCTTTGGATTTACGCCCCCTCAGCGGCCAATATCCTGCGCACGGAAAACGCCGACGCCATCCGCAAAGGTATTCTGGCGCACCCAGATGGTGAGTTCCGCGTTATCATCCAAGACCCTCAGGCAGTCGAGGCCGTCAATATTCTGATCAAGCAGTTGGACGAGTCGCTCGATTTCCAGATTCAAAGCCTGCCGGATGAAATCCAGAAGACGATCAAGCAGCTCAAGCTCATGCGTTCCTGGACGACCACCGGCAAGTTCGATTACCGGTTGCTGGAATATGGCCCCGGTTTCAGCCTAGTCGCTGTTGATCCGCACAAGCCCGATGGAGTCGTGATTGTGGAAATCCACGGCTTCCACAACGAATCCACTGAATCCCGCATGAACATCGAAATCACCCGCCAGCAGTCGGAGCGCTGGTATACCTACTGGGTCAACCAGTTTGAACACATGTGGCAAAGAGCACGCCCGAACGAGCAGAATTGAACCGGAAAGACTCAAAGGACCTCAAGGTTAGCGGTAAGATTCGGCCGTCCTGGCCGGGGATAGCGCTGCTGGCCCTGCTGGGAATCAAGCTGGTATTGGGGTGGGTGTATCTGACCCAGCAGCCGCTCTGGCAGTATCACGAGGCTGATTTTCTGCGCGTCGCCCGCATCATGCGTGATGCCGGCCGCCTGCCGATCCCGGAAGATTACCCCGACGGCGATATGGCGACTCGCAACGCCAACCAACCGCCGCTCTACTACGGCCTCATCTACCCCGTGGTCGCCGTATTGGACGATGACCAGCCGGCCCCGCCCGGCTTCCTGCCTCTGGCCAACTGCGAAGGCTATAACGCCAATCTCACCGATATCCTCACCACACGGGCGAATAACCCGCCTCCGATTGGGACAGTGCTGGCCGCTTATATGCTCCGCAGCCTCAGCCTGCTGATGGGTCTGGCAGCCGCAGCTTTCACTTATCTGGCTGGGCGGGCGTTGTTTGAAGGCCAACCGGGGATCGCGCTTGGCGCGGCGGCGCTGGTGGCTTTCGAGCCGACGCTGGTTGAACTCGCCAGCGAGGTCAACAACGACACCCTTATCCTCATGCTGGGCGCGGCGCATCTATGGCTGTGTGCCCGGTTCATCTGCGGCGAACGCGGTCGGTTGGGCGCGGGGGTCGCTCTCTTGGTCGTTTCGGTGCTGGCGGTGCTTTCCAAGCTGACGGGATGGCTGCTGCTGGTCGTCTCGCTGGCACTGGTCGCCGGGGTGCTGGGACGGCGGGCCTGGCGTGGGCTGAGCCGCCGCCAGATCATAATCGTGGGGGCGGCCACCGGGCTGGTTGGGCTGGTGCTGGCCGGGTTCGCGCTCTACAACCTCCAGCAGTACGGCAGCATCCTGGGGCGCTACCAGGGTCTGGAGACCACTATCAGCCAGACGCTGGCTGGACTCTCACCGGGGCTGGCGGTCGAAGTTGCCGCTGCCGCGGTTTCGGATACCCTGCTCCAATACCAAGCCCCGCTGCGCGATCTTCAGCCGCGGGCTGCTTTCATGACGGTCTACCGGTTGGTGCTGCTCATCGGACTGCTGGCTGGTGCAGCCGTGATGTTCTTGCATCTCCACCGGGGGAACCGCCGCGCGGCAGGGACTCTAGTGCTGCTTTTCGTCCTGTTCGGCTTAGTGGCTGGGTTGGTGATCTTTCGCAGCATCCTCAACAACGTCGGCCAGACCTTCGTCAACCAGATGATCCTGCTGGCTCCGGTGCGCTACTACGCGCCGGGTTTGCCCGCGTTAGCTTTGATCTTCGCTGCCGGGTTCAGCGGGCTGACCCCCGCGCGCCTGCGCCGCTGGAATCCGGCAGCGGTAGGGTTGGCGGGAGCCTATCTGTTGGTGGCAGTGCTCTGGATTGCCATCTGGGTGCGGGCAAATACTTGGGCAAGCCAAGCCGTGCTGACCTCGGAGGACTTTGCCGCTTTGCGCGACATCATCCCCGTCCAAGCGTCAACTGATCCCACTCTGCCGCACCTGCTCGGCTACCGCGTGGTGTCCCAACCCGATGCTGGGCTGCTGGCTGTCACGTTCTATCTGCAGGCGGATTCGCCGCTCAACGTCAACTACGCTGGCCGCATCGACCTGGTCAGCGGTGGTCAGCAGCAGAGCTGCCTGTTCGTGCCCGTGCGCGGGATGTTCCCAACGCCGCGTTGGGAACCCGGCCAGATCATCGCTGCCGAAGTTGACGTACCCAACTGCGTGGGCGTGTCCTTCCCTGCAGAGCTGCGCCTCCAGTGGATTGAGTCGCGCTCGAATGGGCGGCTGGTTGACCTGATGCCGCGTGGTGAGCCGCTCTCTCTAGGGACAGTTGAGACGCCGCTGAAAATGGCAGCACTTTGCCCCCTTAACCTAGGGCAAATCGCCGGGCTGCAGATCGTAGCGTTTCACCGCCTACCGCCTGTGCAGCCGGGCGAAGTCGTCACGCTGTCGGTCAACTGGCTGGCACGGCGGCTCCCACCAGAGGCCTTCTTGCGGATTTACCGCTTGACCCACACAGCTGGCATTGTGACCTATACCTGCGCTTCGCAGCCCCGCCAGGATACTTATCCCTTTGCCCGCTGGACGCCGGGAGAGACCGTTTATTTCGATGACTGCCCGCTGCTGCTGCCTGCCGGTGCGCCAACGGGGATGTATACGCTGGCTGTAGGCGTGCAGGATGCCGCCGGGAGAATGCTGCCCGCAGTCGATCCGGCTGGGAACTCCCTCGCAGATGGCTTTATCGAGCTGGGAGAAATAACGGTGGGGGGAGCGCCCTAACACCAGCTCAGTTCCCGTGCGGTCGGCATCAGCTGGATGCGAACCAGTCCCAGGCGGTATGGTTGCCGGGGGCGGCTGAAAGATCGATAATGGGACGACCCGCGTAATGGAATGAAAGATACGCGGTTCATCATGCTCGGAGAGAATCGCCGCATGACCAACCGATCCCGTTCCCGCCGCAGCGCCCTGCTAGAAGCTGCCGATCTGCGCGAGTTATCTTGGTGGACACGGCTGAAGCGGATGCAGTTTCGCCGCACTCGTCTACAATCCGTGCCGCCAACTGCCCAGACGGTCGATCCACGCGCGTTCGAGGCTAACAGCGAAGGCAGCGGTATCTTTGGGCAGTGGACGCTCGATCACATCGGCCTGCCGGCCTATGACTACACCTTCGACCAATATGCTGATGCACGGGCGCGCTATCCGAACTCGGAGAACCTGGACCGCCGCGATCATTGGCATCAGGTGGGTAACCGCCGGATAACGGCGCTGGCCTCCAATGACGGCACGGTGCAGGTGTACTTGGGTGACCGGGGCGGCATCCTGCTGAACAAGTTCGAGGCGTGGGACTCCGAGCGGCTGTCGGGCGGGCTGGTAGGGCTGTTGAGCCGGGCGCTGCTGGCGTTGGTGCGTTTGGTGACGGGTTTATTCCGGCAGCGACCGCCCGCGCCCCAGCCCTACTACGCAGCCTCGGCGGCTCTGTGGGAAGCAGCCAACCAGCCGCGGGCGACGCTGCCGCTGGAACATCTCACGCGGCTGAAGGAAGAATCCTACGAACCGCTGGTGCGTTCCTACGATCTGCTCTCGCGGCAGGATGAGCCGCTCATGTCCGAACCGCAGCCTCTACCTGTGGGGCGAAACCGGGAAGCAGTACGCTGTGCTTACGCAGGCGGCTACAGTTACATCGATGACGGGTCAGAGATCTGGGCGACCGCCTACCGCTACCGGCCAGACGGGGCGCAGACGCGGCGGCGCTTCGGAATGGGATACTTCGAGACCGAGATGACCTACCGCGATCTGCGGGTGACGCGGCGGGTGTTCGCGCCTGAGGGGGATATTCCGGCACTGCGGATCGACGTGTGGGTCGAGAATCTGGGGACGCAGGCGCGGCAGGTGCGGCATCACGAATACTGGGATGTGAATGTCCACCACCTGCGGGTCGAGTGGCTGCGAGGCGGCAGCTTCGGCGCAGTCAGCGATGAACAGCGCCGCCAGCTCAACCGCGAGTTCACCAACTCGATTACTTATCGCGCTGAGCAGGGTATGATCCTTTTCCGGCAGGAAGCGCCGCCAGATGCTCCGCCACCGGATCAACCCGCGCCGATCAACTGGTATCCTGATCCGATCTTCCTAGCCGACCTGGATGGACAGCCGGATGCTCATTTCATCCACAAAGCAGCTTTCTTTGGGGCAGGGGGCGCACGCCGTCCGGAGGGACTGCGGCGGGAGACGCAGCCGCCGTTCCGACCCGATTCACCGCTGGAGCCGATGCCATACTGCATGGTGCTGCGGCGCAGCCTCACGGTGCATCCGGGCGAGACACGGCGGCTGTCCTATGCTTACGGCATGGGCCAACCGGAAGCGGTGCTGCCGCTCCTTGCGGTCAAGCCCCCGCGCGACCTTTTCTACGATACGCAGCAGACCTGGCGGGAAGACATTGCCCACTTCTCAACCGGGGAAGACCCGGTCCTTCAGCGTGAAGCAGCATGGCACAGCTACAACCTGCTCTCGGCGCTGATCTACAATGCCTTTCACGGCGTGCACCACGTGCCGCAAGGATCGGCCTACTTGTTCCTGCACGGCTCGGACGGGGTTCCGCGCGATCAGGCCTTGTTCAGCCTGCCCATGGTCTACCTCGATCCCGGACTGGCGCGGGAGATGCTGCGGCTCATTATGCGGCTGACCGACCGCCAGACCGGGCAGATTCCCTATGCTTTCACCGGCCACGGCTATCTTTCCAATGGGCTGGGGATGCACAGCAGTCCGTCTGACCTCGATCTGTTCTTTCTGCTGGCGCTGACCGAGTATCTAGGCGCGACCCGCGACTTTGGCTTTCTGGATGAAGAAGTACCTTTCTACCCACCGGATAAGCCAGCGCTCACACCCAGCACGCGGGTGATCGAGCATGTGCGGCTGGCGCTCAAGCACCTGTTCGAGTATGTCGGTACCGGAGAGAACGGCCTGATCCGGGTGCGCTCCGGGGACTGGTCAGACTCGATTGTGCTGGAGACGGCGCTGAAGGATGGGCTGCTGGGTGCGGCTTACCTCAATTCCAAGCAGCACGGTGAATCTGTGCCGAATACACAGATGGCGCTGTACGTGTTGCCGCTGCTTGCCAACCTGCTGCGCGACTTCGCGCCGGACGTGACGCGGGAGATCGAAGATGGGCGGCTGAAGCGGTTGGAGCAGGCTGTTCAGGCGCAGTGGAACGAGAAGGGCTGGTACAACCGGGCGATCCTGCGGGGTATGACCAACCAGCCTGTGCCCATCGACGGCTTCACGCTGGAGGCGCAGGTTTGGGCGCTGCTGAGCGGCGCGGCCAAGGACGGCGGCCATGAAGCCGCGCTGATTGAGCGCATCGAAGCCGCGCTGGACGGCCCATCGCCGATTGGAGCCAGCTTAGTCCCCGGCGGGATGACCTGGCCGGCGATCTCCCAACTGCTGACCTGGGCTTATGCCCGGACAGGTCGGCGGGAATTGGCGTGGCGGTCGCTCAACCGGCACACGTTCGCCGTCCACGCCCAGCAGTACCCGGCCATCTGGTTCGGCATCTGGTCGGCGCCGGATGGGATTAACGGGCTGAATGCTGAGCATCCTGGCGGAACCTGGAGCACGCCGCTCACGCCGATGACCGACTTCCCGGTGATGAACGCCAACCCGGACGCGATGGCGCTGCTTGGGCTGATCCGCACCTGTGGAATTGAACCCGCGCCAGGAGGGGATGGACTGGTCATCCGGCCTGCTGTTCCGCGCCGCCGCTTTGTGCTGGATATGTCGCTGCTGCGGCTCGAAGTGGACGGGGCGCACATCCGGGGAGAATACCGGGCGCAGGCGGGCGGCGAGCTGAACCTCTACATCTACCCCCAGGGCAGCCTGGTGCCTACGGTGCTGCCGCTGGTTTTCCGTGCTGGCGAGCGGGTGCGGTTCCAGATTTAGAAAAGCTGTGCCCCCTATGGAGAGTATGCCGTAAACCGAAAGGGACACTTTGCTGGCAGACCACAGGTGTGCTATGATGGGAAATTGACGAGCTATTGACTGGATTTTGAATAGTTATTGTAGAGTTAGTGAGTGCTATGATGGATGAGCTTCACCTGGAAGGCGTCAGCGACGAGCCGCTCTACAACATCGGGATTGTCTCGCGGATGACGGGAATTCCAGTTGCGACGCTGCGCGTTTGGGAGCGGCGGTATGGCTTCCCGCACTCGGTGCGAACATCGGGTGGCCACCGCCTGTGTTCGGAAAAAGAAGTGCTGCGACTGCGCTGGGTAAAATCGCGCGTGGATGAGGGCATGCAGACTGGGCAGGCCATCCGTGCCTTGCAGCACTTGGAACAGAAGGGCCGCACGGAGGACATTTTCCCGGTTCCGGTGGTGAAAGCGCGGCCGATGGACGGTTCGCTGCCGGCCTTCCAGGAGCGGCTGACCGAGCTGCTGCTGGCGGGCGATCTGGCTGCTTCGGACCAGCTCCTGGGCGAGGTGCTGTCGCTGTACCCGCTGGAGGAACTGATCGCCTATGTGGTTTCGCCAACGCTGCGGGACATTGGCACTGCCTGGCTGGACAGCAAGATCAGCGTGGCGAGTGAACATCTGGCGACGCACTTCCTGCGGCATCATCTGCTGATGTGGATGATGAACGCGCCGACGCCTTACGATGGTATTCCCCCTGTCATCCTGGCGTGTGCACCAGAAGAATGGCACGAAGGCAGCCTGCTCATCATGGGGGTGCTGCTGCGCCGGAAACGCTGGCCGGTGGCGTATCTGGGGCAGAATGTGCCGCTGCAAGACGTGATCGATCTGGCCCGGAAGCTCAAGGCCCCTGCGCTGGTTTTCGTCGCCATGATGGAAGAGGGGGCGCGGAGTTTGACCGCGTGGCGCGACCTGTGGCCGGAAGCCGCCGAGTCTGGGCGGCCGATTGTGGGCTACGGTGGGCAGATTTTCAACGATGCGCCGCAGTGGCGCAAGCAGATGAGCGGAGTCTTCCTGGGGGAGACGCTGCTGGAAGGCGCGGATAAGCTGGATTCGCTGCTGCGCGGCTTGGTGCGGGTCAGAGGTTAGGGAAATACAGAGATGGCGCGGCGGGTATTGATTACCGGGGGGGCAGGGTTCATCGGCAGCCATTTGGCGGAGGGTTTGCTGACGGCGGGATTCGAGGTGGTCGCGCTCGACAACGAGGCGACGGGAGACCGCGCCAATCTGCCGGCGGGGGCCGAATTTGTGCGGGGCGATGTGCGGGACGCGGCGGCGCTGGATGCCGTCTTCGCGCGCGGGATTGATGCTGTGTTGCATGTCGCGGGACAGGCTTCGATCCGGGTGTCGTTCGCCGATCCAGCGGGCGACCTGGAAGTGAACACGCTGGGCACGATCCGGGTGCTGGAAGCGTGTCTGCGGCACCGCGTTCCACGGCTGCTGTTCGCCAGTTCGATGACCATCTATGGAAGCCAGCCGGTCACGCCGACGCCGGAGACTGCGCCACCCGATCCGATCTCGTACTATGCCATCACCAAGCTGGCTGCGGAACGCTACGTCCACGCGACGGCGTTGCGGCCTGATCTGGGGTTCGATTTCCAAGTGACCTCCTTCCGGATGTTCAACGTCTATGGGCCGCGACAGAGCCTAACTAACGCTTACCAGGGAGTCTTCGCGATCTTCGTCGGGAACGCGCTGCGCGGTGAGCCGATCACGATTTACTCGGACGGGGAGCAGGCGCGGGATTTCGTCCACGTTTCGGACGTGACCCGGGCGTGGATCACGGCGCTGGATCATCCGGCAGCGATGGGGCAGGTGTTCAACCTGGGGACGGGTGTGCCGACGCGGGTGAACACGCTGGCGGACATCGTGCTGCGGGCGTTCGGCCAGACGCGGGACAGCTACCCGGTGGTCTACAAGCCCGCACACGCCGGGGACATGCGGCTTTCGGCGGCGGATATCTCCCGCGCGCGGGAAGCGCTGGGGTGGGTTCCCCAAGTGCGGATTGAGGACGGGATGGCCGAGACGATTGCCTGGGCGAGAAGTCGAAGTTCATAGCTGATCGTTGGCTTTCGCTGACAGTCCTTCGCGAATTTAATGTTTGCTCGTTGATGGAAGAATGCGATCGTTTATGCGAAAAATGATAAGAATGATAAGAATGAGAATGTGAGAATATGAGAATCTAGCGCTCTCACCCCCTGGCCCTTCTACCGAACGTTCGCTGCGCTCACTGGGAGAACCTCACCCCCGGGTGCCTCTCCATTGCAATGGCTGAGGGGGAGTTTTGTATTCGTATGCCTACGATAGCACAAAATGGGACGTTTAGGGTGACATTTTGTCTACTCTTTGACATAAATTTTAATAAAATAATAATTTGAGCCGCAAAGCCGCAAAAGACGCGAAGAAAAGAAAAATTCCACCGCAATTCCCTGGGAGGGGAGGCTTCGCACAGGTGCAAAGGATGCTCGGCCATGAAATGGCGGCAGCGGCCAGCCAGAAGGCTGTGACTACGGGGTTGGTGGGGAATGGGGCGCAGCGGTGACTGCGCCCCGTTGGTGGAGAGGGATTTAGCCGGCGCGAGCAGCGTCTACTTCGACAGCCGGTCGGACAGCATCTACTTCGGCAACTGCGCGGGCCGCTTCGGCGGTTTCCTGGGCTTTGCGGTGGAGCTTCTTGCGCAGTTTGCGCCCGAAGAGCAGTTCATCGTCGCCAGGCTTGATGAGCAAGTCCAGCAGAATGTTGATGGTTTCATCCTGGCTGACGCCGAGGCCGTGGGCAATATCACGGAGGCGTTGATGTGTGCGCCGGGTGACAGCGATGCGGGCACTGGCCGCTTCTTTCGATCCCATTGATGTGATACTCCTCTAGAAACTCGGAACTCCTGCGTGGACAGGGCGGGACGCATCGCGCCAGGCCAGTGAATGCAGCGAAGATTCCGTGGACACGTTAGCTTCCAGCATAGCAGGAATTGTAAGCAGTGTCAATCTATACAATTCTTTACAAGTGTGCAAAATCATCAAAGTTGACAAGCTTTACAATTTAGTCGTATACTGTGAGGTAGTCTGTCCAATCCTGTCTGAGTCACACATGGGGAGTTGGGGTGAACGGCGACAGTCTGCGACAGCTTCAACGCCTGCTGATCCCGGTGGAGAGCGCCATCCGAAGCGCGGTCGAACGCGCCCGGCAAACTGGCGGCCAGCCAACCGACGCGCTGCGCGGGCTGGTGATCACCGAGCAGGAAATTGACGACCTGCTGAGCACGACCCCGCTGGAAGGGTGGGGGACGAGCGAAGCTGGACGCCCCCCGCGCAAATCTCCCCGCCACAACCGTTTTGAACGACTTCTCCACACCTTTGAACTGAATGAAGACGACCGGGCGATTCTGCTGGTCGCGCTGGCGGCGGAACTCGACCGGCGCTACGAGCGGCTGTTCGCGTATCTGCAAGATGACGTGACACAGCGGCGGGCGACCGTCAATCTGGTGATGAATCTGCTGGGGCAGGACGCCGAACGGCGGTTCGCCATCTGGGAGCGGCTGCTGCCGAATGCGCCGCTGCGGGCGCACCACCTGATCGAATGTGCGGCGGATGCGCACATGCGCGAACCGATCTTCCTGGCGCATGCGGTCAAGGTCGATCTGCGGGTCGTGGCGCATCTGCTGGGAGACACCACGCCGGACGCGCGGGTGAGTCAGGCGGTGGAGCGGCTGACTGCGCCAGGCCACGAGCGGGCGGGGCAGGCGGAATCGAATCCAGCGCCGCTGGTCTACTTGCAAGGGCATGATGTGGTCGAACAGCGGGAAACGGCAATGCGGTTCAGCGTGGAGCAGGGGGTACCGCTGGTGCGGATCGACCTGCAGGTGTTGAAGACGCTGGCACTGCCGTTCGATCTGCTGTGGCGGCTGGCGCTGCGGGAGGGCTATCTGAACGAGGCGGCCGTGCTGGTGGAGGGGTGGGAAGCGATCCTAGATGACGAGCGGCGCGCGCCAGCGGAGGTATGGCAGACGATCCGGGCGTATCCGCGGATGGTGTTCCTGGCGGGGACAGAAAGCTGGGAACCGGAGGACGCCGACCGGACGCGGCGGCTGCTGCGGATCAAGCTAAATACGCCGCCTTACAACGAACAACTGCGGCTGTGGGTAGAAGCACTCCAGACGGAAGGGATTGCAGCCGAAGCGGGCGACATCGCCGAACTGGCCGGGAAGTTCCGGTTGGGAGCGGGGGCTATCCGGCGGTCGGTGCAGGCGGCACTGGATTACGCGGCGACGCGGGGCGACACGGCGCGGCTGAACGACCTATATGCGGGGGCGCAGGCGCAAACGGGGCTGCATCTGGGCAAGCTGGCCCAGCGGATCGAGCCGCGCTACGTCTGGGAGGATTTGATCCTGCCGGAGGACCGGCTGGAGCAGCTCCGGGAGCTGTGCGCGCGCGCGCGGTACGGGCATGTCGTCCGGGAGCAGTGGGGCTACGGGCGCAAGATTGCGCCGACGCGGGGGATCAGCGCGTTGTTTGCGGGGGACAGCGGGACCGGCAAGACGATGGCTGCAGAGGTCATCGCCAACGATTTGGGGCTGCTGCTGTACAAGATCGACCTGTCGTCGGTGGTGAGCAAATATATCGGGGAGACGGAGAAGAATCTGCGGGCGTTGTTCGACGCGGCGGAGCGCACCAGCGCGGTACTGTTCTTCGATGAAGCGGACGCGCTGTTCGGCAAGCGGTCAGAAGTGAAGGACTCGCATGACCGGTACGCCAATATCGAGATTGCGTATCTGCTTCAGCAGATCGAGCGGTATGACGGGATCGCGATCCTGGCGACGAATCTGCGGCAGAACTTGGATGAAGCGTTCACACGGCGGCTGGATTTTCTGATCGACTTTCCGTTCCCGGAGCCGGAGTACCGGCGCAAGCTGTGGGCGGCGCACTTTCCGGCGGATGCGCCGGTGGGGCGCGACGTGAATTTGGACGATCTGGCGGAACGCTACCGGCTGGCTGGGGGGAACATCCGGAATGCAGCACTGGCAGCGGCGTTCCTGGCGGCGGCGGACGGCGGGGTCATCACGATGAACCACGTGCGCCATGCGGTGCGGCGGGAACACCAAAAGATTGGGCGTTTGCTGGACGATCATTGGTCGTAGGGTGAGAACACTCGTTAAGGATAGGGCATGATCCACGACCTGGACAAGACGCTGCAGAAAATCCTGTATGAAAAGGGGCGGCTGAACCGGAACGAGATCGATATCGCGTTCGACCAGCCGACGGGGCAGTGGTCGGCGACGCTCAGCCGGCCGACGATCAACTGCTGGATGTTCGACATGCGCGAAAATGCGCGGCTACGCAGCCTAGAAATGACGGTAGACCGCGACCACCAAACCAAGCGGGCGCGGACGCAGCTCGCGCCGATGCGCTTCGACCTGAGCTATTTGGTGACAGCGTGGACGCGCAAGGTAGAGGACGAACACCAACTGCTGTGGCGGGCGCTGGCGGCGCTTTCGACAATGCAGCGGCTCGACCCGGCGGAGTGCGAAGGCAGTTTGCGAAACCAACCTTATGAAATTCCCTTTCAGGTCGCGCAAGAACACGACCACGGGGTGACAATGACGGACCTGTGGAGCGTGCTGAACAACGATATGCGGCCTGGGTTCTTTTTGTCGGTGACGCTGGCGCTGGAGCCGGAAGTGGTGCTGGAAGCGCCGCTGGTGCTGGAGAGCCTCATTACGGTGGGGCAGGCCGAGTCACCGGAAGACGAGCAGATCGATGTCCCCGAAACTTTCCGCATCCGGCTTCCCTCCAAACGGAGAGGCACGCCGGACGCTCAGCCGTGAGAACCTGTTCGCGTGATACGGACTGGTTAGATCAAAGGAGCATCAGGAATGTCCCCATCTTATCTCTCACCCGGCGTGTATATGGAGGAAGTCGACCGCGGCACGAAGCCCATCGAGGCGGTGGGCACGGCAGTGGCGGCTTTCATCGGATACACGGAACTGGCCTCCGATCTGCCGCGTGAACGGCAGTTGGAGAAGAACAACGGCAAACTGCTGGCGCGCGAGCAGGAATTGGTGGGCCGGCCGCAGGCGGTCACGAACTGGTCGCAGTACGTTCAGAAGTTTGGCGGCTTTCATGAAGGGGCGTACCTGCCGGACGCGGTGTACGGCTATTTTGCCAACGGCGGCGGGCGGTGCTACGTGGTGAGCATCAAGACGGTGGGCACGGTGGACGATGCGCCGGCGGCGAGCGGCCCGGCCAAAGTCACCATCCCGTCGGCGGATGACCCGAATGTGCCGCTGCTGGAGGTGACCTCTAAGCTGAGCGGGCCAGCAGGCAGCCGCATCGGGGTGACGGTGCAGCCGGAGAATACGGCCGAGAACACCTTCACGCTGATCATCAACGTGGGGGGCAAGCAGGAGAAATACGACAACCTGA
Source organism: Anaerolineae bacterium (assembly GCA_034431625.1). Classification (GTDB taxonomy): domain Bacteria; phylum Chloroflexota; class Anaerolineae; order Aggregatilineales; family Phototrophicaceae; genus CFX2. Next base: position 14,393 of record DAOUCY010000149.1, on the reverse strand, counting down.
CCACGGACAAAGGTGAGCGGAACGTGGCGACGGTGGTGAATGCGCAGTCGCAGACGGTGACGGTGAAGGTGACGGGGAAGGCGAAGCTGGCTCCGGCGGCGGGCGAATTCAACCTGACGGGGGGAGCCACCGCCACGAGCACGGACAGCGCCTCGAAGACGGTCGGCTTGGCGGATTACAAGGGCAGCGTTGCGAACCGGACGGGCGTGGACGGATTGCAGCAGTACGACGACATCACGATGATCGCGGTTCCTGACCTGATGGCGAGCTACAAAGCGGGCGAGATGGACCTGAAAGGCGTCCAGAGCGTCCAGCAGACGATCATCGACCACTGCGAGATGGTGAAATACTGCTTCGCCATTTTGGATGCGCCGCCGGGCATGATGCCGGAGGACGTGAAGAACTGGCGTTTGCAGGCGAACTACGACACAACCCGCGCCGCGCTGTACTATCCGTGGATCGAAGTGCCGAACATGGTCGGCGGCAAGGCGGTTTCGCGCCTGGTTCCACCGAGTGGGCACATTGCGGGGATTTATGCGCGGAACGACAGCGAGCGGGGGGTGCATAAAGCGCCGGCGAACGAAGTGATCCGGTCGTGCACGGGGCTGGAAGTGCAGATCACGAAAGGGGAGCAGGACGCGCTGAATCCGATTGGGGTGAACTGCATCCGGGCGTTCCCCGGGCGGGGGATCCGCGTGTGGGGGGCACGGACGCTATCGAGCAATGCGTCGTGGCGGTACATCAATGTGCGGCGTTTGTTCAATATGGTGGAGGACAGCATCGAGCGTGGGACGCAGTGGGTGGTGTTCGAGCCGAACGATCCTGATCTGTGGGCGCGGGTGCGCCGGGATGTGACAGCGTTCCTGAAGCTGGTATGGCGGAGCGGGGCGCTGTTCGGGGACACACCGGAGCGGGCGTTCTACGTCAAGTGCGATGCCGAGACCAACCCGCCGGAAGTGCGCGATGTGGGGCAGCTCATCATCGAAGTGGGGCTGTGCCCGGTGAAGCCGGCGGAATTCGTGATCTTCCGCGTCAGCCAGTGGGCCGGCCCGGATGCTGGTGAATAAGTTCGCAATCCAGATCGTATTGGATGGAAGACAGGGAGTGAGAGGCCATGCCTGCACGTAAAACAGATCCGTTAGTTGGTTTTCACTACGGGGTCGAAATCCAGGGGGTGGTGAAGGGGTACTTCACGGAATGCTCCGGGCTGGGTTCCGAACACGAGGTCATCGAGCATAAGGTGATCGACGAGAAGGGGCGCGAGATCATCCAGAAGATTCCGGGCCGGCTGAAATGGCAGGACATCACGCTGAAGCGGGGCATCACCGACGCGATGGACATCTGGGACTGGCGCAAGAAGGTTGAAGACGGCGATATGGAAGGGGCGCGGCACAACGGGTCGATCAAGATGTTCGACCAGAATTTGCAGGAAGTCGCCCGGTGGGACTTTGAGCGGGCCTGGCCGGTGAAGGTGACGGGGCCGCAGCTTCAGTCGGATTCGAATGCGTTCGGGGTCGAAGAGTTGGTGATTTGCCACGAAGGGCTGAAGCGCGTCAAGTAACGAGCGCGGCATTGGCCCTCGCCAGGGGGTGGGGGCCAACAAATTTAGGGGTTAGGGAAGGTGGAGGCCAGGAGGCCGTCCCTAACGAGGCAGGGTAGGGGATGCGCAAGGGCGCGTTCCGAAGCAGTGGTTTTCCAGGGAGGAGACCGCAAGCATGACGCTCCAGACGGAATTTGAGTTTGTCCTCCCCAAGGGGTACGTGGATGACGAGGGTACGGTACACCGGCAGGGGATGATGCGGCTGGCGACGGCGCTGGACGAGATCACGCCACTGCGGGACCCCCGGGTACGGAACAATGAGGCGTATCTGGTGGTGCTGCTGCTGGCGCAGGTCATCACGCGGTTGGGAACGCTGCCGAAAGTGACGCCGGCGGTGATCGAGCATCTCTTCGCCGCCGATCTGAATTACCTGCAAGACTTCTACCGGCGCATCAACGATGTGGACGGGCAGAAGGTGAAGGTGACCTGCCCGAACTGCGGCCATGAACACGAGGTGGATGTGCCGCTGTTGGGGGAATCGTAAGCTACCCCCTCGACCGCCTGCACGAGGAGGTAGCCTTCATTGCTGTGGGATTGGGTTGGAGTTACCATGAAATTCTCTCCCTGACCCACACCGAGCGGGCGCGTTGGGTCGAGCAGGTGAACGCGATCAATGCCCGACGCAGCCGTCCATCCCGCAGGCCGAAGGCGACGTAAGAGGAGTGCAGCGTGCCAGAAGCCGCTCCGAATGCAGCCCCCGCCCCGGCATCCAGGCCGGAAGAAGGCGGCAGCAGCAGACCCCGAGACCCTCAGGAATTGGCCCGCAAGGTGGCCGAGCGGGTGTGGCAGCTTTGGCGCGAGGAGATGCGCCGCCAGAACGAGCGCCGTCCAGGCGGCAGGAGGTCATGAGCGATGGCCGAGACCGGGAAGCCGATTGAAATCCATGCTGGGTTTCGTTTTGCGGTGTCGATCAAAGGGGTGAATGTGGCGGCGTTCACGGAATGCACGCTGCCGGCATTGGAAGTGGAGACCTTTGAACTGAAAGAAGGCGGGCAGAACGAGTACAGCCACAAGCTGCCGGTGCGGGTGAAATCGGGGTCGATCACACTGCGGCGCGGGCTGACGAAAGGCAGCGAACTCCTGAAATGGTACGAACAGGTGGCGCGCGGCGATCTGAAAGAAATCCAGCGCGATGTTTCGATCATCATGTTCGACTCGCAGTTGAGGACCGTTACGACCTGGAACTTCTATAATGCCTACCCGGTCAAATGGAAAGGGCCGACGTTGAAATCCGACCAGGCTGCACTGGCGATTGAAGAAGTCGAACTGGCCTATCACGGATTCGATATTGATAAGGCTAGGGAAGGTCACTGATCTATGCTGCGCTTAAAACCCTTCCAGACGCTGGGCATGAAGCTGCGCCAGTTCGGGCTGGGGCGGCTGCGGCGGTATGCTCAGGATTTGCCCGTTGAGCAGGCCGAGGTGGAACCGAACTGGCTGGACGCTTCTGAGCAGGAATTGCACTGGCCGGAGGGTGAAGGTCCGGCTGTGGACGGGCTGGAGGGAGAAGTCCAGCGCTTCCCGGAAGACGACGAAGCGGAATATGGCGAGTATGGCGCCGGCTCCGAGGGGGGAGATAATCTGCCACAGCGGACGCCGCCAGACCTAGCGGCGATTCTGCAAGCGCACCGGGAACAGCGGGCAGAAGAAGCGCCGCGCGCCGCCGAGGAACCGGCGCGGCGGCCGACGGGTGGGCCGGGAACACGGCGAGTTTCGCGCCAGCCTGCCGAGGATGCGGGCGGGCGAACAACGCCTCCGGCAGTGCTCTCCGACCTGCCGCGGCCGCGGCGCTCGCGCGAATCGGTGATTCAGGAACTGCTGGGTGGGCGCGGCAGCGATGCCGGCCAAGCTCCCAGCGAACCCCCGCCAGCGCCGGAGGAAACGCCAGGCGAGCCTGAAGCATTCCTGCAAACCGAATGGACGCCGGACGAGTCCGCTGTGCCGGAACAGCCAGAGCGGTGGACGCCGGATGCGCCAGCGACTCAGCAGCCGGCAGTCCGGAGCGATGCGCCGCAGATCAGGCGGCAGCCGCCGCGCGAGCCAGCCAGTACCAAACCGCCGATTCGGCGCCAACCGGCGGAAGCGGATGCGCCGGACGAACGCGGTCGGGCGCGGCAGATGGCCGCGGGGCCGGTGAGCATCTCGGAAACTGGGGAGGTATTCCCGGCAGAGCCAACCTGGACGCCGCCGGCGGAAGACATTGAGCTGCCGAGCGGCAGACCAGCCGCCCAGCCAGGCGATGTGAACGTGAGACGCCAGCCCGTGCCGCCACAGCCTGACCCGGCTGAGCCGCTGCGCCGCCGGATCGACCGTCAGGCGGAACGGAGGGAAGAAGCTCCACAGCCACCCCGTCCGGCTCGACCGCACCCGGAGGCAATCTCCGAGGAGACACCGGGAGAGCGGCCATCCGCGGTACGGCGGCAGCCCGCCTCACCGTCGTCCAGCCCGCAGGAGCCGCCCGTCAGCGCGGGAGCGCCGTATTATGACGCGCCGGCAGAACGACCCGCGTCACCACTACGCTACTTTGAAGAAGCCGATATGGACGCGGATACGGACCTGATCGTTCCGATGACGCCGCCGCCACGTCCAGTACCGCCGCAGGGAGAGCCGAGACACTCGGAAATGCGGCGCGCGGAGATGCCGTCGGCGCGTCCCACGCCGGAGCCGGTCGAACCGGACTCAGCGGAAGATGTGGATGAGGCAGGTGGGGTCGAGGTTCACGAGGTGGATTTGTACGAGGCGCTGCTGTCGCAGGGATTGATTGAAGCGGAGCCGCCGCGCCGTTCTGTGTCGGAAGCGCCGCCGGTTTCGCGCCAGGAAGGGCCGCGCGTTTCGAGATCGATTCAGCGGCAGTCTGATACGGCAGAGGATGATGAAGACGTGATGGCGCGGCTGCGGGGACGGCGGACGGGTGAGGAAGTGCCGCCGAGCGGGAGTTCGGACGCGGAGGCGATGGCGCGGCTGCGAGGGCGACGGACGGGTGAGGAAGCCGTTGAGCAGAGCGGCAGCACCGAACAGGAAGACCTGATGGCGCTGTTGGGGCTGCCGCCGGAGACACCTGTGGTTGGCGGCGAGGTGTTCCAGGGGGCTGCGGAAACGAACAGTCCCTCCGAGATCGGTGAGCTGCCCGAATCCGAAGGGCAGGATACCAGCGCTGTGCCGCTGGATGGGGCTGCTGCCCACACGCAAGGGGCTGGTGAATCCGCGCCGGAGGAAGGTGGGGAGGGCGGCCAGCAGCAGCGGGAAGGCGGCGGTGAGGATGTGGATATCGACAAGCTGGCGCGGGATGTCTACACGATCCTGCGCGACCGGCTGCGGATCGAACAAGAACGCAAATCCGGCCGGCTGTAAGCCCGGCGGAGGTGAACGATGGCTCTAGACAAGACGCGCGGCGGGCTGGTTCCAGCCCGGATCGTCAGCCCGCCGGATAACCCGACAATCGTCGTCAAGTGCATGTTCAATCCGTTCGAGTACACGCTCACTAAAAGCAACTCGTTCGAGAAGAAGCCTGTCAAGGGAAAGAACGTCCCGAAGGTGGTCTTCAAGCAGGGCGGTTCGCAAGTGCTCAAGCTGACGCTGCACTTCGATACACTGCCGGAGCGGGCTGACGTGCGCGATCTGACCGATCCGCTGTGGAACATGATGATGGTGGCGGAATCGACTAAGAACGCGCGCAGCGGCAAAAGCAGCCCGCCGGAAGTGGCCTTTGAGTGGGGGAAGCTGTTCTTCCGAGCATACATCACCAACCTGAACCAGAAATTTACGCTGTTCCTGCCGGATGGCACGCCGGTGCGCTGCCAGGTGGATATTACGCTGGAGCAGTTCGTGGACGTGAATGATTACCGGGACCAGCAGAAGCTGACCGGAGCCGGAGGCGCGGCAAGCGGACAGTCCGAGAAGGCGACGACGGCAATTGCGGGCGACCGGATCGACAACATCGCAGCGAAGGAAAGCGGCGATCCATCCAGCCAGCGGCAGATCGCGGAGAAGAACAACATCGACAATCCCATGAAACTCAAGCCGGGACAGACCATCCGGTCATGAGATGGCACACGGGAGCGCACCATGCCTGAAGAAGTCCGCCTGGATCAGATTTCGATCAAAGTCAACGGCAGCCAGATTCCGCACGAATTGATGGACGTGCTGGAAGAGGTCGAGGTTGATACCAGCCTATACCTGCCGGACATGTTCATTCTGACGTTTCACGATGACGAACTCCGGTGGATGGATCAGGGGTTGTTCCAGTTGGGGGCGACGGTGCTGATCGAGATGTCGATGGAAGAGCGCGAGCAGCAGCGGGTGATGGAAGGCGAAGTGACGGCGATTGAGCCGCGCTTCAGCGATAACCAGACGGTTAAGCTGGTGGTGCGGGGGTACGACAAGACGCACCGGCTCAACCGGGGGACGAAATCGCGGGTGTTCGTGCAGGTGACGGAAGGCGACATCGTGACGCAGATTGCACGGGAGGCGGGGCTGAGCGCCGACGTGGACATCACGTCAGAGGTGTACGAGCATGTCTTCCAGCACAACCAGACTGATCTGGCGTTCCTGCAAGAGCGGGCCGACCGGCTGGGGTACGAGTGTTTCGTCGACCAGGATACGCTACACTTCCGCCCGCCGCGCACGGGGGCGGACCAGCCGATTGAGCTGGATTGGGGGAGCACGCTGCGGAGCTTTACGCCCAAGCTGACGGTGGTCGGGCAGGTGGACGAGATCATCGTGAAGGGGTGGGATCCGCGCACCAAGCGGGAGATCATTGGCAAGGCGAGCAGCACCAATACGGCTCCGGAGATCAATGTCGGTGGGCAGGGGGGACAGGTGGCGTCGCGGGCTTTTTCGACGGCGCGACAGATGGTGGTGCGGCGGCCGGTATCATCGCAGTCAGAGGCTGACCGGGTGGCACAGGCAATATTGGATGAAGTGAACGCGGGGTTCGTGGAAGCCGAGGGCGTGGCACTGGGCAACCCGCGGCTGTATGCCGGACGCAAGGTCAAGCTGAGCGGATTGGGGCAAAAATTCAGCGGCGTCTACATGATGACCTCGGCGGTGCACATCTATACTGCTAGGGGGATATACCAGACGCATTTTCGCGTTGAAGGGGTGCGGCCGACGCTGATGGCCGATTTGCTCACGGGCGGGAACATCACCGACGATGGCAGCGCCACGTGGGGCGGGGTCGTCCCGGCGGTGGTGACGAATAATGAAGACCCGCAGAACATGGGGCGGGTCAAGCTCAAGTTCCCGTGGATGGATACCAGCCTGGAGAGCGACTGGGCGCGGGTGGTGGCCGTGGGGGCCGGCAAAGAGCGGGGTTTGTTCTGGCTACCGGAGGTCAACGACGAGGTGATGGTGGCCTTCGAGCACGGCGATTTCAACCGGCCGTATGTGCTTGGCAGTTTGTGGAACGGCGAGGATACGCCGCCGGAGATGGTGAGACAGGCGGTGAGCGGCGGCCGGGTGCAGCTCCGGACGCTCAAGACGCGAGCCGGGCACATTATCCGCTTTTCGGACAAGGACGGGAGCCAGTTCATCGAGATCATCGACGCCGCGCAGGGGACGCACATCAAGCTGGATGCGACCAGCAAGAAGCTGACGATTGCGGTGGAGTCGAACATCGAGATCGAGGCGCGAGGGAATATCACGATGAAGGCGAACGGCAATATCAACGTCGAGGCCACTGGGCAGCTCACGCTCAAGGGCGCGATGGTGAACATCAATTAGGAGCAGCGGGGGGATGAAAGAAATCATCGGACAAGGGTGGGCCTTCCCGCCGCGCATCGGCGACCGGGGCCGCGTCGAGATGGTGGACGAGGACGCGGAAATCCGGCAGGCGATCCACATCATCTTGAATACGGCTCCCGGCGAGCGGGTGATGCGGCCGGAATTCGGCTGCCGCATCCATGAAATCCTGTTCTGGCCGGCCAATTCGGCAACGGCGGCGGTGGCGGAACGGTACATTGCCGAAGCGCTGGGGCGGTGGGAACCACGCATCCAGCTTGAGCAGATTGTGGCCGAGCCGGCCCAACTGGAAGACGACAAGGGCGATCCGGTTGGCGCGCTGATCATCGAAATGCGCTACCGGATCAAAGGGACGCATGATCTGCGGAGCCTTGTCTTTCCGTTCTACCTCAGCCCAGCTTAACCTGCGAGGATGACGTCATGCCTCTGGAATCTCCCCGCCTGGATGACCGCAGTTTTGATGATCTGTTCCAGGAAGCACGGCAGCGCATTGCGCTGTACTGCCCGGAGTGGACGGATCACAACCTGAGCGATCCCGGCATCACGCTGATGGAATTGTTCGCGTGGATGACCGACATCCTGCTGTACCGGTTGAACCGCGTGCCAGACAAGCATTACGTGAAGTTCATGGAACTGATCGGGATGCGGCTGCAAGAGCCGGCGGCGGCGCGGGTTCCGGTGACCTTCTGGCTGACGGCTCCGCAGCCGGCGGACATCACCATACCGGCCTTCACGGAAGTCGCCACGACGCGCACAGAAACCTCGGCGGCTGTCGTGTTCAGCACGGATGTGCCTTTTACGATCCGCGTGCCGAAGCTGATCAGCGTGATGACGAGCCGGGGGAGCGAACGTACCGGACGCAACTTCAAGCAGCAGAACCTTTCGCAGCTACGGGTGGGCTTCAACGGGTTTTTGGCGTTTTCCGGCTCGGATGCGGCGAACGACAAGCCGCAGGTGGACGATGCCTTCTATCTGGGATTCGATAATGACCTGAGCCATCATCTGTTGGGGATCGAACTGGATGTGAGCCACGCCAGAGGCGCGGGGGTCTTCCCGACAAAGCCGCCGTATGTGTGGGAGGCCATCGGGCAGGAACTGGACCGCACTTGGTCGGAGGCGCTGGTCGATATTGACGAGACGGCCGGGCTGAACCAGACCGGGTTGGTGCGGGTGCATCTGCCGGCGCTGCGGAAAGATACGCGGGATGGGATCGAAGCATACTGGGTGCGCTGCCGGGTGATCCAAGAGCCGGGCGTGCCGGGATTCAATGAAAGCCCGCGCATCCGCAAACTCGAAGTCGCCAGTTGGGGCTGCACGGTTCCGGCGACGAACGTCGCTACGGTGGAGGATGAACTGCTGGGGCGTTCGGACGGGACGCCGGGGCAGCGCTTTTATGTGCGGCATTCGCCGGTGGTGGGGCGTGACAAAGACCAGGAATACGTGGTGGTGCGGTCGAGGGTGGGGGATGTTCACCAGGTGCAGCGCTGGACGGAAGTGGACAACTTCTCGAACTCCGGCGAAAACGACCTGCATTACATGATTGACGGGCTGACAGGCGAAGTCCGGTTTGGGCCGGCGCTGCGCCAGCGGGATGGGCAGATTAAGTGCTACGGGGCGATTCCACCGAAGGACGCAATGATTACGATGACGGCCTACCGCTATGGGGGCGGGCAGGCGGGCAACGTCATGCCGATGACGCTGAACGTGAACAAGAGCGGGCTGCCGTATATCCAGCGCGTGCTCAACCTGGAACAGGCTGTGGGCGGGCTGGACGCGGAGTCGCTGGAAGATATCAAGCTGCGCGTGCCGGGGTATCTGCGGTCGCTGCAGCGGGCGGTGACACCGGGTGACTTCGAGTATCTGGCGGAGAACGAGGCCGCGCCGGACATGGTGGGGCGGGCGCACTGCTTCCAGTCGCCGAAGCAGCCTGGCCTGGTGCGGCTGCTGGTCATCCCGAAGGTGTACGAATCCAACGAACAGATTTCGCCGGAGAGCCTGGCCGTATCGGACGAACTGCGCGATCGGCTGATCCGGTTCTTTGACGAGCGGCGTCTGCTGTGCACGCGGCTGGAAGTTGGCGCGCCGGAGTACCAGTGGGTCAGCGTGGAAGTCCGTCTGCGGCCGGTGCGGCTGTCGAACAAACAGGAAGTTCACCGGGCGGTCAGCGAGAAGCTGTACACCTTCCTGAACCCGCTGTACGGCGGACCGGATGGGCGCGGCTGGCCGCTGGGGCGCGATTTGAGTCTTTCGGACGTGGTGGGGGCGCTGCTGCCCGTTCCCGGCGTCGATTCGATCCGGTCGATCAAGCTCGTGCCCGTCTCGTTCCGAGAGGGGCGAACCGTCCAGGGGAGCAGCGTGGAGATGCTGACGCTGGATGAAGATCAGGTGATCGCATCATTCCGGCATAATGTCATTCTGGAATAAGGCTCATGGCTGAAGCGCGCGCAGTCCTGCGGTTGGCAGGGCCGCAGGTTCCCCAAGAAGAAGTGATCGTTGGGCCGAACGGCCTGAGCGTAGGCCGCGGCTCGGCGAACGATCTGGTGATCCGCCAGTCGCAGATCAGCAAGCAGCATATCCGGCTGTTCTGGCAGAACGGGGATCTGCTGGTCGAGGACCTGGACAGCACGAACGGCACGACGGTCAACGAAGAGCGGCTGACGCCGCATGTTCCGTTCCGGCTCCAGCCGGGGGATACGATTCACCTGGGTAAGCACGTGCTGGTCGTGGAAGAGATCAGTGCAGAGGCAGCGCCGCAGACCGAATCGGGTAGCATCCCGGACGAGATGCGCCAGTTGGCAAAGGATGTGCTGGAACAGCTTTTGTATATGCCACGGCCATCAGAACTGCCGGAGATGCCGCGGCGGTCGTCGGTGATCGTGCCCCAAAACGGCGATGACCCTCGCTATCTACCGGGTATCCCGCGCGACCGGAGCACCTGGCTGCAATACCTGCCGGCGATTTATTCCGATCCGGAATTCTTTGGGCAGGACTCCGGAGGGGATTTCATCGGACGATTCCTGCTGATCTTCGAGTCGATCTTTGCGCCGATAAGCTGGTATATCGACAACTTCGACCAGTATCTTTCGCCGGAGATGATGCCGGAAGAATGGCTGAACTGGGTGGCGAGCTGGTTTGATATCCTGATGCCACCGCAGCTTTCGACGGGACAGCGGCGGGATATTGTCCGCAATATCGGGGTGTTGTTCATGAAGCGGGGGACTCGTCCGGGGTTGGAGAAACTGCTGGAGCTTTATTTGGGCGATAAGCCGGAGATTATCGAGGACAGCGCGAACTGCCATTTTACGGTGCGGCTGTCCCGTGCTAAAGTCCGTCCCACCATTCCAGAAGACGTGATTCGCCAGTTGATCGAATCGCAGAAGCCGGCGTTCACGACGTTCACAATCGAGGTGGTGTGATGAGTCAGGACCCAATGCTCGGTAAGGTGATCGAGAATTACCGGATCGAGCGTGTTGTTGGGCGAGGGGGGATGGGGACAGTCTACGAGGCGACTGATCTGAACCTGAATCTCAAAGTAGCCCTCAAGATCATGAATCCGAATTTGGCGGAGCAGGAACGCTTCCGGCTGCGCTTCCAGCAAGAGGCCCAGGCCGCGGCGCGGCTGGACCACCCCAATATTATTCGCCCGATGTACTTTGGCATCAAAGACCGCAATCTCTTTTTGGTGACGGAGCTGATCCAGGCGGGCAGCCTGGCGGATTATCTCAAGCGGCTGCGGCGGGAGAACAAGGTTATCGAGCTTCCGGAAGCGCTGGAGCTGACGCGGCAGGTGGCCGACGCGCTGCATTATGCTCACCAGCAACGGATGGTTCACCGGGATGTCAAGCCGGGGAACATTTTGCTGAAGCCGATGACCAGCAGCGGGCGGCACACGTCGTTCCGGGCAGTGCTGACCGACTTTGGGCTGGCGCAGATGATGGAGAGCACGAGCCAGTCGATGCGCGGGCAGCCAGCGGGGACGTTCGCTTACATGTCGCCGGAGCAGTGCAAGGGCGTGCAGTTGGATGGGCGTTCGGATATTTACTCGCTGGGCATCATGCTCTACGAGCTGGCAACGGGGCGGCTGCCGTTTGCCGAGCCGAAGTCGCTGCGGGAAGCATTTGAAGCGCACATGAATCAGCAGCCGGTTCCGCCGAGCAGCGTGCGGCCGGATATCCCGCGGGACGTTGAGAGGATCATCTTGAAGTGCATCGCCAAGAAGCCGGAGCAGCGCTTCCAGAGCGCTGGGGAACTTTCGCAGGCGCTGCAGAACGCGCTGATCAGCCTGCCCAAGGCGGAGATGTCCCGGCCGCTGACGCCGCCTGACCAGGTAGACAGCCTGGCGACCTACGTCATCAGCCAGGCGGGGCCAATCTCCGCGCCGTCGCTGACCGCGCCGCCGCCGATGGGATCAAACGATTTCGGCGACCGGATCGTGGTTTATGCGCCCAAAGAGGGGCCGAGAGTCGAGGTCATCACGCGGGATACGATCACGATTGGGCGGGATGAGGCCTGCGACATCCGCATCAACGACCCGAAGTCGTCGCGGCAGCACGTCCGGGTCATCCGGGGGCGGGATGGACGGTTCACCGTCACCGATTTGGGTTCGACGAATGGGACGTGGATCGAGACGACGCAGTTGGCGGCGAACCAACCGCAGGTGTGGATGCCAGGCCAGCGGGTGCGGATCGGTTACACCTGGCTCAAGCTGGAGAGCACGGCTGCGCCGCGGTCACAGCCGGTTGGCCCGGTGACGGTGCGGCATGAGCCGCAGCCACAGCCTTCGGCGATGGGGGTGACGGTGGGGGGGCGGGCGACGCTCGACCGGTCGTCGCAGGTGTCTTCCGGCGACATCGCGGTGACGTTCACGCCGACGAATGTGCAGGTGGAAGCGGGCAGCCGCGCCGGGGCGGTGGTTGAAGTCCTCAACCAGAGTGAGAACGTCGCCCGCGTGATCCTGCAGGTCACGGACATGCCGGCGGATTGGTACACGATCACCAACGGCGACATGAACCTGATGCCGGGCGAACGGGGCACGGCCAATATCAGCTTCTTCCCGCCGCGCAGCAGCGCCAGTCTGGCCGGGCAGCATGTCTTCTGGCTGCGGGCGTCGGTGCAGCACAACAACGACGCGGTACGGATGCGCTGCACGCTGGAGATCGCGCCTTACTACAACTTCACAGCGGATATGCAGCCAGTGCGGCTCCGCAACCATGCGCTGACGACGCTGCGGGTGACCAACACGGGCAACATCCAGGACGAGTATTCGATTGTCGGGCGGGACCGCGAGCAGGCGCTGACCTTCGGGATGGCGAAAGACAAACTGGTGCTGCTGCCGGGGCAGTATGAACAGCTCCCGGTGACGGTGCGGCCGACGCGGCGGCATTGGTTCGGGGCGCAGCGGACGTACCCATTCGAGATTGCCATCGATGACAGCCAGGAAGCCTCCAAGCCGCAGGTGCTGGCCGGTGAACTGATTTCGTCGCCGGTCATCCCGACTTGGCTGGTCGGGGTGCTGGCGCTGGCGGTGATCGCCTGCTGCGCAGTGACGCTGTTCGCCATCAGCACGTTCAATGCACAGCAAGCCAGCGCCACCCAGACCGAGGCCGCCGCACAGACGGCCGGCTTCAACGCCAGTGTAGGTACGGCGACGGGCCAAGCGGTTCAGGACGCGGCGACGGCCACCGCCCAGGCTAACCAAGCGGCGACCGCCACGAGCATCGGGGCGAGCACGCAGCAGGCGAATGACAATGACGGGGACGGCCTGACCAACCAGGAAGAAGCCCAGTTGGGGACGGATCCGAACAAAGCCGATACTGACCAGGACGGGCTGCCGGATGGGATCGAAGTCAAGCTGTACAACACCAACCCGAAGCTGCCGGATACCGATGGTGACGGCTTGATCGACGGGGAGGAAGTCCGGCGGGGAACTCTGCCGACCATCGCGGACAGCGACGGCGATGGTTTGCCGGATGGGATCGACCCGCAGCCGTTGATTCCGAATTCCGCGACGCTTCAACCGACTCCGGTGTGCCAGGGTGTCGCGCCCGCGCCGGGGCCGCTGGTGGCGACGGTCAGCGTCAACTCGGCGCGGGTCGTCAGCGCTCCTACGGGGACGAGCGCGTTCGTCTCGCGGGTGGAATTGGGGCGAGTCGTCCGGGCGACCGGGCGGGATGCCAGCGCCCAATTCGTGCGGCTGGACTCGCTGCAAACACGGTGGGTGAGCCGCTTGGAGCTGGCGCTGAGCGGCGATCTGTGTTCGCTGCCGGATAAAACCAGCGAGCAGAATGTCGGGGTAGTCGGCGGGGCGCTGGCCTACGGCGTGAGCACGACCGGCAGCGTGGCCGATGAATACGGCCAGGGCTGGGCGATCCAGGTTAACGGCGTGGTCAGCCGGATCACGATCCGCATGGACGGCGGCTTTGATACGTACCTGCTGCTGTTTGATCCGAACGGGCTGTTGGTGGCGCAGAATGATAATGCTGCTGTTAACCCGCTGACCAGTTCAGAAATCACCTTTGACGTGGTCACGCCGGGCATTTATACCGCCGTGGCCCGCAGCGTTGGCGGCGCGACCGGGAGCTATACCATTCAGGTCACGCTGGTATCGGGGCCGGGGTAGGGCCGTCTGACTGATTCGTAGTTTGGATAGGGTAGAGGAGGGCGAGTATGCCAGCCGAACGCAGCCGGAACGCAAAACAGAACCGTCCTGAGCAGGAGCGGACTCGTCATGACGGCCAGCACGATCCGCAGCCGGAACAGGGGGCTTTTGACCCGCAGGACGCCAGCCTGCTGGATTGGCAGCGGGCGATTGGCAACCAGGGGATTCAGCGGGCGCTGGCGCAGGGGGCACTGCGGACTCGGCGCAGCGGCGATCTGATCCAGGCCAAGCTGACCGTCGGTGCGCCGGATGATGTCTACGAGCAGGAAGCCGATGATGTGGCGCAGTCGGTCATGCGGATGCCGGATGCGGCTGTTCAGCGGGAGGCGCTGCCGGAAGAGGAAGAGCTTCAGATGAAGCGGGTTCAACGGGAGGCGCTGGGCGGCGTGCTGGAAG
>DAOUCY010000148.1:0-3558 GCA_034431625.1 Anaerolineae bacterium | reverse complement strand
CCACTCTGCCCACAGATTGTCCCATACGGTATCCGTGATTTTCCCCGAAGCAAACAACCGCGCCATCCGCGCTTCTTCTTCGTCAACAGCTTTCAATGCGGCTTCAATCCGCAACTTTTCATCAGGTTTCAGGTGCCCCAGCTTCTGAGCAAGCTCATGTGTATAGCTTGCCCGAATCAATGGAATCAATTCAGGATCAACCTGAATTCGCATGAGTTCGAGTGGAATCTGTTCATCCACATCACGGCACAGAAAGCTGACACCCCCAGCACTTGCCACCCGATAATACGGTGTACCCCCATTGGCGCGCCCTGCATTGGAAGTTGATCCTGTCAGCCGAACGAGGCAGCTACCTTCGCTGTTACGGTAAAAGATCATCCCTTTGAGCAGATAATCCTGCCTGCGACGCGCATCACGATTTTGGGTGCGCCGTGCAAGGATTTCTAATCCACGCTCAAACTCTTCTGTCGTAACCAGTGGTTCCCAATTTCCACGTATGGTTTTGGGAGGGATGTTGTTCTTCAAACTCACGACCCAACCCGCATACGTCCAGTTATGAAATGTATTGGAAAGTGTGCTGATGTTTTGTTTGCGCTTGCCACTGGCTGATACTTCTACAAAAGGACGACCTGTACGGTGACGATATCCTTGCGCGTGCAGTGCCTCGGCAATTTCGTCGAGTGTCAAACGATCTTCCAGCAGCAAATCCCAGGCAGTTCGCCAGATAATTGCGCGTTCAGGATCAAGTTCAATCCAATGGGCAACTCGTCCCTGAAGTTTCTTCACATCCTGAGTGGTGCGGGCTTCTACATTGATGTAGCCATCCGGCGCACCATTAGCAAAGCCTCCTTGTTGAAGCTTTGCCAGTATGCCGCCTTTGACCCGTATACCTAAAAGAGCCGATTCCCGACGAGCTAATGTAAAGGAGAGCGCGACAATGACCCGATCATCAGGATCCATTGGGTCAAGATCGGGCTGATTGGCAAAAACAACCTTGACCCCAAATTCATGGAGTTCATCAATCGCTCGCAGGGCTTCGGTATCGTTGCGTCCAAAACGGTCTGCCCGTTCAACAACCACATGCGAGAACTTACCCAAACGGGCCTCCCCTAACAGACGCTGATAGGCCGCTCTTTCTGGTGTTTTCCCACTCAGCACATCTATGTATTCATCGAAAACGACCATCTCCGAACGCTCTAACACGTTTTTCTCAATGACAAACCGCTGTCGCGCTCGTGATAATTCGGGTTTCTGGTTTTCGTCACTGCTTGTTCGCAGGTAAACGGCCCAGCCTGGTTGCGGCGGTGCTGTTGACCTGGTTTTATTACGATTTCGGGGCATAGATGATCCTCAAGACGAGTTGGGTACTCTTTTCTCTCACGACGATACACCAGATTTTGCGTGCTGTGTTTTTTCTTGTTTTTCTCGAGACGCATCGGTTTCGACATTATCGGTATCGGTGATGATGCCCTTAGAAAGCAGTTCGGCAACAGCCAGAAGCCTTTTGACCATTTCCTCACTGCTCTGGGGCTGAGACATCTGATTATGGGTATTCATTTTCCAATACCCCCTTTAGTTCTGGTGTCAGTCCCTGATTGATCCAGGTATAGATGTCACCACCCTTCAGGTAGAACTCGGTGATATCCTTGCCTTGGGGGACTTGAACGGGGCGAAAGCGTGGCGAGAGCGAAAGCAGACGGTTCGCGCCTTTTTCCCCCGCCGCGTCGCGGTCATAGGCGACCAGGACGGTATGACAGTGTGTGAGTTCCGCGTACCAGCGGGAGCTGAGGATCGCGGTGGCGCTGCTCAACGTCACTGGTGCGACCAGATTGCCCGCTTCCTGTCGCGCCAGCAGTGCGTCAAACTCGCCTTCGCAGAATAAAGCGACCTCCCGATCTGCCAGCCCGTCAGCGCCATACAAGCCATTGACGTTGCCGCCTTTGATCTGCTGGTATTTTGGTGTGCCATAAGCGCGGCGGACTTTGACTGCCCACAGCGCATCCGCCGCAAACCAGGGGATGGTAATCCCACAGGGCACATCCATGCCTTCCACCACCCGCCAACTGCGGAAGTCCCCCGGCACATACCCCAACCGTGCAGCGCGAATAGTGCGCGTGGTCAAGCCTCTGCCGGTTAAGTAGTTCAAGGCGGGTTCACCTGCTTCCGACCAGAGCGTTTCTTCCGCCTGGCTGACAATGCGTTCTGCCCGGTGCTGCCAATCCCATTCCGGCGGCTCGGAAGGCGATTTCAGACATTTGCGCTCGACAAGAGCGCTGTTTTCTACCCGTTCGCCCAGCACCCGCAGCGCCTCGGAAAAGCTCAAATGGCGGTAGTTGGTTAACCAGTCCAGAGCATCGCCGCTGGTGTCGCACGCCCCAAAGCAGCGATAACCATTCGCCCAGACTGCCAGACTGAAGCCCTTATGTTCCTGATGGAAGGGACACTTCCACAGGTAAGCCCGTCCACCACGCAGCGGGGCAGGACCCAAATCCTGTTCGACCAGGCGGCGCAGGTCGCATCGTTCTTTCAAGTGTTGTGTATCGGTCACGTTTTCTTCCTCTGGCTCTCTAATTGACACGCGCTGTGACAATTGACAATTGACAATTACCGGCAATTGTCACGACCCCGCGACAGCTGCTCCGTCAGTCAGTCGATAGGCTTCTGACTTCACACCGGGTTTCGGCGGGAGTTCGACGCGCTCGATGCAGCCGTCTTCTTCCAGCGCCCGCAGCGCCTCAATTACGGGTTTGCGTGGGGAGCGCAGCGCCCGATAAATGTCCCGCACCGTTGCCACGCCACCGCAGGCACGCAAAAAGCTGAGAATACGATTTTCCAGCCGCCCCTCTTCGTTCTCGCCTAAATCTGCCAGCAGGCGGTGGGCAGATGCCCGCCAGTCTTCGACAATCTGCTGGGCGCGATACCAGTGGGCGGTTGTCACCTTCGGATGGGGCAGTCCGCCATCGTTATCCGCCCAGTCCATCGCTGCCAGCAGGATCGCCACTTTAATCGCCTGCACATGCAAACGTCCGTAGACCGCACGCAGGCGGTCATCCAGGGACGAACTGGGCGCGGTCATGGCGCGCAGCGCCTGTTCGTAGGCATGGCAGGCGGTCCAGATGTCTGCCGAGAGCGACCAGGCTTCCGCCGTTTTCTTCTCACCGAGCGCGTCCGGCAGGGGTGGTTCAGGGAGCTTCTCATGTAGCCGCTTTAAGCGACTCGCTAAGTCCATCGGTGTCTGGCTCTCTTTGGGCGCGGGGCGCTCCACATAATCCGGTTCGGGCGTGAGCAGGGCGAAGCGCGCCAGATTGCCATTGAACCAGTCCGCTGAAGAAAGCGCGGTCGCCAGCTCCGCCGGGGTCGCCGCGCCCAGAATGGAGAGCGCGGCATCGCGGATGACCACCAGCCCTTTGTTGTTGGTATTGGAGTCGAGATAGGGCGGGCAGTCGTAGAGCGTCATGATGAGTTCCTTCAAGCCCGCCATATAATCCCTGCCCATCGACTTGAACAAGCCGGACAGCTCATCGCGCAGCAAACCACGCTGCGCGGCATAGCGGTTGC
>DAOUCY010000147.1:0-138151 GCA_034431625.1 Anaerolineae bacterium | reverse complement strand
CGCCAACGGCGACCCTGACCGGGACGACCGTCGTCACCCAGATCGGCTCCACCGGCAGTGATCAGAACGAGAACGGAACCACCTGGGAATCCGGCCGCACCACCATCTGGATCGGCAACGCCGCCAGCCTCACTGGCAGTTGGGCCGGCCTGCGCTTCAAGACCAATGTCCCCCGCAATGCCACCATCCTCGCCGCCACCCTGCGCGTCTATGCCACCGCCGCCAGCAGCGCCGCCTTCAGCGTCCGCATCTGGGGCGATGCCGAGGATAACCCCACCTTCTTCGGCCCCTCCGACCGTCCCAGCGGCCGTCCGCGCACCGCTGCCAGCGTGCTGATCAATAACTACGCCCCCGCCTGGAACGCCAACACCTGGTACGATGTCGTCGATCTGGCGCCCATCGTCCAGGAGATCATCAACCGCCCCGGCTGGAACCCCAACAACTTCCTGGCCCTGCTGGTGCAGGGAACCGGCCCGCTGGAAACCCGCCGCTACTTCGCCGCCTATGAAGCTGGCGCGTCCACCGCCGCCCAGCTCGTCATCACCTATGCCACCAGCGCCACTCCCACCCCCAGCCGCACTCCAACCCGCACGCCAACGCCGACTCGTACCCTGACGCCGACCAGCACCTTCACCCCATCGCCCACGCCCGCCGGCGGCTTCCCCGCCAACGGCGTCCTGGATAACTTCAACCGCGCCGATGGTCCGCTGGGCACGACCAACTGGTCTGGCTCGGTCAGCGGTTACAGCCTCGTCAGCAATCGGCTCGATGTAGGCACAGGTCAGGCGATCCATTGGAATACCGTCTTCGGCGCCAATCAGGAAGCCTATGTCACCCTGACGACCATCGATCCCAACGCCGCTGAAATCGATCTGCTCCTCAAGCAGCAGGGGGGGAGTTGGCAGGATGGCGTGCTGGTGGTCTTCTACCAGCCCAGCGCCGGCCGCGTCCAGGTCTGGACCTTCGACCCCGCCAACAATTGGGCGCAGCACGGCGCCGATATTCCCGTGACCTTCGCCGCCGGGGATCGCTTCGGCGCCCGCGCCAGGTCCAACGGGCTGGTCGAAGTCTACCGGAACAGCACCCTGTTGGGATCCGTCAGCGTGCTCACTTGGCCGTTCTGCACCTCTGGCGGGCGCATCGGCTTGTGGATGATCGACGCGCCCAACACCCTCCTGGACGACTTCGGCGGCGGCAGCCTGTGATCCACCAATGAGAGATGCGGGCCATCTGACCCGCATCTCTCTTCATCCGCCGCTAGACGTTATACAGCGCCGCGGCCACATCCGTATCGAAGTGTATGAACCCCAGCCGCACCGTCGCCGTCAGTTGGTAGCTGTCGTAGTACGGCAGGTAGTCCACGCTCACCCCGATCCGGCGTCGGTAGCCCACGAACCAGCCTGGCCGGTATACGCACAGCGCCGTCCCCTTGACGTTGTTGGCCGGCGTGGTGCTGTTGACTCGCCCGTTCGTGTCGGTCAGCGGCATCTCCGCCGAGACGATTACCGGTGCGCCGTCCGCGTAGCCGATCTGCCCGGTCAGCGCTGTCGCCATCGGCCCGGCCTTCTCCAGCGTCAGGAATTCGTTCAGCGCCAGCAGCTTGGCGTAGGCCGTCCCGTCCAAGATCCACGCCAGATCGGCTGGCCGCGCCGCGTACCGCGCGTCCATCGTGAACCGCGCCTGCCGCAGCAGCGCCAGCGTCAGCGTCCCGCCGGCATCCACCCGGTTCGGCGGCGTATCCGCGTTCGTCACCAGCGCCAGCTTCCGCAGCCCATTGAACGCCAGGTAGCGATCCGTGCTGGCCGGCGTCCCCCCGTTCTTGTTGATGTTCCCGCTCGTGGCTGTATCCCCGTTCAGCAGCACGTAGTCGATGCTGTTCAGGATCGCCCGCATCGCCTGGTCGCGGTAGATGTTCAGCACCGGAACCAGGCTGTCTTCCACCAGCTCCGAACTGAAGCCCACCCGCAGCGCCAGCTTCTTCGCCTCCAGCGTCACCTTGGCCGATCCGATCTTGCTGTCCGGGATCGGGTTGCCGCTTCCCGCAATCGTCAGGTCGGCCTCGTTCTTCGTCTCTGGCACGTAGTACACCACCGGGTCGGTCGTCTCCACCGGCAGCTCGAACGGATTCGACGGCATCTCCACCGCCTGGAACAGCGGCAGGATCGCGTTCTCGATCCGCGCCTTGTGCCAAATCTGCGCGCTCCACAGGTCAGGAACCCACTCGTCCCCGTAGCCCGACTGCGTGCTGTAGCTCAGCTCGTCTGCCTTGATCGCGCTCAGCCCAGCCTGCCGCACCTTGTGCGCCAGCGCGTTCGCGAACGTCTGGCTCACCCCCTGGAAGCTCTTGGCCGACCGCAGCAGCACGTACCCGTGCAGCAGGTCCAGCGCTTCCATCCGGTCATACGGGCTGCCCACGCTGATCTGCGGCAGCGTATCCGCCGCGCTCGTCATCGGCAGCCGCTTCCGCGCTGGGGCTTCCGCTTCCATCATCACGCTGCGTTCATTCATCGTCATTCGGTCTTCTCCTTGTTGGGATCGTTTCGGTTGGGGTGCGCCCGCTGTTTCCACCCCCAGGCGCGCGGTGTCGATCCCCAGCGCGGCATATGCGCTCTTGATCGTCCGCACATCCGTCCGTCGGGGTTCTGCGGGCGTCGGAGTCAGGCTGCCTTCGATGATCGGCCACCGCCGAATGTGCCCGTCATCCGCTACCTCGACCAGATGGGGCAGACTCCCTGATGACCAGCCCAACACGCCTTTATCGACCAGCCGCAGCACCGTCCGCACGTAGCGCTTGCGCAGGTCGAGCTGCGCCTCTGCCCAAACGCCCGTCTCGTCGGTCTTGAGCTGGTCGATCACGCCGATCACCGCCGCCTGCAAATCGCCATCCAGGCCGTGGTGGTACAGCACCGGCCGCCGGTCATACCAGTCCAACCCCAGTTCAGTCTCACTCGTGAAGTATTCGCCTTGCAGGTCGCGCTGCTCCGGGCCGCCCCAGACAATCAAGTACCCCCCCACGCGCCCCGCTCCGGCGTCCAGTGTTTTCAACGTTGTTTGCATATACGCACCTCCGTCTTCCTTTGCGCCCTTTGCGTCTTTGCGGTTTGAATCCGCATTGGATTTTGTGATGGAATGAATTTGACTGCCTCGCGCGCCCTCCACACGCGGTATCCCTTCGTGGTGCAGAGGCGGACAGTCATCGAGGCCGCGCGTCTCGCTCGCCGTTCGCCCGTGAGCGCGGCGAGCTACTGCGTGAGGGCCATTGTCAAGTTGCGTCCGTCTTCAAAGCCACCAGCCCCCAGCGGACTGCTGAACCGCATCGGTTGGGCTGCGCGGAGCTTTCTGCCCCTCGCTGAGCCGCTTCGATCAGCGTGCTGCACGCTGAAGGCCGGAAGCCGGTGGCTGATTACTACGGTAGCACACTTGTTCTGTTTTGGGGTGACTTTTTGGAAAACCATTTGTCTGCTCTTCCGCCTCTCCCGCGCTAACCTCCCACGCGGAGGATTCCGCCGCCCGGTTCCCCCCGCGTTAGAAATCCGTTTCCATGCCTCTCTGCCCCGAAATGCGCTTCGAAATACTTCGGGTAATCTTGGCGCTCTTGGCGTCTTGGCGGCTGCACCTTTCTTTCTCTTTGCGCTCTTTGCGCCTTTGCGGTTAAAGTCTTCCTGATCGCCCATTCGCCGCAAGGAGACGTTACCCATGAACAACCTCAACAAGTACGGCTACCGCTTCTCGTTCGGCCCCTGGAATATCCACGAAGGCGCTGATCCTTTCGGCCCGCCGGTGCGCCCACCCGTCGCCTTCGAGTCCAAGCTCGAAGCCTACAAGCGCCTCGGCTACGACGCCGTCCAGTTCCACGATGATGACGCCGTGCCCAACCTCGACGGCAAATCCCCCCAGCAGATCGAGCAGGAAGCCCGCGCCATGGCCCAAAAGCTCCGTGACCTCGGCCTGGCCGCCGAGTTCGTCGCCCCCCGCCTCTGGGAACATCCCCTGACCATCGACGGCGCTTACACCGCCAACGACCCCCAGGCCCGCGCCTACGCCCGTGACCGCTCCCGTAAAGCCCTGGACATCGCCCAGGCCCTCGGAACCGACCTGATCGTCCTCTGGCTCGCTCGTGAAGGAACCTACATGCGCGAAGCCAAAGATGCAGTGCAGGCCGTAGATCGCCTCGTCGAGGCCATCGACGACATGCTCGCCTATGCCCCCACTGTCCGCATCGCTGTCGAACCCAAGCCCAACGAACCCATGGACCTCGCCTACATCCCCACCATCGGCCACGCCGTCGCCCTCGGCTTCAAAACCCGCGACCCCCAGCGAGTCGGTGTGCTGGTCGAATCCGCCCACGCCATCCTCGCCGGCCTCGATCCAGCCGATGAGATGGCCTTCGGTCTCGCCTATGGCAAACTCTGGAGCGTCCACCTCAACGACCAAAACGGTCTCAAGTACGACCAAGATCGTGCTTTCGGCATGGTCAACCTGCGCCGCGCCTTCGATCAAGTCCTCGTCCTGGATGACAACCGCTTCTACGAACGCGGCATCGTCGGCATGGATGTCAAGGCCATCCGCACCCAAAAAGCTGAGGTGGCCGAGAAGCATCTTGCCCACAGTTTGCAGGTGTTCTTATGGTTGGTGGAACGCGCCCGCAGCCTGGATCGCGCTGCGCTGCGCCAATGCCGTGAGTCTCGCGACTACGAGGCCCTGGATCGCCTCATCGTCGGCCATCTCATGGGCCACCGGCTAGTTGAATAGCCGTCTTCAATCCTGAAATGCGCCCGCCCGGATTGATGCGGTTCATTTGGAGTGCCGCGAGAGGACACATGGTGTTGTATATGCCTGGTCTTCCCCTGCGCGTGCTGGATTTTCCTAGGGGAGGATTAGCCCTCAGGGCGTATATCCTCCCGATCCCAATCGGTGACTTGCGCCAGAATTGCGGCTATGATAGAGTAGGTTAGGGATTTGTAACATCTCGGTTAGAATAGGTTTGGCCGAGGTCACTCTGAAGGTGCAACCGCATGGGCGAGAAAATTCTGGTCGTCGATGATGAGGAGATGACCGTACAGCTCATCAGCATCCTGCTGGAACGGCGGGGGTATGATGTCATCAAGGCCTATAACGCCGAGGAAGGGCTGCGGAAAGCCTACCGTCACCAGCCCGATCTGGTGCTGCTGGATATCCGCATGCCTGATATGGACGGCTGGGATGTCTGCCGCCGCCTGCGGGAAATGTCCGATGTGCCAGTGATCTTCCTCTCCGCCCGCGGTGAGGTCAAAGACGTTGTGCGCGGGTTAGAACTTGGTGCCGATGATTACATCGTCAAGCCCTACGAAAACGATGAACTTGTCGCCCGCATCCGTGCTCACCTGCGCCGTGCCCCGCGCCCCAACATCAGCGAAGAGCTGGTCTTCAATGGCGGCGATTTCCGCGTCAACTTCATGAATCGCGAGGTCTGGGTGCGCAACGAACTCAAGCACCTGACCCCCAAAGAGTTCAGCCTGCTGGGGGTGCTCGTCCGCAACGCGGGCAAGGTCGTCACCCGCACCGAGCTGGTCACCGAAGCCTGGGGCGAAGAATACGGCGATGCCATCGACAGCCTCAAGCTCTACATCCACTACCTGCGCCAAAAGCTGGAAACCGATCCCGACCATCCCGAATACATCATCACCCTGCGCGGCGTCGGCTACCGCTTCATGCACCGCTAAGGCGAGTTAGGGAGACCTTCTGCCGGATGCCTCGCTCAACCCGCAAGACTTCCCTGCCGCCGCAGCCCAGCTCCACGGAGTCAGCGATCCCGCCGGTCCCGCTGGAGCGCATGCTGCCGCTGCCCAATTACACCCTGTCGAGCGTCTGTCCGGCCTGCACCGCCCCGACGATCCGCCGTGCCTGCAAAGTCCGCTGTGAACGCTGCGGCTTCGTCTGGGATTGCAGCGAGCTTTAGAGCGGTTGGTCAGCGGGGCGCAAAGCCTCATCCGCGGTCAGCGCGGTGCTGGCTGTCCGCGCATCGTGGTCAGGCAGCACCGTCTCGGCGTTGCGGATAGCCGGGACGAAGTACCCCGCCAATCCCACCAGCCCGGCCAGCACGCCGAACACCACGATCAGCAGTCCCAATCCGGCAGCCATTCCCGTCCCCATCAGCCCGCCGAAGAGCGGCGTCAGCGCCCCGCCCGGCTGCATCCCTGGTCCAAAGACGCGGTCGGCGAGCTGCCCGGCCGCCAGCAGCCCAATCGGGCCGATGATCTGGGCGATCAAGCGCCGCGCTCCGAACACCCGCCCCTGCAAATCCGGCGGCACTTTCGCCTGCCAGATAGCCTGGTTGGAGCTGTTAATCAGCACGCCCGAGATGCCCAACACGAATACCCCGGCGATCCACACCGGTAGGCTTTGCCCCAATCCAAAGAGCGCCATCCCCGGCAAACTGGAGATAATCCATCCCCCCAGCACGCCGTCCACCCGCCGCCGCAGCCCGCCCCATCGAGCGATGACGATTCCCCCCAACACCATGCCGACGCTCAGCGCCACCTGGACGGTCGCCAGCACGGTAGTGTCGTTGTTCGTGCGCGAGAGGATGAACGGCGCGTGCAGCGCGCCGAATGCGCCGTGCAGGAAGTTGCCGAAGAAGAACACCATCTGCAAGCCGAGCAGGCTCGGCCGCTGGACGATGTACTGGAACCCGTAGAGCGAATCCCGCCACAAACTGCCCAGGCTGCGGCCTTCATGCGTGGCCTCCGGCTGCGGCACGATGACCAGCGCCAGCGCTCCCACGGCGGCAGTGAATGTGATGATGTCGATGAGCATCACCCCGCTGATGCCAATCAGCGTTAGCAGAAAGGTCGCCAGGAACGGCGCGAAGATCGTCGAGAGCGACTCGGTCAGGCTCAGTACTGCATTGGCGCGTTCATAATGCGCTTTGGGAACCATCGTGGCAATCGCCGCTGAATACGCCGGGAAGTGGAACGACTGGAAGATTCCCGTGAAAGCCCCAGCGACATACAGATGCCAGATGTGAAGCTGACCGCTGTTGTACAGCAGGAAGACGGCAATGGTCGCCAGTCCAGCCGCCAGATCGACGAGCATCATCGTCAGCTTGCGGTTCCATCGGTCCACCAGCGCCCCAGCCACCGGACTCAGCACGACCTGCGGCAGAAAGTTGGCGATTCCGACCAGGGCCATGGCAGTAGCCGGGTCACTCATCGGCTGCACTTCCGTGACGAACTTCCACGACCAGATGGTCAGGGCAAACTGGGTCATGCTCGTTCCCACAATCGAGACGAACTGGCCCAGCGAGACCACATAGAACCCGAACAGTCCCTGCGGACGCCTCTCAAGCATGAACTTTCCTCTCTGGTGATACGGCGCAGTAACAGCCTGCCGCACTCAACGATACGATCTGCAGGCTGCGGATGTTCAATTCTGCAAGAAATACCGGGTATTCAGGCGTTCAGCGGTACGGTGAGCCGGCCCACCGTGCCGGCTGAACCCCCGGCAGCGGGTGACCGCCATCGCGCCCTTCGCCGCGATCCGGCCCAGAGGTCAGCCACGGCAGGTAGTGCGGTTCCGTCCAGTCGATCTTATGAGCGTAAGCCCGGCCAATATCTTCCATGAGCGCGATCTGCTCCGGCGCGAAGGCTTCCAGCCCGGAGCCGATGCTGGCCGGGTCAGGCCGCCCCGTGAGATCGATCCCCAGCACATCCCGGACGCTGGCCGCCTGCATATAGGGGTTGTACCGCCGGAAGTCAATGCGCGAACCGTACACGCTGCGGGTGTTGAAGACCTGCTCCAGCGACGTGTCGTTGAGCGACTCCAAGATCAGATACCGCACCCAGTCCAGCAGCCAGAAGCGCCCGGCAGCACCTTCTCCCTGCTCCCGCGGCATGTAGCCCGTGCCGATGGACAGGTGAATCACGTTGCCATCGGTGAAGCCCGCGCTGGCGCCGATATATTCCATCGCTTCAACGGACGCTCCAAAGCACGGGTTGCCGTTGACTCCCACCCCGCCGTCCACCAGGTTGCCCAGCACCGGTGGGAAGAAGATCGGGGCTGCCCCGCTGGCTGCCACGGCGCCGCTCACCGGCCAGTCGGCGAACATCGCCGCCCCAGGGCCGGTGCTGACGATGAAGTACGTGTTCGCCGTCCGCACGTCGCGGGTGGTCATGAAAATAATCGGACGGGTGAAATCACGGATTTTCTTGCCGCTGGCGAACGGCGCCAGCGCGTCGATGAACGGCTGCATATCGTAAAGATTCCGCAGCCCTCCGAATAGATAGCGCAGGTAGAGGAGGACTCCGCTCGGCTGCTGGCGGAAAGCCTCTGGCAGCCGCGTCCGGTAGACATCTTCCAGCAGTTCCTGGGCAGAAATTCCCAGCCCAATCCCGGCAGCGATGATGGCCCCGGTGCTGGTTCCGGCCACCATATCAAAGAGCTGCGGGCAGGTCTTGCCCGTCATCTTTTCTAGCTCTGCCAGCATGGCGACGCAGATGATCCCGCGCACGCCTCCGCTGTCAATCGAGAGGATCATCTTCTTGCCGGTCGGGTTGATGTCCAGCATAGCCGTATCTTCCTTTGCGCGCTCACAAGGCGCCTGGAGTGGGGCAGGAGAGCAAGCTGTCTGCCTTGCAGACCATCTTACAGCCCCATCAGCGGCGGCGCAAACGCCCTGGCACCCCCGCCGACATCTACATTTGACAACCCCCTCACCCCGACGCTACAATGGTTCCACCATGCACGTTCATAGAATAGATCGGCTTCTTGCGTAAACATTTAGGTGGTGGGGGTTGTTGCCGGTTCGGTCAGACCGGGTCCTGCACGGCAGGACCTCCGAACCGTGTCAGGACCGGAAGGGAGCAGCACTAAGGAGTCCCTCCTGGGTGTTGCAGGCAACCCGGCCTGATCGCAGCGGCAGCAACCCTCCTTATTTTCCCCCATTCACCGTCGAGCTGAAGTCCACAAAGCATGCCGGACTCTGCGAACCCTCCCCAACCTCCAACCACATCTCTCCCTCTGCTGCGCCGCATCGACCGCCGCTGGTGGATCGTGGCGGCGGCTGCCGGTTTGATGCTCAGCGCCTGCCTGCTCGCCTGTCTGGCGCTGCTCTTGGTGAGTCTCTCCCAGCCCTCTACCCCCATCTCAGTCACTCTGATCGTCTCCGGCACGGGCTACCGCGTTCAGACCGGTTCCCGCTCTGTCGGCGACCTGCTGCGCGAATATGGCCTCACGCTCAATCCCGGCGACCAGGTGCTGCCGAAGGTCGAGTCCCCCCTCACAGACAATCTGGTAGTGCGCATCGAACGCGCACGCCCCGTGCTGCTGACCATCGACGGCCAGCCGCAGACCCTCTATACCACCTTCACCAATCCGCTGGATATCCTCGACAGTGCCGGAATCACGTTGGGCAGCAAAGACCGTGTGCGCGTCGATGGAACCGAAACCGACGCGCTCAACCTGCTCACCTGGCCGGTTCCCGCCAATGCCATCACCATTCAGCGCGCTGTCACCGTCACCATCCAGGACGGAACCCAGACCATCACCTTGGAAACTACCGCGCCGACCGTCGGCGAAGCCCTGTTTGAAGCTGGCGTGCCGCTCTATCTGGCCGATGAAGTTA
This sequence comes from Anaerolineae bacterium, assembly GCA_034431625.1. GTDB lineage: Bacteria > Chloroflexota > Anaerolineae > Aggregatilineales > Phototrophicaceae > CFX2. The sequence continues at coordinate 128,550 of DAOUCY010000147.1, read as the reverse complement.
CCCCCCCGGTGACCACGCCGCTCACTGGGGGGCTGGCCGTTACCATCCAGCGGTCACAGCCTATCTCGATCATCGCCGACGGCGTGACTCTCGAGACCCGCACCCAGGGCGCAACTGTGGCCGATGCGCTGGCTGGGGCAGGCGTTGCCTTGATGGGGTTGGATTACGCCATCCCGGACGAGACCGCGCCGCTCCAGCCCGGCATGAGCATCCGCGTCATCCGCGTCACCGAGCAGGTCGAACTCCAGCAGACCGTACTGCCCTTCGAGACGGTATACCAGCCGGATGCCGAAATGGAATTAGATCAGCGCAGGGTGCTGCAGGAAGGTCAGAACGGCATCCAGCAGACCAACATCCGCATCCGCTACGAGAACGGCATCGAGGTCAGTCGTGCCAGCGAAAGCAGCAGCGTTGCCCGCGCGCCGGTCAGCCGGATCATTGTCTACGGGACGCGCGTCGTCGTGCGCACGATTGATACTCCCGATGGCCCGCGCGAATACTGGCGGGTGCTGCGGATGTATGCCACCAGCTACCATCCGGCGGCCCTGGGCGGCGATAACCGCACCTCGCTCGGTCGTCTGCTCACCAAAGGCGTCGTCGCCATCGATCCCAAGATCATCCCCTACGATACCCAGCTTTACGTCCCCGGCTATGGCATCGGCGTGGCGGCTGATACGGGCGGGCCGCGCCGCTTCAAGCTGTGGATCGACCTGGGCTACGACGACAACAACTGGGTGTCCTGGTCGCGCTACGTCGATGTCTACCTGCTCACCCCCGTGCCCGCAGCGATCAACTACCTGTTGGGCGAGGGCTGAGGCAGTCACACCCTGGCCGTGTTTTCCCTGAAACTCCCTACTGTCTCTGTAGTATGATCTTGGTGTCTTGGCGGTTCAACCTGCATCGGGTTTTCATCATGGGCTGTGACGCCATCACACCGTGATCGGGCGCTCATCGCGCGGCTGGCCCAGCTTCCCCCGCTCCTGTTCAACAATCTCCGGGTCAAGCTTGACGATCAGCGGTGCGGGTTCGCGCAGCGCCTGCCCCGGCACGAGCTGGCTCGGCTCCCATTTGCCGCTGGCGTGCGTTGCGTCGTAAACCAGCGCCTTGTGCGACCGGCTCGACTCGGTGTACTCGACGATCTTCAGATCGCCGAAAATCTGCCCCTCATACCCCAGGAACTCATGCACCTTCTGTGAGGTGAACGGCAGGAACGGAGCCAGCAGCACCTTGCAGTTGTCGATCACCCGCAGCACCGTATACACCGCCAGCGCCGCATCCGCCGGGTCTTCTTTGATCCGCTTCCACGGGGCGCGCCGGTCGAGGTATACATTTGTCTCCCGCACCAGCGCCATCGCCGTGCTCAGCGCCTCTTTCAGTTTCACCGCTGCCAGCAGATCGCTGACCGTCTCAAAGGCCGCTTCGGATTTCTCCAGCATGGCGCGGTCCTCTTCGGTCAGGTCGTCGAGCGCGATGCTGGGCACTTTGCCGTCGTACCGCTTGTAGGCGAAGCTCAGCATCCGGTTCGCCAGATTTCCCCAGGCCGCCAGCAGTTCGCCGTTCACCCGGTTCAGGAACCCCTCCCACGAAAAGTCGGAGTCCGCCCCTTCTGGCGCGGTCGAGGCCACGTAGTACCGCACCGCGTCCGGCTGGTAGCGATCCAGTACATCCGGCAGCCAGATCGCCCAGTTCCGGCTCTTGGAGAACTTGTCGCCTTCGATGTTCATGAACTCGTTCGCTGGCACATCGTATGGAAGCTGGAGGTCAGCCTCGTAGCGCCGCCCGATGCAGTCCTCCGCGCTGTTGTACAGCCCGTTCACGCCCATCAGTTCAGCCTGCCAGATGATCGTATGGAAGGGGATGTTGTCCTTCCCGATGAAGTTATAAATCCGCGCCTGCGGGTTGTACCACCATTCTTTCCACGCATCCGGCTGCCCGATGTTCCGCGCCCATTCCACGCTGGCCGAAAAGTAGCCGATCACCGCCTCGAACCACACATACAGCTTTTTCGCTTCCCAGCCTTCCAGCGGCACGTCAATCCCCCAGTCGATGTCGCGCGTGATCGGCCGCCCTTGCAGCCCATCCGCCACAAAGTTCCGGCTGAAGCGCACCACGTTCGGCCGCCAGTGATCTTGATGCCGGTCGATGTACGCCAGCAGTTCCGGTTCCCACCGTGCCAGATCGAGAAAGAAGTGTTCGCTCTCGCGCACCACCAGGTGATCCGACGGGTTGTTGCGGTTGCGCGGGTTAATGAGCTGCGTAGCATCCAGCAGGTTCCCGCAGTTATCGCACTGGTCGCCCCGCGCATTGCCGTAGTGGCAGATGTAGCACTCCCCTTCGACATACCGGTCTGGTAGGAAGCGCTTCTCCTGCTCCGAGTACATCAGCTTCTGTGTTTCCTTATACAGGCAGCCATTTTCCAGCAGCCGTAGGAAGAAATCCTGTGCCACCCGGTGGTGACTCTCCGTGTCCGTGTGCGTGAACAGGTCGTAGCTGATGCCGATCTTCTGCTGAGTCAGCAGGAAGCGCTCATGGTAATGCTCAAAGACCTCGCGTGCCGAAACGCCTCGCTTGTCAGCCTCAACCGAGATCGGCGTGCCGTGGCTGTCCGACCCGGAAACCATCAGCACCCGGTTTCCCCTCAGCCGGTGGTAGCGGGCAAAGATGTCGGCGGGCAGGTACGCCCCCGCCAAATGCCCAACGTGCAGGTCGCCGTTGGCATACGGCCAAGCCACAGAAACATGGATCGTTTGCGGTTCTGTCATGGGATGTCCTTCATCATCGGTCAGCGCTTTTGGTTAATCAGCTCATTCCAGGAGCGGCCGCGCCGATTATAACGCGGAACCGGCCTTCCCCCGGCAATAAAAAACCGCCTGTCCTCAGCCCGGACAGACGGTTTTGCATGCTGCTTCAGCGGGAACTTACGATGCGCGCCAAAGCCGCTCCAATCCGTCCGGGTGGAGGGTCTTCAACATTCGCATCGAGAAAACGTTCGTCACCTGTTCCATGCGCCTCAGTATGCGGGAAATCCGCGCCCCTGTCAAGCGGATCACACCTCTCCCTCCGGCAGGTAATGCTCCGGCATCATGCTGATCTGGATGCCCCGCAGGAAGTACGGCTGCGCTTCGATAGCCTCCGCTGTAGCGCGGATCACCCCCTGGTGTTCCGGCAGAATGATCGCGTGCAGCTCGCGCGCAGTCAGCAGATACAGGTTCAGCGCAAAGAAGGCCCGCATCGTCACTGTCAGCGGTTGACCATTCAGACTGTTATCCAGCCCAGCAGCCGACCGGAAGCAGCGCGGCCAATCCGCCCCCGGCTCAAACAGGTTGGCAACCTGCTCAAAGTAGCGGTTCTCGCTCTCAATGAACAGCCCACGCTGCACCGCCATGATCCGCGCCAGCCCCAGCACCAGCCCATACGTCGCGTACAGCATCGCCGGTTCATCGTTCAGGAACAAGCCGCTCATCACCTTATGAGCTTCCTCAGCAAACCCCAGCAGTTCCCGGCTGGCATACGCATCGGCAGCGGGTTGGAACAGCCGCCAGTTGAACGGGTCTACATCGCGCTTCAGCCGCGCCAATTCCCCGCGTTTATCCAGCAGCACCCGCATCTGGCGGATTCCCGGCACAGCCCAGATCAAATCCTCTGGGCGGGTCAGTTCGGCCCGTTTAGCGGCGATGGTCGTGGTCTTCAGGCTGATGAGGTGATCCTGGCGCTGGAACAAACGATAGGCTTCTTCGGGGGCAGGTGCATCTTGTACGAACCGCAGCACATTCACATCGCTGAAAGGGGTCGGTGTCCCCCGGGCATGGCTGCCCGTGATCCCTATCCCGGTGACGTTTTCGCCGTCCAGTTCAGCCACCAGTGTTTTCATGAATTCGACCGTTAACGGCGGCATGTGTGTAAGTTTCCCCTTTATAATCAAAATCGAAAGAGATAAAAGGGCTGTATACCCCTTGTTTTAACTGACCTTTAAGCCGTGTTCCTCAATTGGGATTTTGGCAAACCTCAAGGGTGCTATTTCCCAAAATATCCCAGACTAATCCCAATTTCGATCTTATTTTTCCGGTCTTGGTAGAAAATATCCCAAGTTTAAGAACATCCTTTTTCGCTAACTGGCATCAGCAATTCTGCCTCCAAATCCGCCGTTTTGCGAAATCGTCAGGTAGATTCGGGCTGCTCATTCGCGTGAGTATCCCAAAAATTGCCCCTACGCAGCCTGTGACTCCAGTCCGTTCCAAATAGGTACACCCTGATGATCTTTAAGATTTCTGGGTACGATTTATCCCAACCTTAAAAATTGCCCGTTTTTAACATTTTCAAACCAGAATCGGTTGAGCCAACCCCCCCGATACGCTATACTGTAGAGTACACAAGAACGCCACCCATAAAAACCAGACGCCACCCCTACACCCACTCTGGAAGGGGCACAGTCTCGTGCCCTGGTGGTCGAATAACCGAACTTTTCAGTCAAATGGGGCCGGTCTCACGCGGGATGTTTCACCGTGTCTGTTCAACGCTGCCCGCGGCCGGTCGTAGAGGTTGGTACTGTGAGTCCGCAAGAAATTTGGAATACTGCTCTCACCCAGTTGGAGATCCAGCTCGACCGGGCTAGCTTTGATACCTGGCTTCGCGGAGCAGTTTTCCTTGCCTACAATCAGGGAACCTATCGAATCGGCGTCGGCAGTCCCTACGCCCGCGACATGCTCCAACACCGGCTCTACCGTGAGGTGCGTCGTGTCCTGGCAGATGTCTCCGGCGAGCCGGCCGAAGTCCTCTTCGAGGTCTACAAGGTCGCCTCGGCAGCCCCCGAAGATGACGAGCTGCCGCTCTTCCGGCTCCTTGCTCGCCAGCCGGAGCCGGACTCTGCCCCCGCGCCCCTCCACCAGCAGATCATTCGTCCCCAGCGCCCAGACCTGCCGGAGAGCGAACTCAATCCTCGGCTCACCTTCGACCGCTTCATCGCCAACTCCGCCAACCGGATGACCTATGAAGCTGCTCTAGCCGTGGCCGAGCACCCCGCTTCGCATTATAACCCCTTCCTGGTTTACGGCGGGGTCGGGCTGGGCAAGACCCACCTCCTCCAGGCCATCGCCCACGTCTGCCGCGAGCGCGGCCAGCGCGTCATCTATATCCCCTCCGAAGTCTTCACCAATGACCTCGTGGATGCTATCCGCCAGCGCGCTACCGCCATGTTCCGCGAAAAATATCGCTCTGCCGATGTCCTCCTGGTCGATGACATCCAGTTCATCGCCGGCAAAGAAAGCACCCAAGAAGAGTTCTTCCACACCTTCAATGCCCTCTATACCTATAACAAGCAGATCGTGCTCGCCTCCGACCGGCATCCTTCCGAACTGACCACCCTTGAAGACCGCCTCCGCTCGCGCTTCTCTGGCGGCCTCGTCATGGATTTGCAGCCGCCGGAGTTCGAGACGCGGGTCGCCATCCTCCAGATGTGGGCCTCCGAGCGCGGCATCGAACTCAGCGACTCCATCGCCGAAATGATCGCCGACCGGGCGCGGACGAACATCCGCGAACTCGAAGGTGTCTTCAATCAGGTCGTTGCCACCACCCGCCTGACTCGCAGCCCCGTCACGCACGATCTAGCCCAGAATGCCCTGGCCGGATACCGGCGGCCGCGCCAGCACCTCACGCTCAGGCATGTCCTCGACGCCACCGCCCGCTACCACAAGATCAGCGTGGATGACCTGGTCGGCCCACGGCGGACGGCACGCCTCAGCTATGCCCGCCAGATCGCCATGTACCTCGCGCGTGAAGTCACTCTCGCCTCCCTGCCGCAGATCGGCGAGGCCTTCGGCGGACGTTCGCACAGCACCGTGCTCCATTCCTGCAACAAAGTTGCTGAAGATTTGGGGTCGGACGAAATCCTGCGGCAGGATATCGAGGCCATCCAGCAGGCCTTGTTAGGGGGCGAAAGTGGATAATCAACCCGGATACTGCCCAATCACCCGCACCAAGGGCAAAAAAGTTGATGGCGCAACCGTGAAATCACTGCTTGCTGTCAGCTTGCGCCACGTCCAGAACACGCAGTATTACTTCTGCGATCAGCCCAATTGCGATGTCGTTTACTTCAGTGAGGATGGCAGCCAGCTTTTCTATACCCGCGATGTTCGTGAACACGTTTACCAAAAAGAACCCCACAACCCCGATGTGCTCGTCTGCTACTGCTTTCGCCATACACTCGGTGCGCTTCAACAGGAGTTGGCATCGACAGGAACCACCTCGGCGCTAGAGGACATCACCGCTGGCATTCAAGCCGGTCAATGTGCCTGCGATTGGCGCAATCCCCAAGGAGACTGCTGCCTCGGTAACGTCCGCCGTTTGGTAAAACAACTTGTCCCGTAAATGCAGGGGTATTGAATGCCCCCTCTCTATTGCATCCATAGATTGCATCCATAGCATAGAGAGGGGGCAGGCTTCACAAACGTAGGTTTTTTTGACTAGCCCGGCCATCTGATGCCAGATGGCTGTCAGCGGCTAAGCTCGCCGCATGCCCCGCTAGGCCGTCACCGGAATCCGCGCCAGCTCCGCGTTCGGCTGAATCTGCGCGAACGTCGAACTCACCCAGCCCGTCGTCCCGTTGAAGTTGACCATCCACCAGCGGTTATCCGCCGTCCGCCCGATCACGCGGGCCGTCTCGCCCCGCTGCATCTTCACCAGGATCGCTCCGCTGCGGACGTTGGGCGCATTCCGCACGTTTACCGTCGCCAGCGCCGTGGTGATATAGCCCGTGTCCACCGGCTGCGCCAGCCCCGTGCTTGTGTTGATGACCGGCACATCCGCGCTCCCGTTCAGCCGCACAAATCGTGCCGCCACCCAGCCGACTACCCCGTTCACGTTGACCTGATACCACGAAGCGTTGGCGTTCTTCCCCGTCACCGGATACGTTTCATTGGCGTTGATCTTGGTCAGGATGGCCGCGTTCGTATCCGGCGCTGCCCGCACGTTCAGCCGCGCCGAAGTCACCGTCACCGTCGTGCCAGTCGCCCCGCCGCCCTGTCCCGGCTGCGGTGCGACCCCGGCGATCACCCGCGTCAGCGTGTAGTCAATGAAGGCATCGCCCGCCGCCTCGTAGTATTCCACCACAAAAGTGTGCGCCCCAGCGCTCAGGTTCAGGTTAGCCGTGTAAGTCGTGCCTGTCGCGCCGTGCCATTCGTTGATCGCCAGCGCCCCGTCCACATACACCCGCACCCCATCATCAGCCCGCACGGAGAGGGTGTAGCTTCCCGCTTCCAGCGTCTGCACGCTCGTCCACCGCGCCGAGAAGTTGTCCCCAGGAATGCTCACCACCGGCGAGCCGCTCCCCCAGTTCTTGCTCACGCTGGCTTCGCTCTGGATCAAGCTCGGCGCCCCGAAGAGCGAAGGATTGGCAAAATATTCCGCCGTCCACGTTCCCGCGTTCACCGGCGTCGTGATCACGCTCGGCAGCACCGGAAAATTCGGCCCCGATGGATTGCTCGCCAGGTTCGCCCACGTCACGTAGGCGAAGGCGTTGCCGGAAACTTCCTGGTAGTCCACCCGAATCTTCGCTGTGCCCGCCGGCATTGTCACATCCACCGAGACGATCTGCCCCATCTTGTTCTGGCCGAAGGTGTCCAGAATCGGGGTGTAGCCGTCGTTCAGCGTGATGCGAATGTTGTCATCCGCCAGCGCCCAAAACCGGTACGTTCCCGCGCTGAACCCCGCCAGCGCCGTCCACCGCACCGAGAACCCATCCGCGCCAATGCTTGGGTCCGGCGATCCGCCGCCCCAGTTGAACGAGATGGCCGCGTCCGAACGCGTCAGCGTGACATTCCCCTGAAGGAACGCATTGTTGTAGTATTCCCCGGTCCAGGTCGGCCCCTGGGCCATCGCCGGCGCGGGAGCGCTTGCCAATCCAATCCCAACCATTACAGCAAGACACATCAAAAGCATCCGTACCATCGCAAACCTCCTACCACATAATCAACGACCAGATCAATTCAATGCGAAAATGATCCCGTCATCCTCGGCTCAATCTCCCCTCGTATACTGCCTTCGTGATGAATCCATTATAGTAAACGGCTGCCCGGTTTGTGAATCGCCGTAGACCAATCGTCAGCTTAGCGCCCGTAGATCAGCACTGCTTCACACTGGCCCGCCCGGATGGTCCGATGGCAGCCACCCATGCTGGATATGCTTCGCTTCCACTACCGAGATGAACGCATCCGGCTGAATCCGGTAGACCGCCTCGCTCAGCCGGTGAACATCCCGCCGTGCCGTCACGCTCCGCAGCACCGTGACTTCTCCATCCCGCCCTTCGCCCCGCGCTTCCGTCACGCCGAAGCCTATCCCCCGCAGCGCTATCGCGATCTCATGGCCGTGAGTCTTGGTGATGATGATCGCGATCACATAGCTGGTGACAAACCGCGCGTCCAGCGCCATGCCCACATACCCCCCGACCGCGAATCCGCCGCAGTATGCCAGCATGTTCAGCACGTTCGACAGGTCCTTGACCACGTTGGCGATAACCACAGCGAACGTCAGCGCCTCGATGAACGCCAGCACCGCCGACCAGAAACGCTTGTCTCGCGTGATGAGCACCACCCGGATGGTGCTGATCGCATTGTTGAAAACGCGCAGCCCAAAGATCGCCAGCGCGCCCACAATACCATCCACAGTCATCGCTTCAATCCTTTTTCTTGGCTGTAATGAGATTTCGATAGGTGTCCTCAAGTTGCCCGGCCGCCGCATCCCATGTGAACCGCGCTTCGACCAGCCGCCGCGCCGCCGCTCCCATCTCCGCCCGCCGGGCAGGATCGCTCAGCAGCGCCTCCAGCGCTTCCGCCAGTGCTTCCACCGTGGGTTCGACTTCCATTCCGGCGCCTGCTGCAGCCGCTTCTGGCAGGTTGCACCCCGGCGAGATCAGTACCGGCAGCCCCGCTGCCATTGCCTCCAGTACCCCCATCGGCAGTCCTTCGCCCACCGCTGGCAGCGCCAGCAAATCTGCTGCCGCCAGTGCTGCCAGCCGCTCTGCGCCGGTCAAGTATCCGGTGAAAACCACGCCCTCGCCGCCCAGCCCGCGCAGCTTCTCCAGCAAACCCTCGTCCGGCCCTGCGATCACCAGCCGCGCTTCTGGCACTGCCACCTGCCGGAAGGCCCGAATCAGTGGCTCGACCCCCTTCCGGGGATGCAGCCGCGCCATGAACAGGCACACCGGCCCATCCCCCAGCCCGTACCGCTGCCGGAACGCCTCCCGCCCCGGCAGATCCGCATATTCCGCCGGATCGACGCCGTTCGGAATGACCACGAACCGCGCCGCTGCCCCCCAGCGTTGCCAGAGCGCTTGAGCCTCAGCTTGCTCAGCCGCCGAAAGGCTGGTGACGCACCCGAACCGCCGCGCCATCGCCGGACTCAGCAGCGCATCCCAAACCTGCTTGAGGCTGCTCCGTCCTGTGCCCAGCGCCAGCGTCCCGTGTGGCGAAACAACCAGCGGCTTCCCCAGCCGCTCCGCCGCTGGTATGACCAGCAGGTTCTCCACCGTCCGGAATTCGTGCACGTGCACAATCTCGGCCTCTGGGATGACTTCTCCGGCCAGCGCTCGCAGTCCCCACGGCGTCGAAAGATTCAGCCGCGCCCGCAGCCGCAGCGAGAAGTTCCGCGCCCGCCGCACTCTGACGCCGTCCTTCACCTCGTCCAGCGGCCCCGCATAGGCCGAGTCGCGGTCATATGCATCCGTGGTCAGCACGGTCACGCGGTGGCCCCGCCGGGCCAGTGCCCGTGCCATCCCTTCGACCGAGCGCGTCACGCCGCCGTAGGCATAGGCCGGCGCGTAGTAAGGCGTCACATGCACGATGTGCATACTCAAGTCGCTCATTGGAGTGTTGAGCCTGTTACCCCCGGCTCCACGGAGTGCGCAGCGGGAATAAAAGTTCGCCCCTTCACCCCAGCTTGTCCCGCAGCGCCGCCAAGAACGGAATATCCCGGAACTGGTCTGGCTGCACCTTCTCCCATAGGATGCCTGCTGGGCGCGGGTAGGGCGTGTGCGTTTCGATCACCTCCTCCGGCGTGATGATCCAGTCCAGCGGCCAGTCGTGCGCCAGCATCACCAGCCGCTCGTCGTCCAAAACCTGGAGCGGGTGCACCGTCGTCACAATCGGCGTCTCCGGCTTCACCAGCCCCAGCGCCGCCATGATCCCCAGCTCGATGTCCGCAAATCCCGCGCCCTTGCCCGTGCGCCCGCCCCGCCGCGTCACCGCCACGCACCCCGCCACCACCAAGTCCAGCGGCTCCATCTCCTCAAAACGCACTTTCTGGCCGTGCTGTACCGCCCCACGGTGTCCCGCCACCTCCTCAAAAGGGATGCCCCGCCGTGCCAGCTCCGCCGGGTCGAGCAGCACAAACGGCAGGTTTTCCTTCAGTTCCGGGATCGGCATGTACAGCCGCTTGCCGTCTTGCAGCGCCCGCAGCCGCACCGGACTCTGCGCCGCATCCGGGTTCGACTTGACCACCGCCGCCCGTGTCCAGATCGGCAGCGCCGCCAGCCGTTCGGCGGCCTGCTCTGCGCCGGTGTAGTTGGGGATGTGGCTGCGGATGGGGCCGATATTGGCCTGCTGCGCTTCAAGCTGCGTCCAGACCTGATCGCGCAGCGCGTCTTTATCGGGGCTGCGTCCCTGCCACCGAGGGGCGGAATCGGACATGATCTTCTCTCTCTCCTGTATGCGCCTTCCAGATGCTCCCAGTGTACCGCATTCCGCCCATCCCCAACTTGCCCCCCGGCATCCCGCGGCCTATAATCCCCCTCAGGCTGTGTTATGGGAGTAACACCATGAAAAAGATTCTTCCGGCGCTGGCGACCTTCGCCCTCCTGTTCGCCCTCATTAACGGCGTCTTCGCCCAGACGACCAATCCCAACAACTTGCCCTTCTGCGCCGATCTCAGCGGGCAGACCACCCCCATCGTCCGCTACGAAATCCCCTTCGGAACCGTCAGCAGCGGTGGCGTCTACTGCAAGTTCCTCGTCCAGAACGGAACCTACCTGGTGAATTCTGCCCAGATCGGCAACCAGCAGGCCATCAACCTCGGCATCACCCAGGCCGTCGATGTCTTCGCGATCCAGGCCTCTGGCGCTACCCAAACCGTCTTCAACAACGCCATCAAAGTCTGCCTCCAGGGTAGCGGCTCCATGTTCTTCCTGGACGCCAATCAGTCCCCCCGCCAGCTCGTACAGCTTACCGCCACCACTGACGGCGGCTATACTTGCGGCTCTGTCTCCACAGCCGGGACGGTCCTGCTCACCAACAGCGCCCCGGCAGCCGTTGCCCCCCAACCCACGGCCCCCGTCGCTGTTCCCGTCGGCGCGACCCCTGTGGCCGGGACGCCCGCAGCCCCAGCCGGTCCGAGCACCGTGCTGAACGCCTGCAAGCTGACCACCACCAAGATCGTCCGCCTGCGCGAAGAACCCAATACCACCAGCAGGATTCTGACTCGGCTCCCCTACAACACCACTTGGACGGTCACCGAGAAGACCACCGGCTGGTATCGCATCATCTGGAAGGACACCCAGGGTTGGGTTAGCGCCGACTTCGTGCGCACTCAGGGAAGCTGCTAGACCTGCCCCCCAATCCTGGGGGTTTCTAGCCGTCGTTATAAGCGGGGTTAATCGGATTGGGGTAACTTTGTGGCGCGGTTTGCCGTATTAAGCAGTAGGTATGGGTGAATCACGAGCCACAAGGAGAACGAATCATGTTGATGACCACCACCAGCACGCTCGATGGCGTGAAGGTCAGCAAGTACCTCGGCGTCGTCAGCGGCGAGACCATCATGGGCGCGAACATCATCCGCGACTTCATGGCGAGCATCACCGATATTGTCGGTGGTCGAGCCTCGGCCTACGAGCAGTCGCTGGTCGAAGCCAAGCGCATCGCCATGGATGAAATGATCGAGCAGGCCCGCCAGATGGGCGCTAATGCCATCATCGGCATCGACCTCGATTACGAGACCGTCGGGCAGGGGAGCATGTTGATGGTCAGTGCCAGCGGCACGGCCGTGATCGTCGAGTAGCCCATCTCACCCCTCCAAACGCGCGGGGGCGGCCTGGCAAATTTCCAGCCGCCCCCATTTCGTGCTCAGCATAGACAGCACGCGGCAGGTTCAAACGACCAGCCGCGCTCAGCATTCGGTTGGATCAATTAGGAAGATCGGTCAGCGTCCGTAAGGAGAACGGCGCTGTGCCGGGCGTACCGGTACTGGAACCGGCACGCGGGCGCGTTTGGGCTGTTGTGGGTTGAGCAGCCGCTCAACTTCTTCAAGCAGGCCTCGCAGCCGGGAACTCAGGTTCTCCAGGGGGTTACGCTTTGACTTCGCCACAACAGGTCCCTTTCTCGCTTTCCCAGCCGGGCCATCCCGGTGGGTTTTACCTGGAAATAAAAATTCCCTTGCGGATTCTATTTTTACCACCAGGGAATTGTCTCAAAAAGCGTTTTAGGGGTCAAAGGGAGGCTGCGCTTGGACCTAAAGGGACTCGAACCCTTGACCTCTTCAATGCCATTGAAGCGCTCTCCCAACTGAGCTATAGGCCCTTAAGTTGGGAGCATTGTATCCCCCGGTTCCGGGAATGTCAATACAAACAAGATACAGCCATTTTTTGATTTTGGCTATAGGGCAAAAGTCAACGCTAACACATTTTTCACCATTTCGTTGCGCCCCTGCCTAGTTCATTCTGCTCACATCCTCCGAATTCCTCTGCACCCCCTGCGCCTGTGCGAAGCCTCCCCGCCAACTGGTTCACCCAGCAAGCCAGCACCACGTGGTTTGACATCTTCTTCCCTCCGATTTTATGCTAAAGAGTAGACAAAATGTCACCCTTTCCGCCCCATTTTGTGCTACCCTGTATTTACGGCAGGGTAGGGACGCCATTCTTGGCGTCCGGTTAGACTCCCTCTCCCAGCGAGCGTTCGGGAGAGGGCCGGGGTGAGGGCCGTTCTTCCCTCTCCCAGCGCCGCAGGCGCGTTCGGGAGAGCGGCCAGGGGGTGAGGGCACTCGATTCTCATATTCTCACATTCTCATTCTTATCATTCTTATCACTTTTCTCATCTGGAGTTCCGCCATGCGCCCTACCGTCTTCGTCACCCGCCTCATCCCAGAAGCCGGCCTCAGCCTCGTCCGCGCCCACTGTGACGCCGACATCTGGCCGGAGGTCATGCCGCCCCCCTACGAAGTCCTCCGCGAACGCTTGCGCGGCAAGGATGGCCTCCTCTGCACCCTCAATGACCGCATCGATGCCCCACTCATCGAATCTGCCGGGCCGCAGTTAAAGGTCATCAGCCAGATGGCCGTCGGCTATGACAATATCGATGTCCGCGCTGCCCATGCCCACGGCATTCCCGTCGGCAGTACCCCCGGCGTCCTCACCGATGCCACTGCCGATCTCACCTTTGCCCTTCTGCTCTGCGCCGCCCGCCGCCTCGTCGAAGCCGTCGAATACATCCGCGCTGGCCGCTGGATCACCTGGGAACCCATGGCCCTCCTCGGTGGCGATCTCAGCGGCGCGACCCTCGGCATTCTCGGCCTCGGTCGCATCGGCCAGGCCGTTGCCCGCCGCGCTCGCGGCTTCGACATGCGCCTGATTGCCTGTAGCCCCCGCACCCCTCCAGAAGAAGCCCATAAGCTGGGCGTCGAACTCGTCAGCTTTGACGACCTTCTTCGCCAGTCCGATTACCTCACCATCCACGTCCCCCTGAATCCGCACACCCGCCATATCATCGACGCTGCGGCCCTCAACCGGATGAAGCCCTCGGCCATCCTCGTGAACACCTCGCGCGGCGCGGTCGTCGATCAGCCTGCCCTCATCGAGGCTCTGCGCAGCGGCGTCATTGCCGGGGCCGCCCTCGATGTCGCCGACCCGGAGCCGCTCCCCGTCGGGCACCCGCTGCTCAGCCTCCCCAATGTCATCGTCGTTCCCCACATCGGCAGCGCCAGCCGCCGCACCCGCGACAGCATGGCCCGCATGGCCGCCGAGAACCTCATCGCTGGCGTCTCCGGCCAGCCCTTGCCACATGCTGTGCCCCCGCCTGCGTCTGGCACGGCCTGATGCCGTGCTCTATGATGGATGCGGTCTAGTGCCTGTTCATCGAGTGGGTATCCATCGGCCTGTCCCATGAACCTTCACATTCCTTTTCCTTTTCCTTTTACTCGGATCAACTTCGCTGTTATCGCTCTGATGCTGATCCTGCTTGCCTGCTCTCCACCGCAGAATCGCGCCGCGGATTCCCTGCCGGCTTACGGCGTTACCCTGGCCGGTCGTGATCTTCCCACTTCAGTCGTGGCCCAGTCTTCCGCCGTCGGCAGCCTTCAGTTTGCGCTGGAACAGGTTCCCTGCGGCAGCACCATCCAGCTTCAGGACGGCCGCTACGAAGAAGACATCGACCTCAACCGCCCGGACTGCCTCCAGAGTGCCGTCCCCATCACCATCACTGGTTCGCCGGCTGCGGTCTTGGTTGGCGCGGGCGACACTTACATCGTCGAAGTCTTCACCGGCGGTTTCACCCTGACTGGCTTCACCATCGATGGCGAATATGCCCCCGGTGAGTACCGCAAGAAGCTCGTCTACGTCGCCGCTCCGGATGTCACCCGCTTGACCCTCGCTAACCTCGTCCTCCGCAATGCCCGCGAAGAATGTGTCCGGATCCGCCTGAATGCTGCCCACAACATCATCATGAACAACCGCTTTGAATACTGCGGGCGCACCGGCGGCGGCAGTACCGGCGATAATCGCGAGGCCATCTATGTCGGCTCCACCGAAACCCAGCAGCCCGCTGACCAGACCCGCTTCAACTGGATCATCGGTAACACCTTCAACGTCGGCCTTGCCGATGGAACCGGCAGCGAGTGCGTCGATATCAAAGAAAATGCGTCCTTCAACCTGGTCGAGGGCAGCCACTGTACCCACCAGACCAGTGACCCTGAAAGCGGCGCCATCAACGTCAGCGGTAGCGACAACATCATCATCAATAACCGCATCGAGGACAATGCCGGCAGCGGCATCCGCCTGGGGCAGGCCGGACGTCGCAGCGTCGTCATGGGCAACATCATTCGGAACAATGCCCGCTTCGGCATCAACGCCCGTTTTGAGCCGCTGCCTGCCGAAATTCCCCTCATTCGTGGCAACTGCATCGAGGGCAGCGGCCAGGGCCGTGTCAACCGCGAATCCCTCCGAGACGCTGCCACTGATGAAGCTTGCGTAAATTGAACGGCGGCCTCGAACCAGGCCTTGCAAGGTGATTGATCTGCACCTTTTTCATTGTTTAACCTTGCTTTCACCGATTCCTTAAATTTGTAAAGATTCCGAGCCGGCTTGACCCTATGTCCTTGCAAGGTTTGCAGCCTGAACCAGGTTGTCAACTAGTACTTTGGTCACAAAAAAATCCCCAAAATGTGCATTCTTGGGGTTCATAATAATCCTTGTGTTTTAGTTGAGTGTTAGGTTCCCTTAGTATCCTGGCCTTAATTCTGTGACATTGTGTGATGCGCTCTTCGCAAGGGTAGGGTTGAGACACGCGCTCAATTAAAAACAGACCGTAACTTCTCAATGCAGTCTGCGTCGTAAGCAGTGCCTGCACTGCACGGGTTACTCAACGCGGAGACAAGCCCGAACAGGCTGAATGAACAACAGGATGTACCCCGTGGTTACATCCTGTATGTTTTCGGAATACAAGCCGAATGCAGCGCCGGCATGGCGCACAAGGTTCGGAGAACTGGAGCGATCTATCCTTCCAGTCTGCTCTGAAAAAACCGTTGGGTCGGAGACTAAGGGAATACATAAGGGAATACATCATGAAAAACGAGATCAAGCTCGCGGTAGTAGGCAGTGGCGTCGTTGGGCAGGGCATCCTGCACACCTGGCATAACCGGGGATACACCATCACCGGCTATGACGTAAACCCGGAGACCATCACCAAGCTCCGCGCCCAGGGCATCCCTGCCGAGCACATGAATGACTTCATGGCTTGTACCGCCGATATGCTCTTCATCGCCATCTCGACCCCGCAGTCTGAAATCGACGGATCCATCTTCCTCGACTACATGCGTGAAGGCCTCAAGACCATTGGCCCCTGGATCAAGAAGCGTGTCGATGAAGGTCATTACCCCATGATCGTCATGCGCAGCACCATGCTCCCCAAGCTCTCCGAGCGCGAAATCATCCCGCGTCTGGAAAGCCATTCCGGGTTGAAAGCCGGTGTCCACTTCGGCTACGCCCACATGCCGGAAATCCTGCGTGAGACGGACGCCAACGAAGATGAATCCAACATCTGGCAGGTCGTCATCGGCGCGCTCGACGAGCGTACCGGTCAGACCCTCGTGCAGATGCTTGGCGCTGAACTCGGCCCCGACCGTGACCGCCTCATGTCAGTCGTTCCTGTCGATGTGGCTGAGGCTAGCAAGGTCATCGTCAATACCTACAACGCCACCATCATCTCCTATTTCAACCAGATGGGGCTGCTGCTCAAGCACATGGGCATCGACGGTCAGCAGGCCATCGACCTCGCCATCCGCATGGGCGAAGGCGCTCTCAACCGCTGGTACGGCACGGCTAGCGGCTTCCCCTACGGTGGCAAATGCCTGCCGAAGGACGTGGCCGCCACGCTTGCCCTGGCGAAGCAGGAAGGCGTTGAAATCCCGCAGTTAGCCGCCACCCGTACCGTCAACGACATGTTTATCGCGCTGGCCGAGAAGGGCGAAGTTCCTCAGCCCGTCAAGGGTGGCTTCCGCCGCATGAACGC
This sequence comes from Anaerolineae bacterium, assembly GCA_034431625.1. GTDB lineage: Bacteria > Chloroflexota > Anaerolineae > Aggregatilineales > Phototrophicaceae > CFX2. The sequence goes on along the minus strand of DAOUCY010000147.1, from coordinate 111,793 downwards.
GTCCAAGCTGCGCGTTCAGGCGCTTGCTGCCTATGATCAGTACCAGGAAGCGGTAAACAAAAAGAACGCGCCCAAGCCGGCCACCACCTGGGTCGGCCAGGATGCTGCTGCCGTCGCTTCCACGAATGGCGCTGCCGCTGATACCAACGGCCATCTCGGCTCTGACGAACGTCCAGAAGCCGTGCCCATCCCGGACAAAATGTCTGCTAAGCACCTGTCGAAAGTCATGCCTTTCCGCTTTGATGCCGAAGAGGGCACTGCGCTGGCTGGCGACTAACACGGCTAACAGACGACAAGTGTCTCGAAGTTGATCTGAAACGATGGTTGCGCCGGCTGTCGTGAGAAACAGTCGGCCTCTCCCCCAGGAGAAATGTGTAGCAGGAATGGTAGGTTGACAAGCGCATGTCTCAAGATGTGATTTCGGCGCTTCTAGCATTGATCCCCTTCGGAATCGTTGGCGCAATCCGGCATGGAGCCTGGCTCATCAAGCTGTTCCTCTCGGCGCGCTGGCGGGATATCAAGGCCACTGGTGAACTGCCTTACAAGCACGTTGGCGCGGCCATGACCGTCAAGGGTGAACCGCCGGAAACTTTCCAGAAGGTTCTGGAGGCGCTGCTGCGCGAGCGTATCGACCAGGTCTGCATCACCTTCGACCAGGGCGAACACGAGAACATGGCTCTGACGGATCGCTTCGCCCAAGAACACGCCAGTGAGATCGACATCCGTTGGGAAATCGTCTACGAGAAGGGCAAGCGCAAAGGTCTCAAAGCCGCCATCGCCATGGTCGAAGGCATGGATATCATCATCTGTATGGACAGCGATACCATCTTGGGTGAAGGCGTCAAGCAGTCCATTCTGGAAACCTTCAGCAAGCCCGGCATCGGCGGCGTCACTGTCAAGCAGCGCGTCTACCAGCCGTCGAACTTGATGCACCACCTCTTCGATATTCGCCTCAAGCTCCGCTACCACATCGAAGCGCCGGGACAGGCGGTCGGCGGTTACATGTCCTGCCTAAGTGGTCGCTGCTCAGCTTATCTTGCCGGCCCGCTCAAAGAAATCAGTCATAACCTGGTCAATGAACAGTGGCTCGGCATCCGCAAGACTGGCGGCGGCGAGGACAAATGCCTCACCACCTTCTTGCAGGATGCCGGTTACCACACCGCCGTCATCATCGACAGCGAAGTTTATACGCGCCCGGAATCCAGCCCGCGTGTCTACGTTTCGCAAAGCCTCCGCTGGGCGCGCAATTCATGGTTCTCCGACCTGCGCGCCATCTTCCAGCGCAAGCCCTGGATGGTTCGCAACCCCATCATGTTGTTCTACACCCTCGACCGGATGATGAGCACCTTCACGCTCGCTCTGGCGATCTGGTACATGACCATCCTCATCCTGACCCAGCATTACCTCTCGGCAGGTATCCTTGCTGCTTGGTGGGTCATCAGCCGCGCCATCAAAATTTACCCCTATCTGGTCGAAACCAAGCGCTTTTGGGTCGTGCCCGCCTATTCGGTCTTTTCCATCTTCCTGTCAGTCGTCAAAATTCATGCCCTCGTCACCCTTTGGGAAACCGGCTGGCTGACGCGCGGCGCGGGTCAGAAGGCCAAAGACTTCTCTAAAATGCTCTTGACCAACGCCTACCGCACCATTACGGCTGTGGTCATGGTTGCCCTCGGCGTGGTCGCCTTCCGCACCCAAGATGTCTGGATGGCGGATATTCCCGGTGTGGCCGAAGCCGGCCATTTCTACCGTCCCGGCCAGGATGGGCTGGAAGTGGTTCCAGTTGTTTTTGACGAACTGCGTACCACCTTCATCGCCATGGCCGACCCCACCGACCTCAACCTGTTGAACGCTGCCCTGCCGGACATCGCCCGTATGGGGGAAGAGATCACCCGCCAGGCCGATTTCGTTCGTGTCGTCAAGACCTCCACCTTGACCGAACCCGAAGTCGAAGTCTCCAATCTGATCGCTGTGGGCCGTCCGCCCGCCGATGGGCCAATTTCCAGCATCGTCGCCAGCATGTACGACTATCCGCGCCAGGGTGACCGCCTCATGGATGCTGAACCTTTCGCTGAGCCTGGCGAAAATCCCATCCGTATCGCCCGCGCGCCCTGGGATGTCTCTGATGTCATCGTCCTAGCCGGGGCTGATCCCAACCAGCTTTACCGCCTGCGCGGTCAAATCCTGGATGTCGAAGGTGCGCGCGTCATGATGGAACAAGAATTGGGCACGGCCTTCTTCCAGACCGTCAGCACGGGCACGCCAACCACCATCCGCCTCGAACAGCTTGACCATACCATCGACACGACTCCAAATGAGTCCGGGCAGTTCCAGCGCCAGTACACGCTCATCATCACCGACAATATCGACGCTTCCCAGTTGGTGCTGCATATCGACGGCGCAGAGCTGTCCCTGCTGCAAAACGGCACGCCCATCACCGTCACGCTCAACGGCACGCTCATCGACATGCTCGTCCTCGACCAGTCTGCCGCTGCGCCGTTGGCGCTCTCGCTGGCCCCTGCTGCCGAAATCGTTGCTGCCAATCCACAGAAGCCGCTCGTCCTCCGATTGTCTTTCCCGGCCAGTGCCATCGCTGACCCAGAGCTTCCAGTAGCCCGCCTCTGGCAGCAGGTCGATACCTATACCACGCTGTCCTGGCGCGAACGCCAGCCTGATCCTTTCAGCCTGGCGAGCTACCCGTTCCCCTTCCTGTCAATGCAGACTGCCACCCCGACAGTTATCATCATCCCGGACGCGCCTACCGAAGCCGAACTCAACCAGTTGGTGCGTCTGGTCGCCTTCCTCGGTGCCAACGGCCATCCCGCCAATTCATTCCGTGTGATGACCCCCTCTGCCCTCGACCAGAACGTGCTGACGACTGCCAATGTCATTGTCCTCGGCTCGGTGCAGCGGCAGGCGCTCAGCGATCTGCTCAGCCGCCAGGCCAACCAATTGACCGGTGTTGGCATCAATGCCATCCTGCCCACCCTCGACTCCGGCTTCATCTGGGCAAGCAGTTCGCCCTGGAATGCAGATCGCCATATGATTGTGGCAACCGGTGTGACGGAACCCGGCGCGCATCTGGCAGCGCTGGCGCTGGAACGGACAACCCTGCTCATCGATACGTCCGTCATGGGCGCGATTGTCCGCCAGGATGATACGTTGGTTCCCTTCTGGGGCTATGACCAGATCGCGCTGGATGCGGCCAATATCACCGATGTCATGGTCGCCAAAGCGGCCATCCCCGGTGGCTCATCCCAGTAGTTCTATAGTTCTATTTGAGGATCACTTTGCCGATGCACCCTATAGACAGACGCGCTTTCCTGAAGACGATGGCGGCCGGAGCCGTCACTCTTCCTTTCGGTCTTAGCCCGTCCATCCAGCCCCCGCCCGGAACCAATCCTGGCGGCCTCGCCCTCAACGTGCGGGATTTCGGCGCAGTTGGTGACGGCGCGACCGATGACACCTTCGCCATCCAATCCGCTGTCAATGCAGCTTTCGCCGCCGGCGGTGGTTCGGTTTACATCCCTGCCGGGGTCTATCTGATCTCGGCTTCGATTGAAATGCTCAGTCACACGGCGCTTTTTGGCGACGGCATGGGCGCGACCACCTTGAAGGTTCGTGATGAAGTTGGCGTCGATATCATCGGTGTCATCCGAACCCAGATCGGCCGCAGCGACGAGCCTCTCACCAATGTCCGCGTCAGCGACATCACTCTCGACGGCAACCGTGCCAACCAGTCTTCCGGGTTGCAGTTCGGTTTCTTCGCCGGTGTCAAATCCGATGTCCGCCCGCCTGATGAGGACATCGTCTGCTGGCGCGTCGAAGCCCACAGCTTCCGCGGCTACGGCTTCGATCCGCACGAATTGACCGACCGCCTCTTCCTCATCGAGTGTGTCAGCCACAACAACGTTCGTGATGGCTTCGCCGTGGACGGCATCATCAACGGCGTCGTGCGCGGCTGCATCGCCTTCAACAACGTCCGCCATGGCTTTAATGTCATCACCAGTTCGCGCAACGTCATCCTCGATCAGAACATCGCCTACGAGAACAACTCTAACGGCTTTACCATCCAGAATGGCTCCTTCGACATCCACATCACAAGCTGCATGGCCTATAAGAACATCGGTGATGGTATCTACTGCATCGGCGTCAATGATAACGTCATCTCCAATAACCTCATCGCTGAAAACTTGGAGAACGGCATCCGGCTGCGCGGTTGTGCCCGTACCACCATCGTCGGCAACCGCATCCGTGATAACTCCCAGAGTGAACATAACCGCTTCAGCGAAATCTTCATCGATGATGACGGGGCCATTCCCACCTTGGACTGTGCCATCATGTCCAACCATATCACCAGCAGCAGGGAAATCCGCGCCCGCTATGGCATTCGCGAAACCCCCGGCGATGGCAGCGTCCTCCAGGTCGGCAACGCCTACGTCGCCAACCGGGTCAGCGGCGCGGCTACCAGCGACTTCGCCATGAACAACGTCAACGCCATTCGTGCTATGAATGCCTGATCGCCAGATGGCGGAGGAAATGCCCCGATGATCTTCAATGTGCACGATTACGGCGCGCGCGGCGATGGCCGTACTGATGACACCGATGCCATTCAGTTGGCCGTCAATGCTGCCAGCTTCGACGGTGGCACAGTCTTCATCCCGCCCGGAACCTATATCCTCTCGCAGTCCATCCTGCTCACCGACCGCATCACCCTGGCCGGGGCTGGCATGGGTACGACCATCCTCAAAATCGCCGACAACAACAATACCCGCATCGTCGGTCTCGTGCGCACACCCTATGGCCGCGGCACGCGCTATGTCTGCGTCCGCGACCTAACCCTCGATGGCAACCGTGACAACCAGGCTGAAGTCGAGCAGGTTGGCTTCTACTGCGGCGTTATCCCCGATCAACCAACCTCCGACTACGATATTTCCTGCCTGCGCGTCGAAGCGCATCACTTCCACGACTACGGCTTTGACCCCCATGAAGTGGTTGCCCGCTTGACGTTGACGGACTGCATCGCCCATCACAACGGCCTGGATGGTTTCACGCTCGACGGCGTGCAGACCAGCATCGTCAAAGGCTGCATCGCCTTCAACAACGACCGCCACGGCTTCAACCTGGTCACCAACTCGCGCTTCTGCATCCTCAGCCAGAACTTTGCCTACGAAAACAAAGGTAACGGCTTCACCATCCAGAATGGCTCTCATTCCAACGAGTTCATCGGCAATCTGGCGCGGGAAAACGGCGGCGACGGTTTCTACAGCATCGGGGTAGATGACAACGCTTTCTTCAACAATACCGTTCTTCGCAACCAGCAGAACGGCATTCGCATCCGCGGCGGTGCCCGGACGAGTGTCGTTGGCAATCTCGTCCGCGAAAACGGCCAGAAGCAGCACAACACCTACAGCGAAATCATCTTGGATGACACCGAAACTTCCGGCGCGACCGGCTGCCTCGTTGCCAACAACACCGTCATCAGCCGTGGCGACATCCGTGCCCAGTTCGGCATCGACGAAACGGCTGGCGTCCGCGGTCACCAGCAGGAGAGCAATGCTTTCCTCGCCAATCGTATCATGGGCGCAGCGACCGCCAATATCACGCTCAACGGCCGCAGCACCATGCAGGATCACAACATCTGATGCGTCCTCATCGTCGACACGAGCAGACGTGCCCCGGCGCATCCAGGTTCTCGTTTTCCATATAGAATAGAAACTGCGTGAGCAGGACGGCGCATCGCACGTCCCGCCCGGTCACAAAATGAGGTAGGCAGAAGATGGCAAACCTGAATGACCGATCTCGGAAACTTCGCCCCGGATTCCTGCTGGTGGTGTGGGCCGGCCTGCTGGTATTCGGCGCATTCCCCGGCGTCAACGCGCAGGCGGCCTCCACTTCTCGCGGCATCGAGCAGGCTGCCGAAGGCACGCCCGCCCCGACGCCGCAGCCCCCGACTCAGACCATCTGCCCACCTGCAGCAGAGGGCGAAATCCTCCTAATTGTCGCGCCGCTCGCGGCTGAAGCGGGCAGTTCCGAAAGCGCCGTCATCGACCAGGTGCGCCAGATTCAATCTGCCCTTGCTGGCGCCGGAGCAGGGACAGTCTGCACGCTGGCTCGTCCTATCTCGGATCGCTCGTCTGGCCGCGCTTTGCTCCAACAAACCAATGCATCCATGATTGTTTTTCCGCGGGTAGATGACTTCATCCTGCGGATCAATGTCATCCTGCCCCCCGCCAGCAAGAAGCCGCAGCCCCTCATCCCCCCCAAGCAGAAGCTTGAACTGGATATCGAAAACTTCGAAATGGCCGTGGCTTCCGCCAGCGATGGCCTTTACACTGTTCAGGTCATAACTGGCATTCTGGCCGTCTTCAACCGCCAGTACGAACGCGCTCAAACCCTCCTGGCCACGGCCCTGCGAACAGTCAATAATGACGAGAATCGCGCTTCTGTGCTGGCCCTGGATGTGGTCTATGCTTACCTCGGCTATGTCCGCAACATCTTGTTGGATACCCCCGGCGCAGTCGAGTCTTTCTCGACCGCCATACGCTTGAATCCCAACAGCTTGAACTACGTCTTCAATCGCGGATTGGTGCGTCTCTCCACCCGCGATTGGATGGGCGCGGAAGCAGATTTCACCGCCATCATTCAAGCGCAGCCGGATAACGCCGTAGCCTATTACCAGCGCGGCGAAGCCCGCCGCCAATTAGCGCGTTTTGATGACGCTCTGGCCGACTTCAACCGCGCCATCGATCTGGACCCGCAGGACCCAGATCCCTACTACCGCCGCGCCCTTGTCCTCCGCCAAACCGGCAGCCTCCCCGGCGCATTAGCCGACTTAGCTGTTGTGCTCAACATCGAGCCTGAAAATGTCGATGCCATCTTGCTGCGCGGTCGCATCTATACCGACTCCAACCAGTTTGCCGAAGCCATCGCTGACTACACTCTGGCGATCAACCTCCAGCCAACCAATTCGGAAGCCTACTTCTTGCGTGGTCGCGCCCAGATTCTCAGCGGCCAGACCCAGGCCGCTGTCGATGACTTCTCGAAGGCCATCGACCTGAATGCCACCTACGAAGATGCCTATATCGCCCGTGGTCGCGCCTGGCAGTCTCTCGGCGATCTGCCCCGCGCCATCGCCGACTTCACCCAGGTCATCCGTCTGAACCCCGGCAGCGTCGAAGGTTACATCCGCCGTGGTCGCGCCCTCGTCGATTCCAAACGCTATCAGGAAGCCATCGCCGATTACACCGAAGCGGTTCGCATCGATCCGGAAGATGAAGACAGCTTCTACTACCGCGGCGTCGCCTACTTCCGCCTCGCCAACTTCGCCGCCGCCATTTCTGATTTCGAGCACGTCGTCCAAGGCCGCCCCGATGACATGGATGCCCGCCTGCTGCTGGGGCAGGCCCGTCTGAGCAGCGGTAATTTCGAAGGCGCCATTGCCGATTTCACCGCGGTCATCGATCAGTCCCCAGAAAACACTGATGCCTATCGCTACCGCGCCAATGCCTGGATTGCAGTTGGCGAGGGCGAGAAAGCCCTGGCCGACCTCGATACCATCATTGCCCTGCTGCCGGACAATCCTGAACTCTACTATGAGCGGGCACGGCTGAAAATGACCCTGGCCGATACCGCTGGCGCGCTCGAAGACTTCAATATCGCCATCGGCTTGCAGGCGGAGTATGAAGATGCCCTCTACCAGCGCGGTCGCCTCTACCGGCTCAACGGGCAGTTCGAGCAGGCCATCGCCGATTTCACCGAAGTGATCCGCCTGAATCCCGCCCGTGCCAACGCCTATTACAATCGGGGACGTTCTCTGGTCGGCCTTGGCGATCTAGAAGCCGCCCTAATCGACTTCACCCAGACCATCGCTCTCGGCCAGCCTGACTCCGATGTCTACTACCAGCGTGCCCGTGTCTATATGGGGCTTGAACAGTATCCAGAAGCCCTGGCCGATCTCGTCAGTGCCGTCGAAATCAACCCCAACGATGCCAGCCTCTATTACGAACGTGCTCGTGTCTACCGAATCACGGGCGAGTTTGAGCTGGCCCTCGCTGACCTGGAAACGGCCATCCGCATTCAGCCGGAAGATGCCGACTCCTTCATACTCCGTGGCCGCATCTACCAGGACATGGGCAACCTCTTGGCTGCTGTCGAAGACTTCAGCCAGGCCATCCGTCTGGCCCCGCAGGACCCGGACGGCTATTTCTTTCGTGCCCGCGCGCGCCAGGTGCTCGGCGATCTAGTCAGCTCTAATCGCGACCTCACTGAAATCATCACCCTTGATCCCAAGCGTCTCGATGCCTACTACCAGCGTGGCCGCAACTACCTCGCCCTCGGCGATCCGCAGTTGGCGCTGGATGACTTCGCCGTAGTTCTGGCCGTCGAGCCGGAGAACGTCGATACCCTCTACAATCAGGGCCGTGCCTATTCCGCCCTCGGCGACCAAGAATCGGCCATGAAGAGCTACAACCGCGTCATCGAGATTGACCCAACCTATGCCGAAGCCTTTTACCAGCGCGGGCGTCTCTGGTTCCGTGCTCAGGGCTACCCGCAGGCCATCGACGATTTCACCACTGCCATCGCCAACCGTCCCGACTATGCAGATGCCTATTACAACCGTGGCCGTGCCCACGAAGCGATGGGCGCTTTCGACCTGGCTTTAACCGACTACACCGAAGCTATTCGTATCCGACCAGAAAGCCCGGATTTCTACGAACGGCGTGGCGCGCTTTACTACGGTCTCGGCGAGTTCGAAAAAGCGCTCTCCGACTACCAGATTTACCAGAGCCTCACCGGGACTCTTACCGACCAGATGCTCCGCCGTGTCCAGGCGATGGGCGGCTTCCTCGTTACGCCTACTCCTAGCTCATAACTCCGGCTGTCCCAAAAACTCTTTACAGTCTGTATACACCGAGGAGCGCAGCCTCCGCGCTCTTCGGTGTAGGCTTTTCTTCACTCTTGCCGCAGGTGAAATGAACATTGAATCGAACAAATATTTGACAGCCGAACAGGAGTTCGTCTATACTCAATAGAACAATCATTCGCGGTAGGATAAAGAACAGGGTGTTGCCATGAAGGATTTTAATAAACTCTCCGAACGGCAGCGCAATATGCTGCGCTACATCCAGGATTACCTGGAAAATCACGGCTATCCCCCCACCATTCGCCAAATCGGGGAAAATACCGGCATTAAGTCCACCTCAGTCGTCAATTACAACCTGAACAAGCTTGTGCAGGCTGGCTACCTCAGACGGTCACAGCACGTCTCCCGCGGTTTGCAGCTCACCCAGATCGTTCCCGGAACAGAGCCGCGCAGCGATGGCAAGATCGCGGTGCAGGCCGTGCTGGAACCCCCACGCATTCCGCTTATCGGCAACATCTTCGCCAGCAAGCCCGTCCCCGTGCCGGAAGATTATGCCTACGACGAAGACAGCCTGATGGAAGTCACCGAGGATATGCTGCGGGGTTCGGATCCCAGCAACGCCTACGCGCTGCGCGTCAAAGGGGACTCAATGGTAGACGCCATGATCCGTGAAGGCGATGTTGTCATCCTTCGCAAGCAGAACACCGCCACCAATGGCGAGATGGTCGCTGTTTGGCTGACCGACCGCAGCGAAACGACCCTCAAGTATTTCTACCGGGAAGGTTCGCGCATTCGCCTCCAGCCCGCTCACCCGCACATGGAACCGATCTACGTCGATCCGCGCGTGTGCCAGATTCAGGGCAAAGTGCTGTCGGTCATCCGCCATATCTAATCGGCTCTATTTCCCCGAAAACAAACAGGGCGCACCCCACCGGGTACGCCCTTGTTTCGTTATCGAGGAGGGCCGCGCAGCCAGCAGCTTTACCGCTCTTCCGGTTCATCCTCGGCCAGCGCCGCGTCGATGTCCTTCTGGAGCTGGCTGCGCTCATCGCGCTTCGGTTTCTCGCCGTTAGTGGCGGGTCCGACCGTCACCCAGTTCCTCCTACCCGCAGAGTTGACCTTCACTGGGGCAGTCCGCTTGTTCATCAGCAGGTAAACCCCCAAGCCGATCAGCGCCAGTGGGGCCAGCAGGTTGCTCAGCGCGCCGCCCTGGCGGAAGATCAGCAGCTCGAAGATGCCCGCCAGCGCGATGAAGACGATGCCGCCCCAGCGGATCATGCCCTCGCCGTTCTGGACTTCGCGGTCATTCTGCCGGCGGCGGCCCATAAAACTGAGTCCCATGCCGACGAACACCGGATACAATGCCCAGGCATACGCCCAGCTCTCCCAGTGGTTGGTGATGTTCTGGTAGAGCAGGATCAAGCCTGTGCCTGTGACGACCATGCCGGGGATGGCGAAGCCCGCGTCACTGCGGCCGCCGCGATAAGCGGCAAAGAGGAAGGCCGCGCCTGGCAGGATCACGAAGAACGGCCACAGAAAACCGAGGATGTCGCCTAGGTCAACGACCTGCGCCACCAAGAAGAAGATGCCCAGCGCGATCAGCACAAAGGCCGCGACTGGTCGTCCGACATTGCGTTCCGATTGGCCTGCGTTCATGATGTCCCACCCCTTTTATCTACTCACATCTTGTTGTTCTATGTTGTATATACGCAGCAGACGCGGCAGATGTTGTAGGTCTTTTGGCGGACATTTTCTCGCTCGGCCTCATGTGCCCTGGCGCAGCGCAGCCAGCGTCTCCTGGAGCGCAGGCGGCAGTGGAGATTGGAAGCGCAGCCGTTCGCCGCTGGTGGGGTGGTCGAAGGCCAGTTCAGCAGCGTGGAGGAAATGGCGTTTGAGGTGGACGCGCTGGCGGCGGAAGCCGTACACGGCGTCGCCAACAATCGGGCATCCGATAAACGCCAGGTGCACGCGAATCTGGTGCGTGCGGCCGGTCAGCAGCCGCACGCGCAGCAGTGCCTGTCCATCCGGGAAATCGCGGTCGATGACCTCGTACTCGCTGATCGCAGGGCGACCGCCGCGCACCACAGCCATCCGTTTGCGCTGTTTCGGATCGCGGGCGATAGGCACATCGATGCGGCCGCTCATCGTCGCTGGCAGCTTTTCAACCAGCGCCAGATAGACCTTCTCAACCGTGCGCGCCTGGAACTGCTGCATCAGCCGCAGGCGCGCCTGCTCGGTACGGGCGATGACCATCAGCCCGCTGGTGTCTTTGTCAAGGCGGTGAACGATCCCGGCGCGGCGCTCATCCACCTTCATCTGGGCAATTTCGGGATAACGGGCCAGCAGGGCGCTGACCAGCGTGCCCGTCTCATGGGCATCGCCGGGATGGACGGTCATGCCGGCAGGCTTATCGATGACAGCCAGCGCCGCATCCTCATAGAGGATCGTCAGTGGGATCACCTCCGCCTGCACGGTCTCGACCGGGGCGCGTTCCGGGATGCTGACGGCGATGCGTTCCCCGCCCTTGAGTTTGACGCCGGGCTTGACCTGCTGGCCGTCCACAGTGACTCGCCCCGCTTTGATGAGCGCTTGAATTTGCGCACGGGAGAGGTCATCGCCAACCTGGGCAACGATCAATTTGTCCAGGCGCTCGCCCGGCATATCGACGGTAAATTCAAGAACGCGGTCGGTCATGTATGATCCCATGTCCTCAGGACGGCTGTACACGCAGACCGATGCTGCCTGTCTGGAACGTACAGTCTCTGCTGAAGGTTAAGCCTGGCACGAGGCGGCGCTGTGTTATAATGCAGCCATGACGTCCGCCATTCGCCCCCCACTAAAGCTCCATTATACCAGCGCCGGCCACGGGCCGGATGTGCTGCTCGTGCATGGCTGGGCCAGTTCCAGTCTGATGTGGTCACGCTTAATGCGCGACCTGAGCGATCATGTCCGCTTCTGGGCCGTCGATCTGTACGGTTTCGGCCAGTCACCGCGTCCCCAGGGCGATGAACCCGTCCCGGTCGATCTTCACAAAGAGATGCTTGCTGACTTCTGCCGCCAGCACGGGCTGCGCCTTCGCGCCATCATCGGCCATTCGATGGGTGGGATGCTGGCGCTCAAGCTGGCAGCCGAGTACCCCGGCCTGACCGAACGCTTAGGGCTGATCTGTCCGGTCGTGACCGGGCGTTTTGGCCGTCCTGTGCACCTCAACCGGATCGTCGATAATGATTGGGCGGATTTCGCGCTGGCAAAGTCGAAGCCGCTCTGGCTGTTGGCGCAGAATATCTTCATGCCGCTGCTGGCCGGGCCGACCCATTGGTATCTGAGTGACGAAGCCGCCGCCCGCATCCAGGACGACTTCAAGCGGGCGTCATGGCAGGCGTCCGCCTATGCCCTCCAGAGCATCGCCCGCCAGAATACTGAGCCGCTCCTGCCTCACATCACCCAGCCAACCTTGGTCGTGGTTGGGCGTTATGACACGACCGTCTCTCCCGACGAGGGACGTCTGGCTGCGGCCCGCTTGCCGAATGCCCGCCTGCTGGAACTGCCCACGCATCACCAGCCGCTCGACGAGCAGCCGCTCGTCATGCAGGAAACGCTGCACACCTTTCTTACAGGGGTGTAACGCCGCCTATCCCGCCTTGTGATAAACTGAACATGAGTGATGTGAGGCAGTGCGCCCGCGGGTGATTGGCCTCGATCACCACCGCAGGCCATGACCTCGCCGCGGCTGCCAACAGGCACGGACGAACTCCGTTCACCGAAAGGCGGTGTGACATGCAGGGTGCGAGGTTTGCGATTGTGTTGTTAGGCCTGCTCCTCACGAGCGTTCCCATTTCCGCGCAGCAAGATACCTGTCCGGACATTGTGCAGCGGGCGCTGAATATCGCCGGTGAGGCCTGTGGTGGCACCGCCCGCAATCAGGTCTGCTATGGCAATTTGCGGCTGGATGCGCAGGGCAGCGGAGCCGATTTCCGCTTCGAGCAGATCGGCGATAGAGCGGGCATTGCCAATCTGCGCTCGCTGACCACCTATCCGCTGGATGAAAAGACCGGCGAGTGGGGCATCGCAGTCATGAAAGTGCAGGCCAATCTGCCCGACTCGCTGCCGGGCCAGAATCTCACCTTTATCCTCTTTGGCGATGCGACGCTGGAGAACGCCGTAGATCCCAAGCTGGCAGACGCACCAGTGCTGAGCGGCCGCAGTAGGAGCAGCGCCAACCTCCGCAGCGGCCCTGGCACTAGCTTCTCGATCCAGGGCGGTTTGAGCCAGGACGAAGCTGTCACGCTGGTCGGGCGTAACGCCGCCGGTGATTGGCTGCTCGTCCGCCGAGAGGCTGGGCTGGCTTGGGTTTCCGCGTCGCTCATCCGCAGTGATTCGGATTTTGCAGAGCTGGTCATAGTTGGTGATGATACCCGTTTCACCGCACCCATGCAGGCTTTCCGGCTGCGGAACGGGCTGGCCGACAACCACTGTGACGAAGCGCCGGTCAGCGGCTTGGTAGTGCAGTCACCGGAAGGCGCAAAAGTCAGTTTCCAGGTGAATGGAGTCGATGTCCAAATGGGCAGCACCGCGCTGTTCCGTGCGCTCCCAGATGCAATCCTGCGCGTCATCAACCTGCAAGGGGAGGTCAGCGTCTCGCATCAAGGCCAGACGATAACCCTTCAACCCGGCCAAAGCCTGGATGTCCCTGAAGGTTCGCCTGCCGGACCGCCTGCGCTGTACGGAATAGGTGAAGCGCAGTCGCTGCCAGTCAGCCTGCTGCCGGATACCATCACCATCCCGCCTGTGATCCTGAGCATCGATGCCCATGATGTCATCGGTAATGGTGTCCATAATCCCTTCCCGATCCATTTTGCCAACGGAGACGGTGATGCCATCGTCAAGCTCAACCAGAAGCTGATCCGTGCCTCATCCGGCAGGTGGTACACCGGAGAAATTGAGATCGACGAGTCGCACTACGCCAATCCGTATGGCGGCGATCTGACCTACACCTTTACCTGTCAGGTGACGCGGCCAATTACGGTGACATACGAGATCACATTAGTGGATGCTGCCGGGAACAGTAGCCCACCGTATCGCTACACGGTGACGTGCAGCCCGCCCTAGCATCCATCTTGCCGGTGGCGATATAAATGGACCAGCCTCATTGAGACTCTGAGGTGTGGATACCCCAGCCGGATCAATTGTGCTACAATGCCTGCTCGCTGCCTGAATAGATGGAAGCGTGGAGGTTCTACCCTGGAAGCCATCGATCTGGCCCGCGCCATCGTGGATGCGGTCGAAGACAAAAAAGCTGAGGACATCGTTCTGCTTGATCTGCGGCCGGACGCCATCATCGCCGACTTCTTTGTGATCTGCACCGGCTTGAGCGACCGCCAGTTGCGCGCGCTCACCGATAATGTCCGCGAGGTGATCAAGGAGAAGTACGGCAAGCTGCCCTTCTCGGTTGAGGGTACGCCGGAAAGCGGCTGGATGCTGATGGACTACGGCGATGTGGTGCTCCATGCCTTCGCCGAGGCCAAGCGCCGCTACTACGATCTGGAAGGACTCTGGCGCAGCGCTCACGTCCTGCTGCGGATCCAATGAGCCTTGCAGGGCGCGAGAGTTCTCCTCGCGCCCTCTGAACTGCCCCTACTCAAAAATCCACGGATCCGTATTGCGCGGCCACGAAACCAATTCACTCTCGCTGAAAAAGTTCGCCACTTCAATCTGCCCGTTTTCCACGCTGTCCGAGCCGTGTACCAGGTTCCGCCCGATCTCCAGCGCCAGGTCGCCCCGGATCGTGCCTGCTTCAGCTTCGTTCGGTCGGGTTGCGCCGATGGTCTTGCGGGCGGCAGCGACGGCGTTGGTTCCTTCCAGCGCGATGACCACCACCGGCGATGACGTGATGTATTTCACCAACCCCTCGAAGAAGGGTTTCCCCTGATGTACCGCGTAGTGCTTCTCCGCCAGTTCGCGCGAGACCTGCAAAAACTTCATCCCGATGATCCGCAGCCCACGAGCTTCAAAGCGGCGGATGATTTCCCCGGTCAGCCCACGTTGGACGGCGTCCGGCTTGACGATGATGAGTGTGCGTTCCATAACCTGTGCAGTTCCTTTCGTATCCACGAGTGAGTGACAGCAAAAAGGGCGGGTCACAGCCCCGCCCTTCATAAGCTTTGTTCCGACGAACGGCGTCAGACCAGCGGCGATTATAGCTGATTGAGCGCCTTGCGATAAGTGTCGAGCGCGTCTTGCAGGCGTCCCTTGCGCATCAGCCCATCCCCCAGCACCCGGTAGGCCGCTGCGCTCGTCTTCACCTTATCGACCAGTTTGGTCAGGTCGTCGATCACCTCATCCAGGTTCGCGTTGGCGCGGATGATCTGCTCGTAGCTGCTCAATGCCTCCTGAACATTATTTCCGGCCAGGGCAGTGCGCGCGGTGTTGAGCAGTTCGCCCACGTTCACACCCGCAGCCGGTGCCGGGACGGCCGCCGGGACCGGTCGTGGCGCGGGCGGTGCCGCAGGGATGACCACCGGCTGCGGCGCGGTCACAACTGCCGGGGCTGGCGGCGGTGTGCTGACGGATTCAGTGTCCGATGTGGAGATGGCTTCGCGGAGCCACTGCGGGATTTCGCTGGTATCCACATCCAACCCCTCCAGCCAGTCCAGCGAGCTTTCTCCAGCCGCTGTAGGCGTTCCCGGCAGTGCCGAGATTTCGACGGTTGGCGCGGTCGCGCTCAGATCGCGGGTGAGCCAGTCGGGCATTGCTTCCGCCGGGGCGGGCACGCCGCCGGCCACATTCTGAAGCCAATCGGGGATGCTTTCCGGTTGGCCGGCTTCCAACTCGGTCTCCTGCGGGAGCGCGGTTGCCTGGAGCGGTTCCCGGCTCGGGGGTGGCGGTACGATGGCTGGAGGTGTTGTCTCACCTCCCACCCGCTGCTGGTATTCGAGTTCCAACGCCTCGACCCACGGATCGTTAGGATCGAGGAATGCACTCCCCTGTGGTTCCAGGGCCGCCGCCGGCGCGGCTGGCTCTGCCGGTGTTTCACTGGCGAAAATCGTGTCCAGCTCGCCCGATTCCGGCTCTTCTTCACGCAGCCAGTCAGGAATGTTCTCTACCGGGATCGAGGGCGGTTCCAGGATCGACTCGATGAGTGCCGGTTGGGCGGCGGGCGGCGGCGGTTCAACCGCGACCGGTTCCCCAACCTGTTCTAGTAGCCAGTCGGGAAGTTCGGCTTTGACGGCCGGCGCATCGGGATCGTAATCCGGTTCCGGCTCGCTCCGCTGGGCACCGATCTCCAACTGGCGGTTCATCCAGGCTTCCATCTGGTCGTGCGGGATCACCTCGCCGCGTTTGAGCGCCTGCTGAATCTCGCTGTCGGTCATCGGCGCTTCGACTCGGGGCGGCGGAGCGCTGCGCGGCAGGCTTTCGGCGGCGGCGCTCGCCAGCGAGTCCAACCATGCTGCCGGGTCTTGCGGGGTTTCGGCTTCGGCAGGAGCCTCGAACGTCGGCGTAGCGAAGGTGTAGCTTGTATAGCCCGGCCCGCCCGACTGCGTCGCCTCCGGCACGGGCAGATCAATGCCGCCTTCGGAGGCCAGTTCTTCCTCGCGCGCGCCCTGGCGTCGGGCTAGACTTTCCAGCCACGAAATGTTGTCATCGACCGCCGGTGCAGCAGCCTGCGGAGCGGCTTCAGCGGGTTTGAGGCTCTCCAGCCAGGACACATCTTCGTCCGCTGGGGCAGTCGCTTCAGCATGTCCGGACTCCTGCGTCAAGCTCTCCAGCCACGAGATCGGGTTGGTCGTGGCGGGTGCAGGCTCCGGCGCGGGCGTCACTGGGCTGAGGTCAGCAGCCAGCGCCGAGAGGTCGAAATCGGGCATCCCCTGGTCAGCGGCCAGGCTCTCCAGCCACGAAAGTCCGCTCGGCGCGGCAGGTTCTGCGGCGCGCGGAGCCGGTGCGGGCGGCGGTGGCTCGACCGGCAGCGCAGCCGCGGGTTTCTCAATGACCGGCTCAACCGGGGCCGGCGGCTTTACTTCGACCGGCTTCGGTGCGGGCGGCGGCTCAACTGCTTTCGGGGCAGCCGGTTCCGGTGCGGCAGGCTTGGCGGCTGCCGCCGGAATGACCGGGCCGATACGTTTACCCCGATCTTTACCCTCCGAGGGTACATAGCCCGGTTCGTCGATAACCACCGAAGTCGGATCAATTTCCGGGACTTCGAGATTACCTTCTGTCGTGAAGCCTTCTGTTGCGCCCTGACGTTTCGCCAGACTCTCCATCCAGAGCATGATTTCCTCTGGAGTCATCGAGTCAAAGTTCGGGGTATTGTCCACCGGTGGCATTCCTCTGTTCCTCTCCGCAGTACCAGTCATTCCGTCGCCATCTGCCCAGGATGGTCGCCGGAGCTAGACCTCATTGCATCCAGGGCGGCAGGTCGGGTTCATCGCGCTTCTCCGTGGGCGGACGCAGCCAGACCGGCAGGCGCGAGAAGCGGAAGCGCGGCTGTGGGCGCGTTTCTTCGCCCAGTGCGGCCGTCTGCCGCGATTCTTCGTCCACAATGTCCACCAGCCAGGCATATTCTGGCCGCGCTGTCTCGCTTGCTTTGGCGGTCGGAATAACCGGGATCACCCGGTTCTCGCTGCCGGGGACAAATTCATGCTCAATCGGTTCATCTTCGGGCGCGCTGTAATCCACATCCAGGCCCGGAACCATCGCATTCAGCCAGTCCGGAGCATTCTCGGCTGGGGCAGGCCCACCCGGCGGTTCAGCCTCGATGGCTTCTTCTCCCCATTCGACCATCTCCGCTTCAGGGGCCATGCCGCTCAGTTCGGCGACAGTTTCAATCGGCGGTGCACTTTCAGCAGCCTGCAGGTCGCTCAGCCAGTCCGGCTGTTCGCCAGAGACGACCTCGGCAGGGGCTTCCATCTCAGGTTCGGCTTCCGGCTGCATCTCATGAAGCCAATCGGGGGCATCGGTGGCCGTGGTGACAGCCGGAATTTCCGCGCGCCCCTCGTCCAGTTCGGCTGTGTCGTGCGCTTCCTCAGCCTGGAGTTCAGCCAGCCATTCGGGAACATCGCTGGACATACGGGCGATGACATCATCGCTCGTGGCCGGTTCCCAATCCTCCAGCGGCGCGGCGGCGGCTTCAACCTCGGCAGGCACGGGCGCGGCTTCCGAAAGCCAGTCTGGAACTTCCGCCTCAGCCACAGCCTCCGCGGCAGGTTCAGCCTCAGCTTCTGCTTCCGGTTGCATCGCGCTGAGCCAATCTGGCTCGGCCTGGACAGCTTCAACAGGTTCTTCGCTTTCCGGCTGCATGGCGCTAAGCCAATCCGGAGTCTCGGCGGTCGCTTCGGCTCCCGTCTCTTCTGCCATCATCTCAGCAGCCTCAAGCTCGCTGATCCAATCTGGCGTCGGTATGCCGACCGGGGGTGTCGTCGGTTCCGCCTGGGCTGCTTCGTCCTCGATAGACATCCACTCAAAGCCACCATCGTCAGCGGCAGGCGCGGCTTCAACCGCTTCAGTCTCAGCTTCCGGCTGCATGGCGCTCAACCACTCTGGCGTATCGTCGATGATGAGCGTGTTAGCTTCGACTGCCTCCCGCGATAGAGGCGTCTCAGTGCCAATCTCAGCCTCCAAGTCCTCACCGCGAGGCAGGTCGAATTGCGTTGGCTCCGGCGTGTCGTCCTTAACATCGTACAGCCAGTCGGGTTCTTCCTCCGGCGCTGGGGGAGTACCAGCTTCGGCGGGCATGGCCGCCAGCCAATCCGGGACGCCGCTGACTTCTGGCTCGCCCGCATCGAAGGGCAGCGGCTCTTCTTCGAAATCAGCCTCAGGCGCGGGAGCGGCCTCCGAAAGCCAATCGGGTGTCTCAGCAGCGGCAGGTTCAGCCTCAGCCGCCGGCTCGAACTCCTCCGGCTGGTCAGGCTGCAAAGCGCTCAGCCAATCGGGTGTCTCAGCGGCTGCCGCTTCAATATCGACCGGCGAGACCGCTTCGGTTTCCATCCATTCAAACTCATCGGCGCTGATGACCTCGGTCTCTGCCGTCGGGGCCGGTCCGGAACTGACCCATTCAGCCTCTTCCTGCATGGCTTCTGCTTCCGCGGGCATAACCTCGCCGACCATCGCGCTTAACCAATCCGGTTCTTCGACGGGAACCTCGGCAGCAGCTTCGACCGGAGCCTCAGCAGGGGTGTTCAGCCAGTCGGGGAAATCACCCTGCATCTCGCGCTCGACCGCGCTTTCGATCTCATCTGGCGCGGGTAGATCGCTCAGCCAATCCGGCTGCTCGGCGGCTGGCCCGCTCGCAGGTGCGGCCTCGCTCAGCCAATCGGGGAAATCATTCGCCGGTTCAGCTTCCGCTGCGGATTCAGCTCGTATCTCCGGCGCATTCTGGAGCCAGTCGGGTAGTTCGCTCTCCGGCTCAGCCGGCTGGCTGGGCGCAGCGTTCGGCTCCGGCAAATCCGCCATCCAGTTGAAGTTCTCTTCGCCAGCCGGAGCAGCCCCTTCATCGGGGACGGCTTCGCTCAACCAGTCTGGGAATTCATCAGCCGGCGGCTCGGCCGGTTTCTCCGACCAGGTGATCTCGTCAGGCTGCTTTTCACCTGAAGGCGTTTCTTCCGGTTCGGAGAGCCAATCCAGCGGGTCTTTGTCTGGGGTCATATCATCCTGCCGTTGTTCTGGCGTGCGGTCAAACATAGCTGCCGGCGCTGCCGCCGAGCGGGATTCGTTGACGAGCGATTCGAGGTCGAAAGCTTCTTCCAACAGGCTTTCGTCAGAAAGCCAATCGAGCGAGTCCTCGCTGTCGGAAATCTGTCCGGCGGGTTTGAGCGGTGCGGTCTTCTGCTGGCCTACCTGCTGCATTTCAGCAATGCCGCTGTCCTTCAACCACGCCAGTGGGTCAGCTTCGTCTTCCGGTTCAGCCGGCAGGCTTTCTTCATCAACGGCGGCTACAGCCATCACCTCGTCAGTTCGCAGCGGCTTCCCACCGTAGGAATTCATCCACGCCAGCGGGTCAGCTTCATCTTCTGGTGTAATCCCCAGCTCGGCCTCATCTTCTTCAACGAAGGCTTCAGCCGCGCTGCGCCGTCGGGCTTCCGTATCGACCTCAATCCCGCTGCCCCGCAGCCATGCCAGCGGATCGTCATCGTCCGTGCCCGTCCGCGCCGCTGGTTCGTCCGCAGGCGGCACGTTGGCCTCTGCGTCGGAAAGCCAATCTGGCAGGACAACCTTGCGGTGTTCGGCCGTCGAGAGCTTCGCGGCGGCCGGGACATCAGCCTCGTTCGGCAGATCGACCGGCTCTTCGTCACGATAAGAGGGGTGTGTCGGCTCAACCACATGAGTCGGTGGGACAACCACATCCGGCTGCGGGTTGAGCAGTCCGGTCAGGCCGCGCCGCGGCCCCGGTACGGGCTTGACGGGAACAGTCGGCGGTGGTTCTTCTTCGGCTTGGACGTACTCGGTGAACCACGAGGGCAGTTCGCCGCTGTCCGCCGCAGCATCGACCGCCTCTTCCTCGGCGAATGTCTCTGCGCTGAACGATCCCATCCAATCCCCAGATTCGACGATCTCGGTCGCGCCAAGCGAAGCCGCTGGCACTTCCTGGCTGATCCGGCCCATGTCTTTCAACCAGTCTGGGGTGCGGTTGACCAATTCCTGTTCGGCGGCGCGTTGGTAATCCAGCTCATTGAGCGTAAAGGTGTCGTCAGGGATGTCTTCGCCGCGCGCCAGTTCCAGCGCCAAATACGGATCGAGCGACTGAATGCGGTCGATGTACCGCTGTGCATCCGAGGGTCGCCCTTCCGCCAGCCACATCCCCCCCAGGATCAGGTTAGCCTTCAGGCAGTCCGGCAGCACTTGCAGCACCTGGAGCGCCTGCTCGCCGGCTTCCATGCGGTTGCCCGCTTCCCAATACGTCTGCGCCAGCAGCAGCCGCAGATCAACCCGGTCTGGCTGCTCGGCCAGCGCCCGCTGAAGCGTATCCTGTGCCTGCGAATACAACCCATTGCGGATGTACTGCCGTGCGACCGCGCCGCTGGTCAGTTGGAACTTGCCGAATTCTCGCTTGCGATATTTGCGGTAATACTCCCGCAGCGTGTCCAGCACCGTAGGATTGTTGGGCTGCTGTTCGTAGGCGCGTTCCAGATGGCCGATGGCTTCATCGCTGCGCTTTTCACTGCGGTAGACTTCGCTCAAGCTCATGTGCGCGTCGAAGTCATCCGGGAATACCCCCAGCACACGGCGCATCACATCGCCCGCTTCGACGAAGCGCCCGTTAGCCGTCAGCGCCCGCCCCAGCAGCCGGTACGTGGCCGCATTCTTGGGATAATGCTGCAAAATGTGGCGGCAGTGATGGATGACCTCAGGAGCCTGCCCAGCATTGAGCAAGCCTTCAAGTTTGGAGAGGTACTCCCGTAAGTTCGTGACCGCCATTCCTTCAGTCCTGTCGCTTGTCCGACTTGGAGGCATGGATGTCCCGTCCATGCGTGAATTGATTATAACATAGAACAAAAAAAGCGTTGCGGAAATACGCTGGCCTTTCAGTCCTCCGTGCCATCACCTTAGTCGTCGAAGCATTGATACGGATGCATCCTGCTGCTGCCATGCTTTCGTGAAAGTTCACGCAATCTCCGGCGCGCGCGTGCTATACTCAATTCAGATATCCGCCATTTGATTTGATTCGAGGCGCTATGAGTCTACCTGGAACCCCATCCAATCCTCTGCGTGTGGCTGTCATCGGCTCCGGCCCGTCCGGATTCTATGCGGCCGACCACCTTCAGCGGCAGGCCAACCTGGTTGTGCAGGTCGATATGTTCGACCGTCTCCCGACCCCCTATGGGCTGGTGCGCGGCGGTGTTGCCCCCGACCACCAGAAGATCAAGTCGGTCACCAAAGCCTACGACCGCGTGGCTTCCCATCCCAACTTTCGCTTCTATGGCAACGTCGAGTTCGGGCGTGACCTAACCCACGACGATCTCGCCCAGCACTATCACGCCATCATCTACGCTGTCGGCGCCCAATCCGACCGCCGGATGGGTATTCCCGGCGAAGACCTGCCCGGCAGCCATCCCGCTACCGAGTTTGTCGCCTGGTATAACGCCCACCCGGATTACGCCCATCTCGAATTCGATCTCTCCCAGGAGAATGTCGCCGTCGTCGGCTTGGGCAATGTCGCCATGGATGTGATCCGCATCCTCGCTCGCACGCCGGACGAACTGGCTGCGACCGACATCGCCGATTACGCGCTGGACGCGCTGCGCCACAGCCGTGTCAAAAACATCTATGTCCTCGGACGGCGCGGCCCGGCCCAAGCCGCTTTCACCCCCCCAGAAATCAAAGAACTCGGTGAACTGGCCGACGCCAGCGTCATCGTCGCGCCTGAAGAAGTCATCCTCGACCCTGTCAGCCAGCAGCTCATTGATAGTGGCGCGGACAAAGATGCCGTTCGCAATGTCGAAATCCTCAAGGGGTACGCCCAGCAGGGTGACACCGGCAAAGCCCGCAAGATCATCATGCGCTTCGCCGTCTCGCCCGTCGAAATCAGCGGGCAGGGCTGCGTCCAGGCCGTTAAGATCGTCAAGAACGAGCTTGTGCCGGATGGCAAAGGCAGCGTCAAAGCCCGCCCCACCGCCGAGTTCGAGACTATCCCCGTCGGCTTGATCTTCCGCTCGGTCGGCTACCGCGGTGTGCCGCTGCCCGGCGTGCCTTTCGACGACCGCGCTGGCGTTATCCCCAATGACAAGGGCCGTGTTCTCACCGCGCCCCAGTCAGGTACACCCGTCACCGGCGATTACGTCGTCGGTTGGATCAAACGCGGGCCGAGCGGCATCATCGGAACCAACAAGCCCGACTCAGTCGAGACCGTCGAGATGCTCCTGGAAGACATGCGTGCCGATAAACTGCTGGCCCCTCGTGATCCGTCGCGGGCGTCGCTGGAAGCGCTGCTGCAATCGCGCGGCGTCCGTGTCGTCACCTATGCCGACTGGCAGCGCCTCGACGCCATCGAGCAGGAGCGCGGCCAGTTCCGGGGGGCGCCCCGCCTCAAGTTCAGCCGTGTGGACGACATGCTGGCCGCCCTGGACGCCCAGCCCGCCAGCCTGGACCCCGTCCCCGGCGACTGAACCGGCCGAACCGCCAGGGGCATCGTATCAAATGGTCATGGCGAGAAGTTGGGGAGGCAGGGCAGGGGGAAACGCATCAAACCATCGTGAGGGTCAGAATAGACGAAGACTGTTCTCTAGGGGCGACCCTGCAGGCGCATACATGGGTGCGCCCCTACAACATCTCTGACCCTTTGTGATCCGCTCGTTGATTTTCATGCCTTTCCCTAAAACCGTTCATCCAGCAAGTCGGGACCACTTTGTTTGACTTCGCCCCGCTTCGCTATCGCAGTGGAGAGAGGGCTGGGGGGTGAGGTTCTGAGACATTGTCTAAACTGATCGGATGCCTCCCCAAATTGGTGGCGCGTTGGAGTTGCCCAAATTCCAGCTTAGAGTTATCGTCATGCGGTTCTAACGATCATCGAGTTTGGGAGGCGCTTCAGGATGGCATCCACGCCCGTCCGTCTCCACACGCGCGAACGGCGCAAAGGGTTCCTGCTGGCGATCCCGGCCATCTTCTGGTTGGGCGTCTTTTTCCTCCTGCCCGTGGTCATCGTCCTGTTCGTCAGTTTCCTGACGCGCGGGCGCGGCGGCGCGGGCGTCATGCCGCTTACCCTGGCAAACTACGAGCGCGTCTTCAACGTCTTCAGCGGCATCCTGACCGACTCGGTCTGGATCGCGTTTCTCACTACGGTCATCTGCCTTGTGGTCGGTTACCCACTGGCCTTCTTCATCAGCACCCGCAAAAATGCCTGGGCACGCCAGTTGGCGCTCTTTATGATCATCCTCCCCTTCTGGACGAACTTCCTGGTGCGAACCTATGCCCTCCAGACCATCCTCGGACGCGAAGGGATCATCAACAACCTCCTGATTTCACTCGGTCTCCTCGCCGAACCCCTGCGGCTCCTCAACACCTCTGGCGCCGTGCTCATCGGTTTGGTGTACGGCTACCTGCCGTTCATGGTGCTGCCGATCTACGCTTCGGTGGAGCGGTTCGATTTCCGCTTCGTCGAAGCCGCCCATGACCTGGGCGCCAACGATCTCCGCGCTTTCTTGCGCGTGGTCTTCCCATTGACTCTGCCAGGGGTGATCGCCGGGTTCATCCTGGTCTTCATCCCGACCATCGGCGCTTTCGTCACCCCAGATTTGCTCGGCGGCACGGAAGGCATCATGATCGGCAACCTCATCAACCAGCAGTTCAAAGGCAATGGCAACCAGCCGCTCGGCTCCGCGCTGTCCGTCGTCATGATGGCGATGGTCATGATCTCGCTCTTGGTTTACGTCCGCTTTGGTGACCGGAGGGCTTTGTAGACATGGCTGGACTGGCTTCCGCGCAGGGACGGGTTGCCGCCCCAGAAATCGAGTTCGACCGTGCCAAAATCCGGCGTGACATGTTGCTTCGTCGCATTGGGAAATACGGGATGCTGCTCAACCCGGTCTTCTCCTATTTCTTCCTCTGGGCGCCTATCGTCATCCTGATCGTCTTTTCCTTCAATGACGCTGAGACGGTCTCGGTTTGGCGTGGCTTCACCACCCGCTGGTATCAAAACATCTTCGCCAACACGTTGACTGCTGGGACTGAGGCGGCTCGATTCTCGACTACCTTGATGCTCAACGCCGTCGGCAACAGCCTCTTGGTCGGCGTCGTCTCCACGATCTTCTCGACGGTCATCGGCACCATGGTTGCCATGAGCCTTGTCCGGGGGAACTTCCCCGGCAAGCAGGTGCTCGATGCAGTCCTGTACCTGCCCGTCGTCATCCCGGAAATCACCCAGGCCATCTCGCTGGCGGTCTTCTTCGCTATCCTCTTTGAATTCATCAGCTCCCAGACCGGGACGCGGGTTACCAACGGCTTCGGTACCATCATTATCGGCCATGTCGCCTTCTGCATCTCCTATGTGGCTGTGGTTGTTCGCGCCCGCCTGACGGACATGAATCCCCGCCTGGAGGAGGCCGCTCGCGACTTGGGCGCCAATGAATGGCGTACCTTCTGGCGCATCACCTTCCCGCTGATCCTGCCGGGCGTCATCGCGGGGGCGCTGCTGGCCTTCACCATCTCCCTGGATGATTTCATCGTCACCTTCTTCGTCAGCGGCATCGGCACGACCACCCTGCCCATCTTCGTCTACGGCCTGCTCAAGACCAAAGTGCCCCCGGAGATCAACGCCATCTCGACGCTGATGCTGGTCGTCTCGACGCTGCTGGTGGGCATCTCGCTGGTCATGCAGGGTCGGAACAACAAATAGCGTCATTATTGTCGCCCGGCTTAACGAGGACTATCCTTCAAGCCCCGTAGGTGATCTCCAAATCGCCCGGCCATTTTATTTCATGGCCGGGCGACGCCTACCCTTGAAAAGCCAATCGGGGATAAAGTCACGAAACCTGGCCCCATGCACCACTCAGAGACAGGCATTACCAATGAATACCAGTAAGCTCCTCCGGCTCGGCCTGGCTTTCCTGCTGCCGCCCGTGGCCGTCCTAGATAAAGGCTGCGGCGCAGTTCTCCTAGTCATGATCTTGACCATTGCTGGCTGGCTTCCCGGCGTGGTGCTGGCTGCGCTCATGATCCTCACCGAAGATCACACCTCGACTGCGCGGCCTTCCAGCAGCCGCTTTGTCACTGTGCCGTCTCTCGACGACGACGAAGCCCCTCAAGAGAAAGCCAAGCGCAAAGCTGCCCTCATCCGCCTGGCCGATGGCGAAACCGCCGAGGTCGTCGAACCAGAGGCCGGCGGTCAGCCTCTCTTCCTCGACAAGCGCAGGCGCGGTGGTCAGTGATCTGCGCCCGTGCTCCAAGAAAAACGAATCGCTGAATTGAGCGGTTGCTGAACGAAAGCGGCTACACCGTCACCGTCCGGCGTCGGGGATCGATGACCACATACGTGTTTGCCATCTTGTCGTGCCAGGTCTGGTTATTGGCGTCGAAGAATGCCCACACGTAGCCCAGCAGCAGCACGATGCTGCTGACGTAGGAGCCGACCGCGCGGATCAGTGCATCAGTATCCGTGATCGCGCTGCCGTCGGCCTTGATGACCTGGATGCCCATCGCGCTCTTACCGGGCGTCTGGCCGCCGCGCCGCGCGATGAAATACCAGTTGTAGCCGATGTTCAGCGCCAGCCCGAAGGCGGTGGCGAAGCTGTCCGAGGGGATGAGCGTCAGCACGCATAAGCCGGTGAATACGCTCACGATCAGCAGGATGATGCTGTCGATAATCAGTGCGACGAAGCGCGCCCCGACCGAGGCCAGTTCGTAAGTGACGCTGGAGGTGTCACGCTCGATAGTCATGCAGCCTTCCCTCTTGAATGGTTTGCATCCAGTGTACCGGAAGTGAAGTTTTCTCAAAAGAGAACAGCCCCGCGCGGGGGCTGTCCTCCGAGTGGAAAGGTTCGTCTTGGCGGCTTAGCTAACCTTGACGACGTAGGTGCGGGCCAGTTTGTCGTGCCAGCCTTGCTTCTTATCGTCCCAGAAGGCCCACAGCCAGCCGATCATTGCGACGGCGCTGTTGATGATGTAGCCGATGTAGCGGATCACAGCGTCCGCGTCGCTGATCGGCGTGCCGTCTACCTTGACGACGCGAATCTTCATCATCTGTTTGCCCAATGTCTGGCCGTTCTGCCGCGTCAGGAAATACCAGTAATACGCCAGGTTGATGATGAAGCTCAACCCCGCGCCAGGTTCGCGTCCGCCCCCGACCAAAATCCCCGTGACCACGCCCAGGATGATGCTGTCGATCAGCAGCGCAATGAAGCGTGTGCCGACATCCGCCAATTCGTAAGTGACCGGTTCGCGTGTGCTGGACATATGATATGATGTGCCCCCTGCTATCAGGTGAAACGTAATCTACCTGATATACGCACAACCCGGCCCGAAAGTTACATCGACTGCCACGAGCGCAGCGCTCGGAGCTGCGCAGTTTTCTTGGATTGGTGCGCCTGCATCCGCTGGAGCACATCGTCCAGGATCGTGACGGCCTCGCGAATGTACGGCCCTTTGTTGAGCATCACGCATTCGGCCCGTTCCGCCATCGCCGCGTCGGTCATCTCTGCGCGGGAAGGCCGCCCCTTCTTGACCAACTGCTCCAAGACCTGCGTCGCCCAGATGACCGGGACGTGCGCTGCCTCGCACAGCCACAAAATCTGCTCCTGCATCTCGGCCAGCCGCTGGTAGCCGATCTCCACCGCCAGATCGCCGCGCGCGATCATCACGCCGAAAGGCTGCTTGCCCGCAGCCTGTACGATCAGTTCTGGTAAGTTGCGGATGGCGCGCTGCGTCTCGATCTTGGCCACGATGGCAATCCGATCCGGACGCGCCATGCGTTCGGCCAGCGCCTGCTGGAGCAGGATCACATCGTTCACTTCTTGGACGAAAGAGTAATTGATGATGTTGGCGTGCCTTGCCACGAAGTCTAGGTCTTCCAGGTCTTTGTCGGTCAGGGCGGGCAGGCTCAGATCAGTGTCCGGGAAGTTCAGCCCTTTCTCCGGTCGCAGCCATTCCCCCTTCAGCCGCGCATGTGTTACGCGCAGCGTCAGCCCTTCGGGGTGGATCGCCTCGACCTGTGCTCCCAACTTCCCGTCATCCACCCACACCGCTGCCCCGACCTTCACCTGCTGGCAGATGTCTGGCAGGGTGCAGCCAGTCTGGAAGGGGAACTCCTTATCCTGCTGCGGCTTGCCGCAGGTCAGCCGGAAGCGGTCGCCCACCTTCAGCCGCTCGCCTGCCGGAGCCAGCACGTCCACAGTGCGGATCTTCGGCCCTCCCAGGTCCATCGCTACGCGGGCGCGCCGGCGCGTTTCGGCCTCAGCGCGCCGCAGATTCTCAATCATCGCGGCCCAAGCCTCCGGCCCGTCATGCGCGCAGTTGATCCGCATGACGTTCATGCCCCGCGCCAGCAGGTCGCGCACCAGGCTGTAATCGCTGGCCGCCTCCGAAGGCATCGTCACCATGATATGGCCGCGGCGGTTCTGCGGCGGCGGGCCGAAGACCTCTTCAGTCTGGCGGCGCAGCAGCCGCTCTCCCCGGAAGAATAGGCTTAGTCGCGGATGCGGCGCGGAACCATCCCCGGCGATGTCGCTCAGCGTCGCAATCACCGCGTCCAGGTTCGGCATCACCCGCGCTTCGATCCGCCCCAGCGATGACAATCCCCACGGCATCAGCGCCGTCTGGATCGGGCGCAGGTCGCGCCCCCGCAGCGCCAAGTAGTACGCCAAGTTGAGCGCACTGATCCGGAAAGGCGGGCGCTCGATAATCGGCCGCCACCGGGCGTAAGTCGCCATCCCTTCGTCGAGGATGGCTTGGCGCAGCCGGTGCAGGGTGTTCAGCAGCACGCGCGGATCACTCAATTCGGTGTTAGGCAGATAAACAGGCATATCAACACTCACAAACTCGCTTTATTTTTAGGAGTTCATCCGGTCAGCCAGCACCACGTTGGTTGACCTCACCCCGCTGCGCTTCGCTTAGCTCCCCTGCTGCATTGCAGTGGCTGAGGGGGCCGGGAGGTGAGGTTCTGAGACATTGTCTGAACTGATCGGATGCACCATTTAGTAGGTGTGCTCATTTCCCAGCCGCCTCGCCAGATTCTTCCTTATTCCATTCTATGATCCACTCACGGGGATTCAGCCGGGGAAGCACAGCGCAAACAAACAGTCGCCTCCATATGCTGCGCTCTTATCGTAGCCGGATGCCAAGAGAAATGGTAATGTCCTTTGTCGCCATTCTGCGGTGAGCTTTGTCGCTGCCGCTCAGGGCATGTTCTCGCCGCCATCGACATTGATCGCCTGCCCGGTGATGAACTGCGCCGCATCCGAACACAGGAACAGCACCACCCCCGCCACCTCGTCCGGCGTGCCATAGCGCCCCTGCGCATTGGTCGGCGTCCCTTCTGGCGTGTCATCCAGCGCCAAATTGCCCGGACACACCGCGTTGACGCGGATTCCCAGCGGCGCGAACTCGCGGGCGCACTGCCGCGTCATCCCGATCAAGCCGCTCTTGCTGGCAACATAGCCGGCGCCCTCTGGCAGTGGGTTCGGATGCCCGGCGCTGGCCGCGATATTGACGATAATCCCGCCGCCTTCTTCCGCCATCACCCGCCCCAAGAGCTGGCAGCAGAAGAACGCTCCCGTCAGGTTCACATCCAGGAGTCGCCGCCAATCCCATTCGTCCAGCTTCGCCATCGGCCCGCCCTTGAACGCCCCGGCTGCGTTTACCAGGATGTGAATGCGCCCGAACTGGTCGCGCGCCGCTTCGATCATCGAACCGACTTGAAAGCGGTTGGCAACATCCGCCTGCCAGCCGAGCGCCTGACCACCCGCTGTGCGGATCTCCTCCGTCACCGCCTCGACGCGATCCGGATTCAAATCATTGACGACCACCGCCGCCCCGGATCGCGCCAGCGCCAGCGCTGTGGCGCGGCCCACGTCCGCCCCAGCGCCGGTGACGATGGCCGTTTGTCCGCTTAGGTCAACTTGCAAGGCGCTCAAATGTTCTTCAGCCATTCTTGCAGGGCATTGTTAGCCCCATAGTGGAAACGTCCGGTACGGGGATCGATCAGCATCCGGTCAGCGTATGGGGCGACGTAGTAAGTCGCGCCGTAGTTCAAAGTCTGGTTATGCACTTCGCTGACGGCCTTGCCATATTTCTGCCAGGGATTCCAATCGTGCTGTCCCATCAAGATCAGTACCCGGCACTGAATGGCGGAAATCGCTTCTTCGTCCAGGATGTTGGTCGCCAGCACCACCCCATACGGAGCCTGCATCCGCGCGAACAAACCGAACGAACTGCCCAGCAGTCCTGTCCCCGCATCCTGCGCCAGAATCACCACCCGACGGCGGTCGATGTGCGGCTGGTCAAGGGCAACTTCGTAGGCCAGCACTGCATCCTGCGTCGTCGAGCCGAGTCCACCTGCGCCGCTTCGTCCCGTCCCGCGTTTATCCCAGCGGAAAACCGCCCACCCGCTGGCGAGCGCCGACTCGGCAAAATGGCGATACCCTTCCCGATCATCAGGCCCAGCGTGATGGAGGATGAAGATCAGGGGATAGCTGCTGCCGTAGAGCACGGTATCCGGATAGTCGATCTGCCCAGAGAGTCGCACGCCGGCTCCGGCGAAGACAATCTCTTCGGTGCGACCGACTTGGACGCCCTCGAACGTCTCGTAGAAGGTCATAGCTGGTTCTCCACCCTACTGATTTGGTTGACCCTACAAAAACGGACCCCTCAAACAACCGTTATTTTGCGTGTGCATTTGAGTGGCAAAACCAGTCCCTCAAGTATAACAACATCTTTTCCCGTTTGCAGCAAGAAAATCGGCAAAATCCCGCACTCTGTAACCGAAAAATGTGTAAATTAGCACACCTGTGCTAATAATCGAGTCCGAATGAGAACCCAACGCGACTCTGGGCCGGTAAAACCGCCGAAATGCCCTCTCGTGGCTTCGCCTGCTTGACACGGTAGAACGTCAGTGCTACCCTAAGCATCGTTAGAAACAGGTATGTTTGTATCGAGGTGGCATTGGCGCTCGAATTCAACAAACTGGTCGATCAGATCCGCAAGATGGGCCGCATGCTCCAGGAACTCGACTTCGACCAGAACGACCGCCTGCACATGGCCCTGGAGCGCTTTCAGGCCGCCGCTGACCTCGACGCCATCCACCGCCGCATCGAGCAGGTGCGCAGCCCCGACGTCAGCGGCTACCGTGGCGCGGCTCCCCTTGATCCGGAATACCACGAACCCATCTGCCAGGTCTATCCGCCGCCGCCTGTCCCCGAACGCGCCGTTGTCATCGCCGCCGACGGCTCCCAGGTCTATCCCAACGAGCAGTGGCGCATTCCCTACTACCTGACCAATGTGGGCATCTTCGTCTATCATCACGGTGAGATGCGCACTCCCCAGCAGCAGACTCTCCCCCGCCTCGTCTATCACCCGGAGCGGGTGCGGGATCGCGGCAGGCGCGTGGTCAGCAGCCGCACCATCGACGCCCAGCGCACCCTGCGGGAAATGCAGGAACTCGGCAGTGCCGCTTGGGAACTGCGCGGTCAGGGCATTCCGCTGGTGGCGCTCTACGACAACCACCTCCTCTTTTGGGCCAGCGCCGATGTCACCGGCCATATCGAGATGATGAAGAAGTACCATGCGGCCCTGGTTCACCTGCACGATGCCGGCGCGCTCCTGGCCGGGTACGTCGATAACCCCACCCGCAGCCGCCTGGTGATCCGCCTGCTGCACCTCCTCAGCCTGGAGGACGACCAGCTCAAAGGCAGTGACTTTGGCTCCGGCGACCTCGAAGGGCTGAAGGACCTCGACCTCTTCAACGTCCTCCTTGAACCCGGCGAACGCTCCGCCCTCATGGTGCAGAACTCGCCGCGCAACCTCAAGTACCGTCAGCGCGGCAGGAGCTACGAAATCGCCTTCTTCTACGTCAAGGTCTCCAGCGGCTACCAGTCCGCCATCGCCCGCATCGATGTCCCTATGTGGGTCGCCCGGGATCGTCAGGCGGTCGATCAACTGCACGCGCTCATCCTGGCCCAGTGCGCGCTGCAAGGCCGCAATCCCTATCCTTATGCGCTGACGCGAGCGGATGAATTGGCGGTCGTCTCTAGCCAGGACAAGCGCAAACTTGAAGAGATGATCCGGCTCGAATGGCGGCTCAACCGCCCCGATGTTGATCCCATGGTCTTCTCGGCCAAGCTGTTCGGCAAGCGGCTGGCCCGCAGTCCCAAACGTCCCTACGAGGTGTAGAGGTGCATCCGGCAAATTCCCCTACGCCAGATTTCTCTTCTCCATCTAATCGGGATGGAGCTGGGATAATGGCGTCAACACGTGCCGAATGCGCCGTATTAAGTGGATAACAGGATGGCGACGATGCTCGAAGTACGCGATGAATGGATGGTCGGGCGGGTGCTCCGCGCCAGTACCCGCGGATTCGCCTGTGGAACTCAGAGCAGTCGGGTCGATAACAAGCATGATTTCGGTGCGTTCGTCAGCGTCCCCATCGCCAACGACAACGCCATCCGTGTCATCGGCTTGATCTACGCCGTCGAGATCAAAGACGATCTGCTCGTCAATGAGCTGGTCATGGCCGATGCCGTCAATGACAACATCCTCCGCGACCAGCGCGAGAACCGTATGGTTCCGATGGAGATCAGCGTCCTCAATGTCGGCTATGCCTACGACGATGGCACCATCTTCCACAGCCTGCCGCCTCGCCCGCCGATGAGTCTGTCGGCGGTGCAGTTGTGCTCGCGGGATGTGATCCTGAACTTCACCCGCCGCCAGGATTTCTTCACCCTCGTGCTCAACGCTGCCGAAGTCCCCTCGGATGACCTCCTTGCGGCAGCCATCCGCTACGCCGCCTGGCAGTACGAGCGCCAGGAGGATCGCTATGCCTTCCTCGTCCGCTGTGGCCGGGCGGTGGCACGGCTCCTCTCCCACGATCTCAAACGCCTGGAGCACGTCCTCGCCCTCATCCGCCCCTAAAACATCCCCCCGTAGGGACGCGATTTTTCGCGTCCGGGATTTCCCTATCCCGCCTGCGAGCGAACGCACAGCGTCCCGCATGGGCGCGGCGGTGTGAAGGTCAGGTAGGCTTCGACCGTGTTCGGGCTGGCAAACTCGACTTCCACCAGGCCATCCCAATACGCGCGGAGGCTGGCTCCGCGCGGCAGCGTCACCCGCAGGATCAGAAACCAATCGGGATAAACCAGCACGGTCGTCACACTTCCGCCCGGATCGCTGATCGATGGCACGCGGATGCCGGCTGTCGGTTCCCCCAACAGCAGCCGCAGGTCGCCCAGGGCTACCCGGGTTTGCACCCGCACACTGGCCGCGTGCGAACGGTAGAGCAGCAGTTGCCCGCGCTTCCCTTCGTCAATCTGCTGCGGCTGCTGCCCGCTCCAATCCCAGACCCAGTAGCTCGTACTCAGATCGGCCAGCGGGCGGATGAACAGCAGATTGCGTCCCACCCAGGGATGCCCCCGTAAGAGTGCCTGTGCCTCTGCGCCGGTGCTTTCTCCCATCTGTACGCCCCAGTAGCACGGCGCGTCGCACCCCGGCCAGCCCAGCAGTTCGCGCGTTGCGGCATCATTGGCGGGCTGCATGCGGATCGCCCCGCTGAGTGCTGCCAATCCCAGCCAGAGCGCTGCGGCCAACCGGATCGTCAGCCGCGTCCATGCCCCTTGTCCCTCGCCGCGCCGCGGACGAGCGCTGGCCGCGGCATCAACCCCCAGTGAGATTTTTTTGAACCACATCTTCACGTTGCCGTGTGCCAGAGGTGTCATTTACCCCGTTCAAATCGTTTCGATTTCCTCACCTGTCTCAAACTGGAAAAGAGACAAAATGTCACCCTTTCACACCCATTTTATGCTATCGTAGGGATGGTGTAGGGACGCCATTTTTGGCGTCCGCCTAGACTCCCCTCCCCCAGTGAGCGCAGCAAACGTTCGGGAGACGGCCAGGGATGAAGACTTCCCCCCTCTTCCAGCGCCGCAGGCGCGTTCGGGAGAAGGGCCGAGGATGAGGGCTTCCCCCCCTCTCCCAGTGAGCGCAGCGAACGTTCGGGAGAGGGGCCAGGGGGTGAGGGCTTTCCCAGCGCACGTTCGGCAGAGAAGCCAGGAGTTGAGGGCTTCCCCCCTCTCGCAAACCGGCACGAACATGGAGGGCATTCGGATATGGCCGATGCGTGGCGAACCATCAACTGTCAATGGTACCCCAAATGATTATCATATACCCGATTCTCATTCTTATTATTCTTATCATTCGCATAAACCGGATCGGCTGTGACGCCCCTTTTTCGGGCTTCCCAGTCGCCCGTTTACTTATCCCGGCTGATGGCGAAGCCGCTCATGAACTGCTTCTGCAGCAGGATGAATACCAGAATCGGCGGAATGCTGGCGATCACCGCCCCCAGCATGATCGGTCCAAAGACCAGCGCCGCATCGCCGCCGATCAGCGTCCGTAAGCCCTGCTGGACGACCTGCCGCGCCTGGTCGCGCATCACCAGTACCGGCCAAATGTACATGTTCCAGACGTAGACGAACTGGATCACCGCCAGCGCCCCGATGGTGTTCCAGCTAATCGGAACCAGCACCCGGTACAGGAACTGGAGCGGCGTGGCCCCGTCCAACTGCGCCGCTTCGGAAAGCTCCGCCGGGATGTTCGAGAAGTGCTGCCGGAACAGGAACGTTCCCGTTGCGCTTGCCAGGAACGGCACGATCAGCGCGGTGTAGGTGTTGCCCCACCCCAAGCTGTTGACGAATCGGTACAGCGCCAGGATCAGGATTTCCGTAGGCATCATCAGCGTGATCAGCACGAACCCGAACACGATCCATTTGCCGGGGAAGCGGAAGTACACGAATGCCAGCCCCGCCAGCAGCGAGAGCACCGTCTTGCCAACCGTCACTGCCACCGCGATGAACACGCTGTTCAGCATGAAGCGCCACAGCTCCCGGTTGTTCATGACGATGTTCCAGTTGTTCCAGAAGGCCGTGCCGGGCATGAACCGATAGGCGAAGACTTCCGCCTGGCTCTGCGTGCTGACCAGCATGGCATAAAACAGTGGGAAGCCCATCAGCAGGCAGGCGACCCACAGTACCAGGTGAGCGTACCAGCGGGAGGGCAGCCAGCGGCGCAGCCCGCTCTCCCGTGTGCGGGTCTGCGGCATATCCATCGCGGTCGAGGTCAGGTCACGCGCCATAAGTCACCCGCCTTTCCTGGGTGCGGAACTGGAAGTAGGTTAGGCCGACCACCATCAGGAACAGAACGATGGATTGGGCCGCGCCCTTGCCGAGATCGTTCTGGACGACTCCGACCTCGTAGACCCGGTACATCATGGTCGTGGTCACTTCCAGCGGTCCGCCGCCCGTCAGGAAGTCAATCGTGCCGAAGGTTTCAAAGAAAGCATAGGTCAGGTTGGTGATCACCAGGAAGAACGTAATCGGTCCCAGCGACGGGATGACCACGTACCAGTAGCGCTGGAGCGCGTTAGCCCCGTCAATCGCCGCGGCTTCCTGGAGTTCTTTGGAGACGTTTTGCAGCCCAGCAATGTAGAACAGGATGTTAAAGCCCATCGACTTCCACACGCTGGTCAGGATCACTGCCCAGACGGCCGCGTTAGAGAACGGCGACGGGTTGGGGTCGTTCAGCCACGGGATGCTGATCCCGACCGTGCCTTTCAGAAAGTAGTTGATGATGCCGCCCGTGGGATTGAACATCAGCACGAAGATGATGCCAGCCACCACCGGCGAGATCGCATACGGCCAGACCAGCAGCGTCCGGTAGATGCGGGCGCCCTTCACCGGTTGGTAGGCCATCGTCGCGATCAGCAGCGAGAGAATCAGCCCAATGACCACCACAGCAGTCCCGATGATGAAGGTAATCAGCACCGTCCGCCCATAGCTGGGGTCGCTCAACAAGCTGGTGAAGTTGTCGACGCAGACGAATGCTGTCCGCCGTGCCCCCAATCGCGCCAGCAGCGTCGAAAGCCGCAGCGTGTCCAGTGAAGGGTAATACAGGAACAGCAGCAGAATCGCCAGCGTAGGAGTCAAGAACAACCACGGCAGGACGCGGCCCCGGAAAGCTCCCTGTTGGTTGACTGGAGCCTGGGACTCTGGTCGGGAGCGGGCTGCCTGCCAGCGGATGAAAGCCCGCAGCGGCAGCAGCGCCAGCAGCAGCCCGATGGCGACCAGGACGATGCCGAAGGCAAAATCGACGGCCTTACGTTCCGCCTCGAAGGTGCAGAAGTTGAGCGGCAGCATGAAGATCAGCGGGCCGAGCGCGCCGGCTCCTGCCCCAACCAGAGCGCCGATCCAACCCGCGTAGCCGCTGCGGATGAAGACCCGGTAGATGAACGCTGCGCCAATGCCTGCGCCAGCGATCACGATGAGCAGTGGGATCGTGATGGACATGCCCATCCCCCATACACAGCACAGATACCTAGACGATTATGGCGCTTGACCCAGTCCCCTGCCAAATACAAAGGGCGCGAACTGCTCGCGCCCTTTGATGGGTTACAGGGTCATCCGGCTAAGCGGCTTAACCCGCATTGAGGGCGTTGTATTCGCTCAGCTTAGTGTTGGCCTCAGCCGCCGCCGCTGCCAGCACAGCCGCCGGGTCAGCATCCGGGGTCAGCAGCACGGTGTCGATGGCCTGGGTGACGATGTTACGGATAGCCGGGAAGTCGCCCATGAGCGCACCGGCAGTGGCAACAGTCTGCTGGCTCTTGGCGAGCTGGTTTGCCGCCACAACGAAGTTCGGGTTCTCCGAGAACCAGATCTTGCCCTTGCTGGCCTGCACCGCCGGGTCATTCATCCAGACCTGGCTGGCAATCGGCGCAATTGCATCGTACCAGCCGTCCGTGCTCAGCAGTTCGACTGCGCTCAGACGGACGGGCAGATAGCCCGTGACCTGGTGCCATTCAGCAGCATTCTCGGTGCTGTTCATCCAGAACAGCCAGGTCAGCGCGCCGTCCTCCACTTCGGTCGGCAGACCATCAACCAGCCACAGGCTGGCGCCACCGATCAGGTTGCCGGTCCAGCCGCCGGGAGCATCCTGGTTGTAGGGCAGGAAGGAAGCGACCACTTCATAGCCGTTTTCCTTACCGGTGTTGGTGTAGATCGCGGTGTCCGAGCTGCTGTAGACGGCCATCGCCACCTGCTGCCCCTGGAAGACCTGGTCAACGGTCGCCCACGAGTCGCCGTCGCGGGCGCCGCTGTAGTACAGGTAGCCCTTGTCCTTCATGTCCTTCAGCCAGCTCAGCAGCGCCACAGCCGCATCGTTGTTGAAGGCAACTTCAGTGGCACGTTCAGTACGGCCGTTGTCGTTGTTGGCATACGGGGCATTCTGCTGGGCGAGCCACTGCTCGAAGAACCAGCCGTGGTTCGGCCAGGTGAAGCAGTATTCCGGCTTGTTGGCGAGCGCCATCACCTTCTCGCAGACGGCCTCGACCTCGGCCCAAGTGGCAGGCGGTGTGTCCACGCCAGCGGCCTTGAGGAAGTTCATGTTGGAGAACATGATCGACGAGGAAGCGTTCCAGGGCATCGAGTTGAACTGGCCGTTGATGGTGTAGTAGGCGGCCACCGGGCCGATGAAGTCATCCAGCGCTGCCGGGACGCCGTTTACCTCGGTGCGGTCACCGAGTGCCTCAGCAATCGGCTTAAAGTATCCGCTGTCGATGGCATTCTGCGAGGCCACTTCGAAGTACTGGACAATGGCTGGTAGGGCATTCTGCTCAGCAGCCAGGTTAGTGGCGTTGAAGAGTTCTTCGTAGTTCGCGTAGCCTTCGACGACCACCTTGTACTGCGGGAAGGCGGCGTTGAAGACTTCGGCCTTCTGCTTGGCCCAATCCAGACGGTTATCCGTAAAGGCAATCCACATCTTGATTTCGGTAGCAGACTGTGCGGCGGCGGGAACCATCGCCAGCAGCATTGCCACCAGAACGATCAACAAAACACTATGTCTCCGATTCATGGTTCTCAAAGTCCTCCTGTAGAGATAGTACAGAGACCGCTGCACTGTGCCGTCTGTACGTTAACCGCACAGATTGTACAGCATTAAAAAATAGGGGCACTATTGTTAAGACGCCTTAAAGATTAACCCGACTTACCTGACTTCGCCAGCCCTGGTTTGGGTTGGGTGTCTCAAACGGCAGCGGCGCAGGACATCCCACCCTGCGCCCTTCATATCGATTTCAGTCTACTTTCCGCTGCTGAACAGATCGCGCAGGGCGGCTTCTGGTTCAGGATGTTGGAAGGTAAACCCGGCTTCTAGCAGGCGCTTGGGCAGGGCGCGCTGGCCGTCAAGTAGGAGCGTAGACATTTCGCCGAAAGCCAGCTTAAAAGCGAAAGCCGGAACGGGCAGCCAGGACGGACGCCCCAAAGCACGGGCGATAGCACGGCTCAAGGCGGCATTGCTCTGCGGGTCAGGCGCACTGAGGTTATACGCTCCGCTGGCGCCGGTGTTTTCCATCAAGAAGCGGATGGCGGCAACTTCATCGTCAATGTGAATCCAAGGGATCTGCTGCTTGCCGGAGCCAATCGGCCCACCAGCGAACAACTTGAAGGGAAGCGACATGAGCGGCAGCACCCCGCCTTTGGAAGACAAGACAATGCCAGTGCGGATGACCACGCGGCGCACACCCATGTTCTCGACTGGCTGGGTGACGGCTTCCCAGTCTTTGCAGGTCTGTGCCAGAAAATCCCCACCCATTGGCGATTCTTCGGTGATGTCTTCATCGCCGTGCGTGCCGTAATAGCCGACTGCAGACGACTGGATCAACACACCAGGTTTGTTCTTTGCGGCAGTAATGGCTTCTACAATGGCTTTGCCCGCATGGATGCGGCTGTCGCGGATGCGGCGCTTGCGCTCGGCGGTCCAGGGTTTGGGTGGGAACCCTTCGCCGGCGATGCTCTCACCCGCTAGATTGACGATGGCTCCGGCGCCGTCAGCTAGTTCGCCCCATCCATGTGCGGTGCGGGCATCCCAGCCAACGACCTTCACACTGCCATCCAATCCACTGGTCTTGTTGGTGTTGCGGCTGAGGACGATGACTTCATGATGGTCTTTTGCCAGGTTATTGGCGAGTGCCCTGCCGATCAGACCCGTGCCACCTGTGATGATGACTCGCA
The DNA here is from genome assembly GCA_034431625.1 of Anaerolineae bacterium. Classification (GTDB taxonomy): domain Bacteria; phylum Chloroflexota; class Anaerolineae; order Aggregatilineales; family Phototrophicaceae; genus CFX2. The sequence goes on along the minus strand of DAOUCY010000147.1, from coordinate 73,243 downwards.
TGGAATAGTGCCTCCGCTTGTTGAGGAAACCGCTTAGGTAGGCGGATTGTACGGGCGGCGCTGGAAGGGCGTCAATCAATCCTCATGGGTCTTTAAGTTCGACTGTGATGATTCCCAGCGGATAGAAACCGCGTCCAAAGACGCTGAGGCGGTCAGCAGGATCATCAATATTGTAGAGGCCGAGGATCAGGGCGTAGCGGCCTGCTGGCAGATCAGGTGGGAGGGCCAGCCCGTGTGGGTCAATGACCGTCTCGCCGGGCGTCCAACTAGTGGTCAGTAGCAAATTGCCAACTGGCTCGGCGTCGCGCTGGGCGACCAGGATGCCATCACGGTTGAGGAGCTGTACGAAGACCTTGTAGCGTACTGTCAGCGGTGCATCGGTGCGCCATTCAAAGCGCATCTGGATCACTTCGGCCGGCGTGTAGGTTCGCCGGCTGAGGGCATAGCGTTCTAGCCAGATGGACTTGCCGAAGCGGGCATAGACCGGGCGGGATTCGCCCAGCGGCTCCGGCGCGGCATAGCGGGCAAAGCGCACATCTCCGTACCAGACATCCTGTCCAGCCTCGAAGGCTTCGCGGTCGAGGGTGGCCTCGATGACCCGGTTAGGATCGCGCTCAGCTTCACCCCAGTAAAGGACATAAATCTGGCGCGAGTGGGCGATGACTTCGCGGACGGCTGTGATAGCAGCCGCATCATCGCCGCCCAAGCCGGTGGGTAGCGGATAGATAGGGGCGCTGCCGCGATAGTAATACCGGAAGACTTCTTCCTGGTTAGGAGCATTGAGGATAATGGCATCGTTCGGGCCGGCTTGGGCAGTGAGTAGAGCGGCCATAGCACGGTAGTCGGCACGGCGGAAGCGTGGGTCATCGTAAAGCGGAGTCAACCCATTGACCAGATACGCCACCAGCCAGGCGATCTGGAGCAGGGTGAAAGCCAGTGTTACCCGGTCTAGACGCAGGCCGCGCCACGCCAGCGCCCACCAACCGCCGATGCCCGCGCCGATCCCCAGCGCGAACCCCGTCTGTGATGGCAGTAGGAACTTGAGGTTAGCCGGGCGAAACAAGCCCAACACCAGGAAGAGTAACATAGGCAGCAGCGCCCAGATCAGCGGCGCGGCCAGGTGACGCAGCATCCCGCGTCCGCGCAGCCCGATCCAGCCGATCCAGCCGCCGGAAAGGAGCAGCAGAGCCAGTGGCAGGTAGGTTATGGCATTGGGAATAGCTGGATAGGTGATACCGAAGGTGAACCATTCGGCAATGATACCGGCGGCTTCCAACGGTGGGATCGGTTGGCCGGTGCTGGGCCACTGGGTTACCTGACGCAGAGCCGTTGGCATCCAGGGCGCGAACAACGCTATCGCCAGCCCGTTCGCCAGCGCGAAGGCCGCCAGAGTCCGCCAGCGGATACGCCCAGCACGAAGCGCTTCCAGCAGGATAAGAGCGCCCTGCACGAACATAACGAAGGGATAGGCGTAGTGGGTATACAGCCCCGCAGCATTGACCAGTCCCAGGGCGATGATCCAGCCCGTTGAGCGGCGTGTTCTGCCCAGGATCAGCCATAGTCCCAGAGCACCCCAAGCTGCCAACAGCGCGTACATGCGGGCTTCCTGAGCGTAGTAGAGGCTGAAGGTGTTCAGCGCCACGATCAGCGCCGCCAAGAGTCCGGCGGTTAGGTTGAAGAGCCGCCGTCCGGCAGCAAAGACGCAGGCGACCGTCAGCAGGCTGGCGAGAACCGAGAGCGACCGCAGCGCAAACTCGGTCTCTCCGGTGAGCAGCCGCCAACCGGCTAAGAGCGCGTAGTAGCCTGGTGGGTGAATGTCGCGGGCAGCATTGGCGGCGATCTCCGGCAGAGTTCGCAGCGATTGGACGTAGCTGCTGCCTTCGTCATTCCAAAACGACTGGTCTTCCAGACGGTGAAAGCGCAGCGCGGCAGCCAGCAGCACCACCAGCAAGCCGCTCAGCAGAATCAGCACTTGGGTGCGATTCACAGGGTGGCGTTGGATCATCTCGTCCACCGGCGCCGCAGCGCGTCGACCAGCACAAAGACAGTCATGCCCAGCGCGATAGACACAGCCGCCATCACTGGAAAGCGGTTCTGGAAGGTGCGGTCGAAGACAGTGATCGAATCGACCTGCGTCCCGGCGGGCAAATTAACGAATTCGGTGCTCATCCGGCGGGCGACTGCGTTCTCGCTGTAGAGGCGCGTCTCCCAACTGGCAGCGCCGGGTTCGCGTAAGCGCATGCTGAAGCCTGTGCCGACGTACTCAAAACGCAGCGAAGTAGTCTCGACAGCAGTGCCAAACTCTGCACCCTCGGTAGTGACGCGAACTGCCCCTGGTGGCATCCGCACCGTCCAATCCTCGGCCTGATGCACGCCGGGATAGAGCGCCGGTGTCTGCGCGGTGATGTACTCCTTCATCGAGTCATAAACCGGCAGCGGGGTAAAATCCGGCTCGACCATGCGGAAGTAGTAGAATGCCTGGCTGCGTTCATAGTCCGCTGCCCGCTTGAAGAACCAATAGGCGATATTGCCGATCCATGGCCATTCTTCCAGTGCCCGCTGGTAGCCGAGCGGCATGTAGCGGGCAGCTTGATCTTCACTGACGATGCCGAAGTTGCCATATTGGCTGGTGACGACAGAGGGGTCTTCAGGTTGAGCGCTCCAGGCAGCCTCGCTGATCCAGATGGATTTGGCGGCATCTCCGTTGGCGATCATCAGATCGCGGATGTAGAGGTGGCGGGCGAAATTGAGCGTCAGCGTCCGCAGCCGGCGGTCGGTCGGACCGCTGTAGAAGCCGTAGCCCTGTACTGCCATCACGTCGAAGCATGCTCCCGCCCCGGCATCATACATACGCTGGAGGAAGATGAAATCGTTGAGGTTGCGCGAGTCCAGCGAAACGGTCGGGGAAAGGGGGGCGCTGATGACGACGATGCTGGGATCAACAGCCTTGAGGGCACTGTAGGTGCGGCAGAGCAAATCGGTGTAGGCTTCAGGATTGACAGCCTGCTCGCCCCATTCAGGGTAGATGTTGGGTTCGTTCCAAATCTGATAGTAATGGATGCGCCCCCGGTAGCGTTCAGCGACGGCCTTGGCGTAGTTGACAAAATCCTGCACATCATCTGGTGGAGCGAAGGAACCAATAGCAGGATCAGCGTGGGTCCAAGCAGGCGGATTGTCCAAGCGGGCCTGAATGAGGATGCCGTAGCGTTCAGCCAGTTCAACGATATTGTCGTACTTGTCCCACGCAGAGATTGTGTCCGGTTGGCCGTCACCGTTCAGGTCGTTGCGGCGGTCAGTGAAATCGCCGCGTCCGTGGATTTCGATGTCTTCCCAGGGGAACTGCTGGCGAATCATGCCAAAGCCAGCCTCAGCGATCATCTGGAGTGTACGTTCGCGCTTGGCGATCTCGACCTCCTGCTGCAAGAAGGTGTTGATCCCGTAGGGCGTGACCTCGGCGTGGTTGATAGGCATGTCGGTAGCTAGACGAGGCTGAACACGGGTCAGGTTGCCCAGCCATTCGACGGCACCACGCAGTTGAGCGATAGGTTCTTCCTCACCTGTGACCGACCAAAGCGCGTTCCAGAGAAGACCACGCCCACGCAGATCGAGCGCCAGCACGACCGCTGCGGTCAGCAGGACGAGCAGGATGATGGTGAGCAGAAGTCGGTTTCGCATGGTGGCAGATTATAGCAGGCAGGAAGCCATCCAGTGTGATCCAGGACGGTTTTACGTACAATATGAGCAGGCCGCGCATCCCGATGCAACCTCTTCCCCGGATGCGCGTATTTTCAGCAGCATGGGGATCAAAGTGGGCAGGAAGGGGATCATGAAAGTTTATCGGGGATGCATGTTCACGATCTATGCCGTGTTCATTGGTGCCTTTTCGATCCTGTTCAGCCGCGCTTTTGGCCTGATCGGGTTGATTCTGCCACCGCTTCTGATCGCTTTCGCCTACCTACTGGTCGATACCGTGCTGCTGGAGCTGCTGTGCTGGTTCTACGAACGCGACGAGCAGGGTATATGAAACTTCTTCACGCCCTCCGGATTATTTTGACGCTGATGCTACTGCTTGGCTGGAATGGATGGGCTGCTGCACAGGAAAACGCCTGTCCAGAGCCGGGAACTTCCTCTTCTGGATTGAGCGCGCAGGTCTGGGCACAGATCAGCTCCGGCGAAACCCATAACCTGCGGTCAAAACCGAGCCGGCGGGCAGCCGTCCTGCGGCAGATTCCTAACCGGGATATTTTCCGCACAAGTGGCAAATCAGTATGCTCCGAGGGGTTTATATGGTGGCCGGTGCGCTATGCTGGGCTGGAGGGCTGGCTGGCTGAGGGGGACCCGCGCGTGGGAAGCATCTGGCTGACGCCGTTGGAACCGGTCGCGCAGCCGGATACCGCGGCGGACGAACCGGAAGGCTGTCTCCAACCGCCGGAAGTCTACGAGCGGCTGCCTGTTGGTTGCGGCGTGCTGAACCTCCGCACGCTGGCGATGCTCGACCAAGCGCAAATGCTCTACCGCGAGCGCGGCGGCGTCCTCGATTTCCGGCGCGGGGTGATGCAGGGGAGCTATAACCCTGGCGGAGTTTCGGCTAGCTTCGGCACGCATGATGGCGGCGGAGCGGTCGATCTCTCAGTGCGCGATCCGGCCAGCGGAAACATCCTGCAGGCGGAGATTCCCGACATGATTGCGGCGCTGCGGACGGCGGGTTTCGCGGCTTGGCTGCGCGATACCGGCGAACTCTACGCTGGGTCGCCGATCCACATTCACGCCATCGCCATCGGCGATGCAGAACTTTCCAGTGCGGCGCGAGAGCAGATCGATGGGATGTTCGGCTATCTGCGCGGCTTCAATGGGCTGCCCCAGAGCGACGGCATTCCTCTGCCTGACACATCCGGTGAGCTAATCGTGTGTGGGTGGATGCGGGGATTGGGATTTGATGATCTACGGAGTCAATCATGACAGATACACAGCTTTTTACCCCGCGCCTGTTGATCCCGCCGCATACCTTTACTGAAGGCATTGAAGGGGCGACCGTGGATGCTGACGGCTGGTTTTATGCTGTTGATTACGCTCGTAAGGGAACTATAGGTCGGGTCGCGCCTGATGGACAGCACGAGCTGTTCGTGATGCTGCCTCCGGGCAGCGTTGGCTGCGGGATGCGGGCTGCGCCGAAACACACGCTCTATGTGGCCGATTACACAGGTCACCATGTGCTGGCTGTCGATTTGAAAATGCGCGACATTCGCGTCCATGCCCATGAGCCGCGCATGAACCAGCCGAACGATCTGGCAATCCGTTCCGATGGGATGCTCTTCGCCAGCGATCCCAACTGGGCGGAGCAAACCGGACAGCTCTGGCGAATCGAACCGGATGGGCGAGTCGTTCGCCTAGAAGATGGTATGGGCACAACCAATGGCATTGAGATCACGCCAGACGAGCGCAGCCTGCTGGTCAACGAGAGCATCCAGCGGCGCATCTGGATTTATGACCTGACTGCTGATGGCGGAATTAGCAACAAGCGGCTGTTGGTCGAATTTCCCGATCATTTGCTAGATGGGATGCGCTGCGGCATGGATGGCAGCCTCTACGTGACCCGTTTCGGTAAAGGAACCATCGCTGTTCTGGGATTAGACGGCGTGGTGCAGCGAGAGATTGTGCTCGGTGGCAAGAACTGCACCAACCTCACCTTCGGCGGCCCGGATGGCCGTACTGTCTACGTCACGCTGGCCGATACTGGCGCGGTCGAGACCTTCCGCGCGGATACCGTGGGGCGCTGCTTCGCGCTCCAGCACTGAGGTTCAAGAATCAGTTTTTCCATAACGGCGCTGGAACCTAGAATCAAGATCAAATATTGTGTTCAAAAATTGGCCTAGCGGCTAAATTGTCGCTAATCTTACATCCGCGATAACATGGTAGCGGAAGTAAAGAGCAGTTCTGGGTGAAGGGCAACCGCGATGGAATCGGTCTTCGGTCGGATTATCGATGGCCGCTATGCGCTTGTAGAGAAACTGGGCGAAGGCGGGATGGGTCAGGTCTACCGGGCACTGGATGGCCTGACGCGCGATCAGGTGGCCCTCAAGCAGGTGCAGGTCACGAGCGGGCAGATCCTCGCTCAGGCCCGCGCGGATGACTCGGAAGGACTACGCTTGGCGCTGGCGCAGGAATTCCACACATTAGCCTCGCTGCGCCACCCCAACATCATCAGCGTGCTGGATTACGGCTTCGACGACAACCAGCCCTTCTACACGATGGATTTCCTCTCCAACGCTCGATCTATCCTGGATGCGGCTGCGGGAGCCAGCCTGGAAACCCGGATCAATCTGTTGGTACAGCTTCTCCAGGCCATTGCCTATCTGCACCGGCGTGGAATCATCCACCGCGATCTCAAACCTGGAAATGTGCTGGTAGTCGATGGCTACGTCAAGGTGCTGGACTTCGGTCTCTCGATTGCAGAAGATACTGTCAGTGTGGGCGATAACGTTCTGGTGGGCACGCCGGCCTACATTGCGCCGGAAGTGCTGTTGGGGGAACCTGCCCGTGAACCTGCCGACCTGTACGCTGTCGGCGTCATAGCCTACGAGATGCTCACCGGGCATCACCCCTTCGATACCAGCACCATCGGGCGGCTGTTCAGCGATACGCTGACGAAGGAACCCGACCTTTCCGAACTCCAGAACCTGAATGATTTGTCCTTACCGCTGGAAGATGAACCACGAACCCCAGAAGTTGGCACAAGCACGATCCGGCTTGAGCCTGAAGTTTTCCAGACGCGGCCTTTGGATGCTGTGGTTCCGCCATTCATTGCGGATCCGCCAACACCCGCCGGTGGTTGGGCTGCGGCCGGGATCACCCTAGCGAACATCGTCGGTAATCTGCTTGCCAAGAATGCTGTGGAGCGCTACCAGAGCGCTGAGACGGTCATCGACCATCTACTCAAGGCCACACGCTTTTCTATCCCCATCGAGAACCAGGCCATCCGCGAAAGTTACCTGCGAGCTGCTCGGTTCGTCGGGCGTGAGCGGGAAATGCGATTACTCTCTGAGGCGCTGGAACAAGCTGCTCAGCGACATGGCAGCGCGTGGCTGATTGGCGGGGAGAGCGGGATTGGCAAAACACGCCTGCTAGAGGAACTCCGCATTCAGGCGCTGGTCAGCGGTTTCATGGTGCTGCGTGGGCAGGCGGTGGCTGACGGCGGGTTGGCCTACCAGCTCTGGCGCGAACCAGCTCGGCGGCTGGCGTTGGGAACCGAGCTTTCCGACTTGGACGCAGGTATTCTCAAGGACATCGTACCGGAGATCGATGAGCTTCAGAACCGGGCTATTCCGCCCGTGGCTGATCTTGAAGGCGTGGCGCATCAGCAGCGCCTGGTCGGGACGATAGCGAGCCTTTTCCAACGCCAGCAGCGGCCGATCCTGCTGGTTCTGGAAGATCTCCAGTGGACACGCGAAAGTTTGGATGTCCTCAAGCCGCTCATCGGCCTGACGTCTGATTTGTCCCTGATGATAGTTGCCAGTTACCGTGATGATGAAGCCCCTAATCTGCCCCAGGCCCTGCCGGGTATGAACCTGCTCAAGTTGGAACGGCTGTCTCCGGACAGCATCACCACGCTGAGCGTTTCGATGCTGGGGGAGGCTGGTCGCCAGAACCAGATTCAGGAATTCCTGCAGCGCGAGTCTGAAGGGAATGTCTTCTTCATCGTCGAGGTCGTCCGCGTCCTGGCGGAAGAAGCCGGGCGGCTCGACCGGGTAGGGCGGATTTCGCTGCCGAAGTTCGTCACAGCGGGCGGCATTCAGGCGGTTGTCGAGCGGCGGCTGTCGCGGGTTCCGCCAGAAGGATTAGAGCTGCTGCGGCTGGCGGCGCTGGCCGGGCGCGAACTCGATCTGGATGTGCTGAAGCACCTCAAAGGCAGTCTGAACCTGGACAAATGGCTGATTATCTGTGCCAACTGCGCGGTGCTGGAAGTCCAGGGTGGGCAGTGGCGCTTCTCCCACGATAAGCTGCGCACCACGGCGGTCGAGACGATTCCCGCCGACCAGCGGTCGGGACTACACCGCCGGGTTGCTGAGGCCATCGAAGCGGCTTATCCAGACAGTCCGGAACAGGCCTATGTTATTGCGCAGCACTGGCGCAATGCGGGCGATCCGGTCAAAGAGCGGGCGTACTTACGGCGGGCCGGCGCTCATGCGCTGGACGTGAGCGCTTTTACGGAAGCGGCTGCCTCGTTCCGACGGATTCTGGAACTGCTGGATGCCAGCGCAGATCCGCAGGATATGCCGCTGCGCGCCGAGATGCTCCAGAAGCTGGGCGAGACGCTCAAGTACCAGGGTGAGTACGAAACTGCCGCGGCGCATCTGGATGAGGCGCTGGCACTGCGGCGCTCACTGAGGCAGCCAGAGGGGATCGCAGCTGCGCTGCTGGAACTGGGGGATCTGATGATCTATTTGGGGGATTATCCCCGCGCGTGGCAGCTCTGCGAAGAAGGGCTGAGGCTCTACCGGGAGCTGGGGGATGCAGGGGGAACGGCCCAGGCACTCGACCGCTTAGGGCTGGTGCGCTTTCACCAGGGGGACTATGCCGGGGCGATCCAATACTGCGAGGAAGGACTGGCGCTCAGCCGGCAGATCAACGACCGCCGCCGGATTGCCAGCGCGATCAACAACCTGGGCATGGCGGCGTTCGCGCAGGGGAACTATGCCGACGCAAGCCGGTACTTTGAGGAAACGCTGGCGCTGTGCCAGGAAAGCGGGGAGCGCCGCAAAGCAGCGGCAGCGCTGCTCAACCTGGGGAGCGCGGCAGGCGAACTGCGGGACTACGAGGCGGCCAACCGGCGCTTTGAGGAGTCGCTGGCGATCTTCCGCAGTATTGGTGAGCGGCGGGGGGTGGCGCTGGCGCTGGACAATTTGGGGGTGATCGCGGAATTCCAGGCGGATTATCCGCGGGCGACCCGGTTCTACGAGGAAAGCCTGGCGCTGGCGCGGGCGATTGGGAACAAGCGGGGAGTCGGCTCGACGCTGGTGAATCTGGGGAACGTGGCTCGTGCCCAGAACCGGGCGGAGGAAGCCATCCAGTTCTACGTTCAGGGGATGCAGCAGGCACGGGAGATTGAAGTCGTGCCGACGCTGCTGGAGGGGCTGACCGGGCTGGCGGCCTTCCAGAGCGATCCGCGGACGGCGCTGCGCTGGTTGGGGCTGATCCTGAACCATCCGGCAGCGTTTGAGGGGACGCGGAAGCTGGTGGAGCCGATTCTGGAGACGCTGAAGCCGATGGTCGAAGCCAGGGAGGTGGAGGAACTGCTGGCCGAGGGAAAGACGCTGGAGCTGATCCCGCTGGTGGATTCGATTCTGGCGGAGGGAAGTGTGTAGTTCACAGCTTTCAGACGACAGCCTAGGGCTGTTAGCCAGGCAGAATAATTTTATTTAATAGTTTATGATTAATGGTAAAATGCGCTACTTGATAAGAATGATAAGAATGAGAATGTGAGAATATGAGAATCTTGAAGCCCTCACCCCGGCCGTTGTCCCGAACGCTCGCTGCGCTCGCTGGGAGAGGGAGTCTAGGCGGACGCCAAGAATGGCGTTCCTACTCCTACGATAGCACAAAATGGAGCGTTTAGGGTGACATTTTGTCTACTCTTTGGCATAAAATCGAAGGAGATAAGATCGAACTCAGAAGATGCAGCAGATCGGTGAGCTGAGCACGCAGCCGGACAATGTCGTAATCTTTGCCGATGGGCTTGGCGCGAACGATCTCCGGCGGGGGTTCACTCGACGGCTTGAAGAAGTCATCCAGTTGGACGATCTGCACACCGGGATCGGCCGCTTGGAGGGCGCGCGCCAGTGTGCTTTTACCTGACCCGCCGCGGCCATCCAGCGCCAGCAGCGCTGTCCGTCCAGGCTGCTGAGGTGACAGCCGCGAGCAGTGCCGTGAGCGAACGCAGTGCGTTCATACGCCCAAGTTGATGACAACCATTTTGAGGGTGGTCATCTCTTCGATGGCGAAGCGCGGGCCTTCCCGGCCGACGCCGGAGTCCTTGTTGCCACCGTAGGGCATGTGGTCGATCCGCAGCGTGGGGACATCGTTGATGATGACGCCGCCGACGTTGAGGCGCTGGACGGCGCGCATGGCGTTGTTGAGATTGCGGGTGTAGACGCCAGCCTGCAAGCCGAAGGGCGAGTCATCAACCTGGGCGAGGGCGTTCTCGAAATCGTCGAAAGGCACGAGGCTGACAACCGGACCGAACGCCTCGGAACACATCAACTGCATCTCCGGGCGAACGTTCTCCAGCACGGTCGGCTGGAACATGCGGCCTTGACGAGTCCCGCCAAAGGCGATGGTCGCGCCCTGCTGGACGGCTTCGGCGATCCAACTTTCGATGCGGTCAGCCGCGCCATCGTTGATGAGCGGGCCGATGTCGGTCTGTTCGCTGAGGGGATCACCGACGACCAGCTTGGCGGTGGCAGCCAGGAACTTCTGGCGGAATTCGTCATAGCGGCTGCGGTGGATATAGATGCGCTGGACGCTGATGCAGGTCTGGCCGCTGTAGGAAAAGGCGCCGATGATGTTGCGACCGATGGCATGATCCACGTTGGCGTCTGCGTCGATGATGGTGGCGGCGTTGCCACCCAGTTCAAGCACGACGCGACGCAGGCCGGCGGTGCGGGTGATCTGGTGAGCGACCGGAACGCTGCCGGTGAACGAGATCATGGCGATGCGGGGATCGGTGGTCAGCCAGGTTCCCACGTCTGCGCCGCCGGTGACGACTTCGAAAGCGCCATCCGGCAGGCCGGCCTGGCGGAGGATTTCGGCGAGCCGGAGCACGGTCAAAGGGGTGGCAGGGGCGGGCTTCATGACGACAGGGCAGCCAGCGGCGATGGCGGGGGCGACCTTATGGGCGGAGAGGTTGAGCGGGAAGTTGAAGGGCGTGATTGCGCCGATCACACCGACCGGGACGCGGATGAAGTAACCGATTTTGCCGACACCGCCGGCTGCGGCATCCAGCGGGATGGTCTCGCCATGCAGGCGGCGGGCTTCATCGGCGGCGAAGTTGAAGGTGTCGACGGCGCGCACGGCTTCGGCGCGGGTGTATTTGAGGGGCTTACCGTTCTCGCGGGCCATGAGCTGCGCCAGATCATCTACCTGCCCGGCGATGAGTTGAGCCGCTTTGTTCAAGATCGCGCCGCGCTGGTAGGCAGGCATGGCGGCCATGCCAGGTGCGGCCTGAGCTGCCCGGCGGATGGCTTCGCGCACCTGTTCTTCGGTATATTCCGGCACGCGCTCGACGACGCTGCCATCGTAAGGGCTGACGACTTCCATCCAACGTTCGTTCACGGCCATGAGCGTATCCTCGTGTGATTAGAAAACAACCAGGCACAACCAGCGTTTACTTTCCGGTCATCCAGAACGCGCCGCGGTGGAGATAGGCAAGGCAGGCAGAAACGACGCCGTTCGTCCAGCCGAAGCCATCCTGCGTGCGGTATTCGCCGCCTTCGGCGATGCGGCTTGGATCGACCACGTTGTATTTTTCCAGCATCTTGCCAGTTCGGTCATAGGCGGTGCGGGCGTGATCGACCACCAGCCCGGCGATGCGGGAGGCGACATCGTTATAACCAACCTGTTCAAGCGCCGCAACTGTGATCCACTGGTGGGGCGGCCAGCCGTTGGGGTAATCCCACTGCTGCCCAAAGCCGACACCGGTGTGTTTGTAGGTCAGGCTGCTGACGACTCCGCCGGGCTGCAAAAAACGGCGCACCAGCGTGTGGACGACCTGTTCGATCCGGCGCGCGTCAGCGGGATGAGTGGGGTCGAGCAGGCCGCAGAAGAGCGGAAAGATGCCAGCAATCGAGAGGACGCCGGTCGAACAGAGTTCGCCAGCGCGCACATCGCGGGCAGGCAGCCGCTCCGGTGAGAGGGCTGAATCGGGGATGAGGCAATCGACGAACCAGCCCGCGCCGGAATCCCAGAAGTGATTCAGGATCAACTGGCGGCGCTGGGCGGCCTGCTGGCGATAGTAAGCGGCGGCTGCGGCATCGTCGCTGAATTCGGCGAGGCGGCGCTCGTAGTGGTAGAGCATGGCGTTCAGATCGACGGGCAGGATTTGGGTGGTGCGGATGCTGTGCAGGGGGTAGGCACTGGGCGGCGACCCTTCGGCGACGAGCCAGCGGGTGGAGAAGTCCCAGCCAGATTCGCAGGCAGCGCGGAGATCGCGGAACAGGTTGGATTGGATGCGGGCGGCTTCGTCCGGCGTGTGAGTCTGTCCGGCCAGCTTCTCGAAGGCGGTGGTGATGTCCTCGTAGTAACCTTCGGGGCGGGGCGCAGCGACGTTCGACCAATAGCGGTTCAAGGGGACGCCGTCGACCGAGATGCGTCGTCCGGTATGCTGGCCGTTCTGATCCATCCAGAAGCGGTACTCCTGCTCCAGGGTGTGGACGTAACGCCGGCGGGACTCGGCGCTGCTCCAGGTTTCGGGCTGAGCGGCCCTGAGCAGGTCGAGCATGAAGGCAAAGTAGGGCGTCTGCGAGCGGCCGAGGTAGTATTCGCGGCTGCCGTTGGGAATACAGCCAAAGCGTTCGATCAAAGCCAGGCCGTTATCGACGAGGCGCTTGAGCATGGCGGTTCGGCCAGAAGCGGCCAGACCGAGGGCGATGAAGTAGCTGTCCCAATAGAACATTTCCACGTAGCGCCCGCCGGGGACGATGTAAGGGTGCGGCAGGCTGAGCAGCGTGCTGCGTTCAGCTTCTGGGGCGATACGCTCTGGCCGGCGTTCCAGCCAGTTCCACATGCGTTCGATGTGGTCTTCCATCGAGCGGGTGAATTGGGCGAGCGGCTCCTGCTCCTGGTGGGGCAGCTCGAAATGGCGCTCGACGAAGGGGCGCAGTTCGACCTCGAGCTGGCGGGTGAACGCGGCCAGCGCGACCAGCTTCTGAGCCTCACTTTGGCCGGAGGATTGGAGGTTCGCCACCAGGCGATCCAGCCGGGCAGCGAAGGGCGCAGCGATCTGACTGGCAAAGGCGGCCTGCACCGCCTGGGGGTCATGCCCGGCGCGGAGGGTGCTATCCACAAAGGTTTTGGAATCGCGGAACAGCCGCAAGAGCTGCACCAGTTGGAAGAGGTCGCTCGTGGTCAGGAGGTCTTTAACGGTCGTCACCTTGCGCGCTCCGATTGGACTGGCGGGTGGTGGACAAAAGCGTGCTGATCTGGCCGGGATCGACTATTATAGACGGGCAGCGGCGCGATCCGCGCCACAGCAGCGCAGCATTCCAGCAGGACAGATCATACCCATGAACGCATCCTCTGAACAGCGTGTGTGGTTCGTCACGGGCGTCTCGACGGGTTTTGGGCGGGCGCTGGCCGAGGCCGTCCTCGACCACGGCGACATCTTGGCGGGGACGGTGCGCCAGCCAGAGCAGCAGGCGGCTATCACCGGGCTGCATCCTGAACGCGCGCTGGGGCTGCTGATGGATGTCACGCAGCCGGAGCAGGTTGCGGCGGCTGTACAAGAGACGCTCGACCGCTTCGGGAGGATCGATGTGCTGGTGAACAACGCTGGGCACGGCATCATCGGCGCGGTTGAAGAGGTCAGCGACGCAGAAGCGCGGCGCGTCTTCGAGGTGAATGTCTTCGGCGTGCTGCACGTGATCCGGGCGGTGCTGCCGCATATGCGCGCCCGGCGCAGGGGGCTGGTCATCAACCTGAGTTCGCAAGGCGGCGTGGTGGGATTCTTGGGTTCGGGGGTCTACTGCGCCACCAAGCACGCGCTGGAGGCACTCTCGGAGTCGCTCTCGAAAGAGGCGGCGCATCTGGGCATCCGGGTGATGCTGGTCGAGCCGGGGGTGTTCCGCACGGACTTCGCGGGGCGGTCGCTGCTGCTGGCCGAGCAGCGCCTGGCTGATTATGAGCCGACGGTGGGCAAGCGCCGCGACAACCTCCCCAATGTCGATGGCAAGCAGCCGGGTGATCCGATGCGCGGGGCACGGGCTATCGTCCAGGCGGCCAGCGTGGAGAATCCCCCGCTGCGGCTGGCGCTGGGGGCGGATGCGCTCCAGGTGATGCGCGAGAAGGTGGCAGGGATGCAGCGCGATTGGGACGCCTGGGAGTCGATTTCGGCCCATACGCATTATCCGCCTGGCGAAGGCTAAGCGGTTGGCAGGGCGGCTCTGGGGCGGGATAATCATCCGCTGGATTGAACCGAGTTTCATTTGAAGAAAGAAGTGCAGCATGTCCCGTGCATTTATCATCGACACCGATACTGCCTCCGATGACGCTGTCGCGCTGATCATGGCGCTGCGCTGGCCGGATGTGGATGTGAAAGCCATCACCGTGGTGGACGGCAATGTGCCGGTTGACCAGGGGGTGAAGAACGCCCTCTACACGGTCGAACTGTGCGGCAGCAGCGTGCCTGTCTACCGGGGGGCGGATCGCCCGCTCATCCGGCAGACGGCACACGCCGAATGGTTCCACGGGCCGGACGGCTTCGGCGGGCAGAACTACCCCGCTGCCAAACGCGGCGCGGAGGCTCAGCACGCAGTCGATGCGCTGATCGAACAGATCAAGGCCAACCCCGGCGCGGTGCTGGTGACGCTGGGGCCGCTGACCAATGTGGCGCTGGCCGTCAGCAAAGCGCCAGAGATCGCCGGCATGGTCAGCCGCTGCGTGGTGATGGGCGGGGCGGCCTGCGTGGTGGGCAACGTCACGCCGGCGGCAGAGTACAACATCTGGGTTGATCCAGAAGCGGCGCGGATCGTGTTCCATTCCGGCCTGCCCATCGAGATGGTGGGCTGGGAGCACTGCCGTGGCGAGGCCGTACTGACCGATGCCGAGATTGCCAAAGTCCGCGCTTTTGATACTCCGCTGGCACACTTCACGCTGGACTGCAACCGCACGGCCATCGAAGCCTATCATGTTCAGACGCATGAGGTGGGACTGTCGCTGCCTGATCCGGTCACGATGGCGATTGCGCTCGATCCGGGGACGGTGGTGAAGCGGATGAGCGCGCACTACGTGGAGGTCGAAACCCAGAGCGAACTGACGCGGGGCATGACCGTGGTTGACCAACTGGGTGTGGCGCACGACGAGCGCAACCGCGAGGTCTGGAGCCATCTGCTCCAGCGGGAGCCGAATGCGCAGGTGTGCTGGGAAGTGGACTACCCGCGCTGGAAGGAAATTCTGTACTCGGTGCTGCGCTGAAGGGGCTGTGTTGCGCGGCGGGCGGCAGAATGCCAGAATAGCCCAAAAAGCAGGAAGCAGCACGATCATGAGTCTGCCCGCCGAATTCGTCTTCAGCCAGACCAGCCTCCAAGACTACGCCGACTGCGCTCGACGCTTTGAGCTGCGCTACCTTCAGCGGGTGCGCTGGCCGGCGCTCCAGGCTGAGCCAGCGCTGGAACATGAACGGCATCTGCGGCAGGGTGAGCGCTTTCACCACCTCGTTCACCAGCACCAGCTCGGCATCCCGGCGGAGGCGTTGGGGGCCAGCATCGATGACCCGGTGCTGCGGGCGTGGTGGGAGGCATACCTGGCCTGGCCGCTGGCGGATGTGCCGGCGCGGCGCTGGCCGGAGACGGCGCTGTCGGCTCCGCTGGGGGAATACCGGCTGATGGCGAAGTTCGACCTGCTGGCGGTGGAACCGGGGGGCCGGGCAGTCATCATTGATTGGAAGACCAGCCCGCATCCACCGCCGCGCGATTGGCTGGCGAAGCGGCTGCAAACGCGGGTGTACCCGCTGGTGCTGGCGCTGGCCGGCGCAGACCTCACCGGCGGGCAGCCGATCCTGCCTGAGCAGATCGAGATGGTCTACTGGTATCCCGTT
Organism: Anaerolineae bacterium; assembly: GCA_034431625.1. Lineage (GTDB taxonomy): Bacteria > Chloroflexota > Anaerolineae > Aggregatilineales > Phototrophicaceae > CFX2. Next base: position 57,438 of record DAOUCY010000147.1, on the reverse strand, counting down.
GGGAGCGCTGTCCGGTTCGCCTACACGGCGGCTCAGTTTGAACACGACCAAGCGGCGCTGCTCCAGATGGTCGAGGACATCGCCCAGCGAGCGGAGTTCTCGCTCACGCCCGAACGCAAAACCTGCGCCTTCTGCACCTATCGCTCACTGTGTGACCGGGGCGAACGGGCTGCATCGGTGGATGCGCTGCTGGACGTTGAGGAAGACTCCGCAGACGGGCTGCAGATCGACCTCGACCAGATCGCCGAGATCGAGTTTTAGGGTGGCTGCTGCGGTGAAGGCTTGGCGCAGCCCCCAACCCGTTGAAGTGCCCGACGAACTGCGAGCGGCTGTAGGTGGGCATCCGCTGGTGGCAGCGCAGCTCGTCCGGCGTGGGATCGTCACGGCGGAGGCAGCCCGGCGCTTCCTCGACCCGCTGCACTACGTGCCCGCGTCCCCGGCAGCACTGCCTGATATGGAAGCGGCGGTCGAGCGCATCCGGCGGGCGCTCCAGCGGCAGGAGACGATCTTGATCTGGGGCGACTTCGATGTGGATGGGCAGACGGCCACGGCGCTGCTGGTCTCGGCGCTCCAGGGACGGGGCGCGTACCTCCGCCACCACATCCCCAACCGGTTCGATGAAGGTCACGGCATTCATCTAGAGACTCTCCGCCGCCTGCTGGACGGGGTTGATGTGCTGCTCACCTGCGACACCGGGATAGCGGCGCACGAGTCCATCGACTACGCGCAGAACCGGGGAGTTGATGTGGTTGTGACCGACCACCACGCCCTGCCGGCGACGCTGCCGCAGGCACAGGCGGTAGTCAACCCGATGCGGCTGCCGGAGCACCACCCGCTGCGAGAGCTTTCCGGGGTGGGGACGGCCTACAAGCTGGTCGAGGCGCTGTTCGGCGCGGCGGCGGTCGAACCGCTGCTCGATCTGGTGGCGCTGGGGTTGGTGGCGGATGTGATGGTGCTGGTGGACGACACGCGCTACCTGCTCCAGTGTGGGCTGGAGACGCTGCGCCGGGCGGAGCGTCTGGGGCTGGCGCTGATGATGGAGCGGGCGGAGATCAACCCGCTGGAAGTCAATGAGGGTCATCTCGGCTTCGCGCTGGCTCCTCGGCTGAACGCATTAGGGCGGCTGGCGGATGCTGCGCCGGCGGTAGAACTGCTGACCACGACGGATCGATCCAGGGCACTGACGCTGGTGAACCAGCTTGAGGGCTACAACGCCGAGCGCAAGCTGCTGAGCAACCAGGTCTATGAGGGGGTGCAGGCCCAGCTTGAGCGTGACCCGGCGCTGCTGGACTACGCGGCGCTGGTGATTGCCCACCCTGGCTGGCACAGCGGGGTGATCGGGGTGGTGGCCGGACGGCTGGCCGAGCAGTACCGCCGTCCGGTAGTGCTGCTGTCGATCCACGGCGAAGCGGCACAGGGGTCGGCGCGGTCGGTGGAGGGGTGCGACATCACCCAGGCGCTGCGGTCGCTCTCCGGTCTGCTGACACGCTTCGGGGGGCATACGATGGCAGCGGGGTTGAGCCTGCCTGCCGAGAAGATCCCGGAGTTCCGGCGCCAGCTTTCGCGGCAAGTGCGCGAGCAGTTGGGGGCGCAGGCGGCAGGTGACCCGACCCTCGTTGTGGACGCGCTGGTGAACCTACCGGAGATCACGTTGGAACTGGCGGAGGAGATCAACCGGCTGGCTCCGTTCGGGAACGGCAGCCCGCCGCCGGTGCTGGTGGCCGAACGGGTGCGCGCAGCCCGGCAGCGGACGTTGGGGCGGCGGGCAGAACACCTGGAATTGACTGTGGAAGATGAGACCGGGACACGCCGCCGCGTCCTCTGGTGGAATCACGCCGGACAGGAACCGCCGGCGGGGTTGTTCGACCTAGCCTACACGCTGCGGCTGAGCCGCTACCGGGGGCAGCCTGACGCCCAGATCGAATGGCTGGATGCGCGGGCGCTGGAAGACGAGCGCATCGAGATGAGCGCTAGAGCAGCGGCCTACGCGGTCATCGACTGCCGCTCGCACCCTGACCCGGAGGGCCACCTCCAGCGTGTCCTGGCCGAGCATCCTGATGCGATCCTCTGGCGAGAAGGCGCGGGCGGACTCAGCCGCAGGGAGCTGCGGCCAGCCCGGACGCTGGTCGTCTGGGAGCCGCCGCCCGGCCCGGATGAGTGGTCAGCAGCGCTGGAAGCGGTTCAGCCGGAGACGGTAATCGTGTTCGGGATCGATGCAGAATGGGAGAGGCTCCCGGCATTCCTGACGCGGCTGGCCGGGCTGGTCAAGTATGCGCTCAACCGGCTGGAGGGGTGGGTTGATCTGGGGCGGCTGGCGGCCTCGATGAACCACCGGGAGAGCACGACGTGGGCCGGGCTGGAATGGCTGGCCGCCGACGGGCAGATTCGGCTGGAAACGGGCGCAGAAGCCGGCCAGTACCGGGTCAGCGCGCCTGGGCAGACCGATCCCGCGCGGCGGGAGTCGATCCAGCGGCGGTTGGAAGGCCTGCTGGCAGAGACACGGGCGTACCGGTCGTTCTGGTTGGGTATGGCCGGCGGGTGATTCAAGCAGGCCGTCCGAGCGCCGCGCCCCGCTAGAGCAGATCGTCCAGCGAGGTTTCGACGTTGTTGATGGGCGGGTGAAGCTGCCGCACCAGCACTACGAAGCCGTTGGTTGTGCCGCTGCTTCCGCCTCCGCCCGCGGTGACGATCTTCCAGCCGGCGTCCAGCAGGCTGGCCAGTTCGGCTTCACACTCGGCTTTCCGGTTGGCACTCACGAACACCAACTGGACTTGATGAGCCGGCTTGGGTGCATCCGGTATATCGCTCATGGTGACCCCTCCTGGTGGGTTTCGAGGTTTTTGCAGCTTGTGGATAGGTGAAAAAGAGATCGCCAGATGCGGTGGGAGGATATCCGCACTTCACGCGCGTCCTCTCCGACAACAACCAGGCGGTTTCTCATTGGTTTGTCCATTCACGGAGGGCTACGAACCGCTCGACCGCAGCGCTGCTGTGATCTGCCGCACGAAGGCCGCATCCGGCGGGACGGTCGCCGCGTTCTCCAACGTATCCGTGAGGAGCGTCACCAGCGGGCCGCCGCTGCAATAGTACAGCTCGGTGCTCGGCGGCAGCACCTCGGCCAGATAAGCATAGACCTGCACCGCCGTCTGGCTGAACTGCTCAGCCGAAATGCCCGTCCAATCTGCTTCGCGGACGAAGGTCGTCATGACCCGGCTGGCGCAGTCCGCAGTGCTGTACGCGGTCAAGGTGCCTGCCGCCTCCATAAGGGCGGGGATCAGCCCGGCATCCGGGGCCAGACTCCTGGCTGATGAGATCACCGAGTAGGTGAAGGCCAGCCGAGGTTCATCCACACAGAGCACAACATCCTTTTCGACCAACTGCTCGGCGGCTTGCAGCGCTGACAGCACGGCATCTGCCACGGCATCCAGAGTCAGCCCTGACCAATCGACCGCCTCGAGGTAGGCCTCGGTGATGTCCAGCGGACACTTGGAAAAGCTGTACCTCATCGACTCATCCAGCCGCTGATAGGTGCGGATGAGCGCGTCCGGCTCTGGGAGCGGCTCGATCTGGTTGATGCCGGTGCGGATCACCGACGCGCTCAGGCTGTAGCAGTACGCCCCTGCGGCAATAAATCCGTTGTAGAGTTCTCCGGCCAGGCGCGCGTAGGTCAGCCCATCGATGCCTTCCGGCTTCGCCCAAGACAGTGCACTCAGATAGCTCTGGGTCAGGTCGAGCGCGCAGCCTTGGTCGCCCTGCGCCCGCAGCGGCATCGTCGCCGCCAACGCAACCAGTAAGATGATCCACACCAGCCGTTTCCGCATGTTCTCTCTCCACGCTAACGCTTACGTGACCTGCCGCAGCGCGTCCTCGAAGATCGCCAGCGCTTCGTCGATCTGGGCTTCGTTGACGACCAGCGGCGGAATCCAGCGGATGACGTTCTCGTAGCTGCCGCAGGTCAGCAGCAGCAGGCGGCGGTCTAGGCAGGCTTTCTGCACTGCTTTGGTGATGTCCTTGTCCGGTTTGCCGCGGCTGGTGAACTCCGTGCCGATCATTAGGCCGCGACCGCGCACATCGCCGATGACAGGGTAGCGCCCTTGCAGCTCAACCAGGCCGTCCACCAGCCGCTCGCCCATTCGGGCGGCGTTCTCCGGCAGCTTTTCGTCGCGGATCGTTTCGACCGTTGCCACGGCTGTCGCTGTGGAGAGCGCGTTGCCGCCGTAGGTTCCCCCATGCGTGCCCGGCGGCCATTTGCTCATCAGCTCGCGGGAGGCGGCGATGCCGGAGATAGGTATTCCGCTGCCCAGCCCTTTGGCCATGATGATGATGTCCGGCGTGATGTCCGCGTGCTGGAAGCCCCACATCTTTCCCGTGCGACCGAAGCCCGTCTGGACTTCATCCGCCACGAACAGGATGCCGTCCTGCGTGCAGCGCTCGCGCAGCGCTTCCAAGAAGCGCACCGGGGCGGGCACGTAGCCGCCTTCGCCCAGCTCCGGCTCGATGATGATCGCGGCGGTTTCTTCCGGTGCCGTCTGGGTCTTGAGGATGAGATCGAGTTCGCGCAGGCAGAAATCGACCGTCTGGTCTTCGCTCCAGCCGTAGTGATAGGTATACGGGTAGGGCGCGACGAACACCCCCGCTGGGAGCGGCTGGTAGCGCGAGCGGTATGAGGTCTTCGAGTTGGTCATCGCCATCGCCTGGGCGGTGCGGCCGTGGAAGCTGCCCTGGAAGGTGATGATGTTGGTGCGCTGAGTCGCCATCCGAGCCAGCTTGACGGCGCCCTCCGTGGCTTCCGCCCCGCTATTGGAGAAGAAGAAGCAGTCGATCCCCGCCGGCATGACCGTTGTCAGGGTCTCGGCCAGCTTCAAGGCGGGCTTGTTCAAGATGACGTTGATCTGCCCATGGATCAGTTTGGCGGCCTGCTCCTGAATGGCCTTGACGACGCGCGGGTGGCAGTGCCCGGTGTTGGTGACGCCGATTCCGCTGGTGAAATCGATCCAGCGCGTGCCATCGGCTTCATACAAGTAGATGCCTTCGCCGCGCTCGGCCTCCAGGGTGGTGAGATGCGCCCAGACAGGTGATAGATGGTCGAGGGGGTGCAGGTTGGTTGACATGATGGTATCCTGATTACGGCATAACTTTTGCCTTTCATTATACCGTCTGGCCGAGCCTTCTCGAAACGGATATGCCGTGCGGGTGCATTTCAAAATCGGGGCGCGTTGATCTGCGGGCTGGGAGATATACGCCCTGGCGGGCTAATCCTCCCCCTACGAAAATCCGGCATGTGTAGGGGAGTCCTTTCGCCGCCCCAAAAATGGAATGTGCCCAGCGCTCGAGGGACAGATGAACAGCCCGGCGTTTGCCCACTTTATTGGGGGGCACGGGGCGACGGCAGGCCGCTAGAATGGATAAGATTAGGCTGCTGCCAAGGGGAAGGAAAAGATCATGGCAGTCCATGTTCAACCAACCGAAGAACATGTTTTGCGGCAGCGAGAATGGACGCGCGAGCAGCTTGAGCGCTGCGGATTCAATTACTATGCGCCTAAGAAGCGCGTGGTGATGGCCCGCATCCTCAAACAGGATGCCAGCATCGAGTCCACGCTTGAAATCCTCATGGCGGAATCCGGCGATATTGTGTGCTACGACGCCGGAGACGAACCCCACGAGACCCTGGACGAATACTATCACTGGCCTGTCAAGCGCGACTTGTTCCGCCGCACTTATAAACGCTGGGATGAACTCGGCTGGACGCCCACGCCGACCCAGGCGCAACTGATTGGGTTTGGGTGCCTGCCGTTCTACAAATGGCGCGGCATCTGGGCGCTCAAGCTGCCGATTGCCATCTATGTCCAGTCGCTGGAAAGCCCGGAACCCGTCGTCGTCCCTGCCGGGCGCTGGCTGTGCATCGGTATCGAGGGGGAACCCTACAATATGAGCGATGAGCAGTTCCAGGCGCGCTATGTTCCTGCCGAGCCACCCTCAGAGTGAGCGGCGCGCATCAGCCAGCAGCATGTCGATGACGCGCATGTTGGCGACGCCATCATGGGCGGGGAACCGCGGCGGGCGTCGGTTCAGAAGCGCGTCAGCGAAGTCCTCGGCCATCAGGGTGTAGTGATTGACTGCGGGGAGCCTGATCTCCTCACAGCGTTCGCCGCGCCACCAGCGGATGACCGGCTCCTCGTCCGGTTCCACCGTGAAGCCCTTCTCTACTAGGATGCGCCCCTCGGTTCCCCGCAGTTCGTAGGTATGCGTCTTGATCTGCCGGAAGCCGCAGTCAAAGTGCCCCAGCACCCCGGACGGGAACTGCAAAATCCCAGCCAGCCGCTCATCCACGCCGGAACCGCTTACCCACGAGGCGAGCGCCTTGCCGGTCACCGGCTCTTCGCCCGTCATGAGCCGCATCACGTTGATGCAGTAGCAGCCTACGTCCATGAGCGAGCCACCCGCCAGTCCGGTCTGCATGCGGATGTCGTCTTCGGAGCGAATCGGGAAGGTAAAGGTGGCGTTGATGGTGTTGAATGTTCCCAAGGCGCCGTTCTCCACCATCTCTTTGACTTTGGCGGCCTGGGGGTGGAACCGATACATAAAGCCTTCCGCCAGCAGCACGCCGCGGGACGCAAATGCATCCACCATATGCTGGGCTTCAGCGGCCGTGCTCGCCAGCGGCTTTTCGCACAGCACCGGCTTGCCGGCTTCCGCACAGCGGATGCTCCAGACAGCGTGTTCGCTGTTGGGCAGGGGGTTGTAGATGGCGTCAATGTTCGGGTCGTGGATCAGTTCTTCGTAGCTGCCATAGGCGGTGGGGATGCCCAGCTCGGCAGCGAACGTCTGCGCTCGCTCCAGGCTGCGGCTGGCAACGGCTGCTACCACGCCATTGCGTGCCAGCTTGAACGCCGGGATCACCCGGCGGCGGCCAATACTCGCGGTGCTGAGGATTCCCCAACGGATTTTGTCGGTCATAGCGGTCAACATCCTTAGTATGGCGCGGCACAGGGCCTGATTATACCCTCACGGCCGCTGCTGTGCTGGAATCTGATGCAGGCCAGCAGGTGACAATGCGCCGCTCTGCCTGTACCATACTGCGCGGGAGCATCACAGGTGAGCGAATGGGTGGGACATGCAGATCAATTTCCCGGTTCAGAGCCAGGCGCGCGGCTGTTGGGGGCGCTTCCGGCTGCCGCAGCAGCGAGCAGATCGTGCGGCGCTGGTCATCCTGGCTTATTTCATCCTGCTGGCGCTGACCTATTCGGCCTCTACGCCCATTTTTGAAGCTCCGGACGAAGCCGCTCATTTCCTTTACGCCCACAACATCGTCGAAGAGGGGGCGCTCCCGCTGATGACCAACCGCGCCGAGGTGCTGGCGAGTCTTTCTTGGCAGCGCCATCAGCCGCCGCTGCTCTACCTGACTGGGGCGCTGTTCATCGGCGGCATCGACCGGAGCGACCTGCAGGAGTACCTTCGCGTCAACCCACTGGCCGTGCAGGGGGATGTCAGCCTCAACAACCTCAACACCCAGCTTCACAGCTATGCCCCGCCTACCGGAAACACCCTGGCCGCGGTGCGGATCTTGCGGCTGTTGGGCCTGGTGCTGGCTTCCAGCACGGTCTGGTTCATCTACAAAAGCGGCCATCTTGCCAGCGGGCAGCCGCTCGTTGGCCTGCTGGCGATGCTGCTGGTCGCTTCGATGCCCACTTTCCTATTCATCGCCGGCAGCATCAACAACGACAATTTGGTGACCTTTCTGCACACTGCCGGGGTCTACTGGTTGCTGGATCGCTGGAAGGCGCGGCGCATCAGCTTGCGCCAAGCTGTTCTGATTGGGCTGATTGCTGGCGGGCTGGCGATAGCCAAGTTTCAAGGGCTGCCTTTCATCGGGCTGGCGAGCGCTGTGCTGTTCTACGGCGGAGCGACCCGCCGCTGGACATGGCGGCAGGCGGCCTTAGGCACCAGCGGGCTGGCTCTGGGTGTGATTCTGCTAGCCGGTTGGTGGTTCCTCCGCAACCAGATGCTCTACGGCGACCTGCTCGGCGCGGCGGTGACGCGCTCCATCTGGGGACGCGGCGCTGTTACGACCGATTTCTCTGCCCGGCTGGTGGAAATGCGCGGCGTCTGGGACTCAATGTGGTTCATGCTGGGCTACCTGAACATCCGCGGCCCGGCCTGGTTTTATCCTTATGTCACGCTGCTGAGCGCTGCTGGGCTGCTGGCGGGGGTCTGGGGAGTTTGGCGGCGTCCCGGCTGGCGCTTCACCGGGCTGCTGCTGGCGGCCATCGTGGTGATGCTCTGGGTGACACTCTACTTCGCTACCGGGCAGATCAACACCTCACAGGGGCGCTTTCTGTTTGGGAGTCTGGTGGCTTTCGCCCCGCTGGTGATGACCGGCCTCGTCCACCTGTTTGGACGGCGAACCATCGTGACCCTGTTCCCGCTGATTGCCGTGGCGCTGCTCACCCCGGCGCTCTGGCTGAACGGTTCCTACCGCTCGCTGGAGGTCGTCACCCAGCTCCCTGCCGATGCTCTGCCTATTGATCGCCAGTCTGAAGGCCTGAAGCTCCTCGGCTACCGACTCGAGACGCCTGTTCTGCCCCCGGATGGCATCCTGCACTTGGATATCTACCTGCAAGGCCGCCATTCCGAAGACCCGGCCCTGGTCATTGCCGCTCTCGACCCGCTGACAGGTGACCCCGCTGGTGTCGTTGATTTCTATCCGGGCATGGCCGCGGTCAGCACCCTCGACCCAACCGCCATCTATCGGGTGCGGGCGGTGCTGGAACTACGTGCCGAGGACGGCCCGCCCCGCCAGATCGATCTGCTGATCCGCTGGCGGCTCGTCGATCCCAGCGATCCCGGTCTGGGGCGAGTCTTCACCTGGGAGGATGGCAAGGATGGTCTGCTGCTGCCCGGCCCGCTGATCCAGTCCGCCGCTTACATCCCACCCGCGCCGCAGACCACCACCCAGGTGCGCTTCGGCGACGCCGTGGAACTGACCGGCTACAGCCTGCCGACCGTCGAGGTCGCGCCGGGGGAGACGCTGCCGGTCACGCTCTTCTGGCGGGCGCTGAAGCAGCCGGCTGACGATCTGCGCTTGGCTTTCGGCCTGCTGGACAGCGCCGACCAGATTCTCGCGCAGGCCGACGGCATTCCCCCAGGGCTGCCTTCGACGGTCTGGCTGCCGGGCCTGAGCTTCCCCGACCCGCGCCTGCTGGCGATCCCACCCGATGCGCGGCCGGGAGAGTACCGCCTCTACCTGGCCTGGTATCGCAGCGCGGATAACGCGCGGCTGCCCCTCAGCGACGGCAGCAGCCTCTACCTCGGCCTGCCCGTAATCCGCGTCACGCAACTGTGACTGCCGGATGCACCGCAGCGCGTCCTCGGGTTCATTTCGTTGAGAGGTTGGGGGGATCGACGAAGGCAGCAGCGCGTGACAGTTCCCGGCAGGATCGTCACGCGCTGTGGGGAGATTAGACTTTTTCGACTTCGAGGAAATCGAGTTCCACGGGGGTGTCGCGCCCGAAGAAGTTGACCATGACGCGCACTTTGGACTTGTCCTGGTCGATGGCTGCGACTGTCCCGATGAAATCGTTGAACGGACCGTCGATGATGCGGACCTTCTGGCCGACCTTGTAGCTGACCTTGACCACCGGTGTCGTCGACTCCATCCGGTCGAAGATCGCTTTGACTTCTTCCGCCCGCAGCGGGGTGGGTTCGTTGCCCATGCCGACGAAGCCAGTGACTCCTGGCGTATTGCGGACGACGTACCAGGAGTCTTCGTCCATCTTCATCTGCACGAGGATGTAACCGGGGAAGACGCGGCGCTCGACTGTGCGGCGCTTGCCTTCCTTGACTTCGATTTCTTCTTCTGTGGGGACGATGACATCGAAGATTTTATCGCGCATCCCCATGGTTTCGATGCGCTGCTCAATCGAGTGGCGCACCTTGTTCTCGTAGCCTGAATAGCAGTGAATCACATACCACTGCTTCTCGCTCTCCGGCTTGATGCCCGGTTCGTCCAGGATCGACGGCAGATTATCGTCGCTGTCGAAGAGATCATCGGCAGTGGGTTTTGCTTTTTCGTCTAGATAAACGGGATCGGGATCGTAATCCTGATCGTCGCGCTCATCCTGATCGTCGAACATAGATCGTGAATCCTTGTGGTGCGCTTATTAGGGCAGCGCAGCGTGCCGGTGCTGGACTCTGCCTGCTGCGTCAAAAACCGCGTGTCCGGCGGTTGGCAGAGCGCAGATAGAGAATGAAGGCGACCACCGCCAGGCCGAACAGCCCACCGAAGACCAGCAGCGGTGAGTTCAAGCCTGCCGCGATCACAGCGCTGAAGCCCAAGCTGATCGCACCCAGGACGACCGAAGCGATGATCGTCACTGTAAGCACGATGGCTGTCAGGCGGCGCGTTTCTTCACGGGTGGGCCAGACGACCTTGCGGGCTTCATCGCGGACACCTTCCCAATACTCCGCCAATCCCCGGAAGCGCCGGGTGATGAAGTTGCCTTCACCCTTGGCGAGTTCCACTTCCTGGGTGCGTCGGCCGGGGGTCGCACGGCCTTTGCCGGCCGTCAGACCGCGTTCTTCCTCTTCCGATTCGTCGGCTTCGTCGAGGGATTCGACCTCCTCTGCAACCGATTCGACGGCGGCGGATTCGGCCTGCTGACGCCGAAGTTCCCGGCGGCGCTTGCGCTTATTTTCCAGAGTATCTTCGGCTGGCATCGTTACACTCCTCAACCTTCGATCAAGGTCTTTATTCTGGCCGGTTCAAGCCCCGATATGCAAGACACCGCCAAATCGACGGTGTCCTGTGGTGACAAAGCAGGGGAGCCAGGAATCGAACCCGGAACCTACGGATTTGGAGGCCGTTGCTCTGCCAGTTGAGCTACTCCCCTATGCGCGCGACCTACTTGGTCTCGCGGTAGATCACATGGCGGCGAACGAGCGGGTCATACTTCTTGAGTTCGATACGCCCGCTGTCGTTGCGTTTGTTTTTCTCGGTGATGTACATGTGGCCGCTCTCAGTGCTCTTGAGCTTGATCCATGTACGGTTGCCTTTTTTCGCCATTCTTCAACTCCAACCAACAGGTACTCGTTTCAGAGCCTATGATGGGATTTGAACCCATGACCTCACCCTTACCAAGGGTGTGCTCTGCCGACTGAGCTACATAGGCAGAAGCAGGGCGCTTGTCGCGCTGCCTGTGTGGGCCGGGCAGGACTCGAACCTGCGAAGGCTTCCGCCAGCGGATTTACAGTCCGCCCCCTTTGCCGCTCGGGACACCGACCCTTGTTTGATTGTTAAGGCCTCACCGGCCAGAGCCGCCCATCGGACTTGAACCGATAACCCCAATATTACAAGTATTGTGCTCTGCCAATTGAGCTAGGGCGGCACACGATTGGATTGTATCATGCCCGAGGGGCGCGCTTCAAGACAGTCCTGCCACTGACTAGCCTGCGCATTCTACCTACCGGGGGGCAGGGTTGTCAATATCGCATCCGCGCCAGTAGAATGCCTGTCAAGGTTTTGGAAGAGTCGTCTGGACGGTGTGCCGTGTATCGTTGGTTCGCTCCGGTGTTGACTGCGCTTTTGCTCGCTGGGCTGGTGGTGTTCTCCAGCGCGTGTACCGGGCGGCGCGGCCAGACTGTCGAGGACATCCCCACCCCTGCTTCGTTCGAGGGACTGGCGACCGCCCAATATCTCACCCAAGTTGCCCCGCCGGAGGGCTTCCGCCAAGCGGTGGCCTTCCCGGAAATTGATGCCAATCTCAACCTGCTGGCTGGGGGACATTACAGCGTTTACCTCGAATTTGACGGCGTGTTCAGCCGCACGCCCCGCCCGACTCAGGCGGTCGCTGCCGCCGAGGTCTGGTTCAACCAGGTTGGATCATCGCGCCGCATCGTCGCGCAGATCACCGGCGAGATGCTTGGCCGCGAAAACAACAGTTTTGAGGCTGTGCGCCTTGGCCCTGATCCCTTCCTGGTGCAGAATGGGGAATGCCTCAAGGAGGGGCCGGATGCGCAGGCCGCCGCCAGCCTGCGGGCTGGGACGCTCATCGGCGGGGTCAAGCATGCCGTCCCTGGGGCAAAGAAAGCTACCATCAACGGCGTTGAGGTTTATCTCTATACCTTCACCACGGCTGACCTCAATTTGCCGTCGGTGGAAGTGGCCGAAGGTGGAACGATGACCGCCACCAGCGGCGAACTCTGGGTTGCGCCGGAGCACAACGCTGTCGTGCGCTTCTACGTCAATCTGGATGTCACCAACGCCATCATCTTCGGGCGGGCACTGCCAGTCGATGGCTCGGTCATCATCCGCTACGATCTCTACGACATCGGCCAGACCACGAACATCAGCGTTCCCAACGGCTGTTGACATCCCACGGATGGCACATAACAGTTTCACCAGAGTTGGGGGATGACAAACGTCATGTTATTTCCATGACGTTCTTCACAGTCCCTACTTGATCTAAATCAAAGTACAAGATCATTAGAACCAATACACTACGGTCATGGTGAGAGCGGCACGCTCAGACTGGTTCGCAGCGCGTCTTGGCTGGCTGCTGGTCGGGACTGGGACGAGCAGCTTGGAATTTTTAGTCGTTGGGCAGCTTCTGGGTGGCAGGATGTATCGTTTTTGGGGAGCAGGCTTATGACACAACTCGCTTCCTCTAATCAGGGCAGACGGCTGAGCATATGGGCGCTCGCCAGCATTGGCGCAGTTGGCGTGCTGGTGGGGATCAGCCTATTCACGTTCGGCTATGCGCGGGGGGCATCGTATTTTTCCGATGATCCGGCAACGTGTATGAACTGCCACGTCATGCGTGAGCAGTTCGAGGCGTGGAATCATTCCAGCCACAAAGCGGTAGCGACCTGTAATGACTGCCATACGCCCCACGACAGCCTGGTGAGCAAATGGTTCGTCAAAGGACTGAACGGGTTCAATCACAGTGTGGCATTCACGACCGGCGGATTTGACGATCCGATCCACATCCGGGATTTCAACGCCGACGTGGTGCAGCAGAACTGCATTGCCTGCCATGAGACGGCCGTCAGCCAGATTTTGGGGGTTCATGCTGGTGAAGCGCCAGCGTGTGTCCAGTGCCATGCCGGTGTCGGCCACAGCACCCGTGAGTGACTCGCCCTTTTCGTTGGTAGTAGGAGACGATGCACAATGAATCGCCTTTTTTCACGACAAGCCTTGATTTATGTGCTGGTGTTTTTTGGCGCGGTCCTGCTGACGATTGGGGTAGCGGCGCTGCTGATTAACATCAACCAGCGGCAGAACGAAGCGGCCCAATTCCCGCTGCGGGTGGTCGAGATCGGGGCAGATGAACTCGACCCAGCGGTCTGGGGGCAGAACTTCCCGCGCCAGTATGACCGCTTCATGATGACGCAGCAGAACTACGGGGAGACTCCTTACGGGGGTTCAGAGCCGTACAGCAAGCTGGAACGCTACCCGGCGATGGTACGGCTGTGGGCAGGGTATGCCTTCAGCAAAGACCATAATGAAGAGCGCGGGCACTTCTACGCGCAGATCGACCAGGCGAACACGGAACGAGTGAAGATCGTGAACCAGCCGGGTGCATGCGCCAACTGCCACGCGGCGGAATCCCCGCAGCTCATTGCCAGCATGGGATGGGAGACGTTCAACAGCACGCCGTTTAATGATATTGTCGGTGATCTCCATTTGGGCACGTCGTGCGCGGACTGCCACGATCCGGCGACGATGGCGCTGCGGCTGACCCGCCCGGCACTGATTAATGCGCTGTCGGCACAGGGGATCGACTGGACGCAGGCGACGCGCCAGGAGATGCGGACGTATGTGTGCGCGCAGTGCCATGTGGAATACTACTTCCTGGGCGATAAGAAGGTGCTGACTTTCCCGTGGAGCCAGGGGCTGACCATCGACAACATCGAGGCACATTACGACAACTACGGCTTCAAGGATTGGACGCATGCGGAAACGGGCGCGCCGATGATTAAGATTCAGCATCCTGAATACGAGATGGCGAGCACAGGCATCCATGCGCGGTCGGGGGTGAGCTGCGCGGACTGCCATATGCCGTACATCCGCGAAGGCGGCGTGAAGATTTCGGATCACTGGATTCGCAGCCCGCTGGAGGATGTGAGCAGCGCCTGCCAGACCTGCCACAACCTGCCGGAAGAAGACCTGATCAACCGGGTGGCAGTCATCCAAAAGAATACGGCGGAACTGCTGCGGTTGAGCGAAGAGGCGATCATCGCGGCGATTGACGCGATTGTGGCGGCGAAGGAAGCTGGGGCCACGGACGAGGACCTGGCCGATGCGCTGCTGCTGCACCGGCGGGCGTCGATGCGGTGGGACTTTGTGTCGTCGGAGAACAGCACCGGGTTCCACAGCCCGCAGGAAGCGGCGCGAGTCCTGGCGAAGGCGATTGACTTTGCCCGGCAGGCGCAGCTCGTGGCGGTGCAGGTGGCGGCTGACCTAAAAGGTGAAAGTGCCGTCTCCACGAACAACAGTGGATGAGGCGGAAGGTGATGTGATCGAGGGCGGCCCGTGAGCCGCCCTTTTTGTTGGGAGAGCCGCAGCGACCTCAGACGGCGGCAAGCTGATCGATGGTGGATTCGATGAGGGTGACCAGCTCGCCGAGAGCAGCTGCATCGAAGGCGAAACGCGCTCCTGCCGCCGCGAAAAGTTCTGGCAGCGGGCGGGTTCCACCGAGAGCAAGCGCTTGGCGGTACTGGCGCACTGCACTGGCCTGGTCGCGGATGGCGTTGCGCCAGACCTGCACCGCGCCCATCTGGGCAAGGCCATAATCGACATAATAGAAGGGCGAGCCGAAGATGTGCGGCTTGCGCTGCCAGCCGGTGACGCGGGCGTCTTCTAATCCGCTCCAATCGATGCCGGGCAGGAAGCGATCCACGAGTTCGCCCCAGACGGCATCACAGCGGAGGGGGTCGGTGGCTTCGGCATGGTGGGTGTAGACCCAGTGCTGGAAGGCATCGACAATCGCCATGTACGGCCAGAAGAGGAGCATCTGCTCCAAGTGTTCGATGCGGGCGCGGGCGGCGTCCTGGGGGGCGTAGAAGCCGCCATGTTCGGCGGTGAGGTAGGGCGCAGCCAGCAGTTCCATCGCCATGGAAGCGACTTCGGCGATCTCCATGGTGACGGCGCGCTGGTGGATGTACGGCAAGCGGGCGACCTCGAAAGCGTGGAAGGCATGGCCGGCTTCATGGAGCAGGGTTTGGACATCTTCGTGGAAGCCGACGGCATTCATGAAGATGAGGGCTTGCTTGGACTGGGCCAGCTCGGAGCAGTAACCGCCGGGGGCTTTGCCCTTGCGGTTGTCGAGGTCGAGGAGCTTCTGCCGGCGCATGGTGGTGAAATAAGCGCCGAGTTCAGGATCGACCTTATAGAAGATGGCTTCGGCTTTGTCTTCCAATTCCTCGACGGTCTGGAAAGGATGCAGGGGCGGGCGCGAGGGCGGGTAGATGTCGTCGCGGTCGAGGTCCCAGGGGCGGATGCTGCTCACGCCGAGCCGCTGGCGCTGGCGTTCATAGACGCGGGTGGCGGCGGGGACAACGACCTGCTCGATGGCCTGATGGAAGGTTTCGCAGTCAGCGGGGGTGTAGTCGTAGCGTTTGAACTGCTGCCAGCGGAAGGCGCGGTAGTCGCCCGGATAACCGGCGTTGGCCGCAATCTGAGCACGGAGTTCCATGAACTGCTGCCAGAGGTCGTTGAGCGCCTGGCGGTCGGCCAACCGACGGGCGTCCGCGAGCCTCCAGGCGCGTTCGCGGGTGGCGCGGTCGGGGTTTTGGTAGACTGTCCGCATCTGGATGAGGGTACGTTCCTGCCCGTCCCATTGGACGGTCTGCGCGCCGAGGATGCGGTCGTATTCGTTGGAGAGCCTGGCTTCCTGGGTGAAGAGGGGGACGTTTTCCTGGTGGAAGAGGGCGGCATCGG
Source organism: Anaerolineae bacterium (assembly GCA_034431625.1). Lineage (GTDB taxonomy): Bacteria > Chloroflexota > Anaerolineae > Aggregatilineales > Phototrophicaceae > CFX2. Next base: position 41,501 of record DAOUCY010000147.1, on the reverse strand, counting down.
TGTGCATGTTCCGCAGGGCGATCTCGAAGCCCGGCGGGTTCAGGCCGCTGGCGAGGAGTTTTTCGCGCAGGCGCTGTTCATGGGGTTCGGCCTGTTCGACGACTTCAGAGAGGAAGGTGTGGAAGCGCTGGAGGGCGGCTTCATCGGCGGTATCAAGGGTGGTGGCGAAGTACAGGCGGCTGTAGGCTTCCTGGATATGTTCGCCGAGCCGCGTCCAATCGGCCAGCCAACCGGCGACGGACTCGGCGGTGAGTTCACGGGATTCGAGGGCGAGGTAGTAGGGTTCAATCTGCGGCCAGCGCCAATCCATGAACGCCAGGGCAGTCGCGGGCAGGGTGTCGAACATGGCGGACTCCTTGGGAACCAATTTGCCCGCTATTATACATGGTGGAGAGCGGCTGTTCAGTGCACCACCCTCGTCTCGCTGAACGTGGAGACGGACCGCACCTACTCCAGACTATACATTCATTCTATCCGCTGGCCGGGGCAAGTGCGCTATAATCTCCGGCAGCTTAAACCGACCACAATGAACCGAGAACCCACCATGAATGACACGCTGACCCCCTTATTGGAGATGACCCGTACGCTCGGCCTGCCGGAGAATGATTACGTAATCATCGGCGAGGGCAATTCGTCGTGCCGCATTGACGCCGACTCGTTCTGGATCAAGGCGAGCGGGCGGCAGATGCGCGATATTCCGCCGGAGGGCTTCGTCGCGGTGCGCTTTGAGCCGATTCTGGCGATGCTGGATGAGTCGCCGGGCGATCTGGCGGCGCAGAAGAAGGTGATGGAAGCCGCCAAGGTCGACCCGTCCGCGCCCGGCATCCCATCGGTGGAGGTGACTTTCCACGCGGCGCTACTGCACGACTGCGGAGTAAACTTCGTCGGGCATACGCACGCCACGGCGATCAACCGGATTCTGTGCAGCCCGCGGGCGGCGGATTTCGCGCTGCGGCGGATGTGCCCGGACGAGGCGGTGCTGTGTGGGCCGGAATCGGTGCTGGTCCCGTATGTTGATCCGGGGCTGCCGCTGTCGCTGGCGATCCGCGAGCGGGTGCGGGCCTACATGGAGGATTGGGGGGAAGCGCCGAAGGTGATCCTGCTCATCAGCCACGGGGTGATCACGCTGGGGAAAACGCCGACCGAGGTGCTAAACATCATGGCGATGTGCGACAAGGCAGCGCGGATGTTCCTGGGGGCGGCAGCGCTGGGCGGGCCGGTCTTCCTTAGCGGCGAGGATGTGCTGCACATCATCCGGCGGCCGGATGAGATTTACCGGCGCAAGCAGTTCGTGGAGCGGGCGTAGAATCGAGCTGCGAAGGCGTATCGCTCCGAGGGGTGGTCATTCGGCGAGGGAGCCGAGGATGCCGTAGCGGAGGGTGATACGGGTATCGCCGACGAGGGCAGTCTGGTTGATGAGCCAAGTGATGGGTACGCCAGGTTCGAGCCGGCGGCCGTCGAAGGTGGTTCCATTGGCGGTGTAGAGGTCGGTGATGGTGACGCCGCGGTCGGGGTCGCGCTGAACGCGGAGGTGAACCCGCGAGACACGATTATCCGGCAGGACAACCTGGCAGCGCTTGGAGCTGCGGCCAATGAGCAGTTGGGTTTGGAGGGGGACGCGGCGCAGTTGGTCTTGCTGAGTTAAAATTTCCAGGTAAAATGTTCGGGACTGCGCCGAACTTCCCCGTTCATCGGCGCTCAGCGGCCCGGCATCAGGCTGGTCACCCGGCTCATCCAGGGGATTCGCGCTGCCATAGGTCATCGTTGACGCTCCCACTCCCGCACAGAAAATGATGAGAAGCCTTTGGCAATTGCATTCGCCTTGTGTAAAATGGAACAAACCTGGGTAAGGGTGTGATCTGCACTTGTCCGTACAGGGAAGCCCCACAGCCCCAGACTGCCTGAACGATCCGCAACATCCTGCAACAGCACCGTTGAGGTGCTGCTGTCGATTGTAGACGATTTCGCAGCCCGTCTTCATGAGAGTTTGTTGGTAGGAATAAGACGCTATGAGTTCAACCAACCTGAGTTCGCCGCGCGGGGGAATCAGCTCAACGACGATCATCATCATCGTGGTGACCGGCATCCTGCTGATTATCGGTGGAGTTCTGATCGGACAGCTAACGCCGTCGATTTTGCCGACACAGGCTTCAGCCGAAGCCCGCCAGATCGATGATCTGTTCCACGTGATGCTGATCATCGGTGGGGCGATCTTCCTGCTGGTGCAGGGCTTGCTGGTGTTTTCGATCCTGCGGTTCCGCGCCAAGCCAGGGGATACCAGCGACGGCATTCACATGCATGGCAACACCAGCTTAGAGATCACCTGGACGGTGATTCCGGCGATCATCGTGGTCTTTCTGACGGTGATTGCATGGCAGGTGTGGTCGAACCTAACCACGCCGCGTGCGGACGAAATGACGGTGCAGGTGACGGGGGCGCGCTTCAACTGGGCGTTCACGTACAGCGCGCCGCTGAGCATCTTCCCGGACGCAGTGGACATCAGCACGCTGCCGGCCAGCGTCCAGGAAGACTTGAAGGACGACAATGCCATCAACGTCAATTCACCGGAACTGCACCTATACACGGGGCGGGCGGTGGCACTCCAGATGCAGCCGCGCGATGTGATTCATGCATTCTGGGTTCCGGCTTTCCGGCTGAAGCAGGACTTAATCCCTGGCCGGACGACGACAGTGCACGTGACGCCGGTGCAGGAAGGCACATTCCCGATCAAATGCGCGGAACTGTGCGGGGCAAATCACGGTATGATGGTTGGACAGGTGATCGTCCACGCTGATGAAGCGGCCTACAACGCCTGGCTGGTCGAGCAAATGCGGAAAGTGATTTACCCGCCTGCCGACCCGGTGGTGCGCGGACGTAACATTCTGTCGAGCAATATCTACCCGTGCTACACCTGCCACGTTCTCGATGATCTGAGCGAGTTCAACTGGGCGGGCAACGTTGGGCCGAACCTGAACGGAATCGCCGACCGGGCGGCGACCAGCCGCGCCAGCGCGACGGGTTCGACGCCAGCAGAATACCTGTATACGGCTATTCATGAGCCGGGCGCGTATCTGGCTCCAGGGTACGGCAACCTGATGCCGCAGCTCAACGTGCCCGAATGCGATGTCTGGGCGATTGTGGCCTATCTGGCGACGCAGAGTGCCAGCGGCAGCGCGCCGTTCGAGGTCGAGCAACCGCCGCAGTGCGTGATCACGGCTGGGCCGGGCAGCGCCCCGGCAGCCGAGGCGACGCCTGAGGCTGCTCCAGCGGCGGAAGCGACTGCCGAGGCGGGCATGTAGACCTCACCCACCACCCGATTCCCTCTGCATGTATAGAGAGAGGATTGGGGAGAGGCGAGGCGTTTTGAGTACCAGTAAATGTCACGGATGATTTGACCGGATTAAACGAAGGCAGATGGGAAAGGCAAGCACATGGCAAGCATCACCATTCCTGTAGGCAGCGCCCCTGGCGGCGCAGTAGAAGTTCCGCTGCCCAAACTGCGGGCATCCGACTTCCTGCGCTGGAGCGTCGATCACAAGATCATCGGCGTTCAGTACATGGTCACAGCGTTGTTCTTCTTCCTGGTCGGCGGCACGCTGGCGATGCTGGTGCGCTGGGAACTGCTGACGCCGAACCTGGACGTTGTGCAAACTGGCTCACAGTACAACACGCTGTTCACCACCCACGGCATTGTGATGATCTTCCTGTGGATCATCCCGATGATGGCGGGGTTCGGGAACTACTTGGTTCCGCTGATGCTGGGCGCGAAGGACATGGCGTTCCCGTGGCTAAATGCCTTCGCCTTCTGGCTGATCCCGCCGGCGGGCATTCTGATGATCGGCAGCATGCTCGTGGGCGCGCCGGAAAGCGGCTGGACGATGTATCCGCCTCTGAGCACGCTGTTTGTGGGAGACGGCCAGACGCTGGCGGCCCTTTCGGTGCATTTGCTGGGGATTTCGTCGATCCTGGGCGCGATCAACTTCATCGTGACGATCATGAATATGCGGCCGCAGGGGATGGGCTACAGCCAGATGCCGCTGTTCATCTGGGCGATCCTGGCGACCTCGATCATCATTGTGATGGCAACGCCGTTCTTGGCAGGGGCACTGACGCTGCTGCTGCTGGATCGCATGGCGGGGACAGCGTTTTTCGACGCGACCAAAGGCGGTGACCCGCTCCTCTGGCAGAATGTGTTCTGGTTCTACAGCCATCCGGCGGTGTACATCATGGTGCTGCCGGGCATGGGCATCCTTTCGGATGTGCTGGCAGTCCATGCGCGCAAGCCGGTATTCGGCTACAAGTTCATCGCTGCGTCGAGCATGGGGATTGCAGTGATCGGCTTCTTGGTGTGGGCGCACCACATGTTCACCAGCATTGCGCCGGCTTGGCGCATCCCGTTCATGATTACCTCGATGATTATCGCCGTGCCGACAGGCGTGAAGATCTTCGGTTGGTTGGGGACGCTCTGGGGTGGCAAGATCCACTTCACGAGCGCGATGCTGTTCGCGCTGGGGTTCCTGTCCATGTTCGTGATCGGCGGGATCAGCGGTGTGATGCTGGCGGCCATCCCGTTCGACGTGCATGTGCATGACACCTACTTTGTGGTGTCGCATTTCCACTTCGTGCTGTTCGGCGGGAGCGTGTTCGCCATTTATGCGGGCATTTATCACTGGTTCCCGAAGATCACTGGGCGGATGCTGGACGAGCGGTTGGGCAAGTGGCACTTCGCGCTGACATACCTGGGATTCTTCTTCACCTTCTTCCCGATGCACCTGGCGGGTCTGCTGGGAATGCCGCGCCGCGTGGCGGTGTATGCACCTGAATTCCAGGGGATCAATACACTGGTCAGTCTGGCCTCGTTCGTGCTGGGACTTTCGACGCTGATCCTGGTCTGGAACCTGATCGTGAGCGTACGGAGCGGCAAGGTGGCCGGGGCGAACCCCTGGCGCGCGCTGACGCTGGAATGGGCGACGACCTCACCGCCGCCGGCGACGAACTTCATCAACGACCCGGTTCCGGCAGAAGACCCGTATGGTTACGGCAGCGAGGCAGCAACCGCGTACCTGGATGAGATCGACCGGCGCTTTGGGCGCCCGGCGGAAGGCGTCGGGATGGCGCGAGCGGCGAAGCCCTCGGTTCCGGCGGCGGTTCCTGCGTCGGGAGATTAGTGTTCTCACCCCCTATGCAATGGAGGGGGTGACCGGATCACGGTGGGTGCTAATCAACGGGGACATGGCCTAGGCTGTGTCCCTGTTCATGTGAATAGGGATTCAGCGGTTGGGGCGCTGCGGACGGATACAGATATGGAGTTGGGGTTTAGCGGAAACATGGGACAGACAGCAGTAGAACCACAGCTTTCGCGGGCGGAGCTGATCGCGCTCCGCAACAAGCGCACCGGTCTCGCCATTTTCCAGATTTCGTGGATAATGGCCTTCGTCTGTTTGGCGATTGTTCACGGCTGGATTCGGGCAACTTCGCCGTCATGGCCGCCGCCGGGTGTAGATCAGATCAGCCCAGTTCTGCCGACGGCAATGACGCTGGCGCTGATCGTGAGCTGCTTCTTCGCGCGGCAGGGAGTCCGCGCGGTGAAAGGCAACCAGCAGCAGGCGCTCGTCCGCAACTGGGGGATCATGCTGGCGCTGGGCGTGCTGTTCACCGTGGTGATGATCTACGAGTGGGTGACGGTTCCGTTCAGCGGGCAGTACAGCACAGTGTTCCGTCTGTTGGTGGGGTTCCATGCGGTGCATGCGCTGGCGGTTGGCGTCTATCTGGTGCGCGTGTACCAGAACGCCCGGCGCGGGTACTACCATCCGGCAAATGTGTGGCCGGTTGAAGGCGGGGCGAGCCTGTGGTACTTCGTGACGGTGGCTTGGTTGATCTTTTACGTGGTTCTGTTCGTGATTTAGGGTAGAATGATGCGCGGCGGCTGACGTGAGGCCGCCGTTGACCCAAAAGACCATTAACGGCGCTGCGTTTTGCGCAGCACTACACGCCGGCATTGGAGGAAGTGGTATGCGACCCGGACTTGCCCGCGCAGTCCCGATGGGAATCATCGGCTTTGTCGTCGGCGCGCTCATCGCCATCGTGATTCGGTTGGCCCAGGGGCTTGATCCTAACCCGGACAACCCGTATGCCTATGTGGGGCCGGCGTTCACGTTGGGGGCGTTTCTTTCGGCATTCACGTTCGTATGGGGGATGGGCGGGTTCGATCCGCGGATGAACGTCCACGGCGAAGAACACCATGAGGAAGAGGCGGAAGCCGAGGAAGAACCGCGCGCGCTGCTGAGCGGCTATATCTGGCAGGTGGCGTTCTGGACGATCCTGGGGGTGCTGGCGATTGGCGCCGTGGCCTTCCTACCGCAGGGGCCAAGCATACAGAATGTCCGTGAACCGGAAGGCAACGTGGCCGCTGTTGGGTTTGTGCGCTTTGGGGATATTTACCAGCCGACGCGGGAATTTCTGCAAACCGCTACCGGCCTAGATTTGCTGCCACCGCTGGCGTCCAACCTGGCGCAGGTTGAGGTCAGCTATCTGGTGCTGCTGGTGGTGTTCTTCATCATTACAATGCTGTCCTTGTTCGTGGCGGCGGGGGTGATTGGCTTCCTCATCCATTACTTCGCGCGCGGGAAGAAGAATCCCCAGGGAACCGCGCTGCCGTGGCGTGGGCTGGCTTTCATCGGTTTGCTGGTCGCGCCGCTGCTCCAGTTCCCCCTGCTCATCAGCAACCGGCAGGTTCCGGTAGCGCTGATGGCCCCAGTCTTCATCATCCCGCCGCTGCTGGCGGTGATCGGCGCTCCAGCGGCGATCCCGATCCTGCTGCTGGTGGTGGCGGTCTCGGCGGCGCTGACGGGCGTGAACACGCTGGTGGTGCTGCTGCTGTTTGTGGTAGCGCTGGTAGCCTTTGCCTCCAAACCGCTGCGGATGCCCATCGGCATCATCTCGGTGCTGATCACGCTGGTGCTGCCGGTGGTTGTGCCGTCGGTGGATGTCACCGGGACGCCGCCGGTGATCTTCGCGGCGATTGGCATGGGTTTGCTGGCGTTGGTGTTCCAGTCATTGAAAGTGCTGCTGGCGGAACGCGTCTGGCGGATCGTGATGGTCGCGGTGATGGGCGTGGTCACGATTGGGCTGTTCGTACTGGCAGCGGCGCTGAACCGGAGTGATTTCTGGACGATGCTGTTCCACATCTACGTGGCCGCCTTCAGCGTGCTGCTGGTGGCTCCGGTTGAATTCCTGCAAGCGATCATCCCGGCCAGCATCCGTTCAACGTTCTCGGCTGTGCAGTGGAGTACGTTGGTCCCGCAGGGCGCGGCCTGGCTGGCGCGGCTGCTGCGGCAGGGTCTTCCCACCTTCCTGGGTCAGAAGTAGGAGTTAAACGCGCATGACGGACATGAGCATTGAGAAAGCACCTGCCGAACACGTGGAACATCACGCCAGCCCGGAAGCACGCGCCCATAACCTCAAGCTGGCGACCTGGCTGTATCTGGCGTCGGAAGTGGTGATCTTCGCCTCGCTGATCGCGGTGTTTGTGGTGTTCCGCATCCATTACCCGGATATTGTCAAGAAGGTCCACGAAGAGGCGAACATTCTGCTGGTGAGCCTCAACACCTTCATCCTGCTGTCGAGCAGTTGGGCGATGGTGATGGGCCTGCGCGAAATCCAGCGGGATAACCGTCAGGGGTTGGTGCGCTGGATCGGGCTGACGGCGCTGCTGGGGACGATCTTCGTGGCGCTCCAGGTTGTGGAGTACCAAGAGTTGGCACACGCTGGCATCGCCATCTTCAACCAGGGCAACGAATTCGACGGGTTCGGCATGCGCTTCTACGGACCGACGGCGTTCCATGGGGCGCACGTGATCGTCGGGGTGCTGTGGGCGCTGTTCATCGTGCGCGGCGGGCTGAAAGGCCACTACAGCTCCAAGAACTACATCGGCGTGGAAATCTTCGGTCTGTACTGGCACTTCGTCGATGTGGTGTGGATCGCGCTGTTCACGATGCTGTATCTAGTCTAATTCCACCACAGTCCCCTGAGGGGGAGGCTTCGCACAGGCATAGAGGACACAGAGGGGAATCAAGCGATGAGTGACCATCCGGTGACCGCGGCGGAAACGGCCGCCCAACACGAACATCACAACGATAACTTCCGCTTCCTGGGGCGGGAATATCCTTTCCCGGTATATACGGGCGTCTTTATCATCCTGGGCATTCTGACGATTTTGGAGCTGGTGCTGTTCGAGCTGCCGCGAGGCTTCTTCACCATCCCGGTGATGGTCGGTCTGTCGATTATCAAGGCGGGGCTGGTGGTCTGGTTCTATATGCATTTGAACAAGGACAGCCGGGTGTTCCTGGCGTGCCTGTTGGCGCCGACGATCATGGTGGTGCTGGCGACCCTATTCCTCTCGGCTGTGCCGGGTGGGGGATACTAGGGACTGGGGATTGGGGAAACAGCCTGACACGGAGCCTCGATTCATGCGGCAGGGTATCGGGTAATCCAGTGGGTTGAATCAAAGGGGCGCTGTACTGCGCCCCTGATTATTTCGAGGCAGCGATAAGGGTACAAGCTGATGCGAATCCGATTGACAGATCAGGTCGCGTTGGTGACCGGAGCGGCTCACCGAGTCGGCCGGGCGATTGCGTTGGAGCTGGCGCGGCAGGGCGCTCATATCCTGGTGCATTACGGCCAATCGGCGCAAGCAGCACAGGAAACGGCCCGCGAGATCAAATCCCTGGGGGTGGATGCACAAGCAGTGCAGGCTGATCTGGCCGAACCGGAGAGCATCGCAGCGCTGTTTACGGCGCTGGAGGAAGTCTTTGGACGGCTGGACATTCTGGTGAACAGCGCCTCGAACTTCCAGAAACGGGAATTCAGCGCGGTGACGTTGGCCGACTGGCAGGAGACGATGGCGATCAACCTGACAGCGCCGTTCCTGTGCACGCAGGCAGCAGTCCCGATCATGCGGCGCAATGATCCGCCCGGCGGGACGATCATCAACATCCTCGACAAAGGGGCGCTGCAAGCCTGGCCGGCGTACCCGCATCACAGTGTGGCGAAAGCCGGGTTGTGGATGCTGACGCAGGTGAGCGCCGCCAGCCTAGGGCCAGATATTCGCGTCAACGCGGTGCTGCCGGGGCCGGTGATGAAACCCGCAGGGAGTGGGATGAGCGACGCGGACTGGCAGGCTCTGGGCAAGCGGGTCCCGCTCCAGCGGGTCGGCGCGGCGGAAGACGTGGCGCGGGCGGTGGCTTATCTCGCCAGCGAGGACTTCGTGACGGGGACGCTGATCCATGTCAATGGCGGCGAACACCTCTGGTGACCCTCAGTCTGAGTCGATCAACTGCTGAAGCTCGGCCATGAAGGGGGTGACTTCCAGCGGCTTGGCAAAGTAGTTGGTGAAGCCGGCTCGGGCCGCATCAGCAGCGATAGTAGGGTTGTGATAGGCGCTGATGGCGATGCAGGGCAGACCAGCCAGATGGGTATTGGCCTTGATCTTCTTCAGCAGCGTCCAGCCATCAATTTCTGGCAGCACCAGGTCAATGACGACACCGGAGTACTGTTCGCGAGAAAGACAGTCGAGAGCATCTTCGGCATCATAGACAAGATCACAGGCGACGCCGTGCCGTCTGAGCAGGCGTCCGATCAGTTCCTGACCGTCGGGATCATCTTCGACCACCAGGATTTTCCATCCATTCAAGATGACATTCCTTAGTTTGAAATTGCGGACACCCGTCTGTAATCCCATTTCGATTTTATTGTAGCAGTGAATATTCACATGGAGCGTTGATGTTTTCCGCAGATCGCGGCAGTTGGCTAGAGTCATCAAAAGTGGAAGCTGGATTCTGGCAAAAACGCTGTGGCGGGCGGTACACTTTCCGCGCTAAGCTGTCAAGTTATTTTACCCGATTGTCCGATTGTTAGCGTGACGGCTTGCCTATGACTACCGAGGATCGTCCCAAAACGGCCAGCGCCCCGTTCGTCAAGTACGTGATCGACACGGCTTATGACGAGATGTTCGATGAGGAAGGACGTGCGCGCGCGCATTATGATCCGCTCTACCAGCGCGTGCTAGACCTGACGCAGCAGGAACTGCGGTCGCGCCAGCAGGCTGCTGACCAGTCGTTCCTGCACCAGGGGATCACTTTCACGGTCTATGGACGCTCGGAGGGGACGGAACGCATCTTTCCGTTCGATCTGCTGCCGCGCATCATTACCGCTGGGGAATGGGCGACGATTGAGCGCGGGCTGAAACAGCGCATCACGGCGCTTAATCTGTTCTTGCAGGATATTTATCACGAACAGCACATCCTCAAAGACAAGATCGTGCCGCCGGAGCTGATTTTCACCAGCCAGCACTTCCGGCGGGAGATGCGCGGGCTGCGCGTCCGGCGGGAGCGCTACGTCTCGGTGTGCGGAACCGACTTAATCCGGCTGCCGAGCGGCGAGTTCGTGGTGCTGGAGGATAACCTGCGCGTGCCCAGCGGCGTGAGTTATATGCTGGCGAACCGGCAGGTGACCAAGCTGGTTTTCCCGCAGTTGTTCAGCAATTACGGTGTGCGTCCAGTTGAAAACTACGGTATGGAACTGCTGGCGACGCTGCAATATCTGGCCCCGGAGAGCCGCCCTGATCCGACCATTGTGGTGCTAACGCCGGGTGTATACAACTCCGCTTACTTCGAGCATGCCTTCCTGGCGCGGCAGATGGGGCTGGAACTGGTCGAAGGCCGCGACCTGTTGGTGCACGACAATGTCGTATACATGCGGACGACGCAGGGCCTGCGCCGGGTGGATGTGATTTATCGCCGCATCGATGACGACTTCATCGACCCGCTGACGTTCCGGCACGACTCGATGTTGGGAGTGGCCGGGTTGTTCAATGCGTACCGCGCCGGCAATGTGGCACTCGCCAATGCAGTCGGGACGGGTGTGGCCGATGACAAAGCCTTCTACTACTATGTGCCCCGCGTCATCAAATACTATCTGGATGAAGACCCAGTCCTCAACAACGTCGAGACGTATATCCTGACGGATGACAAGCAGCGGGCGCACGTCCTGGCGAATCTGGATAAACTGGTGGTCAAGGCGGTGGGCGAATCTGGCGGCTACGGCATGTTGATTGGCCCGCACAGCACCGTTGACCAGCGTGAAGAATTCCGGCGGCGGATCAGTGTGCATCCGCGTAACTACATCGCGCAGCCGACGGTGATGCTCTCCCGCGCGCCGTGCTTCGTTGGCGGGGATGTCGAATCGCGGCATGTCGATCTGCGGCCGTATATCTTGTACGGCGAAGAGGTTACGATTGTGCCGGGCGGACTGACACGAGTGGCACTCCAGCGCGGCTCGCTCGTGGTGAATTCGTCCCAGGGCGGTGGCAGCAAGGATACTTGGGTGCTGGAGGAGTAATGCTACCACAATCCCCTGACGACCAGGCTTCGCCCGGCGTAGAGGATACAGCCTGTGTAAAGATAGGAGTTAAAGTCAGTTGAGCAGCGCTTTTTTTGATCTATCGCTGGATGAGCTGCGGGTCTACCGGCCAGAGCGGAGCGAGCCGGCGGATTTTGATGCCTTCTGGTCAGCAACGCTGGCTGAAGTGCATCAGCACCAGCTGAATGCGCGCTTTGAGCCGGTGGATATGGGGCTGGTGACAGTCGAGACCTATGATGTGACCTTCAACGGCTACGGCGGGCAGCCCGTCAAAGGCTGGTATCTGCGCCCGGCGCGGGTCGAGAAGGCCCTGCCCTGCGTGGTCGAATTCATCGGCTATGGCGGCGGCCGCGGCCTGCCCAACCAATGGTTGGGATATCCGTCAGCAGGCTATGCGCTGCTGGTGATGGACACCCGTGGGCAGGGCAGCGTGTGGCGGGCGGGGGATACACCCGATATTCCTGACGGCGCCAATCCGTTCACGCCGGGTTTCATGACGCAGGGTATTCTCGACCCGCGCACCTACTACTACCGCCGGGTCTACAGCGACGCCGTGCGAGCCATCGAAGCCGCTCGGAGCCGGGCCGATGTCGATCCCGCGGCGATCATCGTGACCGGCGGCAGTCAGGGCGGCGGGATCACGCTGGCGGCAGCCGGACTCGTGCCCGATGTGGCCGTGGCGATGCCAGATGTGCCTTTCCTGTGCCAGTTCCGCCGCTCAGTGGGCAAGACAGAAGCGTACCCCTATCGGGAGATTGTGACCTACCTGAGCATTCACCGGTCGCAGTTGGAACAGGTCTTTCACACGCTGGATTACTTCGACGGGTTGAACTTTGCGCCGCGAATCCGGGCGGCCTGTCTGTTCTCCACCGCGTTGATGGACGACATCTGCCCGCCTTCGACGGTCTTCGCCGTTTACAACCATGTTGATGCGCCCAAGGACATCCGCGTCTACCCCTATAATGGGCATGAAGGCGGCGCAGATGACCACTTCGTCGAGAAGCTGCGCTATCTGCACGGACGCGGGTTTCAGCGGTTTGGGGGATGAAGACGCCGGTTTGGGATGTAGAGAGCGGGTAGGGAACAATGCTGTCGCGCGTGGCTGACAACCTGTACTGGATGAGCCGCTACTTGGAACGGGCGGAGCATACCGCCCGTGTCGTGGATGTGCATCTGACGCTCAGCCTCGACCAATCCCGGCGGACGCCGGAAGAGAGCCGTGAACGGCTGCTGCGCGCGCTGCATGTGCCGATGCCGCCGGGCGGGCTGCGGGACGAATACGCGCTGACCCAGCGGCTGACCTTCGATTCGAGCAGCGCCAACTCCATCGTAAGCTGCATCGCCAGCGCCCGTGAAAATGCCCGGCAGGTGCGCGAGAAGATCAGTTCGGAGATGTGGCTGCACCTGAATACCCTGTATCTCGACGTGCGGCAGACTACGCTCGACGCGATCTGGAACGAGCAGCCGCACGAGTTCTTCATGTCGGTCAAGAATGGCGCGCATCTGTTCCAGGGCATCACCGACTCGACCATGGTGCATGACGAAGGTTGGTTGTTCATCCAGTTGGGGCGGTCCATCGAGCGCACGATGGCGATGTGTATGCTGCTGGATGAACACCTGCAGGCGTACACGCTGCTGCCGGATGCCGAAGCCGGGCATGATTACTTTGAGTGGCTGGGGCTGCTGAAATCCTTTACAGCTTTTGAAGCCTACTGCAAAGTCTATAACGCCGATCTGCGCCCATACCGGATCATGGAGTTCCTGGTCTTCAACCCGTTGTTTCCGCATGCGGTGCGCTTCAACATCGAGATGCTCCAGAGCGCGCTGCAGTCCATTGCCGAAGCGGCGGCGGTGAGCAAGAACAGCCGCGTACATCGCTTGGTCGGGCGGCTGCGTTCCAGCATGAGCTTCGACACCGTGGATGATCTGGTGCAGCGGGGGGCACATGTCTATCTAGAGGACATCATCCAGCAGTGCATCCTGATTCATGAAGCCATCTATGAAACCTACATCACCTACCCAGTAGAAGCCGCGCTGCCGTAAAATGATGATGATAATGCAGCTTGACGCGCCTGCCGCGCCGCACCACTGAAGTTTGCCCACCATGTACTACACCGTCCGTCACATCACCCGGTTCCGTTATTCCGCGCCGATTTCTCAGAGCGTGATGGAAGTCTGGATGCAGCCGCACACCGAAACGAACCAGCGCTGCCTAAGCTTTACCCTGTCGGTGACGCCGCAGGCTAAGCCGCTCTCCTACCGGGATTATTTAGGGAATACGGTCCATCACTTCGATATTCCCGGCACGCACCGCTACTTGAACATCACGGCGCAGTCGCAGGTGGAGGTTCGTCCGATCCTCGATCTGCCGGAGCGGCTGCCGGAGTCGGCTTGGGATCAACTGGACGAGTCGCAGTATGACATGCTGCTGCCGAGTCACTTCACCCATCCCTCGCCGCTGCTGCATGAACTGGCTGAAGAACTGAACGTCACCCGCCGGGATGATCCGCTGACGCTCCTCAAGCAGCTCACCACGGGAATGTACCAGACGTTTGAGTATGCTCCGGACAGCACCCACGTCCATTCCCAGATTGACGAGGCGCTGGATGACCGGCGCGGAGTCTGCCAGGACTTCACCCACATCATGCTGGCGCTGGTGCGGCCGCTGGGGATTCCCTGCCGCTATGTCAGCGGGTACCTGTCGCCGCGCAGCGGAGGACGATCAGCGCCGGGGGCCAGCCATGCCTGGGTAGAGGCGCTGCTGCCGGGGTTGGGCTGGGTCGGCTTTGACCCAACCAACAACTTGGTCGCCAACGAGCGCCATATCCGCGTGGCCGTCGGGCGTGACTACCTGGATGTGCCGCCGACGCGCGGCGTTTTCAAAGGCAGCGCCGAGACCGAACTGCATGTGTCGGTGCGAGTCACCCAAGCCGACGAGCCGCCGCTGGATGACATCCCCGCGCCGGAAGGCTGGGTGGTGGCCGAGGACGACAGCATCCCTGGGGATGCCGCGCAGGAACAGCAGCAGCAGTAATCCCGGAGACTTCATTCGATGCCCCGTTTCATTGCCGCCGTGTTTATGCTGGGACTGCTGTTCGCCGAGACGCGCCTTCCGGCTGCTGCCCCGGAAGCAGACTATCCCCGCTCAGAGCGGCTGGGGATCAACCACATCAGCGGCGTGGAGGAAGTCACCACACCGGAGCGTTACCGGAAAGCGCTGACGCTGGGCGCAGGATGGAACCGCTGGCCGCTGTACTGGGATCGGGTCGAGACCGAGCTAGGGCGCTTCGACTGGGCAGGCTATGACCGGCTGGTCCGCGCCGATCTTGACCAGGGCTTGCGGATCAACGCGGTGCTGCTCGGCCTGCCAGGTTTCCACCGGGATGGGGCGCGGCCGGCTGGGCTGCACCAGCCCATCTTTGAGGACGGCACGGATACGCCGCGCCCGGACAAGGCGCTGAACCCCAAGAATCCGTGGGTGAACTTCGTCGATCAGGCGGTGCGGCGCTACCGGCCCGGCGGTGATTTGGCTGCCGAGCAGGGCTGGGCAGAAAGCGAAGGTATCCGTATCTGGGAAATCTGGAACGAGCCGGATCATCAACCCTTCTGGGTGGGCAGCATTGGCGATTACGCCCGGCTGCTCAAGAGCGCCTATATCGTCATCAAGCGGGTTGACCCCGATGCGCAGGTCATGTTCGGCGGGCTGCTGTACGGGACGCCCAACAACTGGCTGGCGCGGGTGCTGGCGATCTTCGAAGATGATCCGCAGCGGGAAGAGTTCAACTGGTATATGGATATCGTGGCCGTCCACAACTACAGCTACCCCTGGCGCAGCGGCTGGCTGACGCGCTACGTCAAGCAAACCCTGATCGCCTATGATCTGGAGCGCCCGATCTGGCTGAACGAGAGCGGCACGCCCGTCTGGGACGATTATCCAGGGCCGGTCTGGGCGGCCAAACCGCAGGACAAGCAGCTTCGTTCGACGCAGATTCAGCAGGCTGAGTTCTTCATCCAAAGCGCGGCCTATGCCTGGGCTGAGGGCGCTGAGGTCGTCTTCTACCACCAGCTTTACGATGACTGCGGCAACCAGCCCGGTGGGACAGACTTCCCCTTCCACTTTGGGGCGCTCTGCCAGGGCGACGGCCTGTGCTTCGGCGATGCTTTCGGGCTGTACCGCAATGAACGCGGCGCGGTTTGCTTCAGCCGCCATCCGCTGCCGGGGACACCGCGTGAGGCTGCCCGCGCTTACCGCTTGGTGGCCGATTGGTTCGGTGCGGGGACGCTGGCAAATCCGCGGATCAAGACGCTGGAAAACCGGGCGGTAATCATCAGCTTTGACCAGCCGGAGACGGAGCAGCAGTTGAGCGTGGTCTGGAACCAGTCGCTCGACCCGGTGACGCTGCGGCTGCCGGTGGGGACAGCGCCGGTGACGCTGGTCACGCTGGCCGGGCAGACCCGCCGCGAACCCGACTCGGACGGCATCCTGGAACTCGATCTCTCACCCGCCGCCTGTGATTACTTCCCTTTCCTCAATGACACCGATGTGACTGGAGTGGGTGGAACCACGACGGTGATCGTCGGCCCGCTGCATGAGCTGGAGGCCGAGGCGGAGTTGGTCAAACCGCTGGTCACGCCCCGCACGCGCTGCCCCAAACGCTGATGCCCTAAATCTGCGGGTTGAAAAATCCTGTCCGGCTCGGCTACAATGCCAGCACGACGGCCCCGTAGCGCAGTGGCAGCGCAAGTGCCTTTTAAGCACCTGGTCGTAGGTTCGAATCCTACCGGGGTCACAAAAGCCGACCTGAAGTGAACGTCCAGTCCTATTGTGGCTGGATGTTTGTTTTCCAGCCTTGCGCGAGGATTTACTCTTCACTTGCTTGCCGCTGTCACCCCCTGCTAACTGGTGCAGGTAGACAAACGGCGATTTCAACTCCAGCCTCAACACCTGACCTCGAAGGTCAATCACAACTCTATCGACGACCTGCCGCAGGATGTCACGCTGCCGCGCTGCCTCCTGCCGTCCGTATCGCTCCCCGATCTGCGCGATGATCGCCAACGCTGCATCAAGATTTGCGATAGTTTCTCTATTTTCCTGTTGAATCGCGTTTAATGCAAATGTGATGCGATCCTGCTCATCCTGATATTCGCGGGCCAGCTTTTGGAATGTCTCAGCGCGCATCCCGTGTTCGGTAAAGGCGCGCCACAGGTTGAGTTCTCGTTCCTTCACCCGTTCTAATGCCTGTTCAAGGGCTTGGATTTCTTTGGCGCGGGAGGATGAATGGCTGTGTATATCCGCGAGATAGGTCTGTCGAATTTGCGGGAGAATTGCCGGGCTCACCTGGATATGGCTCAGGAACTGCCCGATTTGCTGGTCAACAGCGCTGCATAGGAAATTGAGGGAGCTGCTGGGTACGCAGTAGTAGCAAACCCCCTCCGGTGTGCGGGTGGCATTCGGTCGCGCGCAAGTAAGCTTCACCAGCTCCCCGCCCGGCATCTGAAGGTAGATCAAGCCTTGCAGCAGATAGAAATGCTTCTTCTGGGGTACCGGTTTTCGATTGCGCCGGGCGAGGATGGCGAGTCCCATCTCAAATTCCTCGGTCGATACCACAGGCTGCCAGTTGCCGCGCAGCGTCTTGGGTGGAATATGCGCCCACTCATTCTCCGCGACCACCCAACCAGCATAAAACCAGTTGTGGAAAACCCGCGAGAGCGCCTGTTTGTTGGGGACTCGCTTCCCCTGCTGGTTAACACGCACAAACGGACGACCATCGCGCAGGCGGTAGCCACGCGCGAACAAAGCCTCGCAAATATCCTCCAGCGTTGGCGCATCTTGCAGCAGCAAGTCCCAGGCATAGCGCCAGACCTGCGCCTGCTCCGGGTCGATTTCGACCCAACGCTTGTAACGCGCATGTTGCATCTGCTCTTCTCGCCCTAGTTCTCCAATCTTGACCTCTTTGTTGACGTAGCCATCCGGCGCTCGCCATGCCCATTCGCCTCGGAGCAGCTTGGAGAGCATCCCGCCGGTGGTGCGCTTGCCGGTGATGGCCGACTCGCGTTTCGCCATCCCGAAAAGAATATTGAGATACAGGCGGTCATCCGGGTCGGATGGGTCCAGATCGGGATGGGAAGCGAAACGCACTTTGATACCCAACCGAGTCATCTCGTCGATGGCGCGCAGCGCTTCGACATCATCCCGCCCGAAGCGATCCGGGGTGCTGGCGAAGACATGCGAGAACTTGCCCTGACGCGCGTCAGTCAGCAGCCGCTGGTAGTGTTTGCGGTCGGCGGAAGTGCCGGTGTAATTGTCGATGTATTCGCCGAGGTCTGGAAGCGACAGATAACTGACCAGACGTTGAAAAATATCGCGGCGTTGGGCAGCCTGTGAGCGTTCCGGCGACTGTACTTCCTCGTCGCTGGTGCGCAAGTAAGTGACGAAGCCGGAATCCGGTGTTAAACGCGGTCGTTTACGAGTCATAAGCCTGTGATCAAAACGTGGTTGAACAAATCTACTTTACCGGAAAATGACGTTTCACAGGTTTCGCAGTATCATCCGACTCCATTTCTACTGCCGGTATCATGGAATCAGATGGGTTGCCAGATAGCTCCTTTTCAGTGTTCGGCTCTGCCGGAGCGGTCAGCAGGCCGGCGACGCGCAGCACCCGTTCCAGCAGCTTTTCGGGCAGTGGGGGTGGTTGGCTAGGGGTCATGATTCCTCCGGCTGAGTGCCTGCTGAACGTTTCATATGTTCTACCCGCATGGCGTTGTCCAGGCCGAGGCGGAATTTCCAGGCGTTGAATGACTGTTGCGTGATGCCCAAAGCTTGCGCTGCTTCTCGTTCGCTGCCATGTTCGCAGTAGGCATTCAGCAGGATTTGCTCGATAGACTGGCCGGGATGATCGCGTTCGATGAGCTGCATCAGGAAGGTCTTAACCTTGCGTCGGGTCACAGCACACCTCTGTCACACTAATCTAATCATATACCCATAAATCTAATATACGCCATTTTACCCGTTTGACAACCCGCTCTATTAGATTGTCAGGTCTCGAATCAGAAACTACAATATCATTGTTATGGTCAAAGTGGCTGGGGGATGGTTTATGAGCAGCGAAGCGAAGAAAAAACTGGGCGAGCGCGTCCGGCGGGCGCGGTTGGATGCAGATATGAAGCAGTCTGACCTGGCGGAGAAACTGGGCATCAGTCAGGGTGTCATCTCGAATGTGGAAACGGGCATTTCGACGATTGATGCGCCGGATTTACCGAGGTGGGCAGAGGCGCTGGGAAAACCCATCATGTTCTTCTTTATTGACGAGGATATGACCCGGCATGAGCATGCAGCGGCCATTCTGAGCATGTTCCCGGAAGAGCGGATCGATTTCGTCCTGCAGATGCTCGAAACTCTGGCGCTGACTCTGCGTGAGCAGAACGGATCGTGAGGCATGTGGAAGCAATCACTAACCCAATCCAAACCTTAACTGAATGTTGATGCCCTCTGGCACTATAATGAAAAGACAACAAAGTTTAATCTGACTGTTTTGCGCTGCTTCCAACCAGGGAGGTGTGCTGTTCACTGGGTTGTTGGTCTGAAAGACCCTCGCCCACGCTGAACCTTTGAAGTAATCAGGAATGAGCCGCGGCAACAGCGACGTGCAGGTATGGGTATGGCAAGTACCAATGATCTTGACACCAGTAGCAACCGTTACACCGTCTTCGCCACCAAAATCCAGCCACCGCGCCTGCGAACACCCCTGGTTGTCCGTCCCCGACTGATCGACCGCCTGAAACCCCTTGCCCACGCCAAACTCGCCGTCATCTCAGCGCCAGCCGGCTTTGGCAAAACCACGCTGGTCGGGCAGGTGGTGCAGCAGTTGAAATGGAATGCTGCCTGGCTGTCGCTGGACGAAAGCGACAATCATCCGGTGCGCTTCTGGTTCTGTGTCCTGCAAGCCCTGCGCATGATCCAGCCCGCCCTGCCTCTGCCCATCTCAGACATCCCACACCCGGATACCCCGCGCCGTTTTGACCGCTGGCTGGCTGAGTTCTTTTCGGAACTGGATCGCAGCGCCAGGCCGCTGTTCATGATCCTCGACGATTATCACGTCATCGACCATCTCCCTATCCACGACGGTCTGACTCGGGTGCTGGAACAACTGCCACATCATGTCCATCTGATCATAACGACACGAGCGGATCCGCCCTTGCCACTGGCCCGGATGCGCGCTAACCGCGAGCTGATCGAACTGAGTGTGGAGGAACTGCGTTTTCAGCCCGATGAAGCCACCACCCTACTCCGCCAGGTGAATGAAGTCGAGATGGATGATGCGGATATTGATGTCCTGACCCACCAGACAGAAGGCTGGGCCGCCGGGCTGCAGATGGCGTCGTTGTACTGGCGTGAGGTTGGGGCCGATGCCCAACCGCTGCGCCGTTTCAATGGTAGTCAGGCGTTTATCGCCGATTATCTGACCGAAGAGGTGATGCAGCATCTGCCGGATGATCTTCAACAATTCCTGATGGCAACTTCGATTCTCGGTTGTCTGAATGCCAGCCTGTGCGACGCGGTCACGAATCGCCAGGACAGTCAGCAGGTCTTGGAACATCTGGAGCGAAACAATGTCTTCCTGGTTCACCTCCAGGGTGAACCCGGCTGGTATCGCTATCATGGGCTGTTTGCCGATTTTCTCACGCAACGCCTTGAACAGTCGCTCAGCGGACAGATATCGGAGCTGCACCGGCGAGCGGCAGGCTGGTACACTGCCTATCGGCACTATGACCGCGCGGTTATTCACTACCTGGCGACAGGCGATTTCGTGCGAGCAGCCGATTCCCTGACAGCAGCGGCCAGAACGCTGCTGCTGCGCGGTGAAATCGTTGCGTTGGGGGAGTGGCTGCGGGCACTGCCAGCGGATCACCGCCAGGCAAGCCCCACGCTGCTGCTGCTGGATGTTTGGGTGCATCTTTTTTCCGGCGAAATTGAAGCGGCAGAACAACTCCTCTTGCGTTTTGAGAACACCCGCGATTTACCTCGGGGCGATACCCTGACGCTGCGTTCGGAGATTGCCCGTCTGCGCGGTGAACCGCTGCTGGCAATAGAGTACGCCCAGCAGGCGGTGCCGCTGCTCCCGCCAGAGGATGCTTTCAGACGAGGCATTCTCCAGATCAACTTAGGCTATGTTCACTGGACGCGCGGTGACCTGGATGCAGTGGATCGCGTGTTCAATGGGATCCACGCTCAAGCTACCAGCGAAGATGAGCGCCTGTTAGATTGGATTGCTCGTCACAATTTAGCCCGGCTGCAAGCGGTCAAAGGTCACTTACACCAGGCGGAGGCGATCTACCGTGAAACACTCACCCAGGTCGAACAGTCCCCAGTGAAGGTTCAAGCCATCGCTGGTATGGCGCACCTGGGTCTGGCCGAACTCGACTATCAGTGGAACCGACTGAATAGTGCGGCCCAACATGCCCGGCATGGCTTGCGCCTGGGGCGCGGGTGGATGTATGTCAAGAGTCTGCTCTCCGGCTACTTTCTGTTATCTGCCGTTTACACCGCTCAAAAAGGCGGCATCCATCCGAATGTCCCTTTGGATGAAGTCGAGGGGCTCCTCGAGCAGGCGGGGCTGATGCCGATGCGCCGCCGCTGGTGGGCAGCCAAAGCCAGAACCGCGCTCATCGAACTCGACCTCCCTCAAGCGGAGTCCTGGCTGCAACACCTGGGGGTGCAGCTAGCGGCACAACCGGGCTACGAGGACGAATTCGAATACTTCACGCTTGTCCAGCTGCGGATTGCACAGGGTCGTGCCGGTGAAATCTTGTCACTCCTCGACCATCTGATCGCCCTGGCAGAACGGCAGGGGCGGGTGTGCAGTCAGATCGATGGACTGGCGTGGTCGGCAGTAGCCTGGCACACGCGGCGTGAGTCCGAACGAGCCTTGCAGCAGCTGCACCATGCCCTGAAGCTGGGTCAACGTGAAGGGTTCATGCGTGTTTTCCTGGATAAAGGCGAACGCATGGCGGATTTGCTCCGCATGGTTCATACGAGCGAGAAGGAGCAAGCCTACGTGGAGCGTCTGCTCAAGGCGTTTTCTGAACCTACGCTTCCTCAAGCGCAAGCTGTGCGGGCAACCCACCCCTTCGAACCGCTCACTGGACGGGAACGAGAAATCCTGCTGCTGCTGGCAGAAGGCTTAACCAACGAAGCCATTGCCGCCCGTCTGTTCCTGTCGGAGGCGACGGTCAAAACCCACAACCGGCGTATCCTGCACAAATTGGATGCCCGCAATCGCACCGAAGCGGTAGCGAAGGCACGCCAGGCCGGGCTGCTGGTGACGCCCTGACCCCAAGAAGATACGCCTTTGGGATGAAGGCATGAACGCCGTCTCATCCTTTGGAGTGATGTAGAGCAAATGATCCCTCATTATCGTCTCTGTATCCGCAAGCTGGATGAGTGGAGCAGGACAAGATGGAGGATTCGGATCATCAGAAAGAGATTAAGGAACGCATAAAGAGGATTTTACAGGATTTGCCCGATGAAACGGTTGAACATTTATTGGATGCCTGGCTGCGAGAAATCGATCTCCTGCTGAAAAATGACCCGGACTTATTGCGCTGGATTGCGCGCATTTTGGAGGAGGACGGCTCAGACACGGATCCGTCACCGCCGTAAAATCGAAGCGTAAAGTGGAGGGCGCTGCGCGCCTGCATTGGAATCCCACCACCCACCCCCGGAGCGCCGCTGGCGCACCTCGCGTGAGCAGCACCCACTCTCACGCCGGTGAAGCTGGCGGCGAGCTATGAACATCACTGCCTGACTGCGCCCTCCTCGCCAGCTC
Source organism: Anaerolineae bacterium (assembly GCA_034431625.1). GTDB lineage: Bacteria > Chloroflexota > Anaerolineae > Aggregatilineales > Phototrophicaceae > CFX2. The sequence goes on along the minus strand of DAOUCY010000147.1, from coordinate 19,257 downwards.
GATTATGAACCGCTGCTTGCCGTCATACTGCGTCCGGGCTGCTGCGTCAATGTGCCCTTGCTGTCAGCTTGCCTTCACCCCCTGCCGCCCAACTTGAACTGTCACCACAGCCATCTGCCATACACTGCCCTGCCTCTGCTGCTGTGCACGGTGGGAACCACTTCGGAAAGCTGTGTTCTGCCCTGCCTCATGCTTCTGGTCTCCTGCTGAATTGCCTGGTCTCGTGTGCTTTGTGAGGTTGACAACTATTCCCCGTGGCGCTGAAGGCGGCCTGCTGCGCGTCCGTTCCTGACTGTGCGCGGAGTCTTGCCACTGTGGCACGTTCCGCCGTCGTGTCAAGGCGCTCGCTCCTGGCTTGTGCCGTTCCACTCACCGCGAGCGCCCTTCGGGTGCCCTTGACACGTCCGGCTGAGGGAACGTGCCGAGGGCGTGGCAACTCCGGCACAGGGTCGGAGCGCAAGAGCAGGCGCACAGCGCCGGGAGAAACAGTCTATGTCCTACCAAATCCACATCATCGTCGGCAACCTGGGGGAGACCCCCGAACTGCGTGAAGCCAGCGGGCAGCCGGTCACCAGCTTTTCGGTGGCGGTGAATACCCGCCGCGGCGATAAGCAGACGACGCAGTGGTATCGCGTGACGGCCTGGAATGGGCTGGCGGAGACCGTTGTCAAGTACCTGGAGAAGGGGCGGCGGGTGCTGGTGGAAGGCAGCAGTCTGCGACCGAGCGCCTACATCGACCGCGAGGGCAACCCGCGTGCCAGCCTGGAACTGACGGCCAACCGCGTGCAGTTCATGGACAGCGCGCCGGATGATGAGGAAGGCGCGGAAGAGCCAGCAGGCAGCGACATTCCGTTCTAGCCTACGCCTGCATCACCGGGCGGTCATCCGAATGGGTGGCCGCCCATTTTGTGTGCTGGCGGCGCGGCGCATTTTCCACCCGCCAGATTCGGTAAACCGATGCTTTCGTTTCAAAGCTTGTTCTCCTCACGCCAAACCTCGGACTACCGCCGCCAGGCTGCTCTCGCCGTTCAGCCGCTTGTGAGGTCGAGCAGTCGTCCGCGTTGACGAAGTTGTCGGTGGCGGCGGAGTAGCGGGCTAAAAGCCCGCCCCTCATGCGCCGGGGGGCTTGGCGGAGCGCGCCTGCGCTCCGCCGCTGACAAGCGTCTTGCGCCGCTTGCCAGCGCGTGGGCGTGCTGGCGCACACCCACGTTCCGCACACACAGCCTGTGTGCTTTTAGTCCATCCTCGCCCTACGCTGCTGGTTTCACACCACTCTCTGAGCCGCCCATCTCAGGGATTAGCGTTGAATCTGCGGTTGTACATCCCCCACAATGAGAACAAAACTTGTGCAACACGGAGAGGAGACATGTCGCAGAATTTCCCGCATCACGTCGGCATTCGACTGACACCAGCCGAATATGAAGGGCTGCAAAAGCTGGTGGTCGCTGCCGGGCATAATCAGTCTGAGGTGATCCGCTTTCTGGTACGCACTGCTGCCCAGCGCCCGGACATGGTCGCGTCAGGTCTGCGCCGGGAGAAGGTGAAACCGCGTGAGCCGCAAAGCTAATCCCCCGCAGTCGGTGCGGGTATATGCGCGCATCACGCCCGAACTGTATACGCTCTTGCAGCAGGTGCGCGTCGCCAAACGCTTCGAGAACGATGCCGACCTGGTGCGCGCCGCGCTGCGAGCTTTCCTCAACGAGCAGTCCGATCAGGTCGGCAGCAAACGCCATTTCAACACCACTTTCCAGCGCCGGATGAACCGCCTCGACTGGCATTTGACCGTGCTGACCTATCTGCTGGCGCAGGCGCTGGGAATGCTGATTGCTCATGCTACGGGACAGAAACTGCCGGGCGATGCGCTGCTGGAACAGGCTATCCGCATGGCAGCACAGAATCATCGACTGCTGGCTGATCGGCTGGATGAGAGCCGCGCGAAGCTCGAAGAAGCGGAGCGTAAAACCCGATGAAGAAACACAGCCTCGTCTGCAATCTGATGTACAAGCAGGACTCCTATGCCCATCGCGGCGATCTGATTGGTCTGCTGAAATATGTTCAATATCGGGACGACAAGGACAGCCACATCCCCCAGGACGACGGCATGGAACGCTGGCATGATCGCGGGCTGGGGAACCACTACCGCGCGATTGCCAGCAACCTGATGCACATTGCCGACGACAAAACTAACACCGACTCGGTGCTGGTGCGGATGATGGTCGTCTCTCCACATCCCGATCTGATGGCAGCGCTGCCGAGCTATCAGCGCGAGCGCGCCTTGCGCGACCTCACTGAAACGATGATGGAGCGTTACTTTGAGGCGTGTGATCTGCCGGTGCCGGAGTACGCCTTCGTCATCCATGATCCGCAGACCGAGAACGGTATCCAGCGGTTGCACAGCCATGTGTTGTTCCCGGCGACAGTGCCTGACATCGAAGGCAGACGGCATTACGATCTGCGTCGGGGTCAGATGCCGCTGTTTCATGAGATGCGCGACCAGGCAATCACCGAAGTCTGGACGCGCTTGCTGGGCGCGGAACGAGTCGCTGAACTCGATGCCACTTTGCTAACCGACGCTGAAAAACAGCAGTTGGCAGAACGCGCGGCGCAGGCAGCCCAGCAGCCGCACGAGCGCGATCTCAAGGACGAGTTGAACGAACTTGACCGCTGGTTCGGTCCGAGACGATAGGAGCGGCGATGTTCTACTGGTTGTTCACTGAAGGACGTAGCCTTGCACTCATCGCCATTCTGCCGCTGACTTGTCTGGCGCTGGCATTCCCCATCGTCTATGCCGTGACCGCCGGTGTGGGGGTGCGTCGAACCGATGAAGAGGTGTCGATCCAACGGGGCAGATTGCTGCGTGTGCTGGCGCATCTGGCGTGGAGCGCAGCATTCTGCATGATTTTTATCCTCACTTTGGGTGAAACAGCCGTCCAGCGCGGGCGGAATACTATCAGCCAACTGCTGCTCCGCCTGCTGGTGGGTGCGCCGACCAACATGGATGCACAGCGGATACTGTGGTTCGGCATCAGCATGACCGGAGTAATTCTGGTCGCTAACCTCCTGTTGTCTGGGCAGCTTAAGCCGGGTTCTGCTTTCCGCGAGTGGATTGACAGTTTACGCAGCCCCAAGCGGCGGCGGGGTGAAGCGGGGTCATCCCACTTCTGTACACCCCGCGAATACAAACGCTACCGCCGCGCTGACAAGGAAGGCGTGATTTTCCTCGGCGCATTCTGGGGTGAGCGCAGCGTGCGCCTGGATGCGGGACAAGGGCAGTTCTGCCTGAGCGGTGAGGACTCGGCGCGCGGCATTCTGACGCTGGGCGGACCGGGTTCGGGCAAAAGTCAGGCGGTCATCCTGCCCGTGATCGCTGACAGGATGCAGGCGGGACATTCGCTCATCATCGCCGATCCACAGGGGGAATTGACCGCTCACATCCTGCGCTTTGCCGCCGTCACCAGGCATACCGTTGCCATCCACGATCCGACCCGCAGCGACATGCCGCGCTTCAACCTGGCGCAGGGGATCGAGACCGTTTCCGATGCGCGGGCAATCGCCGAAGTGCTGGTGCCAGCCGCGCGGGGCGACAACAAGTTCTGGAGCGACTCGGCGGCGGCGCTGCTTTCCGCCTGCCTGCTGCGCTTCGACACGCTCGGTGATGTCTATGCCGCGCTCTCCGATTTGCAGGGCTTGGCGGACAAACTCAGCGCAAAACCCGATGATGCCTACCTGCTCGCCAACAGCTTTATCGCAAGTGTCAAGAGCGATGGCAAAGTTGCTTCGAACACCGTTGCTACACTGGCGACCGCGCTCACCGGTTGGGCGGCGCAGACCGTGCGCGAGACCACCTCCGGTTCAGATTTCGATGCCGGGGTGCTGGTGCAGCGCCCAACCGTCGCAGTACTGACCTGTCCGGGACGGATGCGCCAGGTGTACGCGCCGTACCTGGGCGCGGTGCTGCGGAAACTGATGCTCGACCTCGATACCATTGGCGAGACCAACGGCGGCCCGCTGCCCGCACCCGTCGCCGTGGTGATGGATGAATTTCCGGCGCTGGGCAAGCTCGACTCGCTGGTGGCGGATGTCAACCTGGTGCGGAAGCGGCGCATTTCGATTGTGGTCGCGGCACAGACAAAGGGGCAGTTTCATTTGTTGTACGGGGAAGCGGGGACAGAGGCATTGTTCACAGGGTTGGCGACGCAGATTGTGTTCGGTGGCTGCGATGCCGACACCGCCGCTTACTACAGCCGAGCCAGCGGGCAGTCAACCGAGAAGAGCAACCGCAAGCGCGCCGACGGCACAAGTGATGAATACCCCCGTCAGCGTCCGCTGCTGACTTCCGACGAGGTGCAGAGTCCGCCGCGTGGCAACAGCCTGATCTTCGCCCGTTATGTGGATGAAAACTACGCCGCACAGGTAGTGCTGGCGGCGCGGTTGACCCGCTTCTATGAGCGACTGGACTGGAAGCAGCGATTGACAGCAGCAAAGGGCAAAGCGCCTGAACTGCTCAAACGGCGCGAATCAATGCCCCCACTTGCAACAGTGAAACGACCGACCGCTATACCAACGGTCAAACCGCCGCGTGCATGGAGCATCAGCCGTGAACAAGACTGAACTGGTGAAGCGCATCGCTCGCGAGAGCAAGGTCACGCATTCACCGCTGACGCAGGCACAGGTGCGGCAGGTGTTGGATGCGCTGTTCGCCGCGCTGACCGAAGAACTCTCCCGACCCGGCGGGCGCGTGGAGATCGAGCATTTCGGCGTGCTGGAAAGCCGTCTCGTGAATAACAGCCCATATGGTCGGCTGATGGGAAAGGACGGCATCACACGGACACCGCCAAAAGAAAGATTAGTGGTTACGTTTCGCGCCGCGAAGTCGATGAAAAGAAACCGATTTTCCTGACCACACAATAATTCCTACATGTAAAACCTGTAGCTTGCTAAAGGTATCTGCCCTTGAGGTATTTCACGCATTATATCCGCAACCATATTTGAAAAACGAATAGTAATGGGCATTAGACCTCCGAGTGCAGAAGAGTTCCAATTCATTTTTGTCAAAATCATGATTTCCCCAAGAAGCCTTTCACGAGGCGTATCTTGACCAATATGATCTGCAATGCGTATTGGCGAAGGAACATGCATTCCATGAAACTGGTTCAATTCAGGTAAAAACCCAGTTGTATATAGATAGTCGTAATTTTCCACAGAAAACATCGTACCACGCAGGGGCGGATATTTGTTGGTAGTAATAAGCCTTACTGTGCTTTGACTAGATAATGCAACTAGATCAAACAGGCCGATTTTATTCTTAAGGGCTTGTTCAAAGCCTTTCTTTTCTCCATCCCAATACCGTGATGTCTTGTGTACTACAACACGTCGAGGAGTATTTCCCATCTCGGCTTGATACTGACTAAGCACCAATTCAATCAACTCGACTGCCTGCCGCTCTGTTAAATGTGGTGATTTAGTGCCTTCCTTATCCTCATCCCAGACAAAATCGTGACCTCTTAGAACTAAGCCATCTCCATTTTCATCAAATGCTTGTACTAAGCTGGTTTGTATGCGTTTATCTTCACTGCCCAATGGTCGAAAAAAGCTAATTCCCACATAGCAAGTGTTTGGGGTCAAACCGACCGGCCCCCAGGGAGAACCTCCAGCCTTAAAATATAGACCTGTAAAGAAATTCCAGTAAATCTTTGAGATGACATCACCTGTCCGGTCTTCTATCGTTTGCTGTCGAATAATCTGTGTGGGCATATGATATCGCATGGCTATCGTCTTAAAAGATCGCCTCAGATCTCGATGAATTTGCCCTTTGCCTTTCTCAAAGTAATCGACAGTTTGACATTCTTTTTCTAGCTCTCTCGGTAAAGCAAGAATAATGCATTCAGGGGTTCGATCCTTATTCGAGAGCAACCTCATTTTGCTATCAAGAAGACCAAGGATGTGCTCGTAACGATTCTTGCTCGATCTAATTTTTACAGTTTCTTTGATTTCAGTCTGCGAAATTAGCACCTGCCAATCATCGGAAAACTGAACATCTGACCTAAAACCTCGATCAGGTTGAAAACCAGGAAATCGGATATGCTCAGAATTTCCATCGAATCCGAGGGAACCGCGTTCCAACCACTTTTGTGCTGTGTTGATAGTTTCGGCTGACCCTATGAAGCCGATGCGAACTTGTGCTGGATGGCGATATAGTGGTTCATAAGATTTTGGTCCAGAGCTGATTATCCCAAACTTGGGGTCAACATGTTCGTAACCCCCAGCAAAGCACAGGAGCGGTTCGGGAATATATCCACATGAAATCTGTGGTATGTCAAATGAATTATCTACTCTACTCATGGTCCTCATCATCGACTTCCCAATACTCCTCGATTTCTTCTAGCTCACGCAATTCGGATAGAGTGAACAAATCCTCTTCCCGAATGATGTTGGTAAACGTCTTTGCATGCTCTTCTGGCGTCCCAGGCCACTCGACTTGAGTATGCATAAGCTCATTAGAAATCGACAAATATTGTTGTTCGCCGAATTTTAGTGTTATTCGCGGCCTTCCGTCACTGAGATAATCGCGCCAAAACTGAATATCACCAAGAAAATCATAGTTAAATCGACGTGATTTTCGTTTGGTAATGCGGCTTCCCTTCTTTTCTGATGGATAAGGTTTAATCCCATCAGAAGAAACATGCATTTCTGGTCTAATGCTGAGACACCATCTTCTGGAACTTACATGATGAAATCTTAGCGCTACAGCAAGGTGTAACCAGTAGGATTTAGGTAAATTAGTTTCTTTTGTAATGGGATTCCACACAACTTGTCTCGACGCAATAGACTGATTTAGCGGTTGATACCTTACTTCAAGAGGCTGCCCAACCTCACTTGGTTGAAAAAAATATCGATTGTGCTCACGGTCCCAGTTTAGTCCCCTGCGACCAGTCAATTTGTTCAAGCATTGATTTAACAAATAAATAAACCATCCTTCTTTGTCATCATCTACCCACCAATCTCGAGTGTGATGCCGAACAACTTGATTAGAGGTTGAAATTACTTCCTTAAATGGATTACCAGATTGATTTAGGTCATTGAAACAGTATAAACGCCCATCCCGCAGAATAAAGGGAGCAACTACATCACTTCCTTTGGAATAGACAATTGAATCCTTGACACGCTTCATGTCTGATTGTGAGATCTCACACGGAGCAGAATATATATATTTCGGCATCTGCAATACAGGTAATAAAGTGCTATAAACCGTCTCTCTTGTGTTTGTCCCTTTGCCCCGCCCGTTACTATCCTGACGCTGTTGAATAGCTATCTTAGTTGCCTGTTGCATCAATGTTTCATGTTCATTTTTCCAACGTCGTAGCATTTCAACGGGGAAACTTGCCGGTTTAGCGTCAACAAGGTGATGATGTTTCTCGCAAAGCAATATCAAGTTGGAATAATCATCTCGATTATCTGGATCAAGCGGATATGTACCCCTTGGTCCGTCAAGGCTCCGGGACACAATGTGGGCAACTTCGGAAGTGGCAACCATATCGTCGCCGTTGATTTGTAACGTTAGCACTTCTCCACAATTAGGAAATGCACACCGGTTACCAGATCTTTGGAAGAGCAGGCGTAAATCAGATGCTGCAATACTCATTCTCGGCCTTAGAAAGCTGACCTTACTTTGTCAATGATTTTCACTATATCATTGTAGCACACTCTTTCTAAAGGGTATTTCTCAAAATGGCTTTCTGACCCAGTTTCACTCTTAGAATTTGGCTCATGGGCAAAAGTAGTGCGATGATGATAAACTGAAGGGCATGGACTTTCCAATCCTTGATCTATTGGACGACGAGTTGAGTGTGGCATGGTTGCTGAAATACTTCCATCCCAACGGATGGCGGTGTCCGCACTGCCAGCAACCACACAGCGAGGCGCGTTTTTTCCGCGCCAATCGGGGTAGTGGCTTACCTGTGTATCGGTGTAAACACTGCCAGGGCATCTATCATTTGTATAGTGGCACAATCTTTGAAGGCAGTCAGCTAACGCCGTCGCAAGTGGTGCTGCTGTTACGGGGGTTCGTGCAGGGACAGTCCAGCGCCCAACTGAGCCGGGAACTGAACCTGGCCTACAAAACCGTGCTGGCATGGCGCTGGCGCGTGCAGGCCAACGCCGAGCGCCTGCAACCCCAAGACCCCATCCTCGACAGCGCCTCTGAAAGCGACGAACTGTTTCAGAATGCGGGGGGAAAAAGGCGTGGAACACTTTGAGCCGACCGACCCGCCGCGCTATCGCGCCAACAAACAGCGGGGACGCGGCACGTTTGCCAATGATCGTCCGCCGGTGTTGGGAACGATTGGTCGCCAAACGGGGCAGGTGCGCCTGCGGCTAGTGCCCGACACCAAACAGGTGACGCTGCGGCAGCATGTGGAGCAGTTCACCGGCGCAGGCACGCATGTGTATACCGACGAATACGACAGTTACAACACCGTTGACCGTCCGCGTTCGACGGTGGCACATGGACACAAAGAATGGGCGCGGGATGATGACGACGATGGCCTCCGCGAAGTTCACACCAACACCATGGAAGGCATGTGGTCGGGCTTGCGGACGTTTCTGCGCCCCTTTCGCGGGGTCAGCAAGCATTTCTTGAGTGGTTACGTGGCGATTCATGAGTTTCGGGTCAATCTCAAGCGGGTCTCGGTGGCTTTTATCTCATCCCTGGTTCGTGCGCACTTGTTTTACCCATGAGCCTAGAATTTACAATTTCCCCTTCAACATAGTCCATGCTAGATGGCGTTGGGTGAGTTTCAATCTGCCACGCTAGCACGGAATGATCACTCAGCCGCCAATGTCCGCCGCTTTGCATCCAGAGCCACATTTAGCCAATCCCCTTATCGCTCATCAGGTCGATGTTTTCGGTGCGGACGAACAGCCACCGTAGCACGGCGCGCGCGCACGTCCAGCCGCAAGCGGCTGCTGCTCGGATTTTGCTCCGGGCTTGTGCCGCTGCGCTCACCGCAAAATCCGGCAGGGACAAGCCGACGTGCGCTGTTGCCGCGCCGTGCTGTTAGGGTGGCGTTCCGCACCTTAACAAATCATCGACCGAGCCTGATGCTGCTACGGGTGGATTGCAAAGCTCTGTGGCGCTGCGGATTATACGCAGCAGAAGCCCTAACGAGCGGCAGCAGGCTCCAAGATGCAACCTCCTCCGAAGTCATCCAGCATCCCCGCTGGGTGATGGGAATGTTCGATGGTCGTGGACTGTGAGTCATCGATAGGTGACCCACGTCGGAAAGACCTCTGCATGTGGATCGAGTCCTCTGGTGTACTGGCAATGCACCGTCGATCTGCCACGTCCGGGCCGCAACCGAGCATTACAGGGGAGTTTTCTTCGTTCTATTTCATTTGACGAAGGAGGCATCGATGCACCAACACACCTGCCGCGTAGGAACTGCACGGATCTACTATCACGGTGAAAAACATCAAACCGTTCTCAACACAACCGTCAAGAGCGGTTCAGGCTTGGGCAAAGTCTTCGCGCCGACGTGGGACATGGTGATGGCGTTCAAGCGCGGCGACATCGACTGGCAAACCTACACTGTGCGCTACCAAGCGCTCATGCGTGAGCGTTATCGCCAGAACCCGGCGGCATTTCTCGAAGCGTTGAGCTGTGACGAGCTGATCGTGTGCTGCTACTGCAAAGATACACACGCGACTACCTGCCACTGCCATCGCTATCTCCTAGTCGATATGCTCGAAAAGGTCGCACACCATCACGGCATCAGGTTCGAGCGTATCGGTGAAGTGTGCAACAGCCGCTGAGGGAGCGGCTGTTTTTATTTTCAACCCGACCTTACGAAGTTTGTTGTGGAGGCAATCATGAATCCGATCATCATCCACACCGACGGAAGCTGCGAAACGCAGACTCGGCTCGGCGGTTGGGCGGCGATTCTGCAATGCGGCGAACATCGCCGTGAACTCAGCGGCAGCGCTGTCGATACCACGGTCAATATCATGGAACTCACCGCCGTGATTGAGGCGCTGTCCGCCCTCAGGCACAACGGCGCGGCAGTGCAGATCGTCACCGACTCGAATTACGTCGTCAAAGGAGTCAACGAGTGGCTGCCGGAGTGGATCGCGCGCGGCTGGAAGACCGCAGGCAAGAAGCCCGTCGCCAACCGTGAATTGTGGGAGCAGCTTCAGGGACTGCTCGCTCAGCACAACGTGACTTTCACCTGGGTGCCGCGTGAACAGAATGCCGACGCGGACAAACTGGCGCAGGCAGCGCGTATCGCTCAGACTACCGCTCCACAGCCCGCTCATCGTCCCGAACCCGTTCAGACGACACAGATCATGATCGCGGGCAGCCGCTACGCCACACGGGAGATGCTCGACTACGCCCGGAAGGTGGTTCGTCGCGCCTACGCGAAAGGCTACACCATCGTTGTAGGCGACAATCCGAAAGGCGTGGATATGGCAGTCGTGCAGGAATGCCGTCGGCTAAAGGCGAAGGTGTTGGTGGTCGGCGTGACCAACCGTCCACGCAACGGTGGTTGCTCACACGGCGGCTATGTCAAAGTTGAGCGCGACACCTATCGCGCGATGGGCGGCGATCTGCTCGATAAGTACACCGTGCGGGATCGCTGGATGGTGGACAACGCCACGATGGGCATCTTCATCTGGAACAGCGACAGCCGCGGGACGAAACAGGGACACGATTACATGGTCAGCCGGGGCAAAGAAGCGCACCTGATGACCTTCGAGAAAGGAGCGCGTCGTGGATAACATCCTTGCCGTTGCCACCTATGGGGCGCAGCGCGTCAAGCACCCTCAGACGCAAAAGATGATCTCGGCGTACAAAATGGGCTACAGCAGCGCTGCCAGCGCGGTGCTGCTGGCGCTCTACGGCGATAAAGCGCGCGATGTATCGTCGAAACACGCCTCCTATCATTACATCCAGGTGGATGGTGATGTGGTCGTTCGGCACGGTTACATCTTGCTCAAGGTGAGCAGTGATCTCCTCAGAAAGGCAGAAACCATCACCCGCCGGTTTCATCGCGCCGCTGTCTTTCTATGGCGGGATGGCAAGTGGTGCGAACTGCCCACCAGCCGTCAACCGGAATACACTGAACCGCCCCCGCGCTCCGGCCCCGATTTCAATCCGAGCAGTCTGCGGCTGGTGGATGCTGCCAGCGGCGAGAAAGATGCGGCAGTGGAAGGCATTATCGTCGAAAAGAGCCAGCGCGACCCCCATGAAAAAGCGTGGTTCTGGATCATGGGCGATACCTATCCGCACCGCGAACTGCTCAAACGCTGGGGCTGCCGCTGGAGCAAGAAGCGCCGCTGCTGGTACTATATCGGGTGGGCGCTGCCGTCGGCGATTGAACAACTTGTCCAGGAACATCGTATTGCCGACAGCGCCGAACCGCCTGACAGTGAAGCAGGTTCCGAAGATGATCCCTGCACGTTGGAAGAAGCGGCGAACATCCTCGGCGTGACCGTAAAGCCAGAAGCGGTAATCAGCGTTGAACCGCCCCGATTGTATGCGCTCAATGCGGTCGTCTACGCCCGCCACGACCTCGAAACCCCCGACGGTAAACCGATCCCCACTGGCACACGCGGCATCATTACACGCCTGTACAACCGCAATGCCAGACACGGCTGGAGTTACGATGTCCAGTTTGACTGCATCGGTGAAGGTTGGTATTTCGAGCGGGAACTGACCGATCTCGAACCCATTCCCGGCATCTGCATAACGCGCGGCGCGGTCGTGCCGCCGGGCGTGGAACTGCCACCCACCGATGCGGACATCAAGCGATCTCTGATCGAAATGGGTCAGCACCCCGAAGCGCTTCCGACAGTGGCAGAAGCGACTTATTCCAACAACACTGAACCGCCGCCTGCTGACACAAGTGAACGCACCAATGTCGCAGCCAGCATCCGCGTGCTGAAACCGCAGTCACAGCCATCTGACGGAGCTGAACCCGACGCTGTGCAAACCGCGATTCAGCAGGTCAAAGCCGCGCCAATGACGCGCACAGCGCCCGTTCAATCATCCAACGGCAAGAAATCGCTGATCCCCATCCCACATCAGCCCGTTGGCGAACTAACCGGCAGCATCAGCGGGAATGTGTGGTGTTATGGATATTCGATTCATGAAGGCGTTGCCATCTACCTCAATCTCGGCGGCCCCAGAATGGCGGTTGAAGCGATCCGCGCCCGCCTTGCCAAAGGCGAGATTGTGAACTGCGTCCCCTGGGATGCTCCCGCTGTCGAACTGACCGCTGGGGAAGGGAACACGGGAATGTACACCGCGTTTCTCCAGAATATCCCCGAAGCGAAGTTTACGAGCCTGATCCTGCTGCATGAGCAGGTGATGCAGCCGAATTACGGCGGCAAAGCGACCACCTTCATCCCGCGGGTGTCGGATGACCAGGCGACGATGCAGCTCAAGCAGCACGTCACCGAACTGGTCAAAGTGCCGGTGTTCGATGTCTGGGCGGATTATCTGTATCACGCCGGGCAGAGCGCCATGCTGGTGCGAAAGACGCGCAGTGCAGGTGGGTTGGATGTCCTGGCGGTTGACCTTGACGTGGACGCCTGGACACGCCTGCTGACCGGTGGACTGGAACAAAACATCATCGCCCTTCCCGTAAACTCGTGAAAACTGTTTAATCGCCCTGTTCGCCAGCCGTCTGCCTCGCACGAGGTAGGCGGCTGTTTTCGATTCCCGAAAGGATAAGCCCATGAGTTCGCGCAAGCGCGTACAACACATCTGCCCAGCCTGTGGACGAGTTCGCTATCTCCAACCCTCGGACGCCGCCAAAACCAAACACTGCCAGCACTGCCACTGTCAGCAGATCGCCAGTCTTGGCTTTCAGGCAACCGCTGCGAAGCGAGGACGCGACTTTGCTATTCGCGCTGCTGCTAACAAGCGGAAGCAGCACCCCACCACCCTGGAAGCACAGGTGGAGGCTGCGTTGTGCGAGATTCCCGGTATCGCCTGGGAACGGGAATATGCCATCGAGCGCGCGGGACACAACCCATACTACGTCGATTTCGCAATCCAGACCGGGCAGCACCTCATCGCGCTCGAAGTCAACGGCAGCTTTGCCCATCGCCAGGACAATGACGCGGATAGCCTCCGCATCGACACGCTGTTCCTCTACTTCGATGATGTCATCGTGCTGACCGAAGATGAGATTGCTACCGCCTCTCCGCTGTCCGACCTCATCCGGCAGCGCTTATTTCAAACAGGTTCATAAGGAGAAAATCTGCCATGTCCAGGATGGAAAACCGCGAGGTCATGGGCTTCTACCCCATCGAACCTCGTCATCACCCCGCAATCCTGTCACTGGTCACGCCCGCCAACCCGGCCACCCGTATACTCGATCCTTTTGCCGGCGAGGGCGAATTTCTGGAAGCGGCTGCCAAAGCCTGGAATGTTACTCCCTACGCCAATGAACTCGACGGTGAGCGGGCGGCGAAGTGCATCGAGCGCTTTGGCCCCAAACAGGCAGTGCGCTGCGATGCGGAACGGCTGATCGCCAGCAACAACGCCTTTGGACTCCTGTGGTGCAATCCACCCTATGACCATGACGGTGCGGGTACACCCGGCAACAAGCGCATCGAACTGCGCTACCTGCGCCACAGTTGGAAGTGGGCGGCAGACGGCGGGCTGGTCATGTGGGTGGTGTACCAGCAGCATCTCACCGAGTCCGCCGCTGAATTCCTCGCCCGTAACGCCAGTTGCGTGGATGTGTGGGCGCTGTCAGGCAAACATCTGAATGAATATCAGCAGATCATCGTCGCTGCGGTCAAAGGAGTGTCGCCAAATCCCGAAGAACTGTATGACCAGATCATGGCACAGAAGGCACAACCGCGTCTTCTGAAGGTGCAGCCCGAAGCGGTCTACAAACTGCCCGCGCCGCGTCCCATTAACCGCTTCGTGTTCGCGCCGGACACGATTGACGAGCAGCAGGGCTTGCGCCTGATCGAGGAACAGGGCGCGTGGAGAACGCAGGGCTTTCAGGCGCTGCTGCACATCCCACAGCCACCGCCGCAGATCGAACCCGTCGTCGCGCCACGTCCGGGTCACATGGCGCTGGTGCTGGCCGCCGGGGTTGCCAACGGCGCGGTGATCGAAACCGAGGATTATGGACAGGTCGCCATTCGCGGCAAGACCCAGCACGTCGAGCAGATTGCGCGGGTGGAAGTGGAGGCAGATCCAACCGACCCGGAACGACAGGTGAAGAAGACGACCGTTCGCCTGAAGCCCACGACCACACTGACGCTGCTGGCGGGGGATGGCACAGTGGTCGAGATGGATGGTGATGAGGCGCTGTTAGGGTTTATCACCGCCAACAAAAAAGCCCTCGCGGATTACCTCAACCACAAGTTCAAGCCGATGTATCGCTTCGACATGAATGGCATCGGCGGTTGGCTAGAGCGCATCCGGCTGAAGGGCAAGTATCCGATGTATGCCGCGCAGAAACATGTCGTCGCGGCGGTGACACGCGGTTTTCAGGATCGAGACAGCATCCTGCTGGTGGGCAGTATGGGCACGGGCAAAACCCTGATGGGCGGCTCGACGGCGATTGCGATTGCCTCCGGCGTGGTCAAGGCGCTTCAGGGGCAGATACGACCGGATCAGATCTGTCTGATTGTCGCCCCGCCGCACCTGATTGAGAAATGGAAGCGAGAACTCTACAGCATCAACCCCAACATCATCGCTGAGCGTTTGGACCGCCATGAAGATGTGAAAGCTTTTTTGCAGCGGGCGGAAACCATCGGCGGGAACATCCCCAAAATCGGGCTGATCAAGCGCGACATGACCAAGCTGGGCTGCGCCTGGGAGCCTGCTGTTGTCTGGCGCAATGAACCAGTGGCGCTCTGGCGGCATGGTCAGCCAACCCCTGAAGGGTACGAACCCCACCAGCGCATCGTCAAACAGCGCGTGCCGAAGTGTCCGCACTGCGGCTGCACGGTGATGCAGGAAAAGAAGGGCACGACTGCGCCTGCATCGGAAAGCTGGCTCAAAAGCGGCAAGCGCCAGTGCGCGGTGTGCCTGAGTCCACTGTGGCGGGAAGCGCGGGATCGCGGTTCACAGTCCAAACCGGGGGAGAAATACCCGACGAAGAATGCACGCTATCGCCTGGATGAATACTTCAAGCGGGTCTACCCTGACCGGCTGTTCCTGCTGATCTGGGATGAGGCGCATGAGGCGGCACACGGCGACACCGGCAACGGCGAGTCGTTTGGGCGCTTCGCCGGGCTGGCGCACAAGGTGCTGGCGATGACCGGGACACCGTTCAACGGCAAAGCATCGTCGCTGTTCAACCTGCAATACCACCTCAATCCCCGTGTGCGCCAGCGTTACAATTGGGGCGGTGCGCTGCGTCTGAGCCGCAAGGTACGCGGCGAACGGGGTTATCAGGCTGTCCTTGACGACACGGGCAAGCAGCGCGGGCGCGCCGAGTCGCAGTGGGTGAGCGCGATGGGCGTGCGCGAGCAGGTCATCGAGGAGCGTCCGTCATACGACAGCGAAACCGGGGCATTCACCGGGACATCCACGTACCAGCGTCCTTACGAGGAAGCGCCGGGCATTTCGCCGCTGCTGGTCGCGGAAATGCTCGACCACACCATCTATTTTTCGCTCGGCGATCTCGGCAAGTGGCTGCCGCAGTACGAGGAAATCGCGCTGCCGGTAGAAATGGATGGCGACACCTACGAACAGTATGACCGCACCCGCCAGCAGCTCAAGGACTATCTGATCCAGCGCAAGTGGGAGGGCGACGTGAGTTTTCGCGGCGCATACCTGCAATGGGCGATGGGTTGGGTCAATTCGCCTTTTCGTCCTTGCGAGGTCATCCACAACCTCAAGCACCCGATCACCGGCGAGAAGCAGCCGCATACCGTGGCTCAGCTGCCGTCTTACGGCGAAGACCGGGTATACGCTAAAGAACAGGCGCTCATCGACCTGGTGCGCGCGGAGCTGGCGCAGAACCGTCCGTGTGTCCTCTACATCCGCCAGACCGACACCCGCGACATTCAGCCGCGCATCGAGACGCTGATTCGCCAGCACGTCCCGGCGGCGAAACCCTTCATCCTCAAGAACACGGTGCAGGCGGAACGACGAGAAGCCGTCATCGAGAAGGAAATCGCGGCAGGCACGAATGTCCTCATCACCAATCCCATCCTGGTGCAGACGGGACTGGATTTGATCCACTTCCCAACGCTGGTGTTCTACGAAATCACGTTCAACCTCTCGACCATGATGCAGGCAGCAGCCCGCTCCTACCGATTGAATCAGACGCACGAACACTGCAAGGTCGTGTACCTGTTCTACGAGGCAACGATGGAACACACCGCCGTGCAGCTCATGAGCCGCAAGCAGCGCGCCGCCAAGCTTCTGACGGGAGATGTAGGTTTAACCGGGCTGGACGCCCTCACCGAAGGCGAGTCGGGGTTTGAGGAGGCGCTGCTGGACGCGCTCGCCCGCGAGGAGCAGCTTCTCAATCCAGCAGCGTTGTTCAAAACGGATCGCGCTGACGGCGAACTGGATACTGAAGATGCCGGATACTGGAACGTCGAAGTGGCAGCCGAGCGTATTCCCGCAGAAGCCGGGATGTTCGAGCCGGATGCGCTCATCGAAACCGCGCTGGCGCTTGGTGGAACGCTCATCACCGAGGAGCGACCGTGCACGCCCTTCATCCTGCCCAAACCTGAAAAGACGAATGGCAGCGCTCATGGCATTGAACGAGGATGGACTGAAGCTGTCGCCGCCTATCTGGAGACGGTTCACCTGGTCGCTGACGAGGCGCGGTTTGTCAAACTTCAGGCACAACTCTTCGAGGTGCTGACGCACGGTATCCATGCAGACGACGACGTATCGCAAATCTTTGGAGTAGGCCACGAAGACTGGCTGCCAGAACATCAGCCGCCCTTGACCAACTGGATCAGCGCGTGGCTCAAGCGTGAACGGATGGTGTTCGCGGGCTGCGAGGAGGAGGTCGCTGCCCAACTCGTTCAACGGGCGCTAATGGCATCGAAATTGACGGTCAACGAGCCGGTCAAACCGCTGCTCGCCAAACGACCCAAGCACGATCTGCTCAGGCTGCCCGATGCCGTGCGCGAGGTCGCGCCGCCTCCTGCCTCGTTTCGTCCCCGCCCGCCACAAGCCGAAAGCAGCGCCGTTCAACTGGCACTCTTCTGAGGTTTTACCAGAAACCCGCGACTTCCTGGCCGCGCTTTTCGCACGCTGTGAGGCTTACCGGACAACTGCCTGTCTGACGCTCACCGCGATTCACCCCGTTGGCAGCGAGCCGACACCATCAAGGCACATCCCGCTTCACGAACCTGACCAACTCGACAAAGTACTCCAGCGGTTGCAGGCAGCAAACGAGCTTGGCTGGGGTGCGTACTTCGCCGTCGGGCTGCGGCGGCAGGGATTGGAACGCTGGCGGCGGGGTGGCAAGGCTGACATCCTCGCGCTGCCCGCGCTGTTTGTTGACCTGGACGACCATACCCCGCAGGCGCTGGCGAAGCTGAGAGACTTCATGCTGCCGCCGTCGTGCATCGTGGACAGCGGTGGCGGTGGCTTTCATGCCTACTGGTGGCTGGATAAGCCAACAGTTGAGCTTGACCGCGCAAAGCGTATGCTGCAAGCGTTGACGGCGTACTATTCCAGCGATGCGCTCTCCGTAGCACAGAGCCTGCGTTTACCTCAGACCCGCAACACGAAACCTCATCGAGGAGGATTATGCCATGTGATTGATTTCGCTGACCATCACTACACCCTTGCTGACTTTGAGGCGCTGCTGCCAATGCGTGATTGGCCGTTGCGGAAGCCCGAAAAACCGTGCATCACCACGCAAACCGTACATACCGTGCAGCCGGTTCGCCCACTCAATCCAGCACTCATTGAAGCGGTTGTAGATGGGCTGTGCCGGAACTACGGCGGCTATCGCAAGGAGAACGGTTACATCGCGGCGCTTTGTCCCTGCGGTCACGCGCATGATGCGCCGGGTAAACACTTCAACTTTGACCCGACTCATGGCATTGGCGTGTGTTTCGGCAGACACGGACGCATTCTGCTCAAGGACATCTGTACTTCTCTAGGTATCCAGCCCGCTGTTTACGGTGGGCTTTTTGCATCTGAAAGGAAAGTCACATGACCCAACCGAAAGAAACCCCCAACACTGTTTTCACGCTGACGCTGCCAACCCCCGAAGGCGGCGGCATCGCACCGGAACGAGCAACGGCCACACTGCTCATTCAGCGCGGCGATCTCGCGCATGTGCGGCAGTTTCACTACAACGGGCAGCTGGCGGATCTCATCACCGCCATCCGCGAAGCCACCATCGAACTCGGTCTGCTGGAAGACCATCCACCCATCATTCCCGAAACGCCGAAAGCCCCGCCCAAAGCAGAAGCGAAACCGAAGCCCACGACTAAGAAAGCCGCATCCACGCCGGCTGTCGAAGAAGAACCGACCATCGACATTCCGCTCAAGAAAGGAACAAAGACGGTCAAGATCAGCCACCTGAAGATCGTCGGTGGTGAGACTGATGCCGCCGCCTACAAGCAGGCGGTGCTGATCGCAGCGAAACTGATTGACGGCGGGTTGTGGGACGGCGCTTCACCGATCCGCATTGACGATGTGTACGCGACGATGCGGAAAATGAAGCATCTCACCAACGCCGAGATGGGGCTGTTTAGCGTGACCGATTTTGTCCAGCTTGGCGAGGGCGGTCTGTCGCAGGGTGCAACCGGTGTTGGTGTGGCGAGCGCACCAGAGGAAGACGACCAGGACATCCTTGAAGGCGCGTCCGTCACCATGCCCGTATCGCTCGACGGTTTTCACCCGGACGACGAGTCCGAATAGCCCATCCTGCATTCGATTTCAGTCCGTGTATTTCATGAAAGGAAACCCAATCATGTCCGAACAGACAACTCAGAAATCCCGTGTCTTCAAGACCGGCACGGTTCGCATTGTGGAGGATGCCAGTATGTCGGGGCTGTCGAACGAAGAGGTTCGTTCGCTGCTCAAGTCCAGCTACCCGGAAGTTGCCAACGCGACCATCCGCGAGAGCCAGCTCGAAGATGGCACGCCGCTGATCGAGTTTCTCCCACAGCCTGGACGTAAAGGGTAAAGGCAAACGCTCATGTTCAACGCAGTGTGACTTAAAGCATAAAGTTGCCATTTGGCAGTGTTATGCTTTCAAATCACGCTGGCAATGATATGGTTTCATCTACGTCCAACTACTG
>DAOUCY010000146.1:0-84036 GCA_034431625.1 Anaerolineae bacterium | reverse complement strand
TTACTAGCAGACTGGTATCGCGTTTTTGCCAGTTAGTGGTGCATCCGATAAGTTCGAACAACGTCCCATCACCTCACCCCCCGGTACTCTCTCCATACACGGAACATGGAGCGGGGGAGCTAAGCGAAGCGCAGTGGGGTGAGGTCAAACAAAACAGTACTGACTTACTGGACGAGCCACTTAGATTTATTTGCAAGATTTGTTTGCAACCGGAGATGTGGCGATGCGCCGGAAACCGAATCGCTTGCCCAGGTTGGTGGTATCCCTGGCGGTCATTGGCGCGATCACGCTGCTGGTGAGCGGCGTGCTCAGCGGGCAGGTGTCTGCTGCGGTGGGCTGTTTGCCACAGTCTGCGGCTGCAGCAGGGGCCGGCTCGACCAGCCCATCTTCTCCGCGCCAAACGGTCACAACACCTTATTCTGGGCCGGATGCTGCCCGCACAGCCGGAACGATCATTGAAACCCCGGCCACAGCGTTCGGCAAAGCGCTGGCCGAGGGTGAAATTGCCCAACAATATGCTAAAGCGAGCGTCCGCCTCCAGCAGGGAGATACCCTGACCTTTGAGGTCGCAATTCCCTCGGCTGGAGAGTTCACGCTGGCGTTCGACGCTGCCGTGCCGGCTGAATCGGTTGCTGCCGAAGGCCAGATGCGTGTGGACGGCCAGTTCCCCAACAGCAATTTGCAGCGGGTGATCTTCCCGGTCTACTACCGTAGTGTTGGCGATGTTTTCCCGAAAGATCGCTACGGCAATGACGCTCTCATCCGGCAGGAACGTGATGTCCGCTGGACGACGGCGGCGGCGCGGGATGTGAACTTCAGCCAGCCCTACCCGATCCAACTGAGTTTGACCGCAGGTGTCCACCGCTTTGAGTTCACTTTGACTGAAGGTGAACTCTACTTAGGCAGCATCTATGTGACGGCATTCTCACCCTATCCGGATTATGCCGACTATCTGGCGGCGCACGCGGCAGCGGATACATCCGGCTTCTCGGTGACGCTGGAAGCCGAACTACCCTCCTACAAAAACGATACTGCGGCGCGACCCGCCAGCAGCCGCGGCCTGACGGTGACGCCATACGATACCTACTGCCTGCTGCTGAATACGCTGGGGGGCGAAAGCTGGAACAAGAGCGGCAGTGCCGTCTATTACGAGTTCAGCGTCCCGCAGGACGGCCTGTACGCGATCACACTGCGCGTGCAGCAAAACACCCGCAGCAATTTCACCGTGTTCCGCCGGATCACGATTAACGGCGAAGTTCCCTTCGAGCAGTTCAACGCCGTACCTTTTACGTACTCTGTGGATTGGGAGGATGTCCACCTGGGCGGCGAAACGCCCTACAAGGTGTTCCTGCGCCAAGGTGTCAATGTGTTGGGGATCGAAGCCACCAACGCGCCGTATCTCACGGCGATAGACACGATCCAGAACGCGCTGCTGGACATCAATAACCTGGCGCTGGAAATCCGGCGGCTGACCGGCAACCAGCGCGACCCTTTCAAAGAATGGGTCATCGCCGATTACATCCCTGACATTGAGGAGCGGCTGAACGCCATTGCCCGCAAGCTGATCGAGGACAAGGAGCTGCTGCTGGCGGTCGATCAGAGTGGGGCTTCGCCTGAAGTGCTGACCTACCAGATGGCGATCGACAACCTGCTGTTCTTGGCCAATGACCCGAACCAGATTCCGGTTTACATGAACCGCTTTTCGCAGGGGAGCGGCTCGGCAGCGCAGCTCCTCGGTTCGCTGCTGCCGATGCTGCAAAGCCAGCCACTGGCTCTGGACCGGGTCATCATTCATTCCCCCGACATCCTGCCGCAAACTCCGGCTGTGCCCTTCACGACCGCGGTGGTAGAAGATCTCAAACGCTTCGTATCCTCTTTCCAACCCTCGCCGTATGATTCGCTGGGAGCGGGCGAGGGTGAACTGGAGGTCTGGGTCAACCGCCCGCGGCAGTATGTCAACCTGCTGCAGTGGATGGCCGATTCGTCCTTCACGCCGCAGACGGGAATTCCCGTCAAGTTCTCGATCATGCCGGACGAGGGCAAGCTGGTACTGGCGAATGCCGCTGGCATTCAGCCGGATGTGGCGCTGGGGGTCAGCACGGATAAACCCTACGAGCTTGCCATCCGCAACGCGCTTTACGATTTGCGCAGTTTCCCCGATTTCGACTCGTTCATTCGAATCTATACGCCGGGTGCGCTGCTGGGCTATATCATCAATGACTCGGTTTATGCCCTGCCGGAGACGCAGGATTTCTGGGTCACGTTCTACCGCAAGGATATTCTGGACTCATTGGGGATGTCCGTGCCGCATACCTGGAATGAGGTCATCGAACTGCTGCCGGAATTGCAGCGGTACGGCATGAACTTCAACGCACCGCTTTCAAACGCCGCCGCGCAGCGCAACTACATTTTCACCGCGCCCTACTTATTTAACTTTGGGGCCAAGCTTTACGCCGAG
The DNA here is from genome assembly GCA_034431625.1 of Anaerolineae bacterium. Taxonomy (GTDB): domain Bacteria; phylum Chloroflexota; class Anaerolineae; order Aggregatilineales; family Phototrophicaceae; genus CFX2. The sequence goes on along the minus strand of DAOUCY010000146.1, from coordinate 81,578 downwards.
GATGGTTTTGCTACGGGACTGCAAACCGATGAGGCCGTCGAGGCCGTTCGCTTCATGGCCGAAAGCTTCACCATCTACGGGATGCCGCTGACCACAGCCAACTTCTACCAGGATTTCCGTTACGGCACGCTGCCCATCGGCGTATCCAACGCCGAGGTCTATATCAAGCTGGTGACGCTCGCCCCGGAGATCGGCGGTCTGTGGGGCATCGACCTGCACCCGGCGACGGTGCTGCCGGACGGCACGCAGAACCGCTACGCGACCGGTTCAGCGCAGACCAGCATCATGTTCAAGAACACCGATATGCCGGAAGAAGCCTGGCAGTTCCTCAAGTGGTGGATGTCCACCGAGACGCAGTCTGAGTTCCAGGAGCAGTTGGTCCTCAACTACGGCCGCGAATACTTATGGTTCTCGGCCAATCTGGAAGCGTTCAGCCGTCTGGATATTCCACGGGAACACCGCCAGGTCATCCTGGAGCAGTGGAAGTGGCTGCAGGAGCCGGTGCGACTGCCTGGCAGTTACATGCAGGAACGTGAGCTGAGCAACATTTGGAACCGGATCGTCTTCGATGGGGTCAATCCGCGCGTGGCGATTGACCGCTCGGTCATCCTCATCAACCGCGAGATTGCCCGCAAGATGGAAGAGTTTGGCTACCTGGTGGATGGCCGCCGCGTGCGGGAGTTCAAAATTCCGACGATTGAGACCGTGATGGCGTGGATGCAAAATGGCAATTAGGGCTTCTTTCCGAAAATGGTTAGATAAAGAAGGCAGCGCCTATGCCTTCTTGTCGGCATACGGGCTGCTGTTCATTGTGTTCATCGTTGTGCCGGTGCTGGCGGCGTTCCTGCTGTCGTTCACCTTCTTTGATGCCATCCAGCCGCCGCGCTTCCTCGGGCTGAATAACTACATCGCCCTCATCACCCAGGACGACACGTTCATGAAGTACGTGCTGTCCAACACCATCCAGTTCGCGGTGATCGTAGGGCCGGGCGGATATGCGCTGGCGTTCCTGCTGGCTTGGATGCTGGCACAGCTTCCCCGGCTGCCGCGCACGATCTTCGCGCTGATCCTGTATTCGCCCTCGATGACTGCTGGTGTTGCTATGGCGGTCGTTTGGAAGACGCTCTTCAGCGGCGACCAGACCGGTTATCTCAACAGCTTCTTGATGGGACTCGGCCTCCTCCGGGAGCCGATCCAGTGGCTGCAATCTCCCCAGTATCTGATGCCGATCATGATCGTGGTGACGCTGTGGAGCAGCATGGGCATTGGCTTTCTGGCGATGCTGGCGGGCATCTTGGAGATCAGCCCGGAGCTGTACGAAGCGGCAGCTATGGACGGGATGAGCAGCCGCTGGCAGGAGATTTTCTATATCACCATCCCCTCGATGAAGCCGCAGATGCTCTTCGGCGCGGTGATGGCAATTGTCGGGACGTTCCAGGCCGGAGCCATCGGCGTGACACTTTCGGGCAGCAACCCCACGCCGCAGTATGCCGGCCAGTTGATCGTCAACCACATCGAAGATTACGGCTTCCTGCGCTACGAGATGGGCTATGCTGCGGCCACGTCCGTAGTGCTGCTGCTGATGGTGCTGTTTTTCTCACGAGTTGCGACCCGTTTGTTCGCCAGCGAGACCTGACGGAGTCATGACCATGAATTGGCTCAGCCGCTACACCGGGGTACGCAACCGGGGGATCAACCCGCAGGGCTTTCACGTCAGCCAGCTCAAGTTCTACGTCATTCTGGTTCCGCTGGCCGTGGTCATGCTGCTGCCGATCATCTACATCTTCTCCAGCGCCTTCAAGCCGCCGGATGAATTGTTCGCCTTCCCGCCGCGATTCTTCGTGACCAATCCGACGCTGCGGAACTTCACCGATTTGTTCGCCAGGCTTTCCACGTCGGGCATTCCGGTCAGCCGCTACCTGTTCAACAGCGTCGTGATTACGCTGGTGACCGTCGCAGCCTCCATCATCGTATCCAGTTCAGCGGCTTATGCCCTTTCCAAGAAGCAGTTCAAGCTCAAGAAGACTCTGTTCGCCATCAACAACATCGCGCTGATGTTCGTGCCCATCGCGGTGACGATCCCGCGCTTTCTGGTCATTCAACGGCTCCAACTGCTCGACACATTCTGGGTGCACGTTCTCCCGGTCTTGGCGATGCCCGTCGGACTCTTCCTGCTCAAGCAGTTCATTGACGGCATCCCCGACGAGGTGATCGAAGCCGCCCAGATCGACGGGGCGTCTGACTGGTGGATCTACTGGCGGATCATCCTGCCGATGATCCGACCCGCGATTGCGACCATCGCCATATTGACCTTCCAGGCGGCTTGGAACAACGCGGAAATTTCTACGCTCTATATCAACACCGAAAGCCTGCGGACGCTGGCCTTCTACCTCAGCACGCTGACGAGCACCACCGCTGGTGCGAATGCCGTGGCCGGGCAGGGCATCGCGGCGGCCGCAGCGCTGATTATGTTTCTGCCCAATCTGATCATTTTCATTTTCCTGCAGCGACAGGTGATGAGTACCATGTCACATTCGGGGTTGAAATGAAAACGGTCGCGCGCTTTCTCGTTCTGTTCGCGGTGATCGGGCTGCTCGGCACAGCCGCGCCGGCGCAGTCTGCCTCTCCTTATACCACCTGGACCTTGGGGCCGGGCGGGCTTTTCTGGCCGACGCAGGATGCTTATGTTCCGCTGGATGAAATCGACCTGCCCTTATCCGGGCCGGAAGAGATGATCCTGGCCCCTGATGGGTTTCTGTACATCGCCGATACCGGCAACAGCCGCATCCTCAAGCTCGATGCGGCCTTTGAGATCGTGGCCGAATACGGCAAGGATGTCCTGCAAGCTCCTTCAGGGCTGTTCGTGGATGAGACCGGCACGATCTACATCGCCGATGCCCGCAAGAACACCATCGTCATCCTGGATCGAGACGGCAGTCTCGTCAACGAGTTCGGACGTCCCTCCGAGCCGCTCTTCGGCGCCAGCCGCCAATTTCTGCCGCGCAAGATCGCCGTGGATGCGCGCAAGAATCTGTATATCGTCAGCGAAGGCTCGGTTGACGGCCTGGTGATGATGAATACGGCGGGCAACTTCATCGGCTACTTCGGGGCCAACACCGCCGACATGTCCCTCAAGATGATCTTGCAGCGGCTCTTCTTGACGGAAGAGCAGTTGGATCAGTTCATCAAGAACGAGGCCGCTTCTCCGTCGAACGTCACCATCGACACCCGCTCGCTGGTCTATACCATCACCGCCGGGACTGAGCGGGATAAGAGCATTCGCAAGTTCAATATCTCCGGCAAGAACCTGTTCACGCATTCGGTCATCGGCACAACCCGCTTTCGCGATATCAGTGCCAGCCCGGACGGCCTGCTCGTGGCTGTCGATGCGAACGGCGGAATCTGGGAATACGACCTGAACGGCACGCTCTTATTCGTCTTTGGGTCGCGGGATACCGGTGACCAGCGCTTGGGGCTGCTCAGCAACCCAAGCTCTATCGAGCGGGTCGGGGATAATCTGGTCGTTCTGGACAAGGATAAGAATGCCCTCGTCACCTACCAGGTCACCGACTTTGCCCGAACGCTGCACAGCGGCGTGCGGCTGTATATCGACGGCTTCTATGCAGAGGCCCGGCCGTACTTTGAGCAGGTATTGAGCTACAACGGGCTGGTGCTGATTGCCTACCAGGGCCTTGCCAACGCCGAGTACAAAGCGGGGAACTACACCAATGCCTTGCAGTACTATCGCTACGCCGAAGACCGGAACGGCTATTCAGAAACGTTCTGGGAACTGCGCAACGCGGTGCTTCAGCGCTCGTTGGGCAGCGCTTTGGGGGTGCTGCTGGGTGGATGGGTCGTGATGGGGGTTTTCACGCGGCTGGAACGCCGCCGCCGCTGGCTCGACCCGCTGCGGCGCTGGGCCGCCCAAGTGCAGAAAATCCGCTTGGTGGATGACTTCCTGTTCATGTTCCGCTTCATCAAACAGCCGGTGGACAGCTTCTATTACATCAAGCAGAACCTGCGCGGCAGCCTGCTCTTTGCGTTTCTCATCTACGGCTGGATCATCGTCGTGCGGGTGGTCTCGCTTTACGTGACCGGTTTCGTGTTCAGCCCTTACTCGACTTCTTGGCAGATTCAGCCAGAGACGGAGATCATCTACACCGTGGTGGCGATCCTGCTGTGGAACGTTGCCAACTATCTGGTCTCGACGATCAGCGACGGCGAAGGCCGCTTGCGCCACGTCGTCATCGGCAGCGCCTACAGCCTGTTCCCCTTTGTCCTGTTCGCCCTGCCCATCACCCTGCTCTCGAATGTGCTGACGCTCAATGAGGCGTTCATCTACACCTTCAGCACGCAGTTGATGTGGTTCTGGTGCATGGTGATGCTCGTCATCATGGTGCGGGAGATTCACAACTACACCTTCTCTGAAACCACGCGGAGTATCCTAGCGACGCTGTTCACCATGGCGATGTTCCTGCTGACAGCCTACATCCTGTATGTGCTGTTCAGCCAATTGTACGAATTCCTGCTGGCCGTCGTTCAGGAGGTGGGGCTGCGTGGCTGACAATCACACCCTCGCACGCGGGCGTAAGCCTGGCGCGTTGATCCGCACCCAGTTTATCCTTCTGGCCGCCCTGCTGCTGACGATGCTTTCGGTTCCCCTCGGCGCTGCCCAGGGGGCCGTGTTCCCGCAGGACATACCGGATTCCTACTCGTTGGTGGCCGAGAACGAGACATTCCAACTGTTTGTGGATTCCACTACCCTGGCGTTCAAGCTGCTGGATAAACGCAGCGGCTACCTCTGGCATTCGGGCATTGATGAACTCCAGGAAGGCGACCGCCTCAACCGCTCGTGGCAGGCCTTTGCCCGCAGCGGCATCAGCATCGAATACCTGAACAACAAGGCCATCAGTTCTCGCGCGTCCATCGCCAACGCCAATCATACCCTGAAGGTCACGCCCATCGAGCAGGGGGTCTCGGCGGAAGTAACTTTTCAGGATTACGGCATTTCGGTTGGGGCCAGGGTGCAGCTCGAAGCGGACGGCGTGCGCGTCGAACTGCCTTTTGCCTCGATCCGCGAGGACAATCCCGATTTCCGGCTTGGGCAGATTTATGTGTATCCCTTTTTGGGAGCGACGCGGGGCAGCAGCGTGCCTGGTTATATGTTCGTGCCAGATGGCATCGGCAGCCTGATCCGGTTTGCCGATTCAACCAAAGCCAAGAACATGATGTACGGGCGCTACTATGGCCCTGATCTGGGGATGCTTGCCGTCCAGCCGTATGATGAGCGCGTCAATTCCCCGGTGGCGATTTCCTTCCCGGTGATCGGTATGGTGCATGGCGTGGGGCAAAACGCCTTCTACTCGGTGGTGGAAAAAGGAGCCGCCTACGGAGAAGTGCAGGCGCACCCCGCCGGCATCATCACCAATTTCAATTTCATCTACAACACCTTCATCTACAATGAGACCTACTTCCAGGCTACCAACCGCTCTGGCGCGGGCGTGACGACCATCCAGCGGCAGACCAACGCCTTCGACGCTGTCGTTCACTACCGTTTTTTGACGGGTGACGCGGCGAACTATGTGGGCATGGCGCGGGGCTACCAGCAGTACCTGCTGGACAAGGGCCTGCTGCGCCGCCAGACCGAGTCCAACCCGAATATTGGAATCCGGCTGGAATTCCTGGGGGGCGACAAAGAAAAAGTCCTGTTCTGGAACCGCTTCATCCCGATGACGACTATCGGGCAGATGCGCGACATCCTCGCTGGGCTGGACGTACCCAACCCGGAAGTGATTTTCTTCGGCTGGCAGCCATCCGGCGCTTCCAGCATGCCGCCAACGTCGCTGGCGCTGGAAGGCGCGTTGGGCAGCCTCGGCGAACTGCAAGCATTGGCGGAAGACATTGCCGCTGCTGGTGGTCACTTCTCGCTTTACTACGATCCCCAGGCAGCGCTCTGGGAAGAGCCGGGCTACTCTGCCCTGAGTGACCTGGCGATGTCCATCACCAAAGTGTATCTGCTGGGTTTTAACCGCTACGTCAACCACTATTTCACATTGGAGACGCTGCAGCGGCGCTATGAGGAACTCTCCCGCGATGTGGCTGCCCGGCTGGATGCAGGCTTGGCCCTGGACAGCATCGGTTCGAATCTTTACAGCGATTACCGTGAGCGGACGCCGTTCAACCGCGAGGAGGCCATCGCGGCCTATCGCGCGCTGTTCAGCGAGCCGCCGGTGCGGCTGGGCATCTACCGCCCGAATGACTACCTCTTTGGCGCAGCGCAGGCTTACTACGACATGCCCCCCGGGAACAATGGCTATATCTTCACGTCTGAACCGGTGCCGTTCCTCCCGGTCGTGCTGGCCGGCTATATGCCCTACTACGGCACGGCGCTCAATTTCTCGTCCAATCGGCAGCAGGACCTGCTGCAGCATATCGAGTTCGGGATTTATCCCTCGTATTTCCTGACCCATGAAGCCACCGCGAACATGCTCAATACCCGCTCAAGCTGGATTTACACCTCGTCGTATGCCCAATGGGGTGAGGAGATCCGCCAGACCTACCGGTGGATGAACAGCCTGCTGGCTCCGGTGCGCGGGCAGGAGATCATCGCGCATGGGCTGCTGGCCGAAGGGGTCTTTGCCACCACCTACGCCAACGGCCGGCAGATCGTGGTCAATTACACCGACCAGCCCTTCAGCTATCGAGGAATCACCATCGAAGCGAAAAACGCAGCGCTTGTGGAGAGTGGATCATGACCAGCCGCGGCCTTGTTCGACGCGAGATCGATCTGCGCACCCGCGAAGCCCTCCAGGGCTACGGGTTCATCTCGATTTGGGTCGTGGGATTTGCCCTGTTCACGCTGCTGCCGCTGTTGGAGACGCTCCATTACAGCTTCAATCAAGTCATCGTGACGGCCAGCAGCATCAATCTGAACTTTCTGGAATGGGCGAATTACACCCGCGCCCTGTTCACCGACCCCAACTTCATCGAACTGTTGATCGGCTACACCATCGAAACGCTGGTCTCCGTCCCCATCGTGCTGATCTTCGCCATGATCATCGCGATGTTCCTGAACCTCAAATTCAAGCTCAAAGGGCTGTTCCGCGTCATTTTCTTTCTGCCGATTGTCATCACCAGTGGGCCGGTCATCCGGGAACTGACGGCTCAGGGAGCCGCTTCTGCCCCTGGGATTGCTACCATCCCGGCAGTGATCGAATTCCTGGAACAGCTTCCGCGCGCGCTGCGCGGCCCGGTCGAATATCTGCTCACTTCGTTCATCCTCATCCTGTGGTTTTCGGGCGTGCAAATCCTGATCTATCTCGCCAGCTTGCAGAAAATCGACCGAAGCATCTACGAAGCTGCGTCCATCGATGGCGCTTCCGGATGGGAGATTTTCTGGAAGATCACTCTGCCGTCCCTCTCAACGGCGACGCTGGTCAACGCCATCTACACAATCGTCACCCTGTCGCATTTCTCCGAGAACAAGGTCATTCGCTACATCTACGACCGCACCTATGACGTGCAGGGCGGCATCGGCTATGCCAGCGCGATGGCGTTCATCTACTTCGGCGTGATGATTGTGCTTCTGGGTATCGTGTTCGTATTCTTGAGGCAGTGGGCCAAAAGGGGAACTGGGTAATGCGACTCCTGCATCACCCCATCATCGAACGTCTGCGAGGCATTCTGTTCGGCAGCCGGGCGCACCATGGGCTGACGTTCAATATTGCGCTGTATGCCCTGCTGGTTGCTATCGGTTTTGTCTATCTTCAACCGCTGCTGTTCATGTTCGTCACCAGCATCAAAAACCCCAGCGATCTGCTCAACCCGATGGTGCAGTGGGTGCCGACGGAATTATTCCTGGGCAATTATGAGAAAGCCCTGCGTGTGTTGGATTACACCAACACCTTGTGGAACTCCATCGTCATCAGCGTCATTCCGGCCCTGCTCCAAACGGCGGTGGCCTCTGTGGTCGGGTATGGGCTGGCGCGTTACCGCTTCCGGGGCAAGCCGCTGATCTTCGCGCTGCTGCTCGCCACCTTCATTATTCCGCCGCAGAACACTGTCATCCCGCAGATGCTCACCTATCGCAATCTGGGGCTGCTGGGCAACCCACTCGCGCTCATCCTCCCGGCGCTGCTAGGGCAGGGCTACCGCAGCGCCATCTTCATCCTAATCTTCTACCAGACCTACATTTCCTTCCCCAAAGTGCTGGAGGAATCGGCCCGGTTAGACGGAGCCTCTGACCTGCGCATCTTTTTCACCATCGCCGTGCCGTCGGCTCTGCCTGCCTATATCGTATCCTTTATCTTCTCCGTCGTCTGGTACTGGAACGAGACTTTCCTGACGGTCATCTTCCTCTCCGGCGGGGTGACGACTCTGCCGATGCAGCTTTCACGGTTTACCCAGGCCTACGAGAATCTCTACCCGCCGGGGACGGTCAACATCTTCGACCGCTTGAACGAAGCCGTCAAAATGAGCGGGACATTCTTGAACATCCTGCCGCTGCTGGTGATGTACTTCATCTTGCAGCGCTGGTTCGTGGAGTCGGTCGAGATGACCGGCATCACCGGGGAATAAACAGACACGGGCTGCGCACAACAACGCAGCCCCTACATCGATAGAATGGCAGAACGCTTCCGGTCTGGCTGCCCTACAGCGACCGCCCAGCGAAGTAGCGCGTTACCACGTCCTTCCGCACAAAGAAGAAGATCAGCAGCGCCCCCAGAAACCCGGTCATATGCGCGATGGTGTTCACCCCGCCCAAGCTTGTCCCCGGCTGGGCGATCTGCTCCAGGGATGGCAGCGTGTTCATCACCAACCACAGGATCAGGAAAATCCAGGCCGGCATTTGGAACGTCCAGCGCCACAGCCGCGCTTCCTCGACCGCCTTCACCCCCGCTAGCTTTAGGATCGCCACCACCGGCAGCCGCAGCACGATCCCGATCCCCCAGAAGCACAGGATCAGCGCCCCAGGGAACAGGATCAAGTATGCCCCCATCACCCCAGCAATAGCCCCGGATGCCCCGATGCCCGGCAGATCGTTCGGCTGGAACGTCAGCACATCCCATCCGATGATGGCGATCATCCCCGACAGCAGATAGAACAGCAGGTAGCGCCACAGCCCGCAGATGTCCTCTACCCGGCGGCCAAACGTCCACAGCGCGATCATGTTGCCGATCAGGTGCCACATATCCGCGTGCATGAACATGCTCGTGAAGACCGAAAGCGCTCCGATCCCCACGCTCTCATGGACGAAGATTTCCCGGTAGCCATACGTCCATACCTGTACGCCGTACTGGTACAGCAGCCGCGCTCCTTCGCCCAGATTGCCGTTGCTCACCGCCAGAATGCCCTGGTAGTAGTTGGACGCCTGAAAGATGGCGAAGACCAAGCCGTTGATGAAGATCAGCAGAATGGTGATGCCCGGAAACGTGCCGTAGCGAACCTGTTTGGTATCGCTGATCGGCGTCGGGAACACCAGCGACCGCAGGAAGATCGCCAGCACCAACCCCAACACGAACAGGATCAGCGTAATCATTGCTCCGATCATGAGCGGTTTCTCCTCTGGGGTGGTGGATTACTCGACCCCGAACATCTCGTTGAACGTCGGGATATAGAAGGGCGCTGGGTTTGGATCGGTTGCCACTTCGATGGTGTGCCGGAAGACCAGCCACAGCGACGCCCCCAGCAGGATGACCGCCACCAGTCCTAAACCCGCCCGTGTCGCCGTGCCTAGAATCGGGATTTTGGAGCTTTCCAGCGTGACCAAGTTGTTGAACTCGTCTTTGAGCGGCTCTGGCTCCGGCGGGACTTTGCCGCCCAACCAGCCCGCAAGCGGTCTTTGCTGCGGCGATGAAATGGCTGTCACCAGCAGATACGCGCCGACGAATCCCGCCAGCACGCCCAGCCACCGGGCCGGCCCCATGTTGGCGAAGTTCAGCCCGGCATCCAGCCAAGCCAGCACCAGGATGAACACCCCGATGCCCAACGCCTCGCGCAGCGCCAGCACCATGCTGCCGCGTTCCTGGTCCGTGAGCTGCGGTGTGAATTCTGACAGCCGCTTGTCAGCCTGTTTGCCTTCTGGGGTATGCGCCCCCAGCCGCAGCACCCGCTCGTACCATTCAGCCGCTTCAGCGCGGCGTTCCAGCCGGTCGTAAATCCGCGCCAGCCGGATCGCCAGCTTCTGGCTCTTCGGATGCGCCTCGACTGCCTTCTGGAGCAGGTCGAGCGCCTGCAAGACCAGATCGCGCTCCAGGTAGCTGTCGATGGTCTGCGCGACCACCGTCTCATCCGCCGTCGGCAGCGCAGCCAGCTTCTCCCGCAGTGCATCGACTGCTGCGTCCTGCTGTAACCGCCGCCCCAGTTCGATAGCTGTCAGGTAGATTGCCGGATTCGGCGTGCCGTCATCAATCGCCTGCTTCAGCAGATCGAACGCATCTTCGGACATCTTCTGCTTGGTCAGGTACTTGACCGCATAGCGCAGCGCTATCTCATGGTCGGACTGGATTTCCAGCACGCGCAGCCAGTTTTCCAGCGCGTTGTCAATGTCTTCCTTGTCTAGGTATGCCTGCGCCCGGCTCATCAACTGCTCGATCCGTCCTGGATCGGCCTTGCGTCGTTTGGGTGGGGACGCTTCAGGTTGCCGCTGGGCCGGTTCTGCCGCTGCCTCCGGCTTGGATCGCGGCGTGGCCGGTCGAGCCGCTTCGATGTCCGCTGCTGGAGCCGCTGCGGCTGCACTCATCACCCTCGGAGCCGAGGTCAGCGTCGCTTTGAGCTTGTCGATGGTCTGGCGTGTCTGGATGTTGTCCGGGTTCAGACTCAACGCCTTTTCGAGGCACTGCACCCGTTTAGCTGTGTCGTTGGTCGTGCGCGAGAGCCACAGCCAAGCCTGTTCGTTGCGTGGGTCGGCGCGGAGTGACCGCATCAGCAGGTCACGCCCTTTGCTCAGATTCTTCTCTTCGCGGATGGCGATCACACCCTGTTCAAACAGGGCTTTCGGATCGACAGCCATATTTCCCCCTTTGGCGGACATCCTGCACTCTATAAATCAGTATAGGAAAATTTTGACGCCGGCAGCACAAAGAGTACACCGTGAAACCATTTGAATAGTGTTACTTAAGTCCTGGGGGAAGCCGAGACCATCGATGAAGAAACGCCGCCGGCCGGCGGCGCTCCGCGTAACGAAAGCCAATCCTTCGATCCACATCGTGCTCAGCGGGGGATGCGAGCGCGGCGCAGCGCATCCTCTGCCTGAGCCAGCAGCGCGTCCATCAGTTTGAAGATCGTCACCACTTCGCCGCTCACCAGCCGGACGCGCCCGCGCGTTGCCTCGTTCAATTCGTCGACCATCACCCAGGGGTTGTCCCCCTTGTTGGTGACAATCATGTTCACCACCACGCCGCCCATCACCAGCGGCAGATAGACATAGCTAAGGTCCGGCTCACCTTGTCCGGCGAACCAGGTCAGCACCCGGTTAGCATAGTTCTTGCGCTCGGCCAGATCGCCCAAGTTTTCCTTCACCTTCGGATCAATGGTGGCGAAGCCCAGCACGATGGCGTCATAAAGCGCCGCTTCGAAGAGGTAGCGCACCGCCAGCGCGCCTCGGTCTTCGTGTTCCAATCCGGGATCGTGGGCAAGCACCTGGCACAGCGTCTGGAACCAGCGGCTCCCTTCCAACGAGAATCCTGGCTCCAGATCAAGCCCTTCGTCGAGGGTGTAAGTCATCATCTTGGCGATAGCCTTGACCTCGCCGGGGTGCAGCGGCAGTCCGCGTTCGCCGAAGCGTTCCTCGACCGCCGCCAGCAGCGGCCGGTAGACCACGCTGCGCGTCATCCCTGTTGCCACCCGGCGGGCATCTTCCAGCTTGGCTTGAGCCAGTTCCCGCTCCTCGGCCATCTCCTCCATCGTCCACAAACTCTCATAGCGCACCCGCAGATCGAGCCGGGTCGGGGGCATCCGGTTGGGTGCGATGTCGAAGTAGGTCGTCATCACATCGGTGGATTCGTTCCAGGTGTGGGCGATGAACTCGACCTCGCGCAGCGCCTGGAGCTTGAAGCTGGAGATGCTCAGCACCGACGGCGGTGCGCCGCCCGTCGGCGGGCGGACGGCATTGCCCTCTGCCGGCGTCCGGTAGCGGACGGCCACGCGCACCGGAAACTGCGTCCCCGGTGCGGTGGGGGGTAGCGCTACGATGGGAATGTTCAGCACGCCGACCTCGCCAGGTCGCAGCCCCAGTGTGATCAGCTTTTTGGGCGTGTCGATCACCACCGGATGGCCTTTCCGGTCCAGCGTGGGAAGCTGTAAGCCGACCTTGATCTGCATCGGTTGGTCAACCATGTTTTGCAGGATGAGGATCACTTCGACCGGCTGGTTGACGAAGGTTCGCTTAGGGAAGATGCCTAAGGCGCACTGGAGCGCATCCATGCTGATGCGCCGGCCGCCAGTGATCGCGCCCAGCACATCGGGGTAAAGCGGTTCAATCCGGTTGGTTTGTTCTCGCAACATGGTTTACGCTCGGAAAGTATATTTCTGGTACGCGCGGTCTAGCATCTGCTGGGCTAACTGGAGAACTTCTGCGCTGTCTTCCTCCGCGGATTTGCGGCGGCCTTCCAGCACTTCCGCGAATTTCTCCAGTACATCGCCCATCTTCTCGTCTTTGAGCAGCGCCCGGTCAAACACCAGCAGCCCGCCCACCACCATCGGCAGGTACACTTCAGCGGCGGTCAGCGCGTCGGTATCCTGCGTGACGCGCGTGATCGCCCGTTCGATATACGCCTCGATCTCGTCTTCACTGCCGAGCGTCTCAGTAGTCACGTCAGTGATGCTCTTAAAGGCGTAGCGCATGGCGTCCCGCAGCAGTTCGTCATACAGCACCGTGGAGAGCGCCTGAATCGGCGCGGATGCCACCTGCGGGTTGCGGTCTAACATGCGAATCATTCCCCGGCACCAGCTCGGCAGTTTGAATGCCTGATCGCTGATTTCCGCGCTCCACAGCAGCCGGTTTACGTTGTAGGCTTCGTCCATCATGCCGTCGAAGTTGCGCTCGGACGGCGTTGCCATCTCCAGCACGTAAACCAGCAGCTTGGTGATGAAATGAGACTCAACTTCTTCCAGCGGGAAGCGGCTCCCGCCGAAGAATTTCTTTGTCGCCGCCAGCAGCGGTGTGAAGAGCTGTTCGCGCTTCAGACGTGGCAGTACCTTCGTTTGCAGCACTTCCCGGTATTGGTGCGCCAGCAGATGGTCATCCAGGTGATCGCTCATATTCCACAGGCTGAACCAGCCCGGCTTGAAGTCCACCACCTGCCCCATCTGCTGTGCCGAAAGCACGCTGAAGGCCGCCTCGATCTGGTTTCCGACCAGACCGCGCCGCGCTGTCGAGAACGTCAGCTTCTTGAGTTCGTTGATGCGTACCAGCGCCTCTTCGTTGATGTATTCGACTGCCACTTCGCCTCCGCCTTCCGCCGAGCGGACGCGCTGCGGTTTCGCCAGCGGTTTGACGTCAATCGCCATGCCGATCTTATAGGCGTCGCTGATGGCGGTATCCGCCAGGCAGGAAACAGGCAGCGCCACATACCCAACCTCAGCGGGTCGCAGGCCGATCACCAGCCGCCCGGCTTTGGTGACGAAGCGCTTGGGTTTCTTCTGGGCATCGTATTCGGGGAGCTGAAGCGTGGCGGTGACATCTACGTCGGCGTCAGAAGCGTTCTGCACCAGCAGGATGGCCTCAAAGCTGCGTCCAGCCCGCACCACCCTGGGCCGGATCGCCAGCGCCAACTGGGCCACATTGGCGTTATAGCGCGCGCCGCCTGTGATGTACCCCAAAATATCCGGTAGGTTCGTCTCCGACACGCGCAGCCCTCCGCCCTTAGCCATTCCCATTCATCACATTATAGTCCAAAGCAAATTTCGGATGTTGTTCGTGCTCCTGAACAATATCCGAAAACTGGGTTGGAAGTTGGTTTGAAATGTCTGGCGAGGTGTTCACATCCAGTCGCGGTATGGCCGTGAGGCCCAGTCGGTGACGTCATCCGCGACCTGGAATACAAAAGCATTCTGCTCGGTTCGCTCGGAGGTTTCGCGCTTATCCAGCAGCGTAGTCAGGTCATGCAGGCGGCGCAGCGGTTCGTCCTTGGGTAGGTGAACTTGCTCCGACACGATGACGCCCCCCAGCACCAGCGGCATGTACAGGTCGCGGATGGTGAGTCTCTGCCGCGGTCGCCGCAGCGTGCGGATGAGGTAATCGGTGTACTTCAGCAGTTCGTCGGTGCTGCCCATGTCCCGGCGGGTCGCGGTGCTGATCAGTCGGAAGCCGTGGGTAATCGCATCTCGCAGCAGATCGTCGTAGAGCGGGCCGCTTAACGCCATCACCGGGTTGCGCGTCGCTTCTTCGTCAACACCCAGCATGTGCAGCAGCCCCCGGCACCAGTGCGGCAGTGGAATCGGGCTTCCATCCGTCGGCCAGCCTGTCCGCAGCAGCGTGGCGATGGTGTATTCATCCTCTTCAGGGTAAGCGTACTGGTCCGGTGGCTGCGGCGCCAGTTGTAGGATCGAAACCAGCAGCTTGGTGATGAAGTACACCTCAACCGCTTCAACCTTGTAGTACGGCTTGATGCGGCCTTCGGTCACCGGGTAGAGACTTCGGAACAGTGCCGGTGGATCAAGCCGGGGCAGTACTTCGTCCTGGAGCGTCTTGCGGTAGCGTTCCAGCAGCGGGCGGGCATCACTGTTGGCGCTCAGCGACCACAGACTGAACCAGCCCGGCTGCACCTGGCGATTTGGTTGGACTTGCGGCGGTGCCACGCCAAACGGGGCTTCCAGCGTCGTGCCCATAAGCCCTCGCTTAACAGCCGAGAAGGTCAGCATCTTCAGCGCGATGATCCGCAGGATGGTTTCTTCCGGCAGGAAGAAGTAGTAATCCAGGTTGACCTCCGCCTCGACATCCGTCGTGCGGATGCGGCGCGGTTTGCTCAACGTCGCCACATTCAAATCCACGCCCAGTTTGTAATCCCGTCCCGGTGCGGTATCTGGCGCCGAATCAACCGGTATGACTAAGTAGCCAACCTCCGCCGGGCCGAGGACGAAGCTGGCGCTCGGCTCCTTGCAGCGGAAGCGGTCCGCTTTGCGCGCTGCATCTTTAGCCGGGAGTTGAATTGTTGCTGTGATATCAACATTAGCATCCGAAAGGTTCTGGAGCATCACGATGGCCGCAAACGCGCGCCCAGCCCGCACAATCGGCGGGCGCACCGCCAGCGCCGCCTGCACTATTCCGATGGTGGCCTGTTTGCCATCGGTGATATAGCCCAGTACATCGGGGTAATTCGGAGCTTGGTAGGGCATAACCTGACTTGAACAGCAGAAAAAGCCAATAAATTAGACACAAGCGCTGTTGATCCTGTGTTTGCCCATTACAATAACACAAAACAAAATTCGGTGGGCGATCTTTTAGGGTTTCACCGCCAATTGCCCCGCTAGAACATCATTTTGAGCCTGTTGAATAAGCGTCCGCGGATTATAATGCCTCCATTCTGCTGGTTCACTAGGAAAAACGCTTCAATGCCGCAGCCCTATTTGACCGTCATCCCCATTCATGCCCCCGTCCACAAACAGGCTTTTGACCTGCACCGCACCCTGGTCGATGCCATCGCTGAAGCGGGCGAAACCCTGCAAGATGGGGATATCGTCGCCATCTCCAGCAAGTATACGGCCATCAGCGAAGGCCGCGTCGTCGAACTGGCCGCTGTCACCGTCAGCCGGGAGGCCGAGGCCCTGGCCGAACGCTACCGGATGAACCCCCAGATCGCCCAGTTGGTGCTCCAGGAAGCTGAGCACATCTTCGGCGGCATCCAGGGCTTTTTGCTCACCTCGCACCACGGCATGATCCAGCCCAACGCAGGCATCGACCGTTCCAATATTCCCAGCGGGTATGCGGTGCTTTTTCCGGCGGACCCGTACCAATCTGCCCGCCGCATTCGTCAAGGACTGCGTGAACTTCCTGGCGCGGATGTGGGTATTATTCTGACCGACAGTTGGCTGATCCCCGGACGTTTGGGGACGACCGGCGTCGCGCTGGCCGCAGCCGGCTTCCGCCCCGTTCAGGACGAGCGTGGCAAGGTCGATCTGTTCGGCAACCCGATGCAGGTCACTCAGCGCGGAATCGCCGATACCCTCTGTGCTGCCGCGCAGTTGGTCATGGGCGAGCGTGACGAAGCCACGCCCATCGTCATCCTGCGGAATACCGGCGTCCGTCTAGAAGACGTGACCCTGAGCGCCGCCGATGTGTCGATTGACTGGCGGATGTGCATCTACGTTGAATCCTTGACCGCGGGTCGCTGGGATGTCATCGTCCAATCCCAGCCCTGGCCCAGTGATACCGTTCGTTAGTCCACTAGGTGAAAGGAATCGCGCTTGACGTTGAAGACACTGCTTCGACTGCTGCTGTTGGGTATCCTTGGCGGGCTGGCGCTGGCCGCTTGTGCCCCCAGCAGCTCATTAGGCCCATCTTCTAGGTCGAACAGCATCATCGGCCCCTCAGATGACGGCGGGTTGTATCCGCAGCAAGACTTGTCGCTGATTTCCAGCACAGGACGTCCTCAGTTTATCAACGCCTATGCCAACTGGTGAACGACCTGCAACCGCAATGCGCCCATCGTGTATGGGCTTCAAGAAACCTTCGGTGACCGTATCGATTTCATCCATCTCAATGTGGATCTCGCGGTGACGCGCGAGGCGCGGGAGCGCTTCGGGCTAACGGATCGTTCCCAGTATGTCCTGGTCGATCCTCAGGGGAATACCATCCAGAAGTGGGTTGGGCCGCTCGACCAAACTGCGGTCGAGCAGGCGCTGCAGACTTATTTGAGTGGTTGAGCGTCCTGCTCATCCCTCACCACGAATCAAAAGGGCGATCCAATCCGGGTCGCCCTTTAACGTTTGTCTTTGTGCTGGCGCGCTTCTGTGCTGTGTTGATGGCCGGCCCCTTGTCCTTCAGTCAGCCGCATAAGTCTTATCAATAATTATTATATCACATTGAGCAGGCCCGCGAGATGCTCAATCAGTTCTTTCGCGAATCTGCTTCCCTCGTTTTCGAGTGTGGCTGCGCAAATCATTTTAACGATGACGCAGGAGCAGCCTCTCATCATCGGGGGTTATGCGAACCTCTTACCCTCCACAGATGAGGTCGCCCCATGATTTTCAGCGTAAGGAACCGTCATACAAGAAAGAAGTACCCATTTCTTCATGACAACCGACACTCCTAATAAAGCCTTCGCTTGCTCAATACTCAGGAAATGTGGTGTAAGAAATGACACAGAGAGAGTACCTATGGATGCATTGACATTAGCACGCTTGCAGTTCGGCATCACGACAGTCTACCACTTCTTCTTTGTCCCGCTCAGCTTGGGACTGTCCATCCTCGTCGCTCTAATGCAGACGATCTACGTAGTCAAGAAAGACGAACGCTACAAACAGATGGCGAAGTTCTGGGGCAAACTGCTGCTGATCAACTTCGCTATGGGAGTGGTGACCGGCATTGTGCAAGAGTTTCAGTTTGGCATGAACTGGTCAGAATACTCGCGCTTTGTCGGAGATATCTTCGGAGCGCCGCTGGCAGTGGAGGCGTTGGTTGCTTTCTTCATCGAGTCGACGTTCCTCGGCGTGTGGATCTTTGGTTGGGATAAACTCCCTAAACGAATCCACCTGGCATCGATCTGGCTGGTCGCACTTGCCGCCAATATTTCCGCCTTCTGGATTCTGGTCGCCAACTCATTCATGCAGAACCCAATTGGCTACCGGATTGCAGAAAGCGGCCGTGCGGAGATGACCGACTTCTTCGCTCTGATCGCTAACCCGAATGTCTGGCTTCAGTTCCCGCATGTCGCTTTGGGTGGGCTGACGACCGCCGCCTTTTTCATCTTGGGAATCAGTGCCTTCCACCTCCTGCGCAGTCAGAAAAATTGAGATGCTTTCCTGGCTTCCACGCGCATCGCCCTGACTGTGGGAACAATCGCTGTGTTGGGGACGATGATCTTTGGACACGCGCAGGGGCAGCGTATGGCAGACACCCAGCCGATGAAACTGGCTGCTGCTGAAGGGCTGTGGGAAGCGGAAGACCCAGCCGGGCTGTCCATGTTCCAGATCGGCAACGAGGCAGACCGAACATCGATAGTCAACATACGCATCCCATCCCTGCTGAGCTTCTTGGCCTACAACACACCGAATGGCAAAGTACAGGGCATCAATGACCTCCAGGCACAATATGAACAGCAGTATGGGCCGGGCAACTACGTGCCGCCAGCGATTTGGCTGACATACTGGAGCTTCCGTGCCATGGTTGGCGCAGGTGTGCTGATGTTCCTGCTTGGTTTGCTCGGCCTGTTCCAGCTTTTCCGTCACCAATTCCCGGCGGGCAAAGGCAAATGGCTGCTGCGCTTGTTCATCCCCGCGCTGCTGCTGCCATATCTCGCCAATACCACTGGCTGGATGCTCACCGAAGTTGGCCGGCAGCCGTGGATCGTGCAAGGGTTGATGACCATCGATCAGGCAGTATCGCCAAACGTCACCCCGGAAATGCTGCTGATCTCGCTGGTTGGCTTCACCCTGCTGTACGGCTTGCTGATGATTGCAGACATCTACCTGCTGCAAAAATTCGCCCGTCAGGAACTAGACGGCAGCTCCCAAATTCCTTGGGGTGGCAAAGTTGATTTAACCGCACCCACCGACACCGCGCCGCAGTACAAGGGCGCTTACTAATTAGGAGAAAGCTGATGGATCTGCAAACCCTGTGGTTCATCTTGATCGCAGTCCTCTTCACAGGCTTCCTGTTCCTTGAAGGGTTTGATTATGGTGTTGGTATTCTGCTTCCGTTCGTCGCCAAGAATGATCGCGAACGGCGTCTCGTCATCAACACCATCGGCCCCGTCTGGGATGGAAACGAAGTGTGGCTGCTGACTGCTGGTGGCGCGATGTTCGCTGCGTTCCCGAATTGGTATGCCACGCTGTTCAGCGGGTTCTATCTGGCGCTGTTTTTGATCTTGATGGCGCTCATCCTGCGCGGGGTCGCCTTCGAGTTCCGCAGCAAGGATGCCAATCCACGCTGGCGTGCGCTGTGGGACTGGGCAATCTTCATTGGCAGCTTCCTACCGGCGCTGCTGTGGGGCGTGGCGTTCGGTAACATCCTGCGCGGCGTGGCTCTGGATGCCAATATGACCTATGTCGGCAGCTTCTTCGATCTGCTCAACCCCTATGCGCTGCTCGGCGGGTTAGTCACGTTGACGCTGTTTATCCTGCACGGCGCGCTGTTCCTCACCTTGAAGACAGATGGAGAAGTGCACAGCCGCGTTATGCAAATCGTCCGGCGCGTTTGGCTGCTCGTTGTCGTGCTGGCAGTTGGCTTTGTCGTCTACACTGCGGCTGAAACGGACATCCTTCAACGCCTGAATGTGGCCAATGTCGGCGGGCTGGTGCTGGCTGTCGGTGGACTGCTGGCAGCAGGCTACATGCTGTTCCAGCAGCGCTTTGGTCGGGCATTCATCAGCACCGGTGTGACTATCGTCGGCGTCGTTGCGCTGATCTTCGGTACACTGTTCCCGCGTGTGCTGCCCTCCAGCCTCGGTGCGGCGTATGACCTGACCATCTACAACGCCTCTTCCAGCGCCTACACCCTCCAGGTCATGACGGTGATTGCGCTGACGATGGTTCCCATCGTACTCCTCTACCAGGCGTGGACATATTGGGTGTTCCGCAAGCGCCTGACCAGCGAATCACATCTTGAATATTAGTCTCACCTTCAGTACAACTGCGACTCTTGACGCGGGAGAACAGAAAAGCGTCAAGAGTCGCGTGTACTGTTCTGATGAGTGAAAGCACTTCGCAGCCGAACCCACCACGCCGCCAGCGCAGTTTAGATGCGCGCTTGCTCGCCGAGGTGCGCGCGCATCCTGCTGCGCGCCGTTTTTTACTGTTCACACTCATCACGCAGAATGCAGCCGGTTTGTTCGTCATCGCACAGGCGCTGATTCTGAGCCGCATTATCGACGAGGTGTTTCACGGACACCGTGGGCTGCCGGAGGTCATGCCGCTGCTGCTCGGCGCGCTCGCGATTGTGCTGGCGCGGGCGGCGCTGGTTTTCACGGGCAGTCAGACCGCCGCTCAGGTGGCAGTCACGATGAAGCAGCACTTGCAGGTGCGCGCAATCGAACACCTCTCTGCCCTCGGCCCCATCTTCACGCGCGCTGAACGCAGCGGTGATCTGGCGCTCAGCTTGACCGAGGGTGTCGAGAAGCTGGACGGCTACTTCCGCGAATATCTGCCCGCGCTGGCAAATGCGCTTTTTCTGCCCCTGCTCATCCTCATCGTCGTCCTGCCAATCGATCTGCTGACATTTTTCGTCCTTCTGGTCACTGCGCCGTTGATCCCGTTCTTCATGGCGTTGATCGGTATGGCCTCGGGACTGCTGGCGAAACAGCAGTTCACGCAGATGCGGCTGCTCGGTGCACACTTCCTTGACGTGATGCAGGGGCTGACCACACTCAAACTGTTCAACCGCAGCACCCACCAAGTCGAAACCATCCGCCGCATCACGGGTGCGTTCCGCCAGGCAACCATGCGGGTGCTGCGGGTCGCGTTCCTATCAGCGTTCATGTTAGAGCTGCTGGCAACTCTCAGCGTGGCGATTGTCGCCGTCGAAATCGGCATCCGCCTGATTAACGGCTACATCGGGTTTCAGCCCGCGCTGTTCCTACTGATGATCGCGCCGGAGTTTTATTTCCCGCTGCGGACGCTGGGCGCGCGCTTCCACAATGCGACCGAAGGCAAAGCCGCAGCGGAGCGGTTGTACCAAGTGTTTGACGCGCCGCTGCCCGCGTCCGGCACAGTCGAAGCCGTCCCCGAACGGATGCAAATCCGTTTTGAGGGAGTCTCGGCTGCATATGAGCAGGGTAGACGCCCCGTTTTGAAGGGAGTCACGTTTGAGGTTCAGCCGGGCAGCTTGATAGCGTTGGTGGGGATCAGCGGCGGGGGCAAGACCAGCATCGCCAATCTGCTGCTGCGGTTTTTGCAGCCGAGCGCGGGCAAGATCATGGTGGACGGCGTCGATCTGGAGCGGATCGACCCGGAAGCATGGCGGCAGCAGATCGGATATGTGTCACAGTCGCCCTATATCTTCAACGGCACGATTGCAGATAACATTCGTTTCAGCCGCCCCGACGCGCCAATGGAGGATGTCATCCAGGCGGCCAAGCGCACAGGAGCGCATGACTTCATCGTGGAGCTTCCGCAGGGATACGAAACCGCTTGTGGTGAGCGTGGCCTGCGCCTGAGCGGTGGACAAGCGCAGCGTGTTGCCCTCGCGCGAGCATTCCTGCGTCAGGCCCGACTGCTGATCCTGGATGAGCCAACCTCGCAGCTCGATCCTGACAGCGAAGCGAATATCATCCAAGCGCTGCACAACCGTCCGCCAGGGCAGACAGTGCTGCTCATCGCGCATCGCCTATCAACCGTGCTGCATGCTGACCACATCGTTGTCATTGATGGCGGAGAGGTCGTCGAACAAGGCACACATGCGGCATTGATGGCACAGCGCGGCAGCTATCACGCCTTGCTCAAGCTGTATACAGGTGAAACAACGTATGCATCGTGATCCTCTGCTGCGTCTGTTGAGCCTGCTCCTCCCTTTTTGGCGCGGCATCCTGCTGGCGGTCATCCTTGGTGCGCTGACCATCCTCAGCAGTATCAGCCTGATGGCCCTGTCAGCCTGGCTGATCAGTGCCGCCAGCCTCCACCCCTCAATTGCCGACTTGGGCGTCGCCGTGGTCGGGGTACGCTTCTTTGGGATCGCCCGCGCGGTCTTTCGCTATCTGGAGCGGTTGGTATCCCACGAGACGACCTTTCGGCTGCTGGCAGAACTGCGCGTGAACTTCTACCGCCGTATCGAACCGCTTGCACCTGCTCGCTTGATGTCACAGCGCAGCGGTGATCTGCTCAGCCGCGCGGTAACGGATATTGAGAGCTTGCAGTTTGTGCTGCTTCGCGGCGCGGCGCCGCCGCTCGTGGCGCTGGTCAGCCTGCTGGCGCTGACCGCATTCCTAGGCCGGTTCGATCTGCTCATTGCAGCGACAGCGCTGCTGTTCATGCTGGCCGCAGCGGTCGGGCTTCCGCTGCTTTCCGCATGGAGCAGTGAAGCCAGTGGTGACCAGCGCGTGCAGACGCGCGCCGCGTTGAATGCCGCGCTGGTGGATGCCGTCCAGGGAATGGCAGAAAGCGTCGTCTATGGGCAGCAGCATACCCAAATCGAACAGATCGCCCACTTGAGCGAGAAAGCAGCTCAAGCCGAGCGCCAAAATAACCGCATAGATGCCCTGCAAACCGCGCTGATGGTGCTGCTCACGCATGGGGCGGCGGTGCTGGTGCTCGCGGTCGCAGTGCCGCGCGTGGATGGCATCTATCTAGCGACTCTGATGCTGGCAACAACGGCAGTCTTTGAAGCCTTCATGCCGCTGTCGCAAGCGGCGCTTCAGCTAGGCGCAGCGCGCAGTGCCGCTGGACGCCTCTTTGAGATCACCGACCTGCCACCCGCCGTGACAGAATCGGGCAGTTCCCCTGCGCCTATCCCCGAACGCCCTACGCTTCAGCTCGACCGCGTCACTTTTCGCTACGCACCTGATCTGCCGCCGGTTCTGCAGGAAATATCCCTAACATTGCTCCCTGGGCAGCGCATCGCTGTCCTTGGCGCCAGCGGAGCGGGGAAATCCACCCTGGCGAGCCTGTTGCTGCGCTTCTGGGAATATGAGAGCGGCTCGATCCGGTTGGGCGAGCATGAACTGCGCGACTATGCTCATGCTGACCTGCGCGCAGTCTTCGGCGTGATGCCGCAGCGCACGCATCTCTTCAACACCACCATTCGGGATAATATCCATCTAGCATGCCCAAGTGCCAGTCTTGCCGAAGTCGAGCAAGCGGCTCGTGCCGCGCACATCCACGATTTTATCCAGTCGCTCCCGGACGGGTACGACACCATAGTTGGTGAGGATGGTATGCGCTTGAGTGGGGGAGAACGGCAGCGGATCGCGCTGGCTCGCGTGCTGCTCAAGGACGCGCCGGTTCTCATCCTCGATGAATTCACAGCGAATCTTGATCTCGTGACCGAGCGCGCTGTGCTGGAGACCGTTCTCCAAGCCGCAGCGGGCAAAAGCTTGTTGATGTTCACCCATCGCCGCGTGCTCCTGGAACGAATGGATGCGGTCTATGTCATCCATCACCGGCAGTTGAAGACTGCTCACTGAAACAGCCTGGTGCGCGGACAAGATTAACCTGACGGGTTGAGATAAACTAAGCATCAGCGAATCGATAATGCGTCGAACCTGGCGGCGCTTCTGCCATAAGGGACTGGAGGCCGCGCTGCAAGATGATGCGCCGAGAGGCCGTGGCCGTAGATGAATCGCCGGCTTCGGCCTGCGCGTCGCTCCCCCACTCGCGCTATAATCAGATGTGTTGGGTTATCTATTCACCAGCGCATAGGATACGCGCAGCGCATGACCGCCCCTCACATTCGCCCGGCCGCTCTTGACGATGCCGCTGCCATCAGCGCTCTCTTTCAGTCCCGTATCGGCGTCTGGCAGCGCCTGGATTCCACCGGCCATGTTGAAGATGTCCCCTATGCCGCCTTGACCATCTATGAGCGCTGGCTTCACGGCGGTCCCTGGATGAGCGTCGAAACCGCCTCGATCCACCTCTGCCATCTGCTCTTAGGAGCAGGCCTCCTCCTCGTCGCCGAACACGACGGCCGGGTGATCGCCTGTGCCGAAGCCTATATTGGCCGTGAACCTGAACCCTTTGGCGACCATCTCCACTTGGCTCACCTGCTGGTCGATCCGGCCTTCGCCACCTCCGGCGCGGAAACCGACCTAATCCACGCGCTTTGTGAACAGGCCGCTGCCCTCAAATGCGCCCGCTTGACCGCCTCGGCTGTGGTTGGAGACGCTGCTGCCAGTGACCTGTATACCCGCCACAGTATGGCCCCGCTGGCCCTCGTCAGACGCTGTGCGCTCCCAGCGCGCTCCGGTCAGGGCTTTTACCGGGTCGTCGATCATACCAACCCCGCTGCGGACCAGATCGCTCGCTGGTTTATGCCGGTCGGACGCATCAGCAGCGCTCGCCAGCAGTGGGAAACGCTCTGGCCGCGAACTTGGGATGCCATCCCAGAAATCCGCCAGCGTAAAGTCTATCGCGTGACCTTCTCTGCCTCCGGCCAGGAAGCGCTCGTCCACAGCCAGCCGCTTCTCTACGCCCCCCGGACTGCGGAAATTGCCCTCTGGTCGCCCAAACCCCTCACCGCCCAAATGGTCACCGCCCTGCGTGATTGGATGCACCGTGAAGGTTTCCGCACCCTGCTGCTGACCGTCACCGATGAGACCGCCCGCGTCCTCGGCCCCGATGCCGAGCCAGATGGCTACGCCGTCGAAACCTACGCCCTAAACCTCTAGCCCCTGAATCAAACGGGACGCCCCCTGCGGACCGTCCCGTCTAATCGAGATCAAGACCCTCTCGTTACGGCTGGATCACCGGCCCCGACTTGCCGAAATTGCCTCCCACCAGCGTCAGATCGATGATGTTCACCACCCCGTCAGTGTTCAGATCAGCATTCGCTGGCGCGATACCAGCGCCCAACCCGAAGTTCGCGCCGATAAACCCGGCATCTGCCAGGTCGATCACCTGGTTGTCATCCGTATCGCCCGCCAGCAGCACCATCGTCAGCGCACTGGTTCCCTCGTTCGCGCTGACCCGTACCATCTGCGCCGCGGCCAGATGGCCGGGGGCATCCGCCAGCAGTAGATACTCGCCCGGCGCAACGCCCGTGAAGGTGTACAGCCCATCTGCCGCCGTCACCATACCGTCGATGATCGACTGCCCTGAAATCAGCATGACCGTGATCCCCGCCGCGTCGCCCCCGTTCTGGTAAGCCACTTCCCCGGAGACAGCTCCCGGAGCAGGGGGCACAGTCGGCGTCTCAGTCGCTGGCATAGGTGTCCTCGTTGGGGTCTCGGTAGGAGCCAGCGGCAGCGTTGTCGCCGTCTCCGTAGGAAGAACTGGCGTCAGCGTTTCGGGAGGAGTACCTTCTGCGTGGAAAGCTGCGCCGCTGATCGTCAGCTCCAGCTTCCGCCCGTCGCTGTTCGCCGCCACCGCCTCACAGGTGATCGCGCTGTGCCCCACCCCCACAACCACATAGTTCAGGCTGAAAGCCGTGCCATCTCCCGTGAAGGACGGCGCCGGGTTCAGGCGGCTGGCCGCCACCTGCCAATGTCCGTCCGCTTGGTATCCGGTGTCAACGTAGAAGCTGTCGCTGCTGGAGAACACCTCACCATCCATCCGGCTCGTCCCGCCGAGCACTGCCGGATCAACCCGGCAGTCAGCCTGCAGCCCATAAATATCCTGTGCGCCTTCCAGCCGCAGCGTCACCGTCACCGTGGTACCAGCGCCCCCTGTCTCCGGCGCGACCAGTACCATCAAGCGCGCCCCTGCTGGCATCGGGCTGGGTTCCAGCGTCGGCAGAGCAGTTGGCTCCAGTGTTGGCAGCAGCGTCGGCATTTCAGAGGGCGTCATCGTGGGAGTGGAAGTCGGAGGCGGCAGTGTCGGAGTCGAAGACGCCGTCACCGTTGGGGTCGGTGACGGCGTCACAGTGGGTGTCGTCGTCGGGGTTCGTGATGGCGTCGCGGTGGGGGTTCGCGACGCCGTCACGGTTGGAGTTAAGGTTGGCGTCCTCGGAGTCGCTGTTGGCGACAAGGCCGTGAAAGGCGTCTGGGTGGACCACTCCGGCCCCGCTGGATTACCCCCTGGCCGCCGGACACCGTTTGTGCCATTCCCGGATGAGTCCGTGATCTGGTCGCCCGTTCCTTCGTCAAAGTGATACAGCAGCGCGGTATTGTCATCGCGCACAAATGGCTGCGTCGGCGGTGTAAATGTGGCCGTATACCGGACGGTGGTCGAAATTCTTAGCTCATCGAACCAGCCGCTGTAAGATGGGTAATCGCGGGAATAGTCGTGCTTCTCTGCCCCGATCACCAGGAACGGATCGTTTGGCCAAGACGTGCGTCGGCCATCCCGGTAGCTGATGTCCCCGGTTGGCCCATTCGCTGTTCCGTCCAGCACGCCGTCTACATAGAGCGCCAGTGCCCCCGTCGACGAGTCGCGCGTCACCGCGATGTGATGCCAGTTCCCATCGACCACATTCCGGGTGCCGCAGATGGTGTCTCCGGTCGTGTCCCGGGTTACGCCGAAGGCAATGACCCCACTCTGGCCGAACAATGAAATGCCGTAATCACCATAATCACCTGAACCGAAAATATCTCGATCAAGGATAATATTCCCATTTGTCCAGCCGGCTTCGCCTGTCGTGCATGCTCCGCTTCGGTTTTCCCCCGCATTAACCCGAATGAAGAACTCGATGGTGAAGCTGCCGCTGATGTCGGCTGAGTTGGTCGGGTCTACCGGAATCTTCACCCGGTCAATGTCTCCCGTTCCATTGCCGTAGAACCGCAGCGAATATCCCGCAGACTGTCCGCGAACGGCTGTCATCAGCAGCCCGCTGACGAGCATGACCGCGCCAATCAGTAGAAGACCTTTGTACTTACTTCCAATCACAGCCTGTCTCCTCATCTCTCTGCGCCTATCATTGTCACCAAAAACCTAAAACTGGCCTTAACTGAACACCGGTTATCAGCGCGCAGTCCAAGATGATACGCTTTCCGTCCACCGCGCCGCAGCCCAATGTGTCTGCCCGCGCAGTGAAAAATAACACGGATCCGAGCGCAGCGGTATAGGAGGATAGTCTTGCGCCATCAGCTTTGCTGTGTGGATCAACGCACCACCACTGCGCCAGATAATACCCTATTCTGACTTAGATTGGCTTTGCACCAGCACTTCCGCCAGCCACTCCATTGCTCCCGGAGTATTCTGCCAGGCAGAGATCGCATCAGTCGCGTAGTGAATGGCTTCATCCTCGTGACCTGGCGAGATGAAGGCCGGCAGTGTTCTCGGTATGCGCTTCCGTCCCAATAAGAACAGCGGTACGAAACGGTTGCACTCGATAGCGTCTCTCAACAGGTTCTGAGCCTTCTGACTTTTGCCCTCTTTGCGGAAGGCCTGTAGCGCCGATGCATACTTCCAGTTTGCGCTCCAATCATCAGCATACTGCGCCAACAGCTTCTCCAATGCGTCATCATCGCCCATCTGCGTGAGCAGAGTGACCAGGAGATAACGCACCCCCTGGTTGTCGTTGGGGTTGAGCCGCAGCATCTCGCGCATATGGTCAGCCGCCTGTGCGAACTCACCCAACGCCCACAACGCCTGTGCCAGTCCCAACCGCGCGCATGTACGGGCGGGTTTCCACAACTCCCCAAAAATGTTCCACCAGCTCCTTAAATTCATAACCCGCTTCGGCCAGAGCACGCTCACCCGCTTTCACCCCCTGCTCGTATAAGGCTCTCGCTTCCGCTGGGGTCTTTGCGTTGAACTCTGCCAGCACCACATAAGCATCCGCGCAGTCGGGTAAGATTTCCAGTGCTCGCCGTGCCAGCTTGATGCGCTGCGACCGGTTCGGCGATTCCCAGGCCTGGTAGATCAAACCCTGTGCTTCTTCCAGTGCCGAGCGCGGTTTCATCGCTGGTACGAATCCACCTGTCGAACTCATAAGCTCTTCTAAAAACGCATTGGCTTCGTCAATCGAGCCAAAATTCTGCTCGTTCAGAATCCGGGCCAGATTCTGCATTACCTGCTCTGCACTAACCGGCATCGTTGGTGGAGCGTTCCCTGCCGGCTTTGCCGACTTCTTGGTCGATTTACCCGCTTTTTTCTTGGTCATTTAAGCCTGCTTTCTCCTAGCGACTTCTTTCAAGTATACCCAACCCAGCCTCCCTGGTTATAATCACCTCCATCAGCCGGACGAAAGCGCCCGCCTATGCCAATCTACGACCCCAACCGGATCGAGTACGGAATCACCAGCGGCCATATCCAAATTGTCGCCGAAGGCGGCCGCCAGAGTCCTGCGTATTGGGCGCATCCCGTCACGGGCCGCCTCTTCCCCGCCATCGCCCTGATCCATGACTGGTGGGGTATCACCCCCATCATCCGCCGCATGGCCAATCTCTTCGCTCAGTCCGGATACTACGTCATCGTCCCAGACCTCTTCGATGGCCGTTCCACCCAGTCCCCCGTGGAGGCCATGGAACTCGTCAAGAACCTCGGCGATGGTGGCTATCCCCGCATCGATGCTGCCCTGCGCGTCCTCGAAGATCATCACAACACCAACCGCGATGTCGCCGCCGTCGGCATCGGCATGGGGGGCAGTCTCGCCTTTGAAGCCGCCATCGTCCGCCGTGATCTCGAAGCCGCCGTTTCTTTCTACGGCTTTCCGCAGCGCTATCTGGGCCGCTTCCACGAATCGACCGCGTCCGTTCTGGCCTTCTATGGTGAGGAAGAACCCCATATCACCCGCCCGGTCATCGAGAACCTCCAGCGTGAGCTGGCCGCTGCATCTGCTAACCGCAAAATCCCCCACCAGTTCGTCCTTCTGCCCGGTATCGGTCATGACTTCATTTCGGAGAATGCCACCGAGTTCACCAAACAGCAGGGACGCGCTGCTCTCACACAGACCTTCGCCTTCCTGGAAGCCTGCCTGCGCGGACCAATCCGCACCCCGCCCCGATGAACGCCTTGCCCATCTGCGAAGTCCTTCAGCCAGGCCGCGTCCCCTATCAACAGGCCTGGGAGTGGCAGAACGCCCTGGCCGATTCCCGCGCCCGTGGCGAAAGTCCCGACCGTCTCCTCCTGCTGGAACACCCCCCCACCTATACCCTCGGTACATCCGGCCATGACGAGAATCTGCTGCTTTCTCCTGCCGAACTCGCCTGCCGCGGCATTCAAGTCTTCCGCGTGGATCGTGGTGGCGATATCACCTACCACGGCCCCGGCCAGATCGTCGGCTACCCCATCCTTCAGCTCCCCCGCGCCCCCGAAACCCTCCGCGCCGATGTCATCGGCTACATGCGCGGCCTCGAACAAATCATTATCCGCACCCTGGCCGATTACGGCGTTGTGGGCAAACCCATCCCTGGCCTGACCGGCGTTTGGGTCGATACCCCCACGGGCGAAGCCAAAATCTGCGCCATGGGTGTGCGCGTCAGCGTCAAAGCCGTGACCAAGCACGGCTTCGCCCTCAACGTGAATACCGATTTGTCCTATTTTGAGGGAATCATTCCCTGCGGCATCACCGGCAAGGGTGTCACCAGCTTATCGGCGCTGCTCGGCCAGCCGGTCGATGAATCTGGCGTGCGCTGCCGCCTCATCGCTCACTTCGGCGACCAGTTCCATTATCACATGGTCACTGCCGAGTTTCCGCCTCCACCAATCCCCAATCCCTAATCCCTACACCGGTGGGGTCGCCGTGCTGATGAAAAACACCATGAACACCACCATCGCCGCCAGTGCTCCCACCGGGATTGCCATCAGCCGCGCCCCGGATCGCGCCGCCTCAACCTGTCGCGGCGCACTCGCCAGCCCATCCCCGACCTGTGCGCCCAGCCAGGCCGCGCAGGCCGCTGCCAGCGCAATTCCCACCACCGCCAGCACCGAGATCGATGCATCCAGATATGGGAACAGCCGTCCCATCAGCGGCATTGAGATCAGCAGCCCCGCCGCGCCCATCACCGCCGCTTCCATCCACCAGCGTGACCGCTCCCGCCGCGCCGCCCCTGCTAGCCAGACATCCAGCGCGATCAGCGGCGGCAGTGCCATCACCCACGCCGAAATCGTCATCACCTGCTGTGCTGCAAACACTTGGATGAAGACGTATCGCAGCGCCAGTGCCAGCACCCCCGTCAGCGTCGCCGCCCCCACCATCCGCAGGCTCCGCGCCGCCGCTGCTCCCGCGAACGCTGCAATCGCCATCGTGATCGCCATCAGCACCCAATCCGGCCGCATCTCCCGGATGAATGCGATCTGGTCGATCTGATCCCAATCGGTCGTGAACAGTTGCAGCGGCCCCATCAACACCGCTGTGAACATCAGGATCGGCAGCACGTCATACCCGTTCAGGCGCACTACACTCCGCCATGCCCCCAGCGGAACCAGCGAAAGCTGGATTGCCGTCGTCACCAGCATAATCATCACGAACGACACGAACAGCAGTTGGTGCGGGATGCTCCAAGCCGTCAAGTCCGCGCCGTATATCCCGTGCCAGATCGGGTCGGCCGGCAGCACCACCATCAGCAGCAGCGCCACTAGAACCAGCATCCCCACCAGCGGATTCGCCCGGAATCGCTGCTGAAATGTCCCCTTGCCCCGTGCTGAAATCAAATACAGCCCGCCGAACCCTACCAGTGTCACCACCAGAAAGCCAAAGTACATCAGTAGATGCGGACGCCAGAAGAAATCATCCCCAAATGGTAGGCTGTACAGCCGGTGCCAGACCTCATCCCAAAACCCGCCGATCACAATCGCCAGCGCCCCCACCCCAAGCAGCGCCGCCAATGCCTGCCGCACCCGCGCCGGAATCGGCTGGATCGCCGGTTGCTTGACCCCAGCAGACAGCGGCCGGTACAGCAGATGCCAGCTCAGCACCAGGAATCCCACCACCCCCGTAACCAGCACCGCGATCCCAATCCAGAAGGCTGTTGTCTGTCCTGCCGGAACCCCGCCCCAGATCGTGAACAGCACCATCACCGGAACGACCATCGCCGCGACGATGAGAAACTTAGACGGTGGCGCAGTCTGCGCCGCCAAATGGACACCCGTTTTGCCTGCCATCCATCAAACCCCATTCAACCCTATTTTGACCGGTCGTGATCCAAGCCTACCCTATATACCGCACTTTAGTCTACTGTGTGCGGCGCATGAGAACCACCTTCCTTACATCCCCTTGACTGCGATACGACCGAGCTGCGGATGAACGCGTCCCAATTTTGAATGAACTCCAGGTACAATCTGGCTGACAGCGGGCATGATCTTGTTTGTCTATAATTAGATGTGACGAACCCAACAAGGAATCCAGCCCATGCCTCTGCCGCGCTTGCACGTACACCCCAACGGACACATGCTCTCAACCGCGAACGGTGCCCCCTTTTTCTGGCTGGGGGATACTGCCTGGACGATCTTCCATCGCCTCACGCGGGAAGAAATCATCACCTACCTCGCCAATCGCCAGCGCAAAGGCTTTAACGTCATTCAGGTAATGACCCTCATCGAGCAGGATGGCCTCAATACCCCCAACGTCTATGGCGAACGCCCCCTGGTCAATAATGACCCTGCGCAGCCGGACGAGGCCTATTTCACCCGGCTGGATGACGCTCTAGCCCTCGCCGAACAGCACGGCTTGTATGTTTGCCTCCTGCCAACCTGGGCGGATAAGGTCACGCTGGAATGGGGAGTCGGCCCGGTGATCTTCAACCCCACTAACGCGGAAATCTACGGGCGTTGGTTGGCCCGTCGCTGGGAATCGCGAACCAACCTGATCTGGTGCTTAGGCGGAGACCGCCCACCAACAAAATCCGGGAATGACTGGCGTCCAGTCTGGCGGGGCATGGCGCAGGGCATCCGTTCCGTCTTGGGGAAAACCGCGCTGCTGACCTATCACCCCGATGGGGGGTATGAGTCTCCCTCGACCATCTACGCTGAGGGCTGGTCGGACTTCGTGATGATCCAGTCCGGCCACTGGGCTAGGGAAACTCCCGGTTGGGAGTGGATTTACGACCTCTACAGCCGCTCGCCTGCCAAACCCGTCCTCGATGCCGAACCCAACTACGAAGACCACCCGGCTGCACCCTGGCCCTCCTGGGACCCTGCCAATGGCCGCTTTCGCGACTACGACGTGCGCAAACAGACCTATCGCACCGTCTTCGCCGGAGGAGCCGGCGTCACCTACGGGCATCATTCCATCTGGCAGTCCTATTCTGACCGCGTAGAGGCCATCAACTATCCAGAATGTACCTGGCGTGAAGCGCTCGACCGTCCCGGTGCAGCCCAAATGATCCATCTGCGCCGCCTCATCGAATCGCGCCCCATGCTGGAACGCATCCCCGACCAGAGCTTGATCGGCACGGTGCAGGCTGGCCGCAGCGAACATCAACGGGCTTGCCGCGATGCCCGTGGGCGCTGGGCAATGGTCTACCTCCCCCTGCCGCAGACCCTCCGCGTCAACTGCATGTCCTTGACCGCCGCGGCGCTCCGCGCCTGGTGGTACAACCCCCGCACCGGTACCGCCGCGCCCATTGCCGAATTCCCCTCGGCTCCACACCTGACCTTCACAACCCCGGTGGACGGCCCGGACTGGGTGCTCGTGCTGGACGATGCTTCCCAGCACTTCCCCCCACCCGGAACGATCTAGACTGCTCATAATCAACCACGACACGGCCGCATTGATAATGCTAGAATGAATCCAATACCACATGAGCTAGATTCAGGAGAACAGCATGACATTTGAGCGCATTACCATCGATCCAGCAAAAATGGGCGGCGTACCCTGCATCCGTGGCTTGCGCATCCCTGTAGCAACGGTAGTAGATATGGTCGCGGCAGGCATGACCACAGAGCAAATACTGGCTGATTTTCCTGACCTGGATCGCGACGACATCGCCGAAGCCCTACGCTACGCTTCAGCCGCGCTCCGTGAACGTCAACTTCCTCAGGTTGCTGGCCAATGAGATTCCTTGTAGACAATGCGCTGTCATACCGCGTTGCAGAGATGCTGCGTATAGCTGAACACGATGCCGTTCACGTGCGTGACATTCAACTTGGCGAGGCTTCGGATCAAACTATTCTAGAGTATGCCCTATATGAAGATCGTGTGATCATATCGACTGATACAGATTTTGGCATACTGTTGGCCAAGCGAAACGTGAACAAACCGTCGTTTATCCTTCTCCGATGGGCTGGGCTGCGCCAAGCAGAAGAGCAGGTGCGTGTAATCCTTGCCAACCTTCCCAATGTTCGGGATGCGCTTGACTTAGGAGCCGTGATTGTCATCGAACCTTCGCGGATTCGGGTCCGTAGTCTGCCCATCGAGAAACTTTAGCCTAACCCCATCACCCCGCATATCCTCCAGGTGCATCAACGATACTGTGTTGTTCCCGTGACGCTCCCCCATCCTTTCCAGCAAAGCTGTTAGCTGAAGTCTATCAGCTAGAAGTTAATCATGTGCCCTTCCAGCCCATGCGCCGCTTCCTTGATCGCCTCGCTCAGCGTCGGATGTGCGTGGACGTTGCGGGCGATCTCGTTCGGCGTCAGTTCCGCCAGCCGCGCCAGCGTCAGTTCCGGCAGCAGCTCCGTCACGTCTGGCCCGATCATATGCGCCCCCAGCAGTTCGCCGTACTTCTTGTCGCTGATCAGCTTGACGAACCCCGTCGTATCGCCCAGCCCATGCGCCTTCCCGTTCGCCTGGAACGGGAACTTGGCAACATTGATGTCGTAGCCTTTCTCCCGCGCCTGCTTCTCCGTCCAGCCAAAGCTGGCGATCTGCGGCTGGCAGTACGTCGCCCGCGGCATCATGTCGAAGTCCAGTTCAATCGTCTCCGCCCCAGCGATGTTCTCCGCGGCGATCACCCCCATCGCTTCGGCCACATGCGCCAGCATCAGCTTGGCTGTCACGTCACCGATTGCGTAGATGTGCGGCACGTTCGTCTGCATCTTGCCATTGATCGCAATCGCCCCCCGGTCCGTCAGCTTCACGCCCGTCTTCTCCAACCCGTAGCCTTCCACCCGCGGCTTGAAGCCAATCGCCTGCAAACACTTCTCCGCTTCCAACACCTGCGGCTTGCCATCCGCCCCGGTGACGCTCACCTGCACACCCGTGCCCGTGTCCTCGATCTGGTCTACCCGCGTCGAGGTCAGCACCTTCACGCCCATCCGCTCGTACTGCTTCCGCAGCTCGGCAGAAACTTCCTCGTCCTCCAGCGGAACCATCCGGTCGAGGAATTCCACAATCGTCACCTCGACGCCGTAGTTGTGCATCACATACGCGAACTCAACCCCAATCGCCCCCGATCCCGCGATGATGATCGACTTCGGCAGCGTATCTTGCAGAATCTGCTCCTCGTAGGTCACCACCCGCTCGCTCAGCTTCGATCCGGGGATCAGCCGCGTCGTTGCGCCGGTCGCGATGATGCAGTGCTTGAACTGGAGCGTTTCCGTCCCGCCCGCATTCAGCGCCACGTCCAGCGCGTTCGGCCCTGTGAACGTTGCCCAGCCGTCGTACTCATCGATCTTGTTCTTCCGCATCAAGAAGTGAACCCCCTTGACGCGCCCGTCGGCGACGCGCCGGCTCCGCTTGAACGCTTCACCGTAGTTGAACGTCACCGTTCCTTCAACCTTGATGCCGAACGTCTTGGCCTCGTGCTGGAAGATATGAGCCAGTTCCGCGTTCCGCAGCAGCGCCTTTGAAGGGATGCATCCCACGTTCAGGCACACTCCGCCCCAGTACTGCTTCTCCACTACCGCCGTCTTCAACCCCAACTGGCTGGCGCGAATCGCGGCAACATACCCCCCCGGCCCTGCGCCGAGGACGACGACATCATATTCTTTCGCCATGATCTGCTCCTCAATTGAGCGGACAGTGTGTGTCCCGCTCAGGTTGCTGTGTCGAACAATTTCTGCCTGGATGATATATGGGATGCACCGGGGATGCAATGTTCTTACATTCAGCACAAGT
Source organism: Anaerolineae bacterium (assembly GCA_034431625.1). Classification (GTDB taxonomy): domain Bacteria; phylum Chloroflexota; class Anaerolineae; order Aggregatilineales; family Phototrophicaceae; genus CFX2. Next base: position 46,894 of record DAOUCY010000146.1, on the reverse strand, counting down.
ACCTTGTGCTATATTGCCTGAAGAGGTCAGAATACTTGCTGCCTTTGCCTGCAAGCGTTCTACCCCGACATGCAGTGCATATGTACTTTCGAGAAGGTGGATTGCTTTGAGCGGGATATTCGGCGTCGTTGATCCAGAAGGGACTGTGGACATCCCCTCGCGTCTCACTGCGATGGGCACAGCCATGACCCATCGGGCTTGGTATGTCTCTGAAACATATTCCGATCCGCGCGATCACATTGGGTTGGGACGAATCGGCATTGGCATCTTCAATCGAGCGCCCCAGCCACTCTGGAACACCGATCATACCGTGGCGCTCTTCATGGCGGGCGAGTTTCATGATGTGCCCAATATTGCCCCGGACGCAAACGCACCCCGTTCCGATGAAGCCCTGGCGCTCCACCTCTACCAGCTCAACGGCAAGCACTTCGTTGAAAGTGTTCATGGCGCCTTTGCCCTCGCCATCTGGGATACCCGCACCCGCCAGTTGCATATCGCCAATGACCGCTTCGGCCTGTACCCAACCTATCTCGCACAGGTCCGCAGTCGCTTGATCTTTGCTCCTGAAGTGAAGGGAGTCTTGCAGGATCGAGAAGTAGATCGCAGCCTGAGGGAAGATGCTGTAGCCGAGTACATGCGCTTCCAGCGTCTCCTCCAGCTCAAGACTTTCTTTGCTGGCGTGAATCTCCTCCCTCCGGCTAGCATCCTCACCTACGACTATGCCGCCCGAACCTTTGAGATCTCTCGCTATTGGAGTTTCCATCAGGTCTCTATTCCGTCTCAATCCATCTCCCACGAAGAAGCTGTCGAAGAAGGTGCTCGACTGCTCCGTGCGGCCGTCACTAAAATGTGCAGATCAGGTGAACGCATCGGTATTTATGTCAGCGGCGGACTAGATAGCCGCGGCATCCTCGGTGCCAGCCTCCATCACAACGTGCCCATCAAGATATTCACTTTTGGGCTGCCCGATTGCCGAGACATGCACTATGCCAAGCAGATCGCCCGCGCAGCGAATGTCGAATTCCACCCTCATTACTTTGAGAATGGCAGTTGGATCAAGCAGTTTTCCGATCTACACCTGCGCCTGACAGAAGGCTTTCATCCTTGGATGCACATGCACGGCATCAGCATGTTGCCGGAAGTCCGTCAAAACGTCGATATCAATCTGTCCGGGCTGGGCGACTTGATCTGGACGCAGACCAGTTTCGTGCCGCCTGAACTCGTCGAATCCCTCAACGACATCGCCTTTGCCAATTTGCTCTACCGTCTCTACATCGAGAAGTACAACTGGCCAGGTCTGACCGAAGCCGAGGAACACTCCCTCTATCAGCCTAATTACTATAAGCGCGTTGTCGGGTTAGCCTATGATGGCTTCCACAAGGCCCTGGAACCCTATGCAGGTTTACCTTATCCCCAGCGTGCTTTTGCCTTCAATACACAGAATCACTTCTCCAGACATCTGCTCTACCATGTCCGGTTCGGCCGCTCACATGTCGAATACCGGCTTCCCTATTTTGACCTCGACCTCCAAATTTTCTGCTATGGCCTCCCCTATGCGCTGGGGATGAATCGTCAGGTGCAGCGGCAGATCATCGCCCGTGAATTCCCCGTCTTGGCTCGCATTCCCCTTGATTCGAATCAACTGCCCATCAACAGCACGTTCCCCCAACGTGCCGCCGCGCGAGTCGTACACAAGGTCAAACATGCCATCAATGAACATGTGCGGCATCTCTTCCTGGAGTACAAGACCCTCTACGCCGACTATGAAGGCTGGCTGAAGACTGACCTGCGTGGTTGGGCCAAAGACATCCTCACCTCGGATCAAACCCTCTCACGAGGCATCTTCAACCCAGACGGGCTGCACTCTTTGTTGCAGCGCGCTACTGACAGCCGCGAACAGTGGACCATTGGCAAAATCGCGCCCATTATGACCTTCGAGATGATGCTTCGTCACTTCGAAAGCGTACTTACCCTTTAACGAACAAACCGGCATGGACACCGCGCAGTCCACTGCCCACTTCGGGAGATGGAGCTTTCGGCAGACGGACTCTTCTCTAGAAGACCATCTGCACCTCAGCAAAACGGCGGCCTTCTATGACCGCCGTTTGTAAATAGCTCAACAAAGACTTTGCCCCATCCTAATCTAGCATCTCCTCCTAATCATCGTCGCCACCGTCATCATCATCCCCCGGTGGCGGTGGCAGCACTTCTCCTGGCAGTGGTGGCAGGATTTCTCCCGGCAGCGGTGGATCGCAGAACGGCCGCGTTTCGTCTGCTGGCAGCGGTGGGTCGTTCGGCCCCGGTCGCATTACGCACGGACGGTCATCATCCGGCTTATCACCTCCCGGCAGCGGTGGATCGCAGAACGGCCGCGTTTCGTCTGCTGGCAGCGGCGGGTCATTCGGCCCCGGTCGCATCACGCACGGGCGGTCATCATCCGGCCGTCCCATCAGATCCTCTCTCGGTGGGCACAGCGGCCGCTTTTCATCGTCGGGCAGCGGCGGATCGTTCGGCCCCGGCGGCATCACACACGACCGCAGGTTTTCCACACCGGGGAACTTATCACACGGTGGGAATGGTTCTTCCCCGCACATCGGCTCACCCGCCCGGATGCGCGCGTTCAGTGCCTCTACCTCTTCCTCCGGCAGCGGCTCCGCCAGCTCGATTGGCCGCTCCAGCAGCCTTAGCGGCAGATTCCGGAACCCGTCGAAACGCTTGGCATATGCTTTCATCAAGCCCGGCGCTTCCCGTGCCGCGCCGCTCTCTTCATCCAACCCCATCTCGATCCACGTTCCCGGCAGCACCACCTGCGTCCCGCCGTTGCTGGTCACGTAGGCCGCCCCCTCAAATGTGCTCACTGCCATCGTCTTCCCGGCCTCAGCCTGGAAGAACACCGTCGATCCCACCCGAATATCAGCCCCGTTCACCCGGAATGTGACTTCCCCCACGCCCTCCGGCGTCTGCACCAGCAGACCGCTCGGCGGAACCGACTCGCAGTCGAAGTTGTCCACTCCGCCCCGCAAATAGAAGGCCTGCATCGGCATGAATCCTTCCGGATTCTCCGCACTGACCGCATTCGTGATCTGCACGTCCCCAAACAGCACAAAAGTGACGTTCTGCCCCGGAAGTGTATCCGGCAGATTTGCCTGGAGCTTCATCATCGCCACGCCCCAATCACCGCTCACTTCATCCAGCGGGCTGAGCGTCAAGCTTCGAATCGCGCTGACATTCGCCGTATCCCCAACTTGCTCGAACCGGAAATCCGTCACCCCCGGTTGCGCCTCTGCCGTCAGGTTCACGTTCCCGTAGCACGCCTGGTTGCGCCCTAACGCTTCGCAGGCCGCTGCCGCCGCGTCAATCGCCCGGTTCACCTGTTCATCACAGCTTCCCGTCTGGGCCAGTGCTGCTGCCGGAGCTATACACAGCAGCACGAACCAAACCATCAGCCGCTTCCACCAAATACCCATTCGTCGCACCCTTCTACATCCACGTCGCAGAACCGTTCACCAGTCCGCATCATACCTTCACAAACACTCTGTCGGCTTAGCCTTACGAAGCCGGAACCAACAGGCTGATGAGCATCTCCCGGTCCGTCATCATCACCGATTGCAGGTTTTGATCCAGTCCCAACCGCTGTTTCAAGATCGTATCCAGCGTCTCCAGGGCCAGCAGGAAGCACGGGCCGGTCGCCGTATCCACGAAGAACTGCGACTGCACCCCACCGTCAATCGTGATGCTGCTGATCGTGATCGTGGCAAAGTCCCCTGTCAGCACCACCGAAACCATCACATTCCCGGAAACGAAAGCGCTGCCATCAAACACCCGCATCCGCACATTGATCCCTTCCGGCACAAAGTCAATAGCAGCCTGGTCAATATCCGGATACTTCGGCAGCAGAGCCGTCAGTTCCTCCTGGAATTGCTGCTCGTTGATGACCACATCGGCGAATTGCTGCGCTGCTCCCCCAGCCGCCGCCCCTGGCTCCGGCGTAAACGTGGCGAAGCGCGGCGCTTCCAGCACTGCCTGTGTCGCTGTCCCGATGGCCGCCCGCGTCGGCTCCAGCGTCGGCTGCGGCGTAACCGGTCGCGGTGTGCGCGTTGCTGTCAGGGTGGGTGTCGCCGTCGCCGTCGCTGCCTCGGTCAAAATTGCCAGCGGCAGCAGTTCGGTCGCCTCCGGAGAGGCTGTCGGCTCTACTGTTGGAGAAGGAGTTTCGCTAACCGCCGTCGTTGGCGTCACGCTGGGCAGCACCGCCAGCGTCGGCAGCTCTGCAGCCGGTTCACTCACAGGCTGGCAGGCCGCCAGCATCAGCAGCCCAGCGGCGATCAAGTGTCGCTTCATTGAAGACATCCTTATCGGGAACGCATCTCAGCCATCCGTGAACACAACCGCTCACAGCATAACATAGGTTACGGCTGATCGAACCTTAAGCCCATCCCTCAATCAACCGCTTGAGCGTCACCATGAAAGCGTCTCCAACCGCCCCGTCTGCCACCCGGTGGTCAAACGTCAGTGTCACATAGCAGCATGGCCGGATGCCGATCATGTCGTCGATCACTTTCACCCGCTTCTCAACGATCCCCACCCCCAGGATCGCCACCTGCGGCTGGTTGATGATCGGCGTCGCCATCAAACTCCCACCTACCCCGTGGTTGCTGATCGTGAACGTCCCGCCCCGGACTTCCTCCAGCTTGAGTTGTTTGCTCCGCGCCCGCGTCGCCAGGTCATTGATCGCCCGTGCCATTCCCATCAGGCTCAGGTCTTGTGCATCGCGAATCACGGGCACAATCAGCCCCTCATCGACCGCCACCGCCAACCCCAAATGCACCGCGTGGTGCAGGTAAATCCCCTCTTCCCGCCATTCTGCATTCAGATACGGGTGCGCCTGGAGTGCCCTGGCCGTCGCCCCCGCCAGATACGCCGTCAGCGTCAGGCTCACCCCCTGCTCGGCAAACGCCGGCTTGTTCGCCTGCAGGTGTGCCAGCACCGCCGTCATGTCGAACTCAAACACCGTCGTCACGTGCGGCGAGGTGTGCAGCTTGCTCCGCACCATGTGTTCCGCAGTCGCCCGCCGCATCGCCGTCAGTGGAACCAATCGGCCCGGCGTTCCCATCGGGATCGGTTCCACCGGCAGCAGACGCTCCGTCGGCTTGGTTTCCGCCTTGAAACCAACAGGCTGCGGCGGAATCAAATCCGGTGCCGCCGTCAGTTCAGATTCATCACCCACGACCGGCCTGCGCGCCTGTTTCGGCTCAGCCTGCCGCGCCAGGAACGCCTCCACATCCTTCTTGGTCACCCGCCCATCGCGCCCCGTCCCAGCTACCTGCGACAGGTCAATGCCGTGCTCAGCCACCATCCGCGCCACCACCGGCGAGACATACCCGCTGTATTCGCCGCGGCCAGCCTCAGCCGCTTCCTCCATAGCCTCGCCAATCAACGCCAGGCACACCCCTTCGCCCGCGGCTTCTCCTTCTTTCACCAGGATTCGCAGCAGCACCCCGCTGGCCGGAGCCGGGATTTCGCTGTCCACCTTGTCCGTTGTCACCTCCAGCAATGGCTCATGCTGCTGCACCGGGTCGCCTTCCGCCTTCAGCCAGCGGCCAACGGTCACCTCGCCAACGGCGCTTTCACCCAGCTTGGGCATCAGGACTTCGGTGGGCATAGAAACACTCCCCTGTCGAACCCTGCACTAGTTTTTGATTATAGCAGTGGTTTGGAAACCCCATCCCCGCTCCAAACAAAAACACCCCCGCAGTGCGAGGGCGTTCAATCCACATCCTAACCCTAATCCCCAGCAGCCGTCTCCCGGCTCGGTAGCGCCTCCGCGATCAGCTCCACCACATCCTTGATGACCGGCCCCTCGCCTACGTTGGCTTTGGCGCTCTCAAACATCTGCATGCAGAACGGGCAGCCCACCGCCAGCACCTCCGCGCCGGTCGCCTTCGCTTCCTCGAACCGCTCGATGTTCACTGCCTTCGTCCCGTGTTCCTCTTCTTTCCAGAACTGCGCCCCGCCCGCCCCGCAGCAGAACGAGCTGTGCTTGCTGCGCGGCATCTCGATCAACCCATCTGTAACCGCCCCCAGCGCCGCCCGTGGTGCATCCACCACCCCGTTGTGCCGCCCCAGATAGCACGGATCATGGAACGTCACGTTGCTCATCTTCTTCGGGCTGGCGTTCGCCGGAATTTTCCCCACCCGGATCAATTCCTCAATCAGTTCCGTGTGGTGCACAACCTCGTAGTTTCCGCCAAACTGGTGGTATTCCTTACCCAGGTTGTGGAAGCAGTGCGGGCATGTCACCACAATTCGCGGCGGCTTCACCTCGTTGAGTAGCTCCACATTCCCCATCGCCAGTTCGTAGTACAGGTCTTCCTTGCCAGCCCGCCGTGCCACATCCCCCGTGCAGTTCTCCTGCTCCCCCAACACCGCGAAGCTCACCCCAGCCGTATGCAGCACCTTGACCAGTGCCCGCGCCGTGAGCTGTGCCCGCGGGTCGTAATTCACCGCGCACCCCGTCCAGTACAGAATTTCGAAGTTCGGATTCTCGTCAATCGTCGGAACAGGGAATTCCAGCCCCGCCGCCCACTTGAACCGCTCTTCCCGCGGAGCCTGCCACGGATTCCCCTGCCGCTCCATTCCCTTGAACGCACCTTGCAGCTCACTCGGGAACTCGGACTGCATCAGCACCAGATCGCGCCGGATATTCAGGATGTCCAGCATCGGCTCGTTCCCCACCGGGCAGATGTCGATGCACGCCCCGCACGCCGTACACGCCCAGACCGCCGATTCACTGATGACCGACCCCACCAGCGCCGGCGAATCGGCTCCATCCGCCAGCCCGCTCATGTCGTCCCGCATCAGGTAGCGTTTGTTCACCTCCAGCGCCGAAGGCGAAAGTTCCTTTCCTGTCGTATACGCCGGGCACACATCTTGGCAGCGGTTGCACATGATGCACGCAAAGCCGTCGAAGATATTCGTCTTCGGCAGATCCGCCAGCTTGTTCGCCCCAAACTGCTCGATGCTCGCGTCTTCCAGGTCCAGCTTGTCCATCTCTCCCAGCGAAGTCCGCTTCGGTTTGGTCAAGAAGTTCAGCGGAGCCATAAACAGGTGCGCGTGCTTCGACTGTGCGAAGTACGGTGTGAAGATCAAAATCCCGCCCAGTGCCGCCCACCAGCACACGTGCTCCAACACCTTCAGCGCATCCGTGCTCAATCCGCTCCATATCGGCGAGACCACCGTCGCGAACGGCATGAACCCGTCTGCTCCCGTCGCCGCCACATGCACCGACTCCCCCAGGAACCGCGCCCCCACGTGCAGCAGGATGAATACCCCAACCACCAGCGAGTCGGTGATCACCCCGCCCGCCTTCACCCTTGGATGCAGCAGCACTCCCTCGTGATAGCGCAGTTCAACCCGGTTTGGCAGCACGAACCGCCGCAGCAGGAAATACACCACCCCAACAATCACCGCCACGCTGAACAAATCTGCTGCCAATCGGTATACATCGTAAACGATGCCCAGCGACTTGAGCGTGTCCAGAAAACCGGGGATATATCCCCGCAGCACATCCAGCCCGTTCACTAAAAAGTAGAACGTGAACCCCCAGACAATCCCCAAATGGAACAGGCTGGAAATCCGGCGTGTCTTCAGCGTCGTCCGCTGCGTGATATACACGCCCAGCGCCTTGAGTGCCCGGCGCGGCAGGTTGTCCAGGTGAAGCTCGCCGCTCCCCCGGTTGATGATCCGGTACATCTCGCGAAAACCGCTGTAAGTGGCGCCAACCGAGAGCAGTGCCAAAAGAATGAACAGGAATTGTTCAAAAGGGGTGAGCATAACAGGTCCTCACGGGGTCTTAGTTTCTCTAATCAGGCTTCAACGACCTGCCACGAGTGTAACACCCTCATCGGGAAAGGCCAATAAGATCGGATTCGCGCATTCGCCCGTAAAAACTGCCCATCCTTAATCCGTTCCATGGGTAAGGTTTTCCCGTCGTAGCCCCTCTGAGTCGTACAATCAAACACCTCATTCACTCAGGAGCCTACAGTGCAGATCGATTTCTCCCCCGTCGACAATCGTGAAACGATCCTCCTCGACTTTGCCAACTGCTTCACCCGCGCTCAGATCCGCGATTTCACCAACGCCTCCATTGACTTCATGCTCGATATCGTCCGCGGCCTGAATGACGCCCAGGTCGTCTTCATGCCTCACGATCCCCACGCCTATGATCCCTACGCCAAACCCGGTGAGGAGCATATCGGCTGGAGCGTCGCCCATCTCGTCGTTCATGTCACCGCCAGCAGCGAGGAATGGGCCGCCTATAGCTCGATCTTAGCCCGCGGCATCCCGTACCCAGCCGAGCCGCGCCTTCGTTACGAAACTGATTGGAAGACCGTCACCACCCAGCAGCAGTGCATCCAGCGGCTCGAAGAAAGCCGCCGTATTCGCCTGGCTTACCTCGACGCCTGGCCGGACAAGCCGGACTTGGCGGTGCAGCGTGAACTCTCCCCCCGTTTCCTGGAACGCTTCGGCCCCATGAACGCCAAAGCCTGCTTCCTCTTCGGCCTCAAGCACGAAGTCGGCCACCACGCCCAAATCGCCGAAGCCGCCCGCCAGGCGCGTGAAGCCGCCCAAAACGCCGCTGTCTAGTTCTCGTGTGGTTCAATCCGCATTCGATTTTCATCTTGGGGGTGTGACGCCATTCCACGGCGACAATGTGGTGGTGGATTATAGATACAGAATCGAACGGGGATGCCGCCGAGCATCCCCGTTTGAATTCCTTCAATTGCGAATGGTCTGAACTCAGGCAAACTGCACGCTGGGATTCCCGTCCAGCACACCCAACGTCCGGTTGTGTGCCGCAAACACTCGCACATCCTCCAGCGCCTGCTGGAACAGCTCCAGCAGTTCTTCATCCGGCCCCTTAAACCGCCGCAGTGTCTGGATCGCGCAGGCTGCACATCCCCGCATCGCCCGGTAGCTGTCCGTCTCGCACGCCATGCACCCGTTCACCCGCACCATCATCAGCATGAACGCCAGCGTCTCCTCGTGCATTTCCGGCAGCGTCATAATCCGTCCCACCAGCCCTTGCCAGCGCGCCCCGCGCAGTTTGCTCAGCGCCGGAATGACCGAATGCGGGAATAACAGCTCATTGGCGGTATACATAAAGCACTTTCTTCCCCAATATCTCCCCGTGACAAATCTTGTCACGCTTCAGCATAGTCGTGCTGCCCAACTTCGCACAAGTAGTACTCTGGTACTATTCATCTTTACGAGTCTCAACTTTTGCCCAGCCACTATACAAGCATGCATGAGACACCAAATGTTTTTCCAAAAAGTCACCCTTTCCACTTCTTTTTGTGCTATCGTAGGCATACAGGTAGGGACGCCATTTTTGGCGTCCGGCTAAATGGTTCATCCGGTCAGTCAGCACCACTTTGTGTGACCTCACCCCGCTGCGCTTCGCTTAGCTCCCCCTCCATGTTTGGAGAGGGGGCCGGGGGGTGAGGTTCTCGCAGGCCTTCACGAGAGGGGCCGGGCTGAGCGCTTCCTTCCCTCTCCCAGCGGGCGTTCGGGCGAGGCGGCCGGGGGTGAGGGCCAGCATTCAGGAGACTGTGTTCATGCACAGGCACAAAACGGCGTTAGTGGCGTGTCCGCCGTTGCCGCCATTTCCGCCGCAAAACTAGGTGTCTTCCCGTGGAGGTCAGTTCATTGAACGAGGATACGTCAGCACATGGCAAACTTACGCCGCCTCCAATCAAGACCCTCTGAAATGAAGCCGAGTATTATGCGAGCGTCTCATTCTCATATTCTCATATTCTCATTCTTATCATTCTTATCATTTTTCGCATTAGCCGCCTGCGGCAGCGGCGCTGTCGTTTTTGCGCCCACCCCCCTCCCGCCGGATCAATCCGCTCTCGTCTATGTCCACCCTAGCGGAGCCTTCAGCGTGGCTGTCCCCCGCCAGTGGCCTCTCTACGAGCAGAACTTGACCGTGGCCGCCGCCGCTGCCTTCTCGATTCCCCAGGAAGCCGCGCCGGCCCTCCGCATTGCCGTCATCAAGGCTGCCCAACCGCTGGATGCGGCAGCCCTCGGCACCTTCATCCAGCAGTACCAGACCGCTTTCCGCCCCGACCTCGCCCGCTATACCGAAAGCAGCCGCCAGGCCATGGGGGATGGAAGCTGGCGCATGACCGGCCTGCGCCAGACCGTCACCGGCCAGACTCAACAGCTCAACACCTTCATCCAGTCATCCGCATCGTCTGTCGCTGTGATCGAAGTCGTCCTCCCGGACGATCCCGCTCGCCAGGCTGAACTCGAACAAATCGTGAACACCGTCGCCATCTTGCCGGAAAACACCTTGCAGCCCGCCGAACCGGCTGTATTGGCCTCGCTTCCCGGCGTCAGCCTCGAATTCCTCCACGTCAGCCGCTGGGTCACCCCCGGCGGCGTCTTCTTCATCACTGGCGAAGTCAGCAATACCGGTCTCGAACCGCTCGCCAGCATCCCTGTCCGCGCTGTGCTGTATACCAGCGAAGGACTCCCCGTCGCCGAAGCCGTCGATACCGTCATGGGCTACAGCCTCCCGCCCGGCGGTTATGCCCCCTTCAGCTTGCGTTTCGGCCAGGGGCAGCCTGCCCTCACCACCACCTACGAGCTGTCGCTCGGCGGCATGGATTGGACGCCGCAGACCGGTTCCGTCGTCTACGGCCCGGATGAACTGGCTTGGTCAGATCAGTCTGCGCTCAACCCCGATGGCAGCCTGTCCATCGAAGGCACTGTTGAGAACATCAGCCCGCACCCCATCACCGCCCCACGTGCCGTCGCCACAGTCTTCGACTCTGCCGGCCAGGTCATCGCTGCCGCCTTCAGCGATATCGCCCCAGCACTCGCCCCAGGCGAACGCGCCAGCTACCGCCTCCTCATCACCGAAATGGGCGGAGACCCCGCCAACTACCTTGTCACAGTTCAGGGACTGCCGTGACCATCCGCTGTCTTCTCTTCGACTTGCAGGGTACGCTCATCGACCCCGCTGCGCTGGCCCAGCAGTTCCCCGGCCAGATCGGGCGCGTGCTGGCCGCGCGTTTCGGTGGCGCGCAGTCCGCCTGGGCGGACGCCCGCCGGGCGATCACTGCCGATTGGGACAGCTACTATGCAGATCTTGACCTCACTGGTGAGCATGGCCTGGAACATTTCCGGGAGGGGGAAATCCGCGTGACGCGGGCGCTCTTCCGGCTCGCAGCCGTGCCGGAACCCGGAATGGCCGTCCTCGAACCGCTCGCTCGCGAACTGCCCGAACTGGCGGGCCAGGGCTGCCATGCCCTTTACCCAGAGGTGCGCCAGGTGCTCGCCCGACTTCATCAAGCCGGATATATCCTCGGCATCGCCAGCCACGCCAGCTCAGGCCTCGCCCGCGGTCTGCTGGCCGGCGGCGGTGTCCTCGATTGGTTCGCCGGCCCCATCCTCGGCCCCGATGAAACCGGCCGCTTCCAGAAAGATGCAGCTTTCTATCAGCAGTCTGCGCTGCCGCCGGAGGAATGCCTGGTCATCGACGACGACCCTGATGGAGTGCATGGGGCGCGGCAGGCAGGAATGCAGGCCCTGCTGCTCTGCCGTGGAGCAGTCCCGCCTGCGCAGTCCGCCCCCGTCCTCCATCCCGACCTCACGGCGCTCGTTCAGTACTTTGACCTCTAGTCCACCCAGCCTACGCCTGGCCCAACTGGACGAGCACTGTGATCAGCATTTGAAGTTCGGGAGGAATCAGACCATCTTGCGCTGTAATCGTTCGCACAGCGCCAGCGCGTTCGGCCGTAATCGCGTAAGTGAACAAGTCGGCTCCGGCTCCTGGTGCGGTGAAAACTCCCTGCATCTGGAAGAAATTCATCCGGTCGAGCAGCGCGTCAATCTGCGTCACCTGGTCAGCCGAGATGGTGCTGGCTGCGCCGTTGCGGAGAACGCTCCCGTTGCTCAGCACTTGCACCGTCAGCCGTTCCCCGCTGATTCCGCCCGTCCGCTCCAGCGTCAGGCTGTCGAAGACCAGCCCAGCGTTCGGGTCCTCCGTCGCCGCCACAATTGTGCCCGGCGCGGGCAGCGGCGGCTGGTCGGTCGTGTATTGGCGCGGCCCTTCTGTCGCCGGTGGTGCGCCCGGTGTCAGCCCGGTCGGGTTGTTGGTCACGGCAGATTGGGTCGCTTCGGCAGATGGCCCAGGTGTAGCCTCAGGCGGGGTTGTGCCGCAGGCTGCCAGCAGCAAACCGGTCAGGATCAGCGGGATCAAGGATCGCATAACCATTTCTCCGTTTGTTGAAGGCCTTCATGTCTTCAGTGTGGAGGACAATTGCCGAACTGGCAAGGGGACAATCGGTCAGCCGCCTTCACATGGACTGCATTCGGTTCTAGCCCGGCTCTTCGTATCGCGTTATGATGGATATTAAGGAGATATAGGACGCTTCTGCGATGGCACACTTCCTCGACACAATCCTTGTGCGCCGCAGCCAGCTCCAGGACACGCCGGCAATGGACGCGCTGTTCCGCGAAGCTTTCGATCCCGAAGCGCCCAGGGATAGCTGTGAAGAGTGCCTGTTTGAAGAACACTTCCAAGCACATCTGCGCGTCTTCCCTGAAGGTCAGTTCGTCGCCATTGACACCCGCACCAACGAACTCGTCGGGTTTTCTGTCTCCATGCGCAAGCACTTCGACCCCCAAAACCCATCCCTGGAGCGCTGGTGGCGGACCATCGGCGAAGGTTGGCTTACCTCCCACGAACCTGATGGAGACTGGCTCTACGCGGTCGAGATGGTTGTGAAAGAGTCGTTCCGCGGTCAAGGAGTCGGGCGGCTGCTCATGGAAGCGCGCTGGCAGTTGGTGCAGCGCCTCAACTTACGCGGGATCATCGCAGGCAGTGTCCCTTTCGACTACGGTCGGGTAGCTGACCACATGTCCATCTCGGAGTATGTCGCTGCAGTCCAATCTGGCGCGTGTATGGATCGCAACCTGACCAAGCACCTGCGCATGGGCTTTCAAGTCGTCCAGATCATCCCCCAGTACGTCACCGATGCCGGCCCGCGTGGTTACGGCGTTCTCATCCTTCGGCGTAGCCCGGATTTTCGGGAGGTTCCTCATGAATGACTTTGACTCGCGCGTCGCTGCTGGCCGTGAACTGGAACGCGCCGGGCACTATGAAGAAGCGATCCAGCATTTCCGCCGCCTCCTCGACGAATATCCCAGCGATCCGCGTGCCCATTTCGAGTATGGCGGGGCCTTCGACAGCGCCGGCCAGGAAGCCGAGGCGATTCCGCATTACCGCCGCGCAATGGAACTAGGGCTGTTTGGCGATTACTTGCCGCGTGCCTATGTGCAGTTGGGGAGTTCTCTTCGGAATATCGGACTGTATGACGAGGCTATCGCCGTCCTGGACGAAGGCTGCCGCCGCTTTCCAGATCAACCTGCGCTGCGGGTTTTCCGTGCTTTCGCGTTGGAAAGCGCCGGACGCAGCCGCGATGCGCTCACCGATCTCCTTGAACTGGTCATCGACCAGGTGCAGACGCCCGACATGAAAAACTACGCGCGGGCGATCCGCTTCTACACAGACGACCGTGCCCGCTGAGCGATCCAGGTGTATGCCTGTAATGCTCCGATCCCCGCCAGCAGCGCCAAGATCGGGATGAGCGGCAGGTAGTAGCGCTGCCAGCGCAGCGGATTCGCCATGAGGCTGAGCGCCGTGATGCCGAGCCAGATCAACAGCCCGAACTGCCGCTTCCAAACGGCCACGATGATCCCGAATCCGGCCAGCAGCGTGAGCAGCGTACCTAACACCATTCCGGCAGGAATCCCCTGCCACAGGCTGGACTCATAGTCCTGAATTTCCGTCAGAACGAGAGGTGAATTCCCCCAAAAAGCGGCCTCATAGAATTCGGTGGGGCGGATGAACGGCTGAGTCACCAGCCATTCTATCCGCTGCCAGACAGGCATTGCGCCTTCGGGCTGAGCGCGGGTCTGCGAATCGAGCAGCGCTTGGCGCTCCCGGACCAGATCGCTGAGCCGTACCACTGGATTGCTCCATAGCGCTGGCGACCCAGCGATAAAGACAGCCCCAGCCAACAGCGCCGCACCTACGAAATGCCGCCAGTACTGGCGTAGCGACGCCGCGAATCCCACCCAGGCAAACGCGCTGGCAGCGAATAGGATAGCGCTGTGCTTGCTGGTCAGTGCCATCCCACTGAAAAGCCCCAGCAGCAGCCAGTGATGCGCTCTCGTGCGGTCAGCGCGGATGCGGGCAGCAGCCCATACGGCCAGCAGCCCAAAAGCCAGCATCGAGCCTTCCATCATCGTCCGCCGGCCGTTGAGCAAGACGACGGGATTCAGGACATAGAATGCGCAGGCGAGATAGGCCAGCGGGCGCCCGCCGGTTTCGCCGCCGAGCAGGAAAATCGCCACCGCGCTGAGCGCCAGGAACAGCGCCGAGGGAATGCGGCTGAACAGGAGGATTTCCTCACCAGGATAACTCCCCTGCTCAATGTTCGCCTCAACGCCCAGCGGCCACTGCCACAGCCGCGGCAGATCGTCCACCCCATGCCCGGCTAGGTGAAGGCTAAAGCCCACCGTGTACAGGTTCACCGAACCGTTGATCAGCCGCAGCCAACCTGGACTGTCCACCGTGTAGGGCGGTTCTGTCCAAAGTAACTGCGGCTGGCGCTCAACAAAAGCCGTGAAGTAATCGCGGCTCATAGTGATCTGCATAGCTTCGTCGCCATGAAACGGAGCGCTGGGTACACCAGCCAGGATGTAAAACGCAGCAGCGGCCAGGAAGACCGCGTCGATCCAAACCGGCTTCAACCAGCGCGGGCGCTTCATGCGCGTATTCGGCTGTATGCTGCTTGGGCAGTGCGGTAGGCGCCAGCGGCGGCCAGCAGCGCGGCGGCCGGGATCAGCGGCAGATAGTAGCGCTGCCACGGCAGTGGGTTGATGAGCAGGTTGGCGACCGTGACCAGCAGCCAGGCCAGAATCACCCAGGCTGTTGCTTTTCCGCTGGCCTGTCGAAGCTGCAGCCCGGTCAGAATCAAGCCAATCCCAGCCAGCACTGTCAGCAGTCCGCCCAGGAACCCTCCTGCATGGAGGCCGCTGAGTGGCGAGGCTTCATACCGGGCAATTTCGTCGAGGACGGGCTGAGCCTCGCCCCAAGAAGCCTGCTCGAAGTAGGCAGTCGGCGCGATGAAGGGCTGCGTCAGGATTCCTTCGATGCGCTGGCTCAACGGGGTTGGCGCATCGGGGAGAATCGAGACCACGATATCGACCTGCTCTTGCAGCACCATTGCCAGCTCGCGGACACGCGCGGGAGGATCATTCCAAAGCGCGGGAGATAATGCTGCCAGCAGAGCCAATGCGGCGATTCCGCTTACCCCTAGCCCCAGTACCCAACCAATGAAGCGTGGTGCTGCGGATCGAAATGTAGACAGCGACCACATCCGTGCTGCTTCAGCTAGCAGCAAACCGCCATAAGCCCCGGCCACGAAAATTGTGCCGCTGTACTTGCTTGCCAGTGTGAGCGCCGCTGCCACTGTCAGACTAACCCACCACGCCAGCGTGATGCGCGCGTGCTGGTCACGGCGGCGTGCCATCTCCAGCGCGATCCACACAGTCAGCAGGCCAAAGCACAGCAGGGCACTCTCGACCAGCGCACGCCGCCCGTTCAGCAGGATGATTGGGTTGAGAATGTAGATGGCGCTGGCAAGATAAGCTGTCCAGCGTCCGCCCAGTGTCCAACCCATCCCGAACAGAATCCACACACTGCCAATCAGGTACAGCACTGCCGGAGTCCGCGCAGCCATCAGCAGAGCATCCGAGGGACGGTGACCGGTTGCTACATTGTCGGCATAGTATCGCCCCCAGTCCCATCCGGGATGTGGCGGCAGCACTTCTTCGCTTAATCCGGCCAGATGCCAGCTCAGGCCAATCGAGTAGCGCATCACCGAGCCGTTGAGCAGGCGCAGGCGCGGCACACTGTCAATGTCGTAGGGTGGAGTCACCAACAAAAGGTCAGGCCGCCCTTGAAGAAACGCAGTGGCGTAGTCATGGCTGGTGTAAATGTGCATTGACTCATCGCCGTGAAAAGGCGTGATCGACATACCCGCTGCTGCCCATACCGAGAGGAAAAACAGCCAGATGGCATCTAATCTGCGAAGCCAGTGTTGGCGCTTCATACAAAGTTGAAGACGGCCTGCCGGGCATGGCGAACAAAGTCCATCCCTCGCAGCTCGTCGAGTAAATCACTCGGAAGCGGCTGATCCAGCGACAGCACCGTGAGAGTGTGTCCACCGGGTTCGGCACGGCCGGTCTGCCAGCTGGCGATATTAATGTTGTTGTTCGCCAACAGCGTGCCGACCTTGCCGATAACGCCTGGTTGGTCATAGCTGCCCATGATGAGGACGTGTCCTTCCGGCACAAAGTTCATCCGGTACTGGTTGATCTGGACAATGTGCGGCTCTTTGCGGTCTAGCAGCGTCCCAGCCATGATGATGCTCTCGTCATTTTCCAGTACGACTTCGCACGAGATCAGGTTAGCATAGTCGCCGGTCTTCAACCCTTTGGTCTGAGTCACGGTGATCCCACGTTCCGCGGCCAGAACCGGCGCGTTGATGAAATTCACCTGGTCTCCCAGGACGGGATGTAGTAGTCCTCTGAGAATGGCAACCGCCACGGGTTTGACCAATCCGCTAACTTCATCACCGCGATACTCGACTGCCAGCCTCCGCACAGGGCTGCGGGCCAAAGCATGGATAATCGTACCCATGCATTGGCCGAGGCGCATATAGGGACGCGCCGTCTCGAAATCCAACCCCGGTACGAAAGGCAGATTGACCGCATTGCGGTAGTCTACGCCGCGCAGAGCATCCAGAACCTGCTGGACAATTTGCAAAGAGAGGTCCTGCATGGCTTCAACCGTGTTATCGCCGATATGTGGGGTATGAATGACATTCTCCAACCCAATTAACGGGCTGTTGTATGGTGGCTCATCATGGTAAACATCAACGGCGACCCCGGCTAGATGGCCGTCCTTCAACGCCGCTGCTACCGCCGCTTCATCTAAGACGCTGCCATGGGCAGCGTTGATCAGGCGTGCGCCGCGCTTCATCAAGCTAATTGTGGAT
Source organism: Anaerolineae bacterium (assembly GCA_034431625.1). GTDB lineage: Bacteria > Chloroflexota > Anaerolineae > Aggregatilineales > Phototrophicaceae > CFX2. Next base: position 29,756 of record DAOUCY010000146.1, on the reverse strand, counting down.
TCGTTGAACAGTCCGGCAGTTTCACGGGTAGCGGCCACATGGATGCTGACAAAGTCGCTGCGCTGGAGCAGTTCCTTCAATCCAACCAGCAAAACGCGCTCATCGACCAACTGCTCTTCCGTCACGTAAGGGTCGTAGGCCAGCACAGTCATGCCGAAGGCCAGACAGCGCTGCGCGACAATCCGTCCCACCCGTCCCAAACCAATAATGCCAAGCGTTTTGCCGTAAAGTTGTGTTCCAGCATGGCGCTTCCGGTCGAGCAGCCACCAACCATCTTTGAGGCTGTCATGAGCAATCACCAGTTTACGGCTCAGAGCCAGCATCAAAGCAATTGCGTGTTCGCCGGCAGCAATGGCATTGGTTCCAGGTGTGTGCATCACGATAATGCCGCGACCAGTTGCAGCTTCGATGTCGATGCTGTTTAGCCCCGCACCAACGCGCCCAACAACCTGAAGACAAGGCGCTTCGTTCAACAAAGCGCGATCAACATGGACATCATCCCGATGGATCAGGGCATGAGCGGTTCTAAGACCGTCCCGCACAGCGGTAAGTGTAGGGGTTACAACCCGCACATGGACATCATCGGACTCTTCCAGAATTCTGAGGCTGGAGTCATCCAGGTGAGTCGCCACCAGAATCTCGTACTTCGTCGGCACTCTATACGCCTCGTCTGTCTACAACTGGTAACCAGGGTATCTATCCTGAGCTGAGCAATCATAGCACCACCCTCCAGGGCTGGGTAGATTGGGCATTTTAGCCGTGCAGGAGCGTTGCAAACCCCTTTAGGATGGACTATACTGTCGTCCGGTTAGGCGAGTTAGTGTGCACTTGAAGAGCGTTCTGGATGTCTGCCGGACATAATCGTCATCGAAATCATTGCTAACGACCCAACGCCGAGCAAGAAGACATAGAGCGCGGACGTGGGTTCGCGCTTTTTATTTGCCCTGCCGCCAATGAGCGCCGAAAAGGAGTCAGCCAATCATGAGCAGCGTTCGCATTGCCCCTCGGCTACCTAAAGGAATGCGGGATTTTCTGCCTGCCGACATGCTCAAGCGTGAGTATGTTTTCGGGGTCGTCCGCGAGGTCTTCCACCTGTATGGTTTCGAACCGCTGCAAACACCGGTGTTGGAACTCAAAGAAACGCTTTACGGCAAGTATGGCGAAGACGCTGAGAAGCTGATCTACAGTGCCGAGCATCCTGGCGGTAAAGAGGCTGTTGCCATGCGCTATGATCTGACCGTGCCGCTGGCGCGAGTCGTTGCTCAGTACGAAAATGAGATCAAGCTGCCATTCAAACGCTACCAACTGTCCCCAGTTTTCCGAGCTGAGCGACCTCAGCGGGGACGCTACCGCGAGTTCTACCAGTGCGACGCGGACATCGTGGGCATCGGCAGTATGGCGGCCGATGCCGAGATTGTTAGCCTAGTAGTCACGGCGCTGCGGCGGTTGGGGTTCCGGCAGTTCAGCGTCAAAATCAACAACCGCAAGCTGCTGACTGCCATGGGGCAGTATGCGGGTGTACCAGATTCGCAGCTTGGTGATCTCTATCGCAGCATTGACAAGTTCGACAAGGTCGGCGCAGAGGGAGTCGAAAAGGAACTGGTCGAACGTGGTTTTGAAGCGGCCGCCGTGGGCCGTATGATGGATTTGATTCAGTCCCGGCAGCCCGGACTCGCCAATCTAGACCTGGTCGAGAAAGCCATGGGGAACATTGGAGAGGCACAAGAAGCGCTCGATGAACTGCGCCAAATGGCGGCCTACCTCGAAGCGTTTGGGGTTCCGGAAACGGACTATACCTTTGACTTCACAATGGTACGAGGCCTGGGATACTACACCGGACCGATCTTTGAGACCGTCATCACTGAGCCGAACCTGGGCAGTGTGACCGGCGGCGGACGCTATGACGATCTGATCGGACTGTTCCGTAAAGAAAGCCTCCCCACCGTTGGAACTTCGCTGGGAATCGAGCGGATCATCGACCTGATGGACATCCTTAATTTGTATCCGGCTGGCGTAGCTGGAACAGTCGTGCAGGTAATGGTCACGACATTCAACAAAGAAACTCAGCCAGCGGCCATGAAACTAGCTGCTGAACTGCGCAGCAGCGGGATTCAGACTGAACTGTACATGCAGGATAAAGGCCTGGGCAAACAGTTTGACTACGCCAATAAGAAAGGTATTCGGCTGGTCGTGATGCAGGGGCCAGATGAACTTGCGCAAGGAGTCGTTAAACTTAAGCGGCTGAGTGACGGCAGCGAAACCATGGTCGAGCAAGGTCGCATTGTAGAACTGATTCGATCCCTGTTGGGCTGATTGCGAAGTACACGCTGCGACGGGAGGCGGGTTGTCGACGAAACTCGACAACCCGCTATTAGGCCTAGTCTGCCGAGTCGTCACAGTGACTCAGGATGGTAGAGAACGCCTACAACCTGGAACCAGGGAGGATCATCTGTAGGATTCTCTTCGACCATCATCCCTAGGCTCCGCATGACCGCGATAGAAGCCAGATTGTCCCGATCTGTTTCGGCAACAATCCTGCGGATTCGCAGGGTATTGAAGGCATAGTCGATCATCGCCTGAGCCGCTTCGGTGGCATAACCCTGCTGGCGATGCTCCGGCGCGACAGCCCAAAACAAACCAAACTCAGTCTGGTTCAGGCGTTCAGGGGGTTCATTGTAGCGGCGGAAGGCTGGAAGCAGGTGAAATGGCCCCAAACAGGGGACAAATCCGATCAGCCCGATTAGTGTGTTAGTCGCTCGGTGGACGACAGCCCGGTCGCCATAAGGTGGCTGGTGTAGATTTACCAGCGCAGTTGTGTTCCGCACCGCCCATTCCAACCATTCGCGGCGCTCTTCCAGCGCAGCAGCGCCAAAACCGCTGTCCAGAATGTGACGAGCTGCATCCAGATCATCGAAAGTCAGAGGGCGGATCGTCAGACGTGAAGTGTGCAGATCAGGTACTTTCAACATGGGGAAGACCTCCTGTTGAATCAGTTCCATCGGGACGGCGGGTAAAGCGCACTTTGGCGACTCGCATCCCATCCATTTCTTCCACAGTCACCCGATAAAGCCCAAAACGGATCGTATCACCAACCGCTGGAATTCGATTAAGCACCTCGGCCACATAGCCACCGAGTGTGGTTGATTCAGGTTCGCCACCCGGATCACCGAAACGTTCGCTGATTTCATTAAGGCTGACCAGCCCTTCGACAACCGTCTCGTCTCCCTCCGGCATGATCGACTCATCTTCTTCATCAAGTTCGTCCATGACATTGCCAACTAACTGCTCGATGATGTCTTCCATCGTAACAACCCCGGCTGTGCCACCGTACTCGTCAATCAGAACGGCTAGATGAGTCTTGGTGTCCTGCATCTGTTCGAGGAGTTGATCTACGCGCACGGTCTGGGGGACAAACAGCGGCTCGCGGAGCATCGGTTTGAGGTCAACCGATTGGTCTCGACGATTGAGGACATCAGGCTGATGGATTAGGTAACTGAGGAGGTCTTTGGTCAGGAGCAAACCCACAATCTCATCGAGCGACTCGTGATACACCGGATAGCGGGAATGGTGGCTGTTTTCGACCACATCCAGAATTTCTTTGAGCGGAGCGTCCAGCGCAATGGCCTCGACATCCACACGCGGACTCATGATCTCTTCGGCACGAATATCACTGAAGTCGAAGACCCGGCGCAGCAAAACTTCCTCACTTTCTTGGATGAGGCCAGCCTCGCGGCTGGAATGCACCAACATCTCCAGTTCTTCTGCTGAATGCACCGAGGAATGTTCGCCGGCCGGTTCAAAGCCAAGCATGTGGACAATGCGGTTGCCAACCCCGTTCATCAGGCGGATGACCGGACGAAAGATCATCAAAAACCAAGTCACCGGGCGAGCCACGATTAGCGTGGTCGATTCAGGGCGCTGGAGGGCAATTGATTTGGGAACGAGTTCGCCGAGGACGATATGCAGCAGAGTCACTAGTGAAAAGGCGATGACCACTGACACCGTTTCACTGAGGGTTTCGATGGTTTGGGCGGGCAGCAGTGCGCCGAGGAGCGGCTCGAAGAGATGGGCTACGGCTGGCTCGCCGATCCAACCGAGCGCCAGACTGGACAAGGTAATCCCCAACTGAGTCGCCGCAATGTAACTATCGAGGTGCTCAATCGCTTTTTGAGCCACGCGAGCTGATTTGCTGCCTTCGCTGGCAAGCTGGGCAATACGGGTGCGGCGTGCCCCAACTAGCGAGAACTCCGCAGCAACGAAGAATCCGTTGGTAAACACCAGGGCAAAAACAGCCAGCAGCCCTACAATAGTCTCCATCCAGTTATCCCCCAGATTGTCGGATGTGAAGCTATCATATCATGCTTTGGGCGGCTTAACCGTCATCAAGGCATCATCGTGGAAGCGGACATATAATCAGGATAGATCAACCGAGTCGAAAGCTGCTGCGAACCTAGATGTCCGTTTTCCTCCGCCGCGTTTTTTTCATCGCCGCCGCCTTGACTGCCGGAGCATTAGGACTCCTGGCGTTCCGACGACGCCGGGTCTCACAAACAGCCGATACTGTGGCAAAGGCTGCTCCCGTTGAATCCACAGCGCTCCCAATTCAGACCGCGGTCGCTGCACAACCACCGCAGCGCGGATGGCTGGATCGACTGCCAAACTGGAGCTTCCCACTGGCAGCGGCTACCGGCGTAAGCTGCTTGGTACTGCTGGCTGCACGCAGCGTTGCCTACGCCAACTACAGCCTAACCCCGTTTCTGGCAACGCTGACCATTCACCACCAGTTCGCACTGCTGGTTGGCGGCGGCGTGCTGGTCGCATTGGGATTAGGCGGCAGGAAGCGGCTGGCGGGCATCCCTGTGCCGATGTCTCGTCAAGACCGGTGGCTCTTGGCAGGAATCGTCCTGCTGGCTTTCGTGCTGCGGGCATGGAACCTGGAACAGTCGGTTTTCATGTTCATTGACGAACACGGTTCGGTGCTGACGATCAACAACCTGCGGAATCCGGATGTCCCGCTGCTCCTACCAAGCTGGTCGCTAACTGGTTGGGGGCAGACCTACGGGTACATCCAGTCTTACGCAGTGGCGCTGTTTGGGGCGAACTTCACCGGGCTGCGAGCGGTGAGTGTGCTGGTCGGCACATTGACAATTCCGGCGCTGTACTTCCTGGGCAGGCAATTGTTCGGCCGGCAAACGGCTCTGCTGGCCGCACTTTGGCTGGCAACCTTCCCTCCGCACATTCATTACAGCCGCCTGGGTGTGCCTAATACCGCAGACCCTCTATTTGGGGTGCTGGCATTGGGTTTCCTAGCACGCGGTTGGCAAACACGATCTCGGCGGGACTTTGCGCTGGCAGGGCTGATGCTCGGTTTCGGCCAGTATTTCTACGAAGCCGGACGCTTTGCTTTCCCTCTGCTGTGCCTCGTGCTGGCCGGGGCGCTGGCGCTGCGCCGCGCCGGTGTAAAGGATCGCCCCGATCCGGCTTATGGGGAAATCCGCCCAGTCTACGGAATGCTCATCTTAGTCGTGACCGCTGTGGCGATTGGAGCACCGCATTATTATGCCCAGGTAACGAACGGGCTGCCGCTGACGCTGCGCTTTGCCGACATGAATGTGGCTGGGGACTATTTGACCACACTGCGCGAGTCGCCAGGGCGCTTCCTGATGCAGTATTTGGCCCCGCCGTTCCTGCATTACGTCAGCCTGCCCGACCAGAGCAACCTGTACTACGGCGGAGACTACGGGTTGATCCTTCCCTATCTCGCGCCGCTGTATCTGGTGGGGTTGGCGACCTTGGCTGTGCGCTGGCGGCAACCTGGATCGATCCTGCTGTTGGTGTGGATGGCCGGGGTCGCGCTGGGGAACGGCTTGATCCAGCAAAATGTCTTCACCTCACGCTACGTGGTGGTGTTTCCGGCGCTGGTGCTCACGCTCGTGACCGGCATCGAGCAGATCATCCAGATTGGCTGCCGAGCCAGCCGCTGGCTGTTCAAGTCGTTCACGCCTGATCCAGCCGGCGCAGCATCCCGGCTGCTGATCGAAGCGGCGGTGATGCTGGCGCTGACCCAGGCGGTTTACTACTACGGGCAACACCTTGACCGCTACAATCAGCAGATCCGCCCGTACTACGACTTCATCGAGACGGCTGCCCGCGCGCGGAACTTCCCGCCGGGGACGCACATTCACATCATTACCCGTGATGCCTACTCGGATTGGCAGTACGGAGTCACGGCCAGTTACTATGGGCTGGACGTGCGCTGGGAGCAAATTCTGCCGGCACAGCTCAAGGGGTCTGATTTGCGGGCACTGCCACGCGAGGTTGACCATGCGTTCTTTGTGCTGCCGGATGATGCGCAAAGTCAGGAGACAATCCGGCAGGTCTTCGCCGCTGGCCCAGCGCAGAACAGCCCGTATAACGTCCCACTAAACCGCCAATATCTGCTCATCTATGTCCCTGCTGAAAAGCAGGCTGCTGCCGGAGGTTCCTGAAATGAAAGACCTACCTCAATTCCGCCACCGTTCACGCGAGTCGGTCAGTGCGTTCCTGCGCGATGTGCTTGCCATCAGCCCGGAACATGGGGGGACCGCGCTGGTGGAGGTAATCGCATACGAGGATGGGCACTTCCGCGTGATTTTTGACCTGCGCTACTTCACTTACCAGCCCGGACAGACAGAACCGACACGTTCGCAGTGGAACTCGTTGAAGAAGAAGCTGAAGCGGCATGACCCGCGCATCTTCGTCTTCAAGGAGCACGGGTTGAGTGACCACGAAGGGCGGCGCTGCGGCTTCCTGGACTTCGGGTTCTTCGCGCAGTGATCCGGGCAATGGTCTATGGGGATCGCCAGAAGGCAGCGGTATAATCGGCGCCAATAGTTGGCCGCATCCCACCAATAATCCACTTTGCACCCTTGAAGGAGAGATTTTATGCCAAACTATGTCGTTCCTAAACTGGAACTCCCAGCGCCGATAAAGGATAACGAAGCTATTCTGATCGCTAACGGCGACCTGCGGCTGAGCGCCAACCAGGTGTGCTGGGAAGCGCAGCAGGACATGGAAAAGCGGATCATCGCGGCGTTCAAGAAGGAAGGCATCACAGTTCGCCGGGGACACGCTTACGATGAGGAGCTGAAGCACGGTTTCATCTGGAACCAACGGATGGGGATGGATGTCTTCAAAGGCATCCACCCGGATGCGCGGCTGATCGTGGCCGAGTCGGTCTGGCAGTACAGCCACCACATCCTGGCTGGACTGCGGAGCCACCGCGGGCCGATTCTGACGATCGCCAACTGGAGCGGCCAATGGCCGGGACTGGTTGGTTTGCTGAATCTGAACGGATCGCTGACCAAGATGGGGGTGAAGTTCAGCACCATCTGGAGTGAAGACTTCAAGGATGAGTTCTTCCTGAAGGGCATCCGGGAATGGATCAAGACGGGGAAGATCACGCACGATACCAGCCACGTCCGCGACCTGAAGGTGAGCAAGATTCCGAAGGCAGAGCGGGCACTGGGCCAGGCATTGGCGCAGCAGCTCCGCCACGAGAAGGCCATCCTGGGGGTGTTCGACGAAGGCTGCATGGGGATGTACAACGCCATCATCGATGACGAGTACCTGAACCCGATGGGCATCTACAAGGAGCGGCTGAGCCAATCGGCGCTGGTCGCGGCGATGCGCGAGGTGAGCACCCGCGAAGCGCAGAAATGCCGTGACTGGCTGGACGCGCGCGGGATGAAGTTCGTGACGGGAACGGACGAAGCCACCGAACTGACCGACCGGCAGATCCTTGAACAGCTCAAGATGTACATCGCGGCGGTGCGGATCGCGCATGATTTCGGCTGCGCGGCGGTGGGCATCCAGTACCAGCAGGGGTTGAAGGACATGGCTCCGGCCTCCGATCTGGTGGAAGGACTGCTCAACAACGTCGAACGGCCGCCGGTGTATCACGCGGTGACCAAGCAGGAACTGTATCCGGGCCAGGCACTGCCGCACTTCAACGAAGTCGATGAAGGGGCAGGGGTGGACGGGCTGGTGACGAACCGAGTGTGGACGGCGATGGGACTCGATCCGGCGAACACGCTGCACGACCTGCGCTACGGGGAACACTACCAAGACAAGAGCATAGATGCCTACGTGTGGGTGTTCCTGATCTCTGGGGCCGCGCCGGCCTCGCACTTCATCGACGGCTATGCAGGGGCGTCCAGCGAGCGGCAGCCGCCGATGTACTTCCGGTTGGGCGGCGGGACGCTGAAGGGGATCAGCAAACCGGGCGAGATCGTGTGGAGCCGCATCTACCTGATGGATGGCGCGCTGCACTGCGATCTGGGGCGGGCCACGGTGGTCAAGCTGCCGAAGAAGGAAACCGAACGCCGCTGGAAGATGACCACGCCGCAGTGGCCGATCATGCACGCGGTGCTGCACGGGGTGACCCGCGACCAGATGATGGCTCGGCACAAGGCTAACCATATCCAGGTCGCTTACGGGAACGATGCCGAAAGTGCCGACCGGGCATTGGCCGCAAAAGCCGCGATGCTGACCGAGATGGGCATTCAGGTTCATCTGTGCGGGGACGTGAAGCTGTAGACACCAACCCTAAATTCCTCCCTTGATCCCGCTCGGTTTTCCAGGGAGGGAGTTCTGAGGGGGTTAAGCCAATTGTGGAGACTCGGACGGGGAAAGGCCGTCGTGAAAAGGGAAAAATTCATGCTGACGACATCGCTCCTTCATCCTGAACTGCTGGAAGCGCTGGCCTCATCGGGGCACGGCGGGAAAATCCTGATCGCGGACGGGAACTACCCGTTCAGCACCAAAGCGAATCCGGCCGCGCGGCGGGTGTATTTGAACCTGGCACCGGGGAAGCTGAACGCGGTCGAGGTACTGGAAGTCCTGGCCGCGGCGATCCCGATTGAGTCGGCGGATGTGATGGTCCCGGAAAGCGGGCCGGAGCCGCCGATCTTTGCCGAGTTCCGGCGGCTGCTGCCGGGGCTGACGCTGACCCCACATGGGCGCTTCGCTTTCTACGATTTGGCAAAGGACCCGGACTGCTGCCTGGTGATCGCGACCGGTGAGCAGCGCATCTACGCGAACGTGCTGCTGACCATCGGGGTGGTTCCACCGCCGCAGTAAGCTAGGCCGCGGGGGACGTGGCCGAAGGCTGTGTCCCCCCATATTCTCCCCTGAACATTTCCCCTGCTGACTCTGCCGCATCCGATCAAGGCAAGCCACTCGCAATCTGCACGAAATGTTGAAAAAGCTGCAAGTAATGCAACTGCAACTGGGTGATTCTTTGAAGCCAATCCGTTACATGCAAGGCAGCTATGCCCCGATATGATAAGAATGATAAGAATGAGAATATGAGAATGTGAGAATTTTGATGCCCTCACCCCCTGGCCCCTCTCCCGAACGTGCCTTCGGCACTGGGAGGGGGGAGAACCTCACCCCCGCCATTGCAATGGAGAGGGGAGTTTTGTATTCGTATGCTTACGATAGCACAAATTGGGGCGTTTAGGGTGACATTTTGTCTACTCTTTATCATAAAATCGTATATTATAATGTATAACCGCAAAGTACTCAAAGAAAAGAAAAATTCCACCGCAGCAGTTGCCTAGCGGGGAGGCTTCGCACGGGCGCAAAGAGGGGCAAAGGATGCCCAGCCATGAAATGGCAGCAGCAGACAGCCAGAAGGCTGTCCCCACGGGGCGGTGGGGGATGATAAAGGGGTCCCTAAAGGGGCTTCCTTCGGTCTCAGAAGCCTGTCCCTACGATTGGTTCGTCGTGCGTGGGGAAATGTTGCGGAAATACGGGGTCACTATAGAATCGAGGCTCGCGTTGGGGATACTGATCCTGGGGAGGGCAGACATGAAGCGGGGAATGGGTTTGATTCGCGGGCTGGCGGGGGTGATGCTGGTGCTGGCGTTTTTGGGGGCGGCGCTGCCGGCATTTTCGCAGGATGCAGCGCCTATGCTGCTGGCGCTGCCGGCAGCAACTGAGTCGGGCATGGCTCCGGTCAATGACATCGAGATGTACTACGCAACCTATGGCGATCCGGCTAATCCGGCTTTGCTGCTGCTGCACGGCGGGTTGGGGAATGCGGATTATTTCGCTAACCAGATACCAGCGTTCATGGAGAGCTATTATGTGATCACACCGGACAGCCGAGGGCACGGGCGTTCAACGATGTCTGAGCAGCAGATCGGCTACGCGCTAATGGCGTCGGATGTGCTGGCACTGATGGACTTCCTGAAGATTGAGAAAGCCGACCTGCTGGGTTGGAGCGACGGGGGCATCATCGGGCTGGATATTGCCATCAAGCATCCGGAGCGGCTGAACAAGCTGGTGGCCTATGGGGCGAACTACAACCCGAGCGGCGTGCGGGCTGATGTGGGCGAAAACGCGCGGTTCAATGCATACGTCGAAATGGCTGCGGCGGATTATGTGAAACTTTCTCCCAAGCCGGATGGATTCGATGCGTTCTTGGCGAACATCAGCAACATGTGGGCGACGGAACCCAACTACACGCCAGAGCAGCTCCAGAGCATCAGCGTGCCGACGCTGATCCTGGACGGGATGCTGGAAGAAGCGATCTACCCTGAACATGCGCTGGAGATGGCGAAATTGATCCCGACGGCCGACCTGCTGCTCATGGGAGGTGTGGGACACTTCGCGGTGTGGGAGAAGACGGAAGAATTCAATTCCATCGTGCTGAATTATCTAGGGCGGTAGGGAACCGGAGCAAGGAGCAGCGGACGGGCCCCTAGAGGGACTTCCTTCGGTCGCAGAAGCCCGTCCCTACTCCCGGCCAGGTTCTAGCGCCAGCGCCTCGCTGCGGCACATGCTGCGGGAGGCGTTTTATTTTTAGGCAGGGGTCAATGAGGCGACAGGCCGTTATCCCGAAGGTTTAGATATGCCTCCAGCGCTTGTACGAGTTCCGGCACATCCGTCAGGTGGGCAGTCTGAACTTCAAGGGCCTTGCGCTGCGCTTGGTCCCAGATGGTGAGCACGCCCTGCCGCAGGGACCAGCGCTCCAGTTCAGCGTAGTCGCGGCGGCGGGGCCAATGGATGCGAATGACCAGCCCATCCGCCAGCACGTCTACTCCTTCCTGCCAGACATAGAGCGCGGGCAGCAGCATCAGCCCCAGGGGAACCAGCAACCGCGGATCGAGCAGCGCGGGGTTGAGTCCCTGCCCAGCCAGCAGCGCCGCGACGAGCAGGGCGACCGGCAGGCTCCACGCGGTCCCCAGCGCGATCCGGTAGGGTCGCGGCAGGCGGTGGCGGCTGAGGACGCGGGTTTCAGCGGACATGGGACTCATTCTCCGGTGTTATCTTCGGAGCGTTCCTGGAGTTCGCGAGCGCGGGCAGCTTCTACTGCGCGCATGAGCTGGGTGCGGGTCAGTATGACCGACTCATCTTCTTCGAGGAGCAGGTCTTTGGGGATCGGGATGCGACGCTCGGTCAAGAAGTCTACCAGCGCATCGCTGAAGGTGCGCGAGCGCGCCTTCTCGCCGAGTTCGTCGCGCATCTCGCGCAGGTGATCGACCATCCACAGGTAGAGATCGGTTTCGGTACGGTTCTCCATATGTTCGAGGATGTTGTACTTGCGGATGAGTGTCACGGCCGGGCGGTAGACGTTGTCGTACCAGTCGGCTGCGGCCTCCTCGATGGTGAAAGAGCGGCCTTTCTGGTGTTCCAGCAGGCCTTTGTGCAGATAAATGTGGCCCAGCAGTTCGCTGTAGCGGGTTGGCTCGGTTAGTTCCAGGGATTGGTGGTGCGGGCGGGTGTTATCCAGCCCGGTCTCTTCTAGGAAAGCGGCGTAGGCTGATACCCGGTCAAGGTCTTCCAGCGACATGCCCGGTTCGAGCTTGATGGAGGTCGGCAGCTCGGTGACATGGGCTTCGATGGTTTTGGCCCCGATCTGGCGGGCGACGGAGACGCGATGGTTGCCGTCGCGCACGAAGTAAGCATCGCCGACCTTGTAGAGTTCAACGGGCGGGACGCCTTCCATGCTGTTGACTTGGGCATAGACGCGGCTCCAGCGTTCGCGCGAAGTGCTGCGACGCGGGAGGAAATTCTTGGTGAAATCCCGGTAGCGGCCTACACTGCCGACGATCTTATCCACCGGCACATTCTGCAAGCCCTTATAGCTTTCTTCGCGCAGCCGCAGCCGCGCTTTGACATCGTCGAAGCTGAGCAGTTCAGCAGACTGCCCCCGCAGCAGACCCATGAGATCATTCAGAAATGCCTGGAAGCGGGCATTCTGGTAAATGTTCAGTCCTTCGGCATAAAAGAAATCTGCGTCGTCGGGCATGCACCTCTCCTTCGACCACGCGATCTGTCGATCTGTTATCGTACACCGCAGCCAAGCGCTGCCCATCGTGAAGCTGTACAGACGGATATGCCGTCCCATTGTACGCTTTTTTGGGCGGTCTGGGGTGACGATTCCAGACCTATTGTATCCACAAAGCAGCATGTCTGGATGAATCTTCGTTTGAGCGACGCTGTTCAGGCGGACTTGAGCCTTGCCGCTCCGAGAGGACAGCACTATGATGAGCGGACATCCAGAAAGGGAATGCAAACCCCATGTCGTACATCCTCATCACGAATGACGACGGCGTGCACGCGCCGGGCATCTTGGCGCTGTCTCAGGCGATGCGCGCGCTCGGTGAAGTCCGCGTCATTGCCCCGGCTCGTAACCAGAGCGCCAGCGGCCACAAGAAGACCTTGTTCCAGGACATCCCCATCGAGCAGGTGGTCATGGCGGACGGCACGAGCGCCATCGCCGTGCACGGGTCGCCTGCGGACGGGATCGCACTAGCGGCTTTGGGGGTGGTGGAATGGCCGCCGCGCGTGGTCGTCTCCGGGATCAACCGGGGGGCGAACATGGGACAGGACATCACGTACAGCGGAACCGTCACCGCCGCGCTCGAATCGACCATCCAGGGCGTCCCGGCGGTGGCCGTCTCGCTGGTGGATCGTCATGCGGATACGCCTGAGCAGTACCATGTTGCCGCACAGATTGCCGTCCAGGTGGTGGCGAAGGTACTGGAGAAAGGGCTGCCGCCGCTGACTGTGCTGAACCTGAACGTTCCTAACGGCGGCCCGGTCAAAGGGCTGCGGCTGACGCGCCAGGGGATCCGCGTCTACGTCGATGAACTTGAACGCGAAGGCGACATCTGCCGGATTGTGGGGCCGGAGCCGGGCGGGCTGACCGATGAGGAAGGAACTGACCTATGGGCGGTTCACAACGGGTATGCCAGCCTGACTCCGCTGCACCTGGATATGACCGCGCACCGCTTCCTGGCTAACCTTGCCGCGTGGAATATTGAGGATCGCTAATCAAGGCTTGAACAGCTCCCACATCTGCTCGATCAAATGGCGGTTGCGGGTGAAGACGTGGATCAGCACCGCTGTGAGCAGGATCATTGCCCCCATGAGCAGCCAGAGCAGCGGGGGCGGGTTTACGAACTGGAAGAAATCGGGGAGCAGGAAGGGCACGATCATGGTCAGTATGGTCAGCGCCAGCCCCAGGGCGGTGATGCGCCACTCCTGAAGGAGGGTGCGCGGCTCGAACAATTCGACGCCGTGCAGATTCCAAAAGATGAGCGTTCCCAATAACCCGATGAAGAGGGTCAGCGTACTGCGGGCTGCGTTCACGTCTGAACCCGTGCCGAAGTAGGCGACGGCGTAGAGCACGGCGAGATGCACCGCGCTGATCGTGCCGCCGATGATGACGTACTCCAGCACGTCCCGGCGGAAAGTCGCCATGAACTTGGGGCGGATGAGTTTGAAGGCGATGAGGGTGGCGGGGATATTGACCGTGCCGAAGGTGATCCAGCTAATCTGCACTGGGCTGGTGGGGAAGGGCAGCGTCATGAAGCCGACGAAGAGGATCAGGACGATGCTGTAGAAGTTCTTGACCAAGAAGAGCTTGGTTGTGCCGTAGATGGTCTGGGTGATTGATTTACCCTCTTCAAAGGCGCGGGGCAAGGTGGACATGGCGTTGTTGAGGAGCACGATTTCGGCCACATCTTTGGCGATCTGCGCTCCGTCGTTCATGGCGATGGCGAGGTGGGCTTCTTTGAGCGCCGGCACATCGTTTACGCCATCGCCGACCATGGCTACGTACTGCCCGCGCCGTTTGAGCGCCGCGATAATCCGCCGCTTGGTCTCCGGCTCGATGCGGGCGAACAGATCGCCGTTCACTGCTGCGTTTTCCAACTCTGCATCGGACATGGCTTCCAACTGGTCGCCTGTGTAGGCCTGGTGGATGTGAATGCCGGAGGCGCTGGCGATGGCCTTGACTGTCTCGAGGTTGTCGCCGGAAATGACCTTGAGCGCGACATTCTGCTGCCGGAAGGCATTGAGCGTTTCGTGAATATCCGAGCGAATCTGGTCATTGAGGACGACCAGCGCCACTGGCTCGGCTATGCCGTTCAGGTGTCCATCCGAGGGCGGCTGCGCGGCGCGGGCAAAGGCCAGGACGCGCAGGCCTTCGGCTGCCAGTGCGCTGGCTTGGCCGACATCTGCCTGAGCTGCACCCTCCAGCACCCGCTCCGGCGCGCCGAGGATGAACGTCCGATCCGCGAATACGACTGCGCCCCACTTGCGGCTGGAGTTGAAGGGGATTTCGCGCAGCTTGGCGGGCGTTCGTTCGCCATTGGCGGCGGGGAGCGCCTCGGCAATGGCCGCGGCGGTGCGGTTGAGGTGTCCGACGCTGGCGGTATAGGCGCGGAGGTCGGCCTGGACCTGCGCCAGGCTGCGCCCATTCAGCGGGATGATCTGGGTGACGCGCAGTTGGTTGCGCGTGAGCGTTCCGGTTTTGTCGAAGCAGAGCACCGTCACGTTGGCCATCGACTCGACTGCGTTCACCCGCTGGATGAGCGTCTGAAAACGGCTGATGCTGACCGCGCCGATGGTCAGCGAGAGGATGGCGACTAGCACCAATCCCTGCGGCACGATGCTGGTGACGAACACGACCATGCTGCGGACGATTTCCAGCAGCGGCAGGCCGTGGAGATATCCGGCGAGCGTGAGCATCGGCAGGACGATGAGCATGACGATGAGCGCGACCTCGACGATGGCCGAGATGCGGCGCTGGGTGGGGGTGCGGACATTTTTGTAGGTTTTGGCGATGGTCGAAAGCTGGTTGATGGTGCTGTTCCTGCCGACCTGCGTCGCCACCATCACGCCGCGTCCGGCCACACAAAATGAGCCGGATGAAACCAGGCTGCCTACCTCTTTGAAGACGGCATCGGATTCACCGGTGAGCTGGGATTCGTCCATCTCCAGACTGTCGCTGGCGAGGACGCGCCCATCGACGACCAAGCGGTCACCCGGCTCGATAGGGATGACATCGTCCTTGACCAGCGCGTGGATGGGGACAGCCGTGAGCTGCCCATCCCTGTAGACGGGGATATCTCTCGCGGCCAGCGCCGCCAGTTGGTCAAGCCTGCGCTTGGCGGCAATTTCCTGGACTGTGCCGAGGATGGAGTTGGTCACGACGCTGAATCCGGCGAAGATCGCTGTTGACCAATCCTGGAGGGCGACGACCACCACCATCAGCGTGAAGAAGACCAGATTGAACAGGTTGAAGACGTTATCGCGGATGATCTGCCAATAGCTGCGCCCGACACGGGCTTTGAAGGCATTGGTTTCGCCGCGCCGGATGCGCTCGGCAACTTCGGCCTGGGTAAGGCCGGTCGGGGCTGGGAAGGATGAGGCCACGCAGACGCTCCTGAAGGCTGGACGATACCCCCAAAGTGTAACACAGGCTGTGTGCCCATGCCTTGATTTACCGCTCGTCCTCTCTATTCAGGAGACTGCCGCTCGGAGGCAAAATACACTACAGCGCTGGCTCCCAGAAGGCGGGATGGGCTGGATCGGTGAAGCGCGCCAGATCGCAGCCTTCGGACCAGCGTGAGCCGTCTGGGAGCCGCGTCTGCTGATCGAACCGGGTGTGATAGAAGGTCACACCGCGCATCCGCGCGCCTTCGAAATTTGCCCCGCGCAGATCGGCCTGCCAGAAATTGGTCTCGTGCAGGACTGCCCCCTGGAAGGATGCGCCTTGAAGCTGTGCGGATGGTAGATACGCCCGGCTGAGATCAGCGCCATCCAGGTTGGCTTCCAACAGGATGACCTGGCGCATGTTGGCGTCCCAGAGCCGGGTCTTGCGAAGCTGTGCCCCACGCAGCACGGTCTCGCCCAAGTAGGCGCGAGTCAAATCTGCCGAGTCTAGGTTGGCTCGTTCTAGATCGGCTTTCGCCAGCGCCGCGCCCTGGAGATTGGCGCCGACCAACTGCACACCGCGCAGCGAGCCATCCCGGAACCAACCTTTGGCTTTCAGCTTTTCCACCGCTTGCAGCGCCAGCGTATTGTCCTGGCTGCCCATCTGTAAGATCAAGGCCGCGCGCGACGCGCCGAACCACGGACGCAGCATCTAGCTCCCTTTCCGAATAGAGGCGATCTCCGATTCACTGGCAGGATAGCCAGCAGGCTGGCGGATGTCAACCCGAACGAAACAGCTAAAAATGAACAGAGGCGAGGTTGACCCCGCCTCTGCGGCCGCAGTCCATTGAGGGCGGCTTTTATGGGATCGGCTCGACCCAGTAGGTGCTGCCGATGCCTTCGGTCACCCAGCCGATGGTTCCCTTATAGTTCACCTGCCACCAGTTGTGCGGCCCAGTCCCGCAGAACGGCCCGTTCACGACGGTGAAGGTATCGCCATTGGCACGGTACAGGATTTGCAAGACCGTGATGCTGTCCAGGCCAGCCCGCAGGCTGCTGTAGACCTGTGCCGGGCGGGCTGATTTGCCGATCACCAGGCGCGGCGCAGGCGCACCCGGGCAAGCCCCGACATGCGGCGCGGGCGTGGACGGCGGTACGACCGTTGGCGGAACCGTCGTTGGCCGCGGCGTCGGCGACGGTCCTGGTGTCACGGTGGGGGCTGGTGTTGGCGGGATCACCGGCTCGACCCAGTAGGTGGTACCGGTGCCTTCGGTCACCCAACCGATGGTGCCTTTGTAATCGACGCGATACCAGTTGTACGGACCTGTACCGCATTTGGGGCCTTCGAGGACGGTGAATACATCCCCGTTGGCACGGTACAGGATTTTTAGAACTGTATTGCTATCCAGGCCAGCTCGCAGGCTGCTGTAGACCTGTGCCGGGCGGGCGTTCATACCTGGACTCAGGCGAGGGGCTGGCGCGCCTCCACAGGCAAGCGGCGCGGCAGACACTAAATTGACGGCGAATAACGGCGCGATCACCAGGGCGAGCAGTAAAGCTGCACCCAACCACCAAAGTGCCGAGCGGCGCATACGCGCTTCCTCCTCGATAAGATGGCTTGACGAATTTACGATGCCATCAAGACTTAATATCGAGTTTATCACAAAAATGAAGTTCCGCGCTCAGACCATCGGCGGATTTCTGCTGTGCTGACTGCCGGTTTTGAGACCAAACTCTGTGAGTGAACCGCTGCCTGGATTTGACGAAGAAGATCACCGTCTTTGTGGGGGTAGCAGGTCTTATAATCGAGACAGGATGGGTAAGTTCCAGATTCTGGACGGTGCAAGATGACTCGAGGCGACAATTCGCGCCGGTCACAATGGCGCGTGCTCGACCGCTGTATGACGATGCTGCGGCTGCTGCTGCGCGGCCCGGCACAGGCCGATTCCCTTCTGCAGGTGATTATCGATGATGCTGCTGATGACGAGCAGCCCATCACTAAAGGTGAAGCATCCCGCCGATTTGAGGAAGATCGCAGCCGGCTGCGGCAGCACTTTGGCTGCGATATCACGTATGTGCGCGGGGATGATGTTTACCAGCTCAACAGCATCGACAAACCGATCATTGATCTATCGGATGAAGCCATCCGGGGGCTGGCATTCCTGCGGGCGACGTTTCATCCCACGCATGCGCCAGATCGCGACACTGTCCTAGCGTTGGTCGATGAAGTCACACGGCTGCTGCCTGCTGCCCGCCAGCAAGAGGCACTGCGCGAGTCTGGGTTCACGGAACTGCGGTTGGGGATCCGCGACCAGGATGTGATCCGGGAGGATGTGCGCGAAGCCGTGCAGCGCGCCTGTGACGAACGCCGGCGGTTGGAAATCCTGTATCTATCTCCCAACCGGCCGGATGGGCTATCCGTGCACCATCTGCTGGAACCGTACCGGCTGTACTTCGATACCAAGGGGGGGCATTACTTCCTGGAAGCATTCTCACTGGAGTCAGAAAGTGCCACGTATGGGCGGCGCCTCCAGGAACGGTTGATGCGCTTCCGGTTGGGACGCATCCAGGAGGCCTATGTTCAGGAGAAGCACTTTGTGCCACGGCGGATTCCCAAGAAAGAACTGATTTACCGGCTCAGCCCGGAGGTTGCGCGGGGCGGGGTCAGCCAGCAGTTTGAGGGGAGCCAGATTGTCCTAAACGAAGATGGCAGCGCGACCATTCGAGCACTTTCGAGCAATTTATTTGGAGATTTGCGCGAGCTGCTGCGTTACGGGGCGGAATGCGAGGTGCTTGGCGGAGACGAAGCGCAAAATGAGATGCGCCGCTTGGTTCGGGCGATGGGCGAGATATATGGGGAGTGAGTATTGATGCCTCAGTCGGCAGAGTACAGTAGCAATTTAAAGCAGACGTTTCAATGTCTCAGTCGACGTTGAACAATTATAGTAAAAAATCACACCTCGCGCAAATCTTTGTGTTTATGTTGTCTTCTTTAATTTGCTAAAATGATATCACGGCCAAGTCATGCTACTCTCTTCATCAGGATCATAAAACAAGAACAGCGCATCTTAGCTTGACGGGCCTGGAATGCGCTGTTCGGAAATGGCCCCTGCGACTGGAGTCAAAGGTATCGCCTTTGACTTTAGTATACCAGGTCGGCCTTCTGAAAGATAGTGCTAAGGAGGGCCATTATGGATAAGTACCGCCAGCTCCCACTACCTGGCTTCACAGATTTACTCATGGAGGCTTTAGCAGCTCAGGAGGCTACTAATGAGCCTGTAGTCATTCCTAAACCGATTTCCGATATGTGTGACCAAGGTTGGATTCAGCTTACACTGCCTGGTTTTGAAATTCTGGTTTACGACGATAACAGAGTCTCAACTTTGAAGTAGTGTTTGTGCACCTTGAACGAATTGGGTGGGGGATCTATCACCCCCATGTTTGTAGGGGTATCAAGCCTATAATGAAGAGTAAGTAAAAGTAGAACTTTAGACCCTTTAATACCCGAGCATTTGTCAAGATTATGAGTATATAATCTACAATGAACAACAAATAAGAGTGAAGTGGAAATGATAAATTTTAACATTAAAAGTGTTGACTCTCGTTATGCAACACCGCACGAACTGGAAATGGCTGGTATCAATCCGGATCAAGTGCCGCCAAAATGGCGCATCCTGGCGCATCAGGCTGCGACCCTACGTGAACTGCGTTTTGGGAATGCTCCGATCGTGATTAACGAGGCGCTGACCGGTGATGGCAAAACCTTTGCGGGTCAGTTCCGGCTGTTTAACGACCGAATACGCACTCTTACGATGTATCCAACTAATGAACTGATGCGCGATCAGGAACGCAGTCTGCGCCAGCGCCTGACCTCATGGATGCCCAAACCATGGGCAGCGCAAGGTTTGAACTATACGGTTGTCGATGCTCAAAAACTGGATCAGTACCAGGAAATCAACGAAATCAAACGTTCTGATGCGCTGGCAGAACTGTTCAATGCTGATGCTGTCTTGACCAACCCCGATATTTTCCACTTGGTAATGCAGTTTGGTTATCGTGATTGGGGCGCCGGACAAGACCTAATCCTGAGCGCAGTCGCACGACGTTATGACTTATTCGTGTTTGACGAGTTTCACCTGTTCGGCGCAGCCCAGACCGCTTCCGTATTGATTGCACTGCTGCTGCTGCGCCAGATGAAGACTGCGGACAAGCCACCGCGCTTCTTGTTCCTTTCGGCGACAGCGAACGAGCAAATGGATCGACTGGCTGCCAAGGTTGGTTTGCAGACTGCACATATTGGCAGTCCAGAGGACTACCGTCATGGTCAGCCACAGCCTTCAGATGATGCTGACTGGCGGCGGATTTTGCAGGAAGTCGTGCTGCATATCCATACTGCCAAAATTGAAGACTGGGTAGACCAACAGATAGATTCGATCATACTGCCTTTCTTCCAGGAACAACCTGTTGCCAAAGGTCTGGTCATCTGCAACAGCGTGGCAGCCGCGCATCGAGTCTATGAGAAAGTAAAGCCACGATTGCAGCAAGCACTGCAGAAGAAAGTCGGCCTGAACACGGGGTTGACCCCAATCAAAGACCGTGCAACTAGCGAAGAAGCTGACTTGATTGTTGCTACCTCAACTGTGGATGTGGGAGTTGATTTTTCGATTAACTTCCTGGTTTTTGAGAGCTTAGACAGTGCCAGTCATATCCAGCGGTTGGGGCGATTGGGGCGACATGCCCACGATCAAGCGGGGCGGCCTTTTCAGCATTTTGAAGCACATGCGCTGCTGCCTGCTTGGGTTGCCGAAAGTCTATCAGCTAGATTTGCCGAAGACAGCGCAATATCCCGGCATGACTATCGCTGTGCTATTACGGAAGCGTTCCCTGCTCAGCAGACGTTTGAGAATTACATTCGGAAGTGGGCTGGAGTCCAGGCGGCGCATGTGATGGAGCAGCTCAAAAAGCCTCATATCAAGACACAATATGCAGCGATTCATCAGGAACTTAACTCACAGTTTTCCGAGATTTTTCCCAAATATATCGGGCGCTACCGTTTTCTATCCCAAGAACAGCAGAGATATACGTTAGAAGCTGCTCGAGCTTTTCGCAGCAGCAGCGTCTTCACAGCGCTGGTCAAGAATTCTCACGCGGCTAGCCAGGAGATCGTGGATTACAACTTGCTTTCGCTACTCCGGCAAGCCGAGGTTGAGTGGGTTGAACTGGAAAAGATGGTGCAAGAGGGTGAAAGACACGGGCAGAGCCGTGAGGCCCTGCTGCGTGGAAATCCTCTAGCCGCATACCGGTTACGTGGCTGGCTTAGCAACTACCGGCCGATCTGTATCAAGATCGAAACGGAATTGAGTTCTGAGCAATTTGAGCGTGTGCAAGAAATGCAGGGCTTTCGCTTTGATGTACCCGGTTTGCCTGAGTTAAAGGCGCTTAATGATGCACTTGAGGAACGAATACTACCGGTTTTCCTCATTCCAAACGAGGCGCCAGACAATATACGGCGCAAGTGCAGGCTGGGGATGCAAATTGAACTGCTGCCCTTCAGGCAATCAAGCACTGGACGCACGGGAACGGTGGCATTTGGGCGCGATGCTCTGCTGTTGGACTCGGTCTGGCATCGTCAGAGGCAAGGCTCTGACGACAGCCCTATGATTGTTTGAATTCGAAATCGCATAGTTTACAGGAGTGAGATCGTATGACCGATGATTTTTATGATGATTTGCCTGCTGAATACGCTGATGCGTCTCCGGAGGATTTGGCTGAGGAAGCCTCTCCGTTTAGGGAGGAAACGGTTTGGGTTCCGAAGCTCTCTAAGCGGCCACTGTTCCAAACACTGCTGGCTGAGTCCGTTGATCCAGATGACACTATCTTGGTGGAATTCGTCGATACAGTCGTCGGCCCGTTATCGGAATATTTTGCAATGTCGGCGGCCAAGGGCGGTGATTTTTTCCGAGAAAAGCAGGCAGAAGGAGCATTCAGTACCGAGCGTTACAGCCGCGATCAAACACTTCGCGCCCATCTTGTCAACGGCCTTCTGCCCGCCCGTCGCATTGCCCGGCAGCTTCGTGATTGGAGTGCTCCGAAGCTGCGGCGTTGGGACGAAATCAGTGAACGGCTGTTCATGGCTGGCTTCGTGATGCACGATTTCAACAAGATGCCGAGCGTACACACCTGGCTGGAACAAGCTGGGTTTCGGCCTATGGAAGCGCCAAGTGAGCGTCAAGTTCCCGTGCTAGAGAGTATTTTCCGAGAATGGGGAAGCCGGTTAGGGCTGGATGTTTTCCTAGAACCCATCGGCGGGCTGGAGCACTTTCTGCATGATGTCATGTACATCGCGCTCAATACCCAAAGGTTGAGCGGCACAGCGCGTTCCCCCCATCTGCTGCCTCGCAAAACTGCGGATATTGACCAGTATGAGCTGGCAACTAAGGTCAGCACACTAGCAGATTTACTGGCTTATGTTGCGCGTACTCCGCGCGAGCTGGTTGCTCATGAAGGGATCAATCGTGCATTGAAAGATCTGACGCAATCGTTAGATGGGCCGGTTGCTCGCCTGGTCTACCACCATGTTGCAGAGAATCGCGGTGTGCTGCTGAACCTGATTCACGATACCGCACTGGAAAAACTGACGAACGAGAAACGGCTTCCACTGCTATATGCTCCCAGCGGCGTGGTCTATCTGGAACGTGCGGATGCGGCACCAATGCCGAGCGTTGACGAACTTGTTCCCCAGATTGTCATGCGGGTACGACAGCGGGCGGGCGATGAGATCATCCATACCGGCAAAGGGGCGAAGCGGGGCAATACAGGATTGCAGATCGATGACAGTTACAACGCCTTTTTCGATCTGCGGGAATTGATTCTGTGCAGCCCCAAGTTGGTTGAACTTTATATCCGCAATAACAAGAGCCAGGATCGAATCAGCAAGATCGTTGAGAACAACTTTCCAGGAGCAGATCATCTTGCTCCTAGCCTGACAGATGTCCACGATGCACGGATTGACTGCCTAGCAGAATGGGCAGCATTGATGGAGGTGCAGATTCGTGACCGGTTTGAAACGTTTGATTTTACGGCTTTCCTGCTCCGTGAACTCGATCTAGAAGACCTAACAGCAACGGTTCTGGCTCTGCAAAATGAACCAACGATCGGCAAAGTAGGCGGTGGGATCAAGCTGTGGTGGTTCTGGGCGGCCGCTCATGCTATCCAGCGAAAGCCTGGGCTGCGCGATCCTGCTGCTGTTTTGGAATGGATTCAGACTCTGGCGCAGCGATTAGCTTCTGCTCTTCCTGATGATCTGCCAGTCACTGCGCGCATAGAGGAGACGAGCTGGGTTGATTTGGAGCAGTATGTCCGCCGCGTCCTGACTTTGGGTGGTGTACGCGCCCTTCAGACGGTTCGGAACGGCGAGTTGAAACACTATTCGAACGCCAAGGTCAAGCGCGGCGCAGCAATCTGTGCCCTCTGCGGCGGGGAATACAGCACCCGCAAACCGAGCGAAACCGCAGTTGCTTTCCAACCCGGGGTTTACAGTGCCCGTATCAGGATCGGCAGCAGTGATAACAAACGCAATTTGTGTTCGATCTGCGCATTGGAGCAGCTCCTGCGACAGCTTTTTGTGGAAAACCTAGACAGCGGCAAAACAGCCGAAGAGCAGCGAACGCGCTACCTGGCTTTCTATCCATCGTATTTCTTCAGCCCGGAGACACTGCGGTTTATGCGGCGGGCTTACAGCCGGCTGAGCGAAATCCGCCTGAGCAACAAAGAGCTGCGGCGCGCGCTCAATGAAAAGGCCGACCAGCTCTCTATCAAACGAGCAGATGGCATCGAAGTTCATCCCCTGGCTGACTCCCACTTTTACCAACATCTGGATGAGTTCCTGATGCCGATGTCGAACAGCAAACCATCCGGACGGATTGTGCGCTTTGGCGAAAGCGCTCAGTCCACCTTCTTCATGGCTGGTTGGCGGAATTTGGGTGAGGAGGTGACTGATACTGAGTCCTGGATCATTCCGGCCTGGCTGGCACTGGTGCTGCCAATTCTCCTAGATGTGAAGGTGATAGTAAGCGAGAGCAGCCTGCCACTGATCGTCGAAACGGATGAGTTGGCTGAAACGGTCTGGTTTGATGGCGCTCACGCGGCGATCCGCACGCTGGTCGGAGCTGACCGTCTGAACATCGATGAAGTACAAGACGTATTGGCTCGGCTGACCGCTGCTTATCTGATCCATCTCGATACCGAGTATGCCCCGCCAAAGGAGCAGTGGCAGCGTTTTGCCCCAATTGCTCGTGATTTGATGGAGTCGCCGCTGTACGTCTTCCATTACCTGAAACGGCAGGAACGCGACGATCATCCCGTTGGTCCGGCGCAGGTTCTGCGCTACGTCGGATTTGCCGAGTCCTTGTTTAGTTTTAACCAGGAAAGAGGTCTCAACATGTCACTGGCACGAACTTTGGTTGAACAGTACCGGGGTTTCTACCGCGCTAAAACGCCGCTCAACCCCAACCGAATGCGCCGCCCTATAGATGTGGTCGCTGAGGCGCTGCTTAAGGCGGACCCGCGCTTGTTCCCTGATGCAGCAGCTCTTGAGGAAGTTGCCTACGGCGAACTCTACCGCTTCATGGAGCGTGTGGGAAAAGGCCTGGCTGATGGAAGGTTCCCCAAAGGCGTTAGCGCTTCTGAACGTGACGAAGCGATGCGTGAATTCGTCAAAACTTTTGTGAACAAGGTCTTCATCGACATCTTCAGGCGCGATGTAGCCGCGCTGCGCGGCAAACAACTGAACCTACTCAACAGCGCCTGCGAAGTTCTCTACCGTCAGATGCAGCTCAAGGAATGGGAGGAACGAGGCCGCGAGGCCGATGAGAGTGAAGAAGACAACAACGAGTAAACAGACAGATCTATCCCTGCTATGTCAGATTGTTCAATACAAGGAGATACACTAACATGCTCGACACGAATTTCTTCCACACCGAACTGCCGCCGCGACCGATGGGGCGTTATGCCCATATCGTCATGCTGCGAGTCACTGAAGGATATGCATTGTTCCAGACTGACGGAGAACTCAACCGCGCCCGCATGGCAGCAGGTGTGGAGGATGCCACACCCATGACGCGGATCACCCTGTTCAAGCGCAAGCAGACGACTCCTGAACGCCTTAATGGGCGTGAACTGCTGCGATTCTATGGTCTGATGCCAGAAGAATGTGTCTACAACGAAAATGCTTGCAGGCGCTGCCCAGACTGCATCACCTACGGTTTTGCGATTGGCGATGGGGGCAGCGAGAAAAGCAAGGTGTATGCAGATAGCGCCTACTCGCTCACAGACTACGCAGTCAGCCACGAGGTTTTTACACTGAACGCACCCTATGAAGATGGAACCATGTCTGATCAAGGACAGGTTACTTCCCGTATCAACCAGCAGGATCACGTCCGGCCGCAGACGATCTTTCCGGCGGTCATCACCACTCGTGATCTCAGTGCGGCGCTTTTCACGTATGTTCTGAACAATGTCATGCGAACGACCCGCTATGGAGCCACAACAACCCGCGGCGGTGTCATGCAGAACCATATTGTGGCTATCGTTCTGAGCGACGGTGAAATCTTCAGCAACCTGCACTTCACCCAACGGCTGCATGATATGCTGCGCCCCAGCGGGGTCGATCCAGTTCCGGTCGCGGAGGCGGTGCAAGCGGCGCAGCAGCTCGTCCCCTGGATGCTGACACAAGACAGCGTGCGGGACAGCCAGGTGCTCATGGGGGCGGATTTGATGGCTTATCTGGAGGCAGAGCGCAGACGCGACGAGGCCAGCCTGCGCGCCGTGCTGGACGAGGCTAATGTGCAGTGCCAGATCTATCATCGCGCCTACATTGCCAAACCCGACAAGAAATCTAAAACGTAGATTGGTGGCGACTATGCTGCTTTACCCATGTCATCTGGAGTTTCACGACAACCTGTTCTACGAGACGCGCACCATGGGGCGGCTATACGAGACGGGGCGGCTGCTGCATAACATCGCGCTGTGCTATGCCATCGGTTTGGCAGAGACGACTTTCCATCATGCGGTGGATGCGCCCCGATACGCCGATGAGCTGCGAAGCTTGAACGAAGCCGGGGTTTATGTGACCCCGGCTCGCGGAGATGACATCCGCTATGTGATTCACACCTTCAAACTCGGTGAGGAGCATAGTTCAGTGCTGATGGAACGCAGCAATGCCAACATTCCCAGCTATGGGCGTGCTAAAGAGATTGCTGTGGGCAGCCGGTTCAGCTTCGCAGTTCTCGCTGAACAAGCGCTTTCGTTCCCGAAATGGGTACGCATGGGGCTGTGGCTAAGCAAGGCTCGGCTGACCGTTGATGATCCTATCGGATTGGATCAGGTGGAGGGTATCCGAGAGGAGATATTGTCTTGGTATCCAACCAATCCCGCTGATCTGCCCGAGTCGGCGGAAGTGATTCTGTTTGACCTGGTATCGATGCGTCCTACCAGCTTGCTAGAGAACGCTCTCATCAGGGCGAACTCGTGGTGGCGGGGAACGCTTGCGGACGGCAGTACTGTTTGGCTACCTCATGGGCTGCGACATCAGGTAGGAAGTTGACCTTATGAACACACTCCGCCTATACGCGATTGTGCTGCGCCTGGCTGCTCTGCGGCCGGGCGCAGTCCCAGCCGACCACGGTGACCAAGCCCGCGCGGCGCTCTTCGACCTGATCGACCGAGGTAATTCAGCGCTGGCTGCCGAGCTGCATGATACCAACATGCACAAGCCCTATACCATCAGCCTGCTCCAGGGGGAACAGCGTGGACGGGACGGGGCACTGCACTTCGGGGTCGGTCACACAGCCGATTGGCGCTTCACGCTGTTGTGCGAACCTGCTTTCGAGGCTTTGCTGCGCCGGTATCTGCTGAACCGCGATCTGCCGCATGTGCGGATCGGCGCGGTGACATTCGCTGTGGTGGATGCGTTCGCTACTGGGCGCAGCCATCCGGACAGCGGGCACACCAGCGTATCCGAGCTGCAAGCACGTTGGAACCAGCCGCCGGAGGTGCTGCCCTCTTCAATTGGGCTAGAATTCTGCTCGCCGACTGCTTTTAACCTGGGCACGGATGCTGAAACCGGGCGGCGGCGGTTCGCCTCGCTGCCGGAAGCACGGCACATCTTCAGCACGCTGCGGAAACGCTGGGGGGAGATCGGCGGCGCGGAGCCTGGGGATGAATTCGACCAGTGGGTGCAGGAACACCTGCTGATGGAACCACGGGGGATTCGCACCCAGCGTGTGCGGATCGAGAAAACATCCTTCGAAGGATTCACCGGGCGAGTATGTTTTCGCGCTGGCTCAGACCGACGCTGGCTGGCATTGGCGCACCTACTGGCGGAGCTGGCTTTCTGGACGGGGATAGGCTACCAGACCACACGCGGCTTGGGGCAAGCGCGGCGGCTGGCTATCCCAGGGGAAACACAATGAACGCAGACTTTGAAATGCCGGATTATCTGCCGTTGAGCTACCTGAACCAGATTCTTTACTGCCCGCGCCGTTTCTGGTTGATGTTTTGCCAATCGGAGATGGAGATCAATGCGCCGGTGCTGGAAGGCCAATTGAGACACCAGCGGGCACACCAGCCCGGCACACAGTGGGATGAGCAGGGGCGGCAGATACGGTCGGTACACGTCTGGAGCGACCGGCTGCGGCTTTCCGGGGTGGCTGATTTCATCGAGGAGCGCGATGGGCGGCTGGTTCCGCTGGAACACAAGCGGGGGCGAATGGGGCAGTGGCTCAACGACCATGTTCAGTTGTGCGCTCAAGGGATGTGCCTGGAGGAGCGGTTGGGCCAGGTTATTCCGGAGGGGGAATTGTTCTATTGGGGCAGCCGCCGCCGTGAACGTGTGGTTTTTGACGCGGACTTGCGCACGAAAACCGAAGCGACCATCAAGATGGCCTTCAACCTGCTGGCCGCAGGCCAATTACCGGAACCCATCGACCACGCGGCGAAATGCCGAGATTGCAGCCTGGAGCCGATCTGCCTGCCACGGGAAACGCTGCTGATGTTGAAGGAGGAACGTCGATGAGCGTCTTGTACCTAACCGAGCAATACAGTTCGGTGCGGTTGGAAGATGAAACGTTGGTCGTCAAAGTGCCTGAAGACAAGCGGACAGGCCGGGAAGCGCGGAAGACTCGCATTCCGATGATGAAAGTTTCGCAAGTGGTTGTTTACGGCGATATCACGCTGACGACAGCAGCCATTCAGTCGTTGATCGCCCAGCGGAGCGAGATTTGCTATTTGACACGGTATGGCAAATTCATCGCCCGGGTGAGTGGTGACGACCACAAACACGGCCAGCTCCGGCTGATGCAGCGCCGCGCCCATGATGATCCGAATGCGCAGATGCATGTGGCCTCGGTTTGCGTGCGCGCGAAGCTGCACAACCAGCGCACACTGCTGCTGCGGAGTGCCCGCAGCCGGGACAGCCAGATATTGGATTCATCTGCCGAACAGATTGGGCAGATGATCGAGCGGCTGGACAGCCTGCCCGATGAAGCCGCTGCTCCTGTTAATGCCTCGCGGCCGCAGCAGGACACTCTGTTGGGGAAGCTGATGGGGCTGGAAGGGGCGGCAGCCTCGGCTTATTTCCAGGGGTATCGCGAGCTGCTGGCTGATCCATGGTCTGAGGTATTCACCGGACGCCACAAGCGCCCGCCCACCGATCCGGTCAATACGCTGCTTTCGTATGGGTATACCCTGCTGATCTCGCAGGCAGCGGCGGCTGCCCAGATCGTCGGTTTTGATCCGTATGTTGGTTATCTCCACAGTACCCAATATGGAAAACCGGCACTAGCATTGGATATCGTCGAGATGTTCCGCGCACCGGTGGTCGATTCGGTGGTGCTGACTCTGCTGAACAACCGGATGCTAGGCGAAGACGATTTTGAGGAAGAATTGGGTTCCTGGCGGCTGAGCGACAGCGGTCGCAGGACCTTCCTGACCAAGTTTGAGGAACGGTTGAATACGACGATCACGCATCCGGTATTCAAAACCAAGGTGACCTACCGACGGTGCTTGGAGCTGCAACTGCGGCTGCTTTCGCGCTGGTTGTTGGGAGAACTGGGGCGCTTCCGGGCGTTTTATGCGCGATGACAACCCAACTCTACATCGTGGCCTACGACATTCCCAGCGATAAGCGCCGAACCAAGCTCCATAAAGCGCTGTGCGGTTTCGGTGAATGGACTCAGTTCAGTCTGTTCGAGTGTTATCTCAACGAACGCGAGTTGGTCAAGCTGCGGGCGCGTTTGGATGAACTGCTGAAGCCGGACGAAGACCAGGTTCGCATCTATCCCTTGTGCGCAGCTTGTGCCAAAGCGGTGGAAACGATCGGTGACCCGCCGCCGCAAGAGAAATCGGTCTATATTGCCTGAACCTGAATGCGAGAGGCGCAGCAGGTATATATCTGCGAGAACGCCTCTCGCAGAAAATTCCTGTTTGGAGGAGGTAATCGGAATGCAAAACAGTGACTCAGACCGTAAGGCCAAAAACTTACTTGTCAAAACAGGCGATTCTGCCCTAGAATGGGGGTATTGGAGGGGGCTTGAATCCCTATCCCGCCGACTGAGGCATTGAAACTCAGGATTGGTAAAAGGCACGGCTTATTACCTAGATCGCTTGAATCCCTATCCCGCCGACTGAGGCATTGAAACTTTCAGCTAGATAACGCTCAATCGCGTCTTTTGCGCTTGAATCCCTATCCCGCCGACTGAGGCATTGAAACCTGGGATGAACGCCCCGTCACAGACATAGGCGATATAGCTTGAATCCCTATCCCGCCGACTGAGGCATTGAAACCGTCTACCCGAAAACCGTTGCGTTCCATTTGGAAAAGCTTGAATCCCTATCCCGCCGACTGAGGCATTGAAACACAGCCAGTGTTCCGGAACCAGTGTTTCGCACAATAGCTTGAATCCCTATCCCGCCGACTGAGGCATTGAAACGGGTTGAAGGGCGTCTGCAGCCCATCCGTCGTCGCAGGAATCAGCGATTCCGGT
>DAOUCY010000145.1:0-92826 GCA_034431625.1 Anaerolineae bacterium | reverse complement strand
GTTGGTTTCGTTTCGCAACTCAACCTTACTTGAAGACCTATCGCTTTCCAACCCATTCCTCTCGCTCATCTGTTCAGTGTCCGGTCGCTAGATTCCAGTTCCTTCCCCTGACCGCCTTAATGCGATTGGGGGGAGGGACTGAAAAGACAAGACCGAACGCGACGAAACTTGCGCTGCCACGATTATAGGGAGAGGATGAACTGCTGACATGACCCCTGAATCCCGACCAACACTTTGGACTGGCGCCTTGGTGGGCGCATTCTGGACGGTGATCCTGATCGCCGTGTTCGCGTTAGCAGCCCAGCTTCTGGGTACGCCCTTCGTGCCTTTCGATGTCTTCGACTGGATGGCGCGCGTTCTGCCGGGCGATATCATCCGCTTTGGTGTCGGCATTATCGTCAGTATCATCCGCACTTTCCAGTTGGGGGAAACCTCCAGCGTCGCTAAGCTGGGCGAGCAGATCATGGCGGTAGCTGGGCTGTTCCTGACCGGAATCGCGGCTGGCGTGCTGCTCTTCGCGGTGTTGCGGTCGCGCCGCGCCGAGGGGCAGACTGCCGTCCGCCTGGGATTGGCCGCCGGTGTGCTGGCTGGCCTCTTGATCGCCCTCATCAGTCTGGGTGTCAACCTGACTGCCCGGACGCCGGCACTCCTCAGCGCTGCCTGGATTATCGCGCTCTTTGCCGCTTGGGGGACTGCCCTGGGCTGGTCGTACAGCCGCCTCGCGGGTGCTGATGCCGCCGTCCCCTCATCCACGGCTGAGGCTGTCTCCGTCCAGGCCATTGACCGCCGCCGCTTCTTGGTGACGCTCGGCGGTGCGGCTGCCGGATTCACCGTCGTCGGCGCCGGGGTCAGCGCTTTACTCAATACCCGCTCGACCACCGCGACTGCCTCGGCGGCGCAGATCACACTCGTGCCTGGGGCCACCCCTATCCCTGTAGAGGATCAACCCTGGTCAGCGATCAACAAGCTGCCCAATGCTGCCGATCCGCTCAATCCAGCGCCGGGCACGCGCCCGGAATTCACCCCGCTGGCTGACCACTACCGCATCGACATCAACCTCGTCCCGCCCACCATTGTCGAGGAAGACTGGAAGCTGACCGTCGGCGGCCTCGTCGAGAATCCGCTGACTCTGACGCTGGCCGACATCCGCAGCAGCTACGAACCCATGCACCAGTTCGTCACACTGGCCTGCATCTCCAACCCCATCGGCGGTGACCTGACCAGTACCAC
This sequence comes from Anaerolineae bacterium, assembly GCA_034431625.1. Lineage (GTDB taxonomy): Bacteria > Chloroflexota > Anaerolineae > Aggregatilineales > Phototrophicaceae > CFX2. The sequence goes on along the minus strand of DAOUCY010000145.1, from coordinate 91,596 downwards.
CCGCTGGACGGGCTTCAGCCTTCAGGAGCTTGTCGCGCAGGTCAGGCCGCTGCCGGAAGCCACCCACCTTCGCATCGACTCCATCGATGGCTTCGTCGAGTACCTGGCGTTGGACACCATCCAGAACGACGAGCGCGTCATGCTGGCCTATGCTTGGGATGGCCTGCCGCTGGAAGTCAAGCACGGCTTCCCGCTGCGCGTCTACATCCCCGACCGTTATGGCATGAAGCAGCCCAAGTGGATCGTCAGCATCGAGTTTGTCGAGCAGTGGGGGGAAGGCTACTGGGTGCGGCGCGGTTGGGACAAAGATGCCCTCATGCGGGCTACTGCGGTCATCGATACCATAGCCGTCGAGGATACCATCCAGCGCACCGATGGCACTAAGCTGATCCCCATCGGCGGGATTGCCCATGCCGGCGCGCGCGGCATCTCCCGCGTGGAAGTCAAGGTGGACGACGGCGATTGGGTGGAAGCCAGCCTGCGCCAGCCGCTCTCAGCGACCACCTGGACGGTCTGGCGCTACGACTGGCCGTTCGCTGAAGGTGACCACACGTTTCGAGTCCGCTGTTTCGAAGGCGATGGCACACCCCAGATCGCGGAACACGCCGGCGTTGCGCCCAGCGGAGCTACCGGCATCCATGCTGTCCAGCGCAGTATCTAATCAAATGGCGTATCCTTCTTCACCATTCCGTGTGACAGGGGAGAATTGATCTGAACAGTTGATGAATCGTAAATTAAAAATGAATTTTGCTCACAGCCCATTGACATGATTCTCAATCCTCTGTACCATGATAAATAGTGGTTTATCTTCCACTCATCTGAATCGATTGATCAATTGAGGAGAAATCATCATGCTGTATATGCCGCGCGAAGAAGGTCAGGGTCTCGTCGAGTATGCTCTGATCCTGGTTCTGGTTGCCGTCGTCGTCATCGTCATCCTGGCGCTGCTCGGCCCGGCCATCGGCAACATCTTCTCGAACCTGGTGCGCGCTCTCTAGTCGCTGCCCGCTGGTTCTCTGCAACACAGAAGACGCTCCCATTCGGGGGCGTCTTTCATTTTCCGTCAATCTCGGCGGCTCGCGCTGTGGCTGTGGCGACCAGCAGCGGGCGCTGCGCCGTCGGCGCGGCTTGGATCGTGGCGGGGAAGTTGGCAGCATCCTGGGTGCTGTGTGGCAGATTGCGCTCCACATACGCATTCACGGTCGCGCCAACCTCAGTCGCCAGCGTGTTGTATTCTTCCCGTGGAGCCTGGATGCCGAAGATGCCTACCAGGATCACCCCCACGATGAACCAGACCAGCACCAGCGCGGCCAGCCAGTATCCCACGTTGCGATTCTTTTCTCGTGTTCGCGGCGTCAGCACCTTCATCGGCAGCCCGGCATCTGGGGCTGAAAGTGCCTCGATACGCCTCTTCAGCGCTGTGAAGTCATATCCTCCGCTGAAGTCTACCACGGCCAGATGGTCGATCAGTTTGGGCAGCGCTGCCGGACTGGCAATCACCGGGATGATATGCTGCCCGCTGTCCAGCGCCTGGATGATCGCCTCCTGCATACCTGCGTCGTTGTTCCCTGCTGGGGAAATCAACGCGACCAGCATATCCTCGCGCCGTTCGGACACCGCCTCCTGAAGGGAATACCCCGCCTGGCGCAGATCGGCCTTGATCCGTTCGGCCAGCTTGACATCGGCTGCTGCTTGAATGACCGTGAGCATTGTCGTCCTCGCCTTCCCAATTGCTGTCTCAACATCCAACGAGAGAGTCATCCCTCGAACGTCCGAATCGCGTTCACCACATCCCAGCGTTCATCATCCCCCAACTCTGGATCGCAGGCGGGGATGTCTCGCCAGCCATCGCGCAGCGCGAAGTACAGTTCTTCATCGCGGGTGCGCGGCAGCCGTTCGACCAGCGGCTTGAGATTGGCCGTCTGCCAAGCGGAGCAGTGCGCCGCGTAAAGCGCCCGCCCGCGTTCAATCGAAGCCGCGTCCGGCAGGACTGGGTTGGTAACCCGCGGCGGGGGATTGATCTGGGCCTCGTACTGCGCCTGGCTGTTCCCGATCACCATGAAACCGAAAACACTCAGCAGCGCCGTCCCAGCCACAGCTAGGATCGCAATCGTGATGATGGCCGGGTTCAGGTCAAGCTGGCGAATCCAGCCGCGTACCGTCGGCGTCGTCGCCCAGATCAGCGTTCCGATCACCAGCGCCAGCGCTGCCACCATGGGCACTGTTGGCGGCTGTGCCTGCTGAATCGCCGCACTGTCGCTGATCGTCCAGGCCAGCGCGGTATCGTGCCGCGTCCCGTCTCCCTCGGTGATCTGTACCCGCGACCACCACAGCCCCGCGCGGTCGATGTCACCCCCGGCTGCCACATACAGCCCACCGCCGGAATCTTCAGCCACTTCCCAGCTTCCACGCCGGTCACGCGCCGGATCGACCATCTGGAGCCGGGCTTTGAGTCCTTCCACAGGTTGGCCGTCTCGCGTCACCGCCACGTCGGTCGTGTTGATCCCCGGTCCGCCGGGGGTGATTGTCATGTTGACCGTCAGATCGTCTACTACCGCTGTCCCACGCGGCGCTGGGACAGCGTCGCGGATGAAATCCGGCACAGGAACTGGTGATGAACTCAGCAGGCCGACGCTGGTTAGCACTGCTGCCCCGATCAGGCTTTCCAGCCGCAGCGTTGGCACGAATCCCTGCACTCGCTCGCTGAGCGTCTGGAATCGCCGATAGCGCTCCGGTCGCAGCGCGATGTGATGCAGCGCTCCCACGACTGTCAGCCCCGCCGCCAGAATCAGCTTGAAGACCAGCGCTCCGCCGAACTGCGTTTGCGTCAGATCATCCGGCATAGTGATCCAGTTGGAAGCGCTGTACAGCCCGCTGGTGATCACCAGCGCCAGGCAGACCACTGCCCACCGCGAGAACCGCCGCATCACGGCTAACAGCGCCGTGCGCCTTGCCTCGCCTGTGTAGGGAGCCAGCGCTGCGGGCAGTACCAGCGCCAGCGCTGCCATCCCGCCCACCCAGAAGCTCACCGCCAGCGCGTGCAGCCAGTCATTTAACACAGCAGCCCACGGCCAGCTAATTGCTCCAGCGGCATGGCTGGTGACGCTGAAGGTACCGATCACCAGCGCCATTGCCCAGACGTTGGCCGACCAGAACGCCCGTACTGCTTTCGGCTGTTCCTGCCGGTAGTACAAGCTCGCCGCGAACGTCGCTGCCACAATGCCCAGCATCACCATCCGCGCTGTCCACACATCGCCGAAGCGTGTTCCTGTCCGCACCACCGACCAGAGCTGCCCGCTGATGACCTGTCCGATGTCCGTATCGAAGAAGACTGCCGCCTGCTGTAAAAGTGCCAGCACGTTGCCGACCAGCGCCAGCCCTAATCCTGCGATCACCAGCGCGTTCAGCCGCCGCATCACCCGCGGCGGCAGCAGACCTGCCGGGTAAGCCGGATTGCCCCAGGCCGGGATCAGAATGCCGGTATAAGTGGCGAACAGGCCGAACAGCATCACCGCCGAAATCAGAGTCAGCGCCCGCCAAACGATTTCCAATGGTTCGATCTGGTAACGCGCTCCGCCCGCCTCGATGCCCTGCACTGTCTTGCCGACGAAGAATGTCCGCCGCTCGGCGATCACATGCCCGTCGCTGGCGAAGGCCAGCCGCATCTCGACGATGTAAGCGCCGTCTGGCAGGTTGTTGGGCAGCCGTGCGGTCAGCAGCGTGCTGTTGTCCGGTGAAATTCCGCCCTCAGCGATCACAGTGCCGCTTGTATCCCGCACTGTCAAGCTGCTGAATTCTGGCTCCAGCGTCTCGCTGAACCAGTATTGCAGCCGCGCTGGAGCGCGTTCCAGAGTCGCCCGGTCTTCCGGGATCGCCCGCACCAGGAAGCCGTGTGCCCTTGCGGGCAGCACCGTGCCCAACAGCAGCACCAAGGCCGCCAGGCTGATGAGTCTTATGCGGATCAGACGCATTCGCACCCTCACTCCAAACGGATATGGCCGCCGGATTCAGCCTGCGGTGTGTCTTCGGTGATCTCTTCGACCGCATCCACCTCGTCGGGCGAAGCTGCACGGCTCCGAATCCAACTGATGCCCATCACGATCAGAAAGACCGCCGCGATGCTCAGGAAGACGATCTCGTCCCAATTTCCTAATGCGCCGTGGGCCAGCAGGGTAGGCAGGTTCATCTTGCGCGTCCGTCTTGTTGTCTCGCCGGGTTGACGTTCTAAACTGCTGTCACCATGGCTGCATTCTATCACACCCAGCTAGCAATCTGTGCTATTTTTCACGAACTGTTCACTGAAACAAAAACGCGCGGCAGTGGAGCCAGCGCGTTTTGTTAGGGTTGCCCTTGCTGCGACTCGAACGCAGAACCTTCCACTTAGGACGCGGCAGCTCTATCCATTGAGCTACAAGGGCTTCTCATCCGCATTATAGTCATCTCGCCATCTCCGCGTCAATCGACATTCCTCATCCCTTGCATCCAAGAGATACCAAATGTTTTTCCAAAATGTCACCCTTTCGGCTTCGTTTTGTGCTATTCTGAGATTGCAGTGGGTTAGGGATTGCCGTTCCTGGGTGTCCAAAAACCCTCGGATCGTGGTTTTACCGGAAGATTCTCAAGATTCTCACATCCTGGCCGATTCTTATTCTTATCATTCTTATCACTTCTCTCACCTAGTATCGCATTATTCTGTAAAACGTAAACTATCAATTACTAACTATAGGATCCTTCGTCTGGCAGTGTTCCTCCTTCCCGCCCGTGGTACAATGCCCCCGTGTTGTGGTCACACCTGTTCCGTGACCCTCGTGGAGGATTGACCCCATGACCCTGACCGACTACGGTCGTATCCTGCTCCGCCGCGGCTGGATCGTCCTGCTCTTGGCGCTCCTCTCCGCCGGGGGAGCCTATGCCATCAGCCAGCAGCAGCAGCCCATCTACCGCTGCATCCAGAAAGTTCTGATCCAGCCGTCCCGCACCGATCTCAGCCTGACTGAATCGAGCCGCCAGCTCCTCAACAGCTACCGCTCGCTCATGGATAGTTCGCTGGTCGCTGCTCGCGTCATCGAACAGCTTCGCCTGGACATGACCCCTCAGCAGTTGAAGGATGACGTCACCGTCACTGCCAGCGCCATCGACCTCGCCATCGAAATCTCGGTCGATTCGACCGATCTCGGCCAGGCCGACCAGATCGCCCGTGCCTGGAGCAGTGAACTCGTCAACTACCGCAATGTGGAAAACCAGAAGGTTCGCCGTGAAGATCAGGTGAATGCCACACCTCAGGACAATCCGAAGTGCGGCCAGCAGTCCCCTCGCCCGCTCATCAACGCGGCTGCCGGTGGAATCCTCGGCCTGCTGCTGGGCGTAGTCATCATCTTCGTCCTCGAATACCTGGAAAGCAGCGTCATCCGCAGTCGTGAAGACCTCGAACGCGCGTTGGAGATCAACGTGCTGGCCTCTATCCCAGAAAACTAGGGGAACCGACATGGTAGAATCGAAGCTCATCACCTTGACCGAACCGCGCTCCGCCGCCTCTGAAGCCTACCGGACGCTCCGCACTAACCTGATGTTCAGCAGCGTCGAGAACCCCATTCATACGCTGCTGGTCACCTCTGCGGCTCAGGCCGATGACAAGAGCCTGTGCCTTGCCAACCTGGCCGTCACTTTTGCCCAGAGCGGCAACAAGACCATCCTAGTTGATACCGACCTGCGCCGGCCGTCCCAGCATGACATCTGGGGCATCTCCAATGATCGCGGTCTTTCCACCATGATGATTGAGGATGCGGCGCTGTCTTCTCCGCCGCTGGCCGCGACCTCGGTGGAAAATCTCTGGGTGCTGCCTGCTGGCCCGGCTGCGCCCAATCCCGCTGATCTTCTCAGCAGCCAGCGCATGGTCAGCATCATCGGTTTGTTGAAAGCCCGTGCCAGCTACATCCTGTTCGATGCGCCGCCTGTCTTGGCTGCGACTGACGCTGCACTGCTCGGCGCTAAGCTGGATGGGGCGCTGCTGGTTGTCCGCGCCGGGTATACCCGTCGCGACCATACCGCTCGCGCTCGTCAAGCGCTCGAACGGGTGCATGTCCGCATCGTTGGCGCGGTGCTGAGCAACGCCCCGAAAGACAGCCTGAGCAGTCTGTACGGGTAGACTGTATGCGGATGGCTTGAGCAGTTGGCTGAAACACTACTACAGTCCGCGCCCGACCAAGCCAAACGCCAGCTAATCGTTGGTTCGCTGCAAGGAAAACCAGCGTACACTGTAAGGTGAACCGATTTGTGACCCATCAACCACGAGGTGTGACACATTCATGAAGGGACTCATCCTAAGCGGCGGCAAGGGGACGCGCCTCTATCCCCTGACTTACACCAACGCCAAGCAGCTCATTCCGGTCGCCAACAAGCCCGTCCTGGTTCGTGTCATCGAAAGTATCCGCGATGCTGGCGTCGATGAGATCGGCATCGTCATCGGACAGACTGGCCCGCAGATCAAAGAGGTGATCGGGGATGGCAGCAAGCAGGGTGTCCGCATCACCTACATTCCCCAAGAAAGCCCGGATGGCCTGGCGCATGCCGTCAAGATTTCGCGCGATTTCCTGGGCGATGAACGCTTCGTGATGTTCCTAGGTGATAACGTCATTCAGGGTGGCATTGGCCGGCTGATCAGTGATTTTGCCCACAACGACTGGAACAGCCAGATCGTCCTCAAAGAAGTGGAGAATCCGTCGGCCTATGGCGTTGCTAAGCTGCGACTGGACGGCAGTATCGAGAAGCTCATCGAAAAGCCCAAAGACCCGCCTAGCAATCTGGCGTTGGTCGGCATCTACATGTTCGACTCGACGATCTGGGAAGCCGTCAATTCGATTCAACCCTCGTGGCGCGGCGAGCTGGAAATCACCGACGCCATTCAGTGGTTGATCGACGCTGGGCATCGCGTTTACCCCCACATCCATCAAGGCTGGTGGATCGACACCGGCAAGCCGACCGATATGTTGGAAGCCAACAGCTTAGTTCTAGAAGAACTCAGCCCGACCATTGCGTCTGACGCGGTCATCGAAAACTCGATTGTAGATCGCCGTGTTACGGTCGAAAGCGGCGCGCGGATCATCAACAGCACCGTGCGCGGCCCGACCATCATCGGCGAAAACACCATCATCGAGAACAGCTACGTTGGGCCGTTCACCAGCATTTATCACCATGTCACCGTCCGCAACTGTGAAATCGAACGCAGTATTGTTCTGGAACACAGCGCCATTTCTGATCTACATGATCGCCTTCAAGACAGTCTGATCGGGCGCAGCGCGACCATCAGCCGCAGTGAAGACAAACCGCGCGTCCTCAAGATGAACGTGGGCGATCACAGCAATCTGTGGATCGTCTGAGCCGCCTATCTATTCATCGAATCGGACAGGGTACGTTTAATCCCGTACCCTGTCTGTTGTGTCCGGCCAAACCATAAGCTGGATACAGTTCCAATTCCGTTTAGCATAAGAGTATCAAGTGAGGCTATGACCGAATCATCCAAACGCCACCCCATAAAGCTCATCGCAGTTGACCTGGACGGCACGCTGCTAAACAGCGACCATCTGCTTTCCGAGCGCAGCGAGAAGGCCATCAAGGCGGCGCTGGCGAAAGGCATTCAGGTCGTCCTGGCGACGGGTAAGACTTTCTTTGCTGCTTCGCATCTGGTCAAACGGCTGGGCATTCAAGGCCCTAGCATTTGTGTCCAGGGAACGACTGTTTATAACGCCGACGGTTCGCTGCGGGCACAATTGACGCTCGATCCCAGTCTAGGACGGCGTGTTATCACGTTTGCCGAAGATCGCGGCTATCACGTTGCCCTGTATGCGGGCAACCGCATCCTCGTGCGCCAGATGCACCCCCGCGTAACTGCGCTGACTGAACCTTATCACGAACCGAATGCCGAAGCGGTTGGCTCGCTCCAGGCTGTGCTGGACAACACAGCCGTCAACAAGCTGATCGCGGTGCTGCCTGGAGATGCTCGCCGCATCACCGCGCTGCGCTGGCAGTTGAGCATGCAGATCAACGGGACAGGGCGGCTGCTCCAGGCTGGGGTCAGCGATATGCTGGAAGTGCTGCCGCCGAATGCTTCTAAGGGCATGATGCTGAAGTCGCTCTTGAAGGAAATGCATATTCCCGCCAGCCAAGTCATGGCCTGCGGGGACGCTGAAAACGATGTGGAAATGCTCGAACTGGCTGGACTCGGTGTCGCAGTAGGGAATGCTTCCGACCACGTCAAGCAGGTGGCTGATGTAGTGGTTGGGACGAATGACGAGGACGGTGTCGCTGAGGCCATCGAGCGCTTTGTGCTGAGCGCAGAGGAACCTGTCCAGGTTGTAGAAAGCCAACCCGAGGCCGAGCGGTCTGCCAATTTGGTCTGATGAATCACAGCAGAGGGAGAATGAACGCATGAAGAATATTATGGTGACCGGTGGCGCAGGCTTCATCGGCAGCGCCTTCGTCCGGCAGATGGTTAAACAGCACCCTGAATTCACGATCCTCGTCTTCGACAAGATGACCTATGCCGGCAACATGGATAATCTGCTGCCAGTCAAAGATGCGGCTAATTTCCGCTTCGAGCAGGGGGATATTGCTGACCGGGAGGCGGTGCATCATGCCTTTGAGGCGTATGACATCGACACCGTCGTCAATTTCGCGGCGGAAACGCACGTGGATCGCAGCATCCTCAGCCCGGACGCCTTCATCTTCTCAAACGTCGTGGGCATGAATATCCTGCTGGAAACGGCTCATAAACGCGGCGTTGAGCGCTTTGTCCATGTTTCGACCGATGAGGTCTACGGCGACATCGAAGGCGATCACTTCTCGGTTGAAGATGATCCCTTCAAGCCCAACAGCCCATATTCAGCCAGCAAAGCGGGCGGCGAACTGCTGGTGCGGGCATATCACGTGACCTACGGCATGAATACCGTGGTCACGCGCGGCAGCAATACCTACGGCCCCTATCAGTATCCGGAGAAGCTCGTCCCATTCTTTGTGACCGAGGCTCTGGAGGATCGTCCACTTCCGGTTTACGGAGATGGTAAGCAGATTCGGGACTGGCTGCATGTTGAAGACCACGCCAGTGGAGTGGCGGCTGCGCTGATGCAGGGGCAGGCTGGGCAGGCGTACAACATCGCTGGGGAGCAGCTCCGCCATAACATCGAAGTCACCCACCGCATTCTCAGTTTGCTCGGCAAGCCGGAGACGCTCATCAAGCATGTGCCCGACCGTGAGGGTCATGACCGCCGCTATGCGATGCGCTGCGATAAGCTCAAAGCGCTGGGTTGGAAGCCGCAGTATGACTTTGAGCGCGGCCTGGAAATGACCGTCGATTGGTACCGGAACAACGAATGGTGGTGGCGCAAGATCAAGACGGGGGAATACCTGGAATACTACAAGCGGCAGTACGCTGCCCGGCTGGCGGCAGCTCAACAGGCATAGCGAACTGAAGCATTGCTGAACTTGGAAAGCCTGGCTCGAAGGACAGCCAGGCTTTCGTTTGTGTCCGATCTAGAACTCGGCTGCTGCGGGGATGATTTCCCGTTGGAAGGTGTTAACCGCTGTCAGATCGTAGACATTGGGCATATTGAAGATGGTGCACTGAGGGCGGCTGAGCGATAGCAGCGCGCCAGGGAGTCAGTTGGGTTTTTGCGGCAGCGCAGCCGCGAACAGCCAAGCATCAAACAGATCAGACAGATCTTGCCCGCTAACCGATTCGGCAACAGCGATGAAATCGGCAGTGGTGGCGTTGCCATCCTGGAAGCGGTTGTAGTATTCGCGCAAGATGTTGAAGAAGACCGAGTCCCCAACCTCCAGCCGGAGCGCGTGCAGTGTCCAAGCGCCGCGCAGGTAGACGCCGCCGTTGAACAGGTTGTCTACAGGTGGGCTGCCTGGTGCGGTGAAGCCGCCGTTGGTGACGTTTTTCAGGATCACATAGTATTCATCCATGATCTCGACCAGTGCCTTTTGACCGCGGCGGTGCTCGAACCACAACGCGCTGGCGTAGGTGGCGAAGCCTTCGTTGAGCCAGATGTCTTTCCATTCAGCCAAGCTCACACTGTTCCCAAACCATTGGTGAGCCAGCTCGTGGGCGATGACATCCTCGGTATCGTAGCGACCGACGGCAACTTCTCTGCCGAAGAGTGAGAGCGTTTGTGTTTCCAGGGCAAAGCGCAGCGGCGAATCGACAACGACCGCGCCATAGGCCTCAAAAGGATAGGGACCAAAGATCGTTTCGAAGAAAGCGATCATCTCAGCGGTTGGGGCAAACGTGATCGTCAGCTTCTCGGCTAGATCCGGAGGAAAATAGTTGCGGATTGGTAGATCGTTTGGTCCCACACTCTGCTGGATCACGAAGTCGCCAATGTTGACCGTTGCCAGATAGGTTGCCATCGGGTCGGAGGCTTCCCAGATTGTGGTGGTCAATGGCCCCGGCAGGTTGTTGGTTTCGACCAGCAGGCCGTTCGCAGCGACCACATAGCGATCTGGGGCGGTGATGCGAAAGGTGTAAGTGGCTTTGTCGAGCGGGTGATCGCTGCATGGGAACCACAGCGATGCGCCGTTCGGCTCACTGACCACGTATACACCGCCAGTGTAGCGCGTCCAACCCCGCGCGAAGACATCGTAGACTTCTGAGAGGTCTTTACCTGGTCGGCCGTTATAGGTTACGGCTATAGTGAACTCCTCTCCAGCTTTGAGCGGAGCTTCTGGCTTGACAGTCAGTTCGCGCTTAATCCAGTTGTAGCTTGCAGGCTGCCCGTCTACGGTGAGCGACAGGATGGTGTACCCAAAGAAATCAAGATTGAAGCGGGTCAAATTGTGGAGTGCCTGCGCGTTCAGCGTGACCGTCCCGCTGATTTGATCTGTCTGGTCATTCCAAGTGAGATCGATGGTATAGTGCTGGACATCGTAACCGCCGTTACCGAGAGTCGGGAAATAATCATCGCCGAGACCATCGGCTTCCGAATTGGATTCACTGGCGACTGCGCGTCCCAGACATAGTCCCGCAAGCACGGCGATGATGAACAGAAGTCGACTGCCCATGATTTCGCTCCCTGATGGCTGCTTACATCTGCTGATACTACCTCATCGACGGCGGAGATGTTCAGTCCGTTGATTCAGCGTATGGCTCAGGTACAATGACGGTACCGGCATTTAGACGAAGGAGTTGCCTTGCGCGTTCAACGAGCTGCACGGCGGTCATCATCTCCATTTGGGGGACTTTGCGGATGTTTGGTGGTTATCAGCCTGCTGGTTATCCTGGTTGGGGCGGCGGCTGTGTTGGTGATTGTGCCGATGCTGCCCGGTTTCGCGCTCCAGGTGGCTGGCTTCGTTCCGGCTGGCCGCACCGATCAGGTCTTCGCTGGGAGCGGTCAGCCTAACAATGTAACACTGGATAATCCGGTTTCGGCTGGGTCTGCTAGGCTGCTAGCCGGGTCTGGTCTTTCCTGGTCGATTCCAGTGGGCACTGGCAGTGTTCAGACCGGTGGAAATCAGGGCGTTCCAGCGGCGGTTGTCCGGCTGACAGAGACTGAGCTGATGATGCTGTGCCAGACGCAGACTACTTTCTGCGCTGGTGGGAATGACGCTTTTCGCAATGCTCGCGTTGATCTGCGACCAGACGGGGCAGTAATCTATGCTGATGTATATCTGCGTGATTTGGGTTTATGGCAGCCAGCAGGTGTGGTGCTGCGGCTCGATGCCAGCCGCCAGCAGTTCAACATAGTCGGGGTTGATGTAGGCGGCATGCTCTATGCGATTCCGGAAGGCACATTAGGTGATCAGGTGCGACGGATTGCCGAGGAGGGAAATGCTGCGCTGCGAGGATTGGCAGTCGAGGTGGGTGGCGGGCGCTATCTCCTCCAGACGCTGGCTGTTGATGATACGTCTATCACTGCGCTGCTGCGGGGATTTTAGGGCTGTGTGAGCTGGTTTCTGGTAAGAATGCAATCATGACCCGTTCACCTGTCCGATTAACGGATGCCCTGTGGGAGACGCTCCGCGCCGAAATGCGCGAGATCATGATTGCAGCAGCACAGAGCGCCAGAACGCTAACCTACAGCGAATTGTGCCTCGCGCTGACGACTGCTACGCTGCACTATCATTCACCGCTGCTGACGCGGCTTCTGGTGGAGATCGGTGAAGAAGAGAAGCGCGCTGGGCGGCCGGTGCTGCCGGCGGTGGTCGTCTCCAAGCAGACTGGGATGCCAGGCGTTGGTTACTTCAAGGTTGGGGCAGGCGATCAGGTGATTGGTGATCCTGAAACGCGCTGGCGGGAAGACCTTGAGCGCGTATTCGATTACTGGGGCAGAGCATAGGGATGAAGATCGTCATTACAGGAGCTGCTGGACGTTTAGGCAGCAAGCTTGTGGCTGTGCTGCGTGAGCGTGGACATCACGTAACTGGTGTCGATGTGGTTGGCGAGCAGGTGCAGCGGGTTGATGTAACCGATTTTGCTGCGACCCGCGCTTTGATTGGCGATCTTCGGCCTGATGTGGTTCTCCATCCAGCGGCCTGGACGGATGTGGATGGGTGCGCCCGTGAACCGGAGAAGGCTGTGCAGATCAACGGCTTCGGTACACAGAATGTCGCGCTGGCCGCGGCGCAGGTGCAGGCGGCGGTGCTGTATGTGAGCAGCAACGAGGTTTTCGATGGCACTGCTGGGCCGTACCGGGAGTACGATCCAACGCGGCCAGTCAATCCGTATGGTTACAGCAAATGGGTGGGGGAACGCGCCATCCTACACGTGAACCCGAAGCACTACATCGTGCGGACATCGTGGTTGTTTGCTCACGGCGGGAAGAATTTCATCCAGACGATCTTGAACGCGGCACAGGCGGGCAAACGTCTGCGTGTCGTCACGGATGAGGTGGCTAATCCAACCTATAATGATGACTTGGCGGATGCGATCAGCGCGCTGATTGAAACGGGGCGCTATGGGGTCTATCACTTTGTGAACGAAGGACAGTGTTCGCGGTGGGCGTTTGCCCGGTATGTGCTGGATCGAGCTGGCTTTGGAGATACATTCCTGGAGAAGATCAGCAGCGCGGAGTGGCCGCGTCCCTCGACACCACCGCCTTATTCCGGGTTGGTTAACCTGGCGGGGCAGCAGGTCGGTATCCGGCTGCGACCGTGGCAGCAGGCAGTGGATACGTTCCTGAGCAAGGAAGGTCTCTTGAAGTGAGCTTGGGCACAACACGCTCGGCAGTTCCACCTCCGCGATCCCTGGTGGAGCGATTTTCGGTCATTATTCCGAATTGGAACGGCGCTCGTTTTCTACCGACCTGTTTGGATGCGCTGGCGGGACAGACTTATCCCAACCTCGAAGTCATTGTCGCTGATAACGCTTCTGTGGATGAGTCGCGCGCACTGCTGCGAGAGCGCTATCCCTGGGTCAAGCTGGTGGAACTGCCGGAGAACCGGGGTTTCACCGGGGCGTGTAATGCGGGAATTCGCACCTCAACGGGCGGGTTCGTGGCGCTGCTGAATAATGACACCGAGGTGGATCCAGAATGGGCGGCGGCGGTCGTGAATGCGTTCCGGCGCCACCCTGAATGCGGGATCGTCGCGAGCAAAATGCTGCTCTTTGACCGGCGCGACTGCATTCACACTGCAGGGGATTATTTCACACTGGACGGCCGTGCTGGCAACCGAGGCGTCTGGCAGCAGGACGACGAGCGCTTTTCACGGGAAGTCTATGTCTTCAGCGCGTGCGGTGGATCGTCGGTGTACCGCCGGGCGATGCTGGATGAAATTGGCCTGCTGGATGAGGACTTTTTCTTCTCGCTGGAAGATGTCGATTTGGCCTGGCGGGCGCAGTTGCGCGGCTGGCGCTGTCTTTACACGCCCAAAGCCATCGTGTACCATCATCTTTCAGCGACGGGCGGCGGCGTGACCGCCAGCTACTACGATGGACGCAATTTGATCTTCACGCTGGTGAAGAATTATCCAGGCGCGTTATGGCGCAAGCACGGCCTGAAAGTACTCCAGGCTCAGCTTAAGCTGGCCTGGGAAGCCGTACGGGCTTGGCGCGGAGCGGCTGCACGGGCGCGGCTGCGGGGTATGCTGGCCGGAGTCCTGCAGGTTCCAAGGATGCTGCGAAAGCGGCGGGCTGTCCAGCAGATGCGCCAGGTCTCCACCGAGTCGCTCGAAGCGCTGTTGAGTGTAGAGTTTATGGACGTGCCGTCCAGTTCATTCACCTCTGAGGAACGTGAGTCCGTTGAATCCACAAAATCCGCCTCATCTTTCAATCGTCATTCCGGCACACAATGAGGAGCGACGTCTCCCACCCAGCCTGCACCAGATCGACGCTTTTCTGCAAACCCAGGATTTTTCCGCTGAAGTTATCGTCGTTGAGAACGGCAGCACCGACCGCACATTCGAAGTTGCGGCAGAGTTCGCGGAAACGCATCCGTATGTTCGTCCGATCCGGGCTTCGGTGCGCGGCAAAGGACTGGCCGTTAAAGTGGGGATGCTGGAAGCCCGAGGGGACTACCGCTTTATCTGTGACGCTGATCTTTCGATGCGGATTGAGGATATTGTGAAATTCCTGCCGCCGGCTATCGGTGATGCTGATGTGATTTACGCCAGCCGGGAAGGGAAAGGAGCAGTGCGGGTGGGTGAGCCGCGACACCGGCACTGGATGGGGCGGATCAACAACTGGTTAATCCAGCTTGCAGCGCTGCCGGGAATCCAGGACAGCCAGTGCGGGTTCAAGATGTTCAGCCGCAGGGCAGCCGAAGATTTGTTCGAGGTGCAGCAGATGGTCGGGATCGGTTTTGATGTCGAACTGCTGTTCATTGCCCGCAAGCGCGGCTATAAACTGCTGGAAGTGCCGATCACTTGGTACTTTGATGCCGACAGCCGGATGCGGCTGGTTGGAGACTCTTTGAACATCCTAACAGAAATTTGGCAGATCCGGCGAAATTGGTACTGGGGAGTCTATGCCAAGCGGGAAAAGCACCAACCGGACAGCCAGCCTGCACTATGAGACATCGTGCTGGGCGAATGGGCTGCGACATGTGTTCGGGCTGGACGAAGCGGGGCGTGGAACTTGGGCGGGGCCAGTTGTGGCCGGAGCGGTGTGTCTGCCACCCGATCAGGACGGTCTGCGCGAGGTGCTGGCCGGTGTACGCGACAGCAAGACGATGACGCCTCGGCAGCGTTCCCGTTTGGCTGAAACCATTCATTCGACTGCAATCGCTTATGGGATTGGGCAGGCCAGCAGCGCTGAGATTGACGCCATAGGGATTGTCCCAGCGACGCGGTTGGCGATGCAGCGGGCATTGGAAGCGGCAGGCTGTTTGCCAGACTATTTGCTGCTGGATTCGATTCACTGGCCTGACTTGACCATTCCTCACCAAAGCATCGTCAAAGGTGATGCGCTGTCCCTCAGCATCGCGTCAGCCAGCGTGCTGGCGAAGGTCTACCGCGATGACCTGATGCGCGAGTATGACCAGCAGTATCCTGGCTATGGCTTTGGACAGCACAAAGGCTATGGCACATCTGAGCACCAGAGGGCGCTGCAAAAACAGGGCGCGTGCGCGATCCACCGCCAGAGCTTTGCTCCAATCCGCAACCTGGAAATCAGGCAATCACCGCTTCCGGGCGAGATGATGCCATGAAACTGGCGCTTGTTCATGACTGGCTGAACCAGATCGGTGGAGCGGAAGATGTGCTGGATACGCTGGTTCAAGCGCATCCAGCTACGCCGATCTTCACCAGTATCTATGCGCCGGAACTCATGCCCGCACATTACCGAAACTGGGATATTCGGACGCTGTGGATGGACAGGCTGCCCGGAATTCACCGCCACCACCAGCCGTATCTGCCGTTGTATCCGCTGGCGTGGGGTGGACTGGATCTTTCCGAGTTTGATGTTGTGCTGAGCAACAAGAGCGGATTCTGCCACGGTTTTCGATATGGGGAGCGGACGCTGCATATCTGCTACTGCCTGGCTCCGACGCGGTATGTGTGGCAGCTGGACAGCTATATCGCCCGCGAAGGGTTGGGTAAGGCTGCTGAACTTGGTCTGCGTCCGCTGACTGCCGCGCTGCGGCGCTGGGATTACGCTGCGGCGCAGCGCGTCCACCATTTCATTGCGATCTCGACGGATATCCAACAACGGATCAAGACTTACTACCAGCGCGATTCGATCATTATTTACCCGCCGGTGGACACAGCACGGTTCCAGCCTGTACCAGCGCACGAGGTGGAAGACTACTTCCTGGTAGTCTCGCGGCTGATTCCGTACAAGCGAATCGATCTGGCAGTGCGGGCAGCGACGCGGTTGGGCGTTAAGCTGAAGGTGGGGGGACGCGGTCGCGATCTGGAGCGGCTGCGGGAAATGGCCGGGCCAACGGTTGAGTTCTTGGGGTATGTGCCCGATGAAGAGCTGCCGGGGTTGATGGCGCGGTGCAAGGCATTTGTGTTCCCTGGGCTGGAGGATTTCGGGATCGCACCGGTGCAGGCTCAGGCCGCGGGGCGTCCGGTAATTGCGTATGGAGCGGGCGGGGCATTGGACACGGTGCTGCCGGGTGAGACTGGAGAACACTTCGATGCGCTGACGGTGGAAAGCCTGATGGAAGTGATGGCACGGTTCGAACCTGGACGGTATGATCCGAGCCGGCTGCGGGATCATGCGATTCAGTTCGACAGCCGGCTGTTCACCGAGCGGATACAAGCGTATATTGAGCAAGCGTGGGCAGAGTTCCAACGGAAACGGCCAGGCAGGTGAGTTCAACAAACAGGGAGCAGGGCGAGTCGTTATGGAGCTTATCCTGATCTTTCGGGTGCTGGTTCGATGGTGGTGGGTGGTGGTGATTCCGGTGGTCGTTGCAGCGATTTTTGTCGTACCCGACCTGCTGCGGGAATCCCCGGCGACTTCGGGTGGGTTCAATGTGACGCTGCGATACAGCGCGGCGCAGGTTGCTTCCAACCTCGTTCCACGCGATGGTGATTACCAGGATGTCTGGTTGGCTTCCGAACTGACCGTGAACGCACTGACTGACTGGGTGCGAAGCGGGAGTTTCCGTGACGAAATCCGCCAGCAGCTTGAGACGAACGGCAGCGAGATTGATCTGGGGGCGCTGGGGGTGGCAGCGGATAACAAGCGCAGCATTGGGCAGCTCAGCCTAAGCTATCCGGATGCAGACCAACTAGCGGCGATCACGGAAGCGGCTATTGTGGTGCTGAAGGGGCGGGCACAGACGTATTTCCCGCAGCTTGGGAATGAGCCAGCGGCGGTGACGATCCTGGATACGCCGCAAGTGGTTCCGGCTCCACCGCCGCTAGCGAACCGGTTTGCTCCACTGATCCGGCTGGCGGTTGCGCTTCTGGGCGGCATTCTACTGGCGTTCCTAGTGGAATACCTGGACCCAACGCTGCGGCGACGAGAACAGGTTGAAGCGTTGGGTCTGCCGGTGATCGGCAGTATTCCACGGCAATAGGCGCGGCTGTGGGCAGATTGGCTACTGGAACTGGCCCGAATCGTCGTATTGGGGCGATTCGGGGTTCTGGTAGCGGGCGCGGAGTTCTTGGCCGTGGAAGTACCAAGCCGCGGCAAGGGTTGCGCCGCTGAAGACACCGCCGAGGAGAACTCCGACTACGACGGCCTGAAGGGGCGAGTTCTGCTGGGCGAGCGAAATCATGACCATTAGGATCATGGATAGAATGACGCCGACGGCCGCGGTGATTCCGGGCGGGAACCAAGCCCGGCGGATCGACAGATAGATGCTCACCAGAACGAGCGCGAAGACGGCGAATAAGATCAAAGCTCCACTTTGCATGGCAAGTTCTCCTCTGGGCCGGCTGCGAGATTAGAGCGAACGCAGCACCGCACGAACAGGTGATCCACAGGCTTGATCCAACTTGAGCGGCAGGGCGACCAATTCGTAGCGGCCATCGGGCACGCCGCGCAGTTGGAGCAGTTCGATATTCACCATTCTATACCGAGCCAGCGCGTGGTGACATCTCAATTCTGTGCTGTCGAAGGCATCGACTGAAGGGGAATCCAGTCCTACCAGAACGATGTGGAGGCTGTGAAGCCAATCGACCAGTTCAAGGCTGAGATAGGGAAAGCGATCCGGCCAGCGGTTGTCGGGGAGGTCACTGACGGGGCTGTGGATGAGGATGCGCTCAGCTCCGGTCAGATCGACAGCGGCGAAGTCCTGGGGGATGAGGGGGCCATCGTCGCGGGAAACTGTGACCACTTGGGCGGGGCCGATGTAAGTGGCGAGGGGCATGGAGGCGGGGTGGAGACCAGCGGGTTGGTAGTGGAAATAGGCATCGGCGTGAGTTCCGGTGTGTGGGCTGAGGGTCAACGTGGTGAGGTTGACGGAGGCTCCATCAGCAAGGCTGAGGATGGGTTGGACGTGGTAGGGGGAATCACCAGGCCAGACGGCGGTGGACAAAGCGATGGTGCGGGTGATGTCGTAGAGCATAACTTAGCTGTTGGGTGGAGGCGTAAGCTGGCGATTTCCTGACACAGCGCTGCGCTCTGAAATGCGCTTCACGGGAAGATAATCTGTTTTGTGGCGGAAATGGCGGCAATGCCTGACACGCCGCTTATGCCTTTTGTGCCAATTCTAGAAGTTGATTGCTGATCGCTGCGGCAGAAATCCGCCATCCCTAAAGAGGCAACCGCAGAATGACGTCTCTGTTTCGGATGCTCCGTAAAGGGACTTGCTTCGGCTGTAAAATGGCGTCTTTACAGGGCCATGATTTCAGAATAGCACAAAATTGGACCGAAAGGGTGACATTTTGGAAAACCATTTGGTATCTCTTGGATGAGGAGGGATTGGCGGTTGGAATGCCAGGGAGATGCTCTGGGATCATAAAAAGAGGCCGCGTTTGACAGGGGGATGGGTGAGGGTGGTCAGGCCGCCGAGGTAGGGATTGAAGCAGGGGCGGAGTTCATCAAGAAGCAGTTTGACTTCTTTCGCATTGGAACGGCGGTAGTAGATTTCAAAGAGACTGGCACAGGCCTGGTAGAGGGGACGGGCGGTATCTTCGGTGATGCCTTCATCCCAGCGCCATTGACCGGGGTAGTAATAGTAATAGGTGACGTAGGCAGCAGCGGTGCTGACCGAGATGCCGCGCGAACTATAGCTCCACAGATCGACGCCGGCGTGGGAAGCGGCTTCGGCCATGATGACAAGCGCGCCGACCGCATAGAGTTCGCGGAAGAGGCTGCCGCCATCAGCCCCGGAAACGATGTTGGGGAGGTAGCCTTCGGGGCGGATTTCCTGGTCGATGACGCGGCGGAAGGTCTCGACTCCGGCCGCAAACCGCTCCTCAGCTTCGAGGGCAATACCAGAGCAGAGGTTGACACAGCCGAGCCAGATGTATTCCAGCAGCCCAAGCTGACCGGTTGGCTGGTTGAGGTGGTCGAGCAGGGCACGGTAAGATGCGATCCAGCGGGATTGAGCTTCTGATGTCAAGGCGGGGTGGTCGCGGAGGAGTTCAAAGGCTTGGGCGAGGGCAACCGCAGCAGCGAGGGTGTCAAGATGAGACTGGCCGAGGGCATCGAGACCGAGGCCGCTGGACAACTGGATGATGGCTCGATCCCCCGCGGCGGCATCTTGGGCGAAACGCCAGCGGAAGCCATCGAGACTGAGGGCGGCGATGGGATCGGTGGGATGGTTGGATTCGAGGAAAGCCCAGGCGGACTGGAATGGTTCACGGTCGCGGTTTTTGTGGGCGATCTGGATGTGTTCGGGTGTGAAGGTGAGGCCGCAGTGCGGGTAGGTTGGCATAGTGAGAGAACCCTGATGGACTGAACAACGCCGCGATTATAGCGAATGCGGGAGGAAAAAACCTTTGATCGCGATGCGCTGCTGGGAAGGACAGAGACAGATACAAAAGGCAGGAAGAAAAGAGAAATATCAGCACAAAGACATGGAAGACATAATGCAGCGAGCATACGCTGCTTTCGACGATCATTATCGTCTACAGATGACAACCATCACCCCTTCTCGATGACAATAATCTGGATTTTGTTTGGTTTTACGCCCACTTAACAACAGCTTTCGCACCCGTTAAATCAGACGAACTAGAGTAATCCCTGCTGCGCTGCACATGTGCGCAGGCATACTCGCAAGTCAGCTTTAAGGAGGATTTAGGATAATGAACCGTGTCCTGTTTCTCGTCATGTTCATCTTCGCTGCGGTCACTATGTCGGTCGTCTTGCCGGTTTCAGCACAAGATGCGACTGGCAATATGATTCCATTGGATCATCCATTTGCTGCATTCCTAGAAAGCCGTGCCTACGGCGCCTCGATAGGGGCAACTGCTGAATTCAACAAAATGGAGTGGGTCGTCGTTGATGAAACCAACATGCGCTTGTATGTGTCGATGAGCGATATCACCGGTGCAATGACCGACGGCGAGGGGACCATCTCGGTTGATGAAAACCGCTGCGGTATCGTTTACACGGGGGAACTGTCGGCCGACTATGTCCTATCAGAACTGCGCCCCCTCGTGGTCGGCGGTCCTTACAATCCCGATGGCGGGGACAATAAATGTGATGTCAACAATATCTCCAATCCTGATGGTCTTGCACTTGACGCTCGGGGCCGCTTGTGGATCTCAGAAGACACCGGCAAACATCGCAACAACATGGTTTGGGTTTACGATCCAGCGGATAGTTCCTTGAAGCGCTTTGGGTATGTTCCGCTTGGTGCTGAAATCACTGGTTTCACGATCACGCCGAATGGCACCGTGCTTTTCAGCAATCAGCACCCCGATGCGTCTAACCTGTATCCCTACAATGCAGGCTCGGTCTTTGCAGTTATCGGCTTCAATGCCAATACCGACAGTTTTGAAGAAATCGCTGTGCCTGAAGGAGATGCGCAGCTTGTAGCAGCGATGGCTGCTGGCGAACTCCAGTTGATTGCTCGCTCTGGCGATCCTATTCCGAACAGCTTCAACAACCAAGTGTTTGGCGGCGTCTATCGCCCTGATGGTTCCCTTCAGGCAGTTCTCAACGATCCTGATGGTTTGATGTGGCTGCCCGTTGGAGGCGGCAATCAGGGGTGGCTGTATATCAACTATGAAGATCGTCCTGGCGCGATCGGGCGGGTGTATCTGCAGATGACAGAAGGTGGTCGCTTCGAAGTTGTTGACGGCCACATGGTCGATTTTAGCAGCGTTAACGGCGCATGGACGAACTGCGGTTCCAGTGTGACGCCCTGGAACACAGGCCTATCGGGGGAAGAATACGAACCGATTGCCAGTGATTTCAACAATGTGTCGGCGATGGACAACTACTTGGGACGCCCAGCCAACCCCTATGATTACGGTTGGCTGGTCGAAGTATATCCGGATGGTCTCGGTGACTCGGTGACCAAGCGCTTCGCGCTCGGTCGCTTCAGCCATGAAAACGCCTGGGTCACAGCCGATGGTAGAACGGTCTATCATGGTGACGATGGCAGCAATGTCATGCTGTTCCGCTCGGTCGCGGCTGAAGCAGGCGATCTATCGACAGCGACGCTCTACGCTGGTCGCATCACTCAGATGGGCGGCACGGGAGCAGAACATTACTTCCAGATTGAATGGATCGAACTCGGCACTGCATCGGATGCCGACATCGAAGCCGCAATCCGCGAACTTGACCGTTAATCTTTAGCGCTGCAATTCGGGGGGGGCAGCTCAAGAAGCTGCATCCCCCGATTGTATTTTTCTACCTGTAGATAAAGTGAAAAATCAGATGATCGACCAGATTTCCAAATGTCTGGGCTTGTGTCTGATGCTGTGCTTTGCTGCTTGCGGCACAATTGCCACCCCTGTGTGGGAGCTGTCTACTCTTCCGCCGCTATCCCCTACAGCACCGCTGACATCAATTGATTCTAGCGCTGCGACAGTTGGGCGCTGGCAGTGGACCAGTTTCACCCCAGAGGTGGAAACGTCTTTCCCAGTACAGTTATGGATCGATGTAGATGAACTTGGCAACGTGAAAGGCGTACTGTCAATCTACCCTAATTACCCGGAAATCCCGCAAGCTGCGCTCTCCCTTATCCAGCAAAATGGCTGCAACGTTCCCATTGAGTCACTTAGCACTCCCTCTATCACTGGGTTCTTCTACAGCGAGACCCAGGCGCGTATTCATGTGAACGTGGCCGAATGCAATGTCAAATTCTACGGTCCTGTAGTTCTACCCAATCCACTCAGAGGCGAATTCAACGTCGCCTATGACGCTGAGTTGACTGATCTGATTCGTCGTCCACGGGAACTAACACCTATTGAGCGTGGTCTGCGTGTTTTCGTCCAGTACTGCTCCGCCTGTCATGGCTCTCATGCGGAAGGGATGCCGGGAATACCCTCCCTGCACACCGATCAAGTGCGCAACTATACGGATGAACAGCTTGACAGCATTATTCGAAATGGTGTGGTAAATACTGTTATGCCTGCCTGGGGGAATGTGCTCAGTCCTGAAGATTTCGCAGGGGTGATTGAACTCATACGCAATATTGACGAAGTTCTTGGCGAATAAAAGCCAATCCGTGCTTCCGCGAGCAGTATGTCGGGAGCAGTCGCTCGGGGAAGAGGCTCAGCGTCGATATGTTCTTCGTCGGCCAGTTCAAGGGCGCCGGCAAGGTCTACCTACAGGCAGTGGCAGATACCTACGACAGCTACGGTTTCGGTTTCCTGCACCCATCCAAACAGCCTGAAGCGGCGGTCGCCGTGCTGCACAACGATGTCCTGTCGTTCTACAGCAAGCTGCCCCCGACCGCTGGATGGTCTACTGCAACACACAGTGCCCGCATCAGGGCTGCTGCAATATGGGCTGCTGCCCCATCGACGCCATCAATCTGTTTGTGAAAGATGTCAGGAAAGAAAATTAATTATACAAGCCAGCCGGAGCGTGTGTCCTCCGCGCACGGATGAACGCCCCTAATTTTGAAATTCACCTTTTATTTTCAAGGAAGGTGCTGAAACGGGAAGGGCGTTATATACTGAAGTGTAGAATTGTAGGAATTGTTCTAGTGTGCCCAAAATCCGGACTCAGCGGAGATGGGAGTGATTGCGCCGTGAGTGATGAGACTAACCAGAGCCAACTGCCAGAACGCCCGTCTTCGAATGAGGATGCGACACGGCGGTCGCCGATTCGTCCACGTCCGGCGCTAGAAACGGACGAGACGGAATTTCGCGCCAAGCCGCCTTCACGGGCGAATCTGCTGGCGCGGGCGATGCAGCCGGCGAGCGCTGCTCCCTCGCCAGAGAAACCGCCGGACGATCCGCAAGCGGCACTAGAGGCACTGCGGCGCAAGATGGAGATGGTGGCGAACGAGTTTTCGTTGGGGAAGCTCAACCGGGCACAATTCAACGCGATCTACGGGCGGTACAGCGAACAGCGGGCGATCATCCAGCGGCTGATCGAACGTGATCCAGAAAATCCGGCTTGGAAGCAGGCGGCGGCCCCAGGGCATACGTCGTTTTTACGGCAGCACTTTGAAGCCCGGCTGATGTTCTATCTGGTTTACCAGCACAATATCCCGACGCCGCTGATGATGGGGGGCCAGCAGCAGCCGAACATGGACCAGATCAGCATGGTGCTGAAGTCGCTGTGGGGGATGAGCAACCGGCCTAAGGCAGGGCTGGCGCGGAAGGAAATGCGAGATGGGCAGTGGCTGGTGCTGGCGCTGGGCGAATATGCGCTGACATTGGCGATGTTCCAGCTTGAACCCTCGGCGGCACAGGCAGGGTTAGTGCGCGACCTGCACAATGACTTTGAGCGAGCGAACCGCAAGTCGCTGAGCGTAGGGACGCGCTCGCTAGACCGGTTTGTGTTCCCACAGCGGGCGCTGGCGGAAAAAGACTTGGTATGAAATACGAATTGAACTACAGAGAAGCAGAGAACACGGAGAGAATTTAGAGGAGAGGTTGGGGGCGGGGAAGGGCGTCAAGCTGCTTGAGGGTGGCGGCGCAAATGACGCCGGAAATGTGAAAAGCCAGGTGACCGGTATCGGTAATGGCGAGTGTGCCGGGCGCTGCATTGGGGGGCGGGAGGTCGGCGATCAACTGAAGTTGGGCAGCGCTTTCGAGCAGGTCACTGGCGTGACGCTGGTGTGTGGGGGTTAAGTCTTCCCCGCTGTAGACGCGGATGACGCCCGTTTCAGCATCATTGGTGACGAGCAACTTGCCATTGGGTGAACAGGCCAGCCGGCGGATGGGGTAGTGGACGGTCTGGCGCTTTTTGACCTTGCCACCGTTATCAACCAGGACGATCTCGCGGCCATCGCTGGCGAAGATGGCTCCACCGCCATCGGCGATGGCGAGGGCGAACTGAGCTTCCTCTTCGGTAGACAACTTAAGATCGAATGTGCCGACGGCGATGTGCTGCTGGAAGAGGTGGAGCTTTCCTTTGCCGTCCAGGGCAGCGATGACGCCCATGAGGCGATCCAGGACAACGGCAGCGAGGGGGGCCTTGGCCTTGAGTTCGAGTTTAACCTCTTTACCGTCGAGTTCGACGACCAGTTCATCGCCGGTGAGCCAGTGAAGGCGCATCTTTCCATCGGCGGTGGTATAGAAGGTTCCCTGGGCGGTGCGGACGACGGGCAGGTGAGCGCCATTGGGAGCAACCAACGATGCAAGGAACTCGGCCCAGCGGTCGCTCTGACGGCTGACGGCTTTGTGCTGGTGTTCGCCGATGACGGCACCGGTTTCGAGATCGAAGTAGGTGGCGCGGTCGCGCTGAGTCCAGGCGGCGAGCAGGGTGGGTTTGCCGGGGAGAATCTGGATTTGCTGAACGGCCTGGTTGGTCAAGTGTACGCGCCAGAACATGGTTAGGTCATCCCGGAGAAAGACTCCACCACAGAGACACAGAGAAATCTAAGGGAGAATGCGAGATTCTAACCGCAAAGGCGCAAAGAACGCAAAGGGAGATGGAAGAAATGCTGCGGGTTGGCATGTTCACGGGTTAGCTGCTGGCGACCTCCAGCGTGATGATTCCGCGGGGGGCGGTGACACCATAGCGCAGTTGGATCGCGGCGGCATCGAAGCTGCGGGCTTCAAGGATGTCATTCGCCAGGTAGTTATAGACGAGCGGGTCGTAGATGGGCTGAAGACCGCTGCCACCGCGATTGAGCGTGAGGCGGGCGGCAACAGTCTGCGGGACGCGGATGGTGATATTCCCATCGCGGACGACGAAGATACCCTGGCCGTCCTGGCTGCGCGGGTTCAGCGGACGGTATTCAGGCAGGCTGACGACCGCGCTGCCCTGGCGTAGATCGAAATTGAGGCGCTCCAGCGCGAGGCCGCTGAGGTTGAGGGTGAGGGCACCGCTTTCTCCCTCAAAGCTGACATCGAGGGGAACATCAGCGGGGAGTTCGAGGCGGAAGCTGCCGCGTCCAATGGCATCGAGCATTGGGAAGGCATTGGGGCGGGTTTCGTCAACGGTGAGAGAGGCGGTTCCGTCACCTGCTTCCACATACTGGATATTGACTACGCTTTCGCGGCTGCCGATAAACTGGCCGAGCGCGGCGCGGCCTTGCAGGGCGCGGACGATTTCCACATCGGTATCGAGGAAGCTCAACTGGATGCGCAGGAGGGTGATGGATTCACCGATGGGCTGGTCGAGAGTCTGCTGGTAATCGTCGCGGGGTTGGGCGCTGCGGCTGCTGAATGACACGGCGGCCATCGCGCCGACGAGTCCGACTCCGACGAGCAAGGCAATGAGGCCGCCGATCCGCAGGCGGTCGCGAAGGAAGATGCTCAGGCCGGCGATGACCAACAGGGCGGGCCAGGCGCGCCCAAGGAGGTCGGCAATGCCGGGGGGAATGATGTTTAAAGACTGGAGAAGGATGAGCAGGGCGACAGCGAGGACGATTAGCCCCCAGAGGAAGTTCGTGCGGCGGGGGACTCTCATGAACGCACCTGCTTGAGGAAAAAGACGATGGCTAAGATCAAGAAGATGATGGGCCAGAACAGGTCTTGACCGGATTCGGTGCGGAAGCTGCCGCTGGCAGCGGCGAGCCAGCCAATCAAAGTGGCGATGATGAGCAAGATGACCATGAGGAGGCGTTCGGGACGGGCGCGGCGCTTATCGACAAGCGACTCCTGGGGGATGATCCACCACAGGAGGATATATAAGGCGATGAATGTACCTGATGTGACGACTCCGAGGACGAGGAAAGCGGCGCGAAACCACCAGGGGCTGATATGCATGACCGCACCGAGGCCGCCGCAGACTCCGCCGAAGAGCCGATCTGTGAAACTCCGCGTCATTCATCCTCATTCCGCCAGCATGGGACACAGCGTGTCCTGATACTAGGCGCTCGTTACTATCCGCGCGATCACGATACCTTGAGCAGGCTGATCTTGCAAGCGCGGGATGTCCTATAAGCGTACAGTGACCCGCGCGCGGCCGAACTCCAACTCGTCCCCGCTGCGGAGTCGATAGGAGCGCGAAGGGGTCAAGCGCAGCCCATTCAGGAATGTGCCGCTGGTGCTTTCCAGGTCTTCGACATAAACGCCGTCCACATCTGGGAAAAGGGCGGCATGAACCCGCGATACGCCGCTGCGTTCGCCACCATAGGGCGCGAGGTCTAGGCCGAGAACCTGCGCAGGCGGTTCAGTCGGGTCGGAGCGGCCGATGACGATGCGGCGGTCTACGGTCAAGGTGACAGAACCGTGACGCTCGGCGTCGATCACGAGAATCAGGCGATGACCTTCGGACACGGCGATTCCACCTGGCGAGAATGCCTTCGCCCAGAACGGGACAAACCGACTCATTCGCGCTGAATAATATTCTCTCATGAGCTAGAAGAATTGGCAACCACCTGTCGATGCCGTACAATCGATCTGCTTGATGAGGAGGTATAACCGATGCGTCGATGGCTGATCGCGGTGGTCGTCGTAGGGATCTGGTGGTCGATAGGCCTGGCCCCGAGTGGGGCGCGAGAGATTCGACAGGGAGACCAGTGCATCATCGGGGCGCGGGAGACGATTGACGGCAACTTGTTCGCGCTGTGCCGAACGCTGACCATCCAGGGGGTTGTCACCGGTGATGTGATTGGTGCGGCGACGGATGCTGACATCGCCGGAAAAGTCGAGGGTGATCTGTACCTGGCGGCAGGGCAGCTTGACATCAACGGGGAAATCGGTGGAAGCGTGCATTTCATTGGTTCGGTGCTGCGGATTATGCAGGGCGCTAACCTGAGCGGCAGCCGGAGCGACCTGATGAGCCTGAGCCTAAGCACGACAGTGGAGGGGAGCACCCGCATTGCGGGGAATGTGACCGCGGCAGGCTACCAATTGGTTCTGGATGGTTCGAGCGGAGGCGAAGTCAACTTTTGGGGATCGGCACTGACGATCAACGGGATGGTGGACGGTACGGTCGAGGCGACAGTCGGTGATCCGCAGTCTACAGGGGTATCGCAGTTACAAACGCTGCTGGTTCCGTTCTCATGGGATGTGCAGCTCATCGCGCCGGGGCTGGTGGTGGGCGAAGGCGGGGCAGTCGAGGGCAGTCTGCGCTATACCGGGCCAGCGGAAGGGGCGATTGCCGGCCGCGTGGCGGGAGAGACGCGCTTTACCCAAGTGACTATCCAGCCTGACCTGGCGCAGATCATCAATGCGGAAGAAGAAGGTGGGCTACGGCTGTATCTGCTGCAAGCAGCACGGGAGTTCATCCTACTGTTGGTGTTTGGTGTTATTGGGCTGGTATTCGTGACACGACCGCTGCAAGTGCCGCTGCGAACAATTCAAACGCGGGTACTGCCGAGTCTCGGGGTCGGTTTGCTGGCATTCATCATCTCCTTTCCCATCGCGCTGATTGTGGCGCTGTTGATGGTGCTGTTCATCATCACGCTGCTGCTGCTGCAATTCGATGTGCTGGTCGTTTCGCTATTGAGCGGAATGCTGCTGGGGAGCTGGGCGGGGGCGCTGAGCGTATTCTATTTCGCGGCGATTTTCATCAGCCGGATGATCACGGCGCTGCTATTGGGGCGGCTGATCGTGCGGACGACGATTGGGGATGATGGGAGCACGCGGATTGCGTTTGCTGGTTTGCTGGTGGGGACGACACTGGTGGCGCTGTTGATCTCGCTGCCGACAGTGGGGTTGATCTTGAATGCCATCGCTGCGTTTTTGGGTTTGGGCGGCATCCTGATCGGCATTCTAGCGACGATCCGAGGCGCGCGCGACCGGCTGTACAGTCCAACAGGGCAGGCATTCCCAAGCCGGTCTTCACGCGCTTCGGCGTATCCGCTGCCACCGCCGCTGCCGGAGGATGTGCCGAGCCGGCCGGGGATGGATAATCTGCCGCCGGGCTTCCGCTGGTGGGATGATTGATAAGGAAGACAAAATCGAACCGCAAAGTCCCAAGAAATTGGGTAGATGATTACTGACCGGAAGTGCGCTGATCGGTAGAAGGTAAATGCAAATTCACAACGAGGGTGAGGCGATCACCCGAATTTTCCAGTCGATGCGAAAGCTGCGGGGCCAGCCGCGTGGAAACGACGAGCAGACACGGGATGTTGGCCCGACGCGGCGTTTGCTGTTGCAATGCGAGCTACTGAACCAACCGCGGGAATATGCGGTGGTGACAGGCAGCAAAGGCAAAGGCTCGACGACGGTCATCACGGCCAAACTGCTACAGCATCTAGGACACCGGGTAGGATTAATCACCAGCCCGCATCTAGTGAGCTGGCGAGAACGCATCCGGGTAAACGGGCGCTGCATCTCGGAGCTGGATTTGTGCCGCATCCTAAACGAACTGCTGCCAGAGATCGATGCGATTGAGGTAGGGCTGCACGAACAGCAGTACTTCAGTCCGCAGGGAATTTTTCTGGCAATCGCGCTGCGGTGGTTCGACGAGCAGAAAGTGACGGCGGCGGTATTGGAAGTGGGACGCGGCGGGCGGTTTGATGATATTGCGGTCGTGCCGAACAAGCTGTCGCTGTTCACGCCGATCATGCTGGAGCATCCCGAATACATCGGGCCGACATTGGAACGGATCGCCTGGCACAAAGCGGGGATCATTAAGCCCTACAGCTATGCGTACAGCGTGCCACAAATGCCTGTCGTGATGGAGGTTCTCCAGCGCGAAGCTGAAGCCGTAAAAGCTGAGTTTAGCTGGATCGCGCCAAAGGATATGGGCGAGTACCGCGGGTTAACCAGCAATGGACAGCGGATTGCCATGGGGCGGTACGGCGAGGTGACGCTCTCGCTGCTAGGGCGCTACCAGATTGAAAACGCAACGCTGGCAGTGATCGGTGCGGGGAATATGCACGGGCGGCTGCAAGGAGTCGCGCATGGCTCGGCAGAGTATATCCAGCGGATCCGGGCAGGATTGGCGGATGTGATCTGGCCGGGGCGCTGCCAAAAGATGCAGGATCAACCGCTGGTCTATGTGGACGGCGCGATCAACGCGGAGTCAGCGGCGCTGCTGGCGGAGAGTGTGCGCGAACAGCTCCGCCCGCCAGTGGTAAGCATCATCGGAGTTCCGGCAGATAAGGATTATGCCGGGGTATATCGTGAACTGGCGAGGGTTAGCGCAGGAATGATTTTGACCGAAACGCCGCGCAATCCATCGCTGCACTGGCTGAGGCCAGAGGAGGCCCTGGCGGCAGCGCGAGAACATCACTCGGATGTGGGATATGCTGAATCGCTGGCGGAAGCAGTTGACCAGGCCAAGGCGCGGGTGGGGACAGATGGGACGGTGCTGATTATCGGTACGCAGTCGATTGTGGCGGAGGCCGTGATGCTGTGGGGGCAGAGCTTTGAGGTAATCTGAGTGGGTGGACACGATACCCCGAAAATTCGGGGGTTGGCGTGGGCGGGGGTTTGACCTACGCTCTCGATTAAGCCTACTTGATTAAGTTAGAGAGGCAGCGAAAGTATGGTGATGCAACCGCCTGCTGGTTCCTTGGAAGCGTTCCCCCCGAAACCAAAAGCGTTCCATATGACTGAACTGGTGTGTGAGCGAGGCATTTGGTCTTTCTGTCTAACGGCAGAAGAGCCTATCTTCCAGTTTGTCAATCGCCTGAACTGCGTGCTGCCCTTCTTGAATTCGCCATTCATGCGCCGGCCGATTCTGCGAGCGGTGGTGAGCATCAATCCACGATATGACCCGCAAGAAGCCTGGAACTGGATTTACGCGCTGCTGGAAATGGAAGCGCAGAAGGTTGATTTGGATGAAGTGTGGGAAACGGCGATTGATGAGGCGGTGACTGCGGAGAGTGGGCCGGAGGATGAAGGATAGGCAGCTTGATTCCACCCCAAAGACGCGGAGAGCATCGCGGAATACAAAAGAGGACGCAGACTCGCTGTGTCCTCTTTTTGATTGGTGGGGGCGGAATCAGCGGAGGGGTTCGCGGCGGTGTTCGCCGTTGTACTGGCGTTCGCCAGAGATGATCTGCTGAAGACGGTACAGGTCGGTACGCGAGGTCAGGTCAAGACTGATGGGCGTCACTGAAATGACCTTGTCGATCACAACGGCGTAGACATCGGAGTCTGGTTCGGCTTTGCCGGGGTTGGCGTCGTAATGGTAGCCGAGGCGGCCAACTTCGGAGAGCGCGACGCGCTCCGGACGGGTAGGCCAGTAGACACGGCGACGCGACAAGCGGGTGACGCGCCAGGGGGTATCCAGGGTTGCTCCCCAGGGAATTTCCAGCTTTAGGACATCAACATCATCCGGGCTGCTGTGCTTGATGAGGTATTCGCCCATCTTGCGGGTAAAAGCGGCCGCGGCGGTAAAATCGACCTCAGTGGAATAGGAAAGGTGTAGGTCTTTGGGCATCTGCTGGGAGACAGCTAGAGAGGGGATGCCGAGGCTGGCTCCTTCCAGCGCAGCGCCGACTGTGCCGGAGATGGTGACGCCGTTGCCGAGGTTATCACCGTAGTTGATCCCGGAGACGACCAGGGAAGGCAAGCGGTCGGCCAGCTCAAGGACGCCGTGCTGGACGGCCTGAGCGGGGGTGCCATCAACGGCATAGGCTTTGTAAGCGTAAGGCTTGCCGTTCTGAGGGGCTTCGTGCGGGTAGATGCGGCCTTCGCTGGTAATGGGCAGGCTGCGGCCCATGCCGGACTGCTGCTCGCGAGGGGCGACGATCAGGATGTCGCCGAGGTCGGCAAAAGCGGCGGCGGCGGCCCAAAGCGCGGGCGAGGCGATGCCGTCGTCATTGGTGAACAGGATAAGGGGTCTTTCGGATGTCATACGGATTGAATCTGCTTTCTAGGTGACCACCGGAATGTTGATGGGGTCTATGCATATTGTGTTTGAGAATCCAAACATAGATAGATTAAGAGTATATCAAGGAACAGGGACGATCTTACTTAAGGCAAAATTAAAGATTAAGGGTGCTGGCCTGAATCAGCGGAGGCGGCAGTCATAGCGGCACTCGATATTGAGAGCCTGAGCGATGTAGAGACCAGCCATCTGCAGATCACCGTGGGCGGAATAGAGGGTCAGCGGGCCAACCCCATCTTCAGGAAGGGCGTGATCTGGAGAATCGCCGATGTCGACAGGGTGCTGCTGGACGAGCAGGTTGCGGAAAGTGCCGTCACTCAGGTAGAGGCTGAGTTCGCCATGCTGGACGGTATTGGTCTTGGATTTCTTGTTGAAGACTTCGGTGACGTAGATAGCTTCGATGGATTCTCGGGGGATTGACCAACGCACCGATTTACCATGCAGGGCGCGGACGCTGTTCGGCTCGACGACCATGCGGTTCGGCTGGCGCAGGATTTGCCAGATGGTATAGAGGCTGAGGATGATGAGGAAAGCGGCGGTCGCCAGCCCCAAATAGGGCAGAAATTCTGGTTTGGGCAGGGCGATGATCTGGCGGAGGGTATAGACGCTCAGCGCGATGTAGATGACGATCAAGAAGGTATACCAGGCCAGGCGGAGCAGGTGACTGCGGAGCCAGGCGGCCTTGCGGGTAAACTGGAGGGCAGGCGTTTTTTCGAGCATCCAGTTTTCAAACGACAGGGGCAGCGGTTTGAGGGGCGGCGGCGGTGGTGGAGCCTGGGGAAGAGGAACTTCCGGTTCGATCAGGTTGAAGGGACGGGCGAGCTTTTGTGCGAGGGCGCGACCAGCACGGGTGGCGACATCGCTAAAGACGGTGACGTCTGGGTCGGGCCAGCGGGCTAGTTCACACCAGCGGCTGCCACGCCGCCGGGCCAGTTCGGGTTCTAAGAGCAGGCCAAGATGCCAAGACTCGTCATCGGCAGACCAGCCGAGGACGACACGCTGCACGGAGTCCACGGGAAGGCGTCCGTTATCCGGGAGGCGTCGGCGGGCCGCAAAAGTACTCTCGGTACGGATGGATTCGCCCGCAACCGCTTCCAGCAGGACTTTTTCCTGAGCAGTGCCATTCACCAGCAGCCGCCAGCGTTCGGCATCTACTTCGATGGTTAGGTTGGCTGCGGCAGAGATTCGCTCCATGCGTCCGTTCATTTCCGTGATTGGGTTCCAGCGGCCTACCAGTTTACCGCGCCGCTTTCCGCGTGACCAGACTCAGGTTTGACACAGGGTCATTCGTCACTGCGACGCACACGGCGCTTCTTGAGGAGTTCGCCGGCGACGTTACCGCCGGGCGAAGCCGCAGGCGGTGAGGCGGATGGACGCGGTGGGGACGGCTGTTGGGCGGGTGAAGCGGGACGCGGTTCGGCCTGGCGAGTGGAAGCGGCAGTGCGATCCCGGCTGGCGCGGAGGGCACTAATCGCGCTGGGGGCGGGTTCTTCGGCGCGCTGGCGACCACGCTGCTTGGCTTCCAGCAGGGTGGTCATGCGTTCAGATGCGGTTGGTATGACGGCGCGACGAGAAGCCCACTGCTGGAGGCGCTGGATATCGGTGGCGGTGATAATCAGGCGGCGGACAGCAATATCGATGGGCAGGAGGAGCAGCGCGGCCAGCAGGAGCCAGGGGGAAAGGGGTGTGCCGGACAAAACGGAGCGCAGATTGTGGTTGAAGCTCAGGGCAGGGCTTTCCTCGACGGATGTGCCGCCGGTGAGTTGGGCGATATCCCGGAGGAGGGCCGCGCCATCGATGGCGGCAGCGCGGTCGTATTCGGCGGAGTAGCTCATCACCCAGCCAGTAGTCTGATCGACGGTAAGTGTGGAATCCGCATTGGTGCCGCGCACTGCCAAGAGATAAGCACCTTCTTGTTCCGGGGTGAAGACGGCTTCATAGCGGCCTGGGGCAACCTGGCGCAGGTTCAGCAAGGCCGGCTGACCAGCGGGATCAACGAGGGACAACTGAAGGTTCAGGCCGTTGAGGAAAGCGCCGTTCTCATCGCGGGCATCGACGATGAGACGGGCACGTTCACCCTCCATGATGACCTGAGACTCGATACTGCCGGAAGTACCTTCGGTAATTGTCCAGCGGATGGCCTGATTCCAGAAGCGGACGTAGCTATCCCAGGAGATCCAATTGACTCCCCAGCGGGCAGTGGCATCGCTGGTGAAGGCGACGGAACGGCCGAGACCGTACTGCCAGGCAGCCAAAAGCGGGTCACGGTAGGGTTCGGGGCCGGAAAGGATGACTTCGGCGGTCTGCTTGGGGCTGGTGGCGACATAGCCGAGAAGCTGCGGGGCGGAGGCAATGCCATCCAAGATGGGGCTGGTGGCGGTGAGAACCGGGACGAAGGGGTCTTCTAGGATATAGGAACGGGTCGCTAGAACGGTTTCCTGACTGAAAATGGCGGGGATCTGCTCGACTCGTTCGACAGCGTGGTAGTTGCCACCGCCGGCCTTTGCCATGTCTTCTAGGAAGGGAGCTGCGCCCACACCGATGGCAATCACAGAGGTGGTGACGCCGCCCTGAGTATTCAACTGGGTCGTCAATTCGACTAAGCCTTGTGGATTGGCGCCGCCGTCGGTCAGCAGGATGATGTGTTTGCGAACGGACGGGTCTTGAGCCATGACCGGGGCGATGATATTCATGCCGGCAAGGATGTCTGTGCCGCCGCCGGTTCGGAGGGTGGCAACCAGGCGCTGCAAGCCGATGCGGTCGCGGACAGGCTGGACATCGGCGATCCAGTAGCCGACGGTATCGAAGGAGACGATGCCGGCACGGTCGGTCGGCTGAAGGAAATCGATGGAGCGAATGATGGCTTCTTTGGCGAGTTCGATGTTTTCGACACCGCTGGGACCGACTATGCCCATGCTGCCCGAACGGTCGATGACATAGGCGATGGTCAACTGGGGGAGGCGCTGCTGATCTTTGACCTGAGAGTCGAGGGGCAGAGTTTCCTCAAGCGGAGTCTGGAAATAGCCGCCGGGGCCGTAGGATTGAGGGCCGCCGATGGCAACAAGGCCGCCGCCCAGATCTCGCACGAAGGACTGGATGGCTTCCATGCGCTGGGGGGTGAGGGCTGTGGCAGGAACATCGACCATGACGATACTTTCGTACTGGGCAAGAGGAACTAGTCCGAAGGGGAGCTGTTCCGGCGTGGCAGTATCGACAGAGAATCCAGCCTGCTGTAAGGCGGGAAGCAGATAGGTGATTTCAAGCGGATCGGTATAGAGGACAAGGACGCGGGGTGGGCCAACGATGCGGCTGAAGGCGGAAAGCTGGTTGTTCTGGTAAAAGCTGTCGCTGCCTGCTGGATCGACCTGCACTTGAAAATCTTTGAAACCGCTGCCGGCGGCTTGTAGGGTGAGGGTGTAGCGGTTGGAACCCTGGCGCAGCTCGACAGCTTCACGGTGGATGATTTGGCCGGATTCAAGGACGGTGATGTTGGCAGGGGTGGCGCTTTCGGCCTGGATGGTCAGGCTGAGGTCGAAGGTTTGCCCGGCGTTGATGGCAGCCGGGACGGTGACATCAGTAACCTGGACTTCCAGGGTATTGTCGGAGCGGTAGAGGACGTAGCTGATCTCGACACCGGTGGCGGCGGCCAGCTCCGCAGCGGAGGCTGCATCACCGAGCGTTTCGCGGCCATCACTGAGGATGACGATGCGGCGGGCAGCATCGGCAGGGAACATACCGAGAGCGAGGCGGATGGCGCCTTCAAGGTTGGTGCTGCTGGAAGGCGGGGTCGACTGAATCACTGGAAGCTCGCGGATGCTGCTGAGCGGACGCTCGATCAGGGCGCTGCCACCGAAAAGTACCAGGGCGGCACGGTCATCCGGGCGCATCGAGGCGAGAGCTTGACGGACATAGTCGAGACCGGCTTCACGGGCGCGGGGAGGCATGCTGTCGGAAACGTCGAGCAAGAAGATCACAGCCAACCGATCCGCTGATTGAACGGTTTGAGCGCCCGCCACCGAGAAGATCAAGAGCAGCAGGATAATGACGCGGAGGATCAGGCTGGTGATGTCGCGGCGGCGGCGGTAGGGCAAGCGAGGCCAACCCAGGTAGATGACGATGGGGAGGGCGATCAGGAGGACAAGGCCGAGCGGGGTCGTGAACGACATGACAGGTTTCTCATCCACTCTACTTCAGGGAGCGGGCCAGACCGCGGACGCGCGGCAGATTGGGAATGGGGCGAAAGACCGTACGGGCGTGCATCCGGCGCCAGTAAACGATCCACTCGATGAGCAAGATGAGCAGCGCCAAGAGGGCGGCCCAAGGCCAAAATTCCTGCTGGCCGACTTCATCACGGGCGGCGGCGCTGATGACTTCCCCACTTAGGCGGATGGACTGGCGGGGGGCAATATCGCTCTCTGAAGGAGAGAATAGGTTGACGACAAAAGTTTCAGATTGCAAAGTTTCGGCGCCGTTAAGCAAGTCTACCCGATAGACTCCGGGCGCGCCGGTATCGGCAAAAACAACGGTTTCACGTTCAATGGGGATATCGCGACGGGTTCCATCAGGCAGGGTGAAACGGGCGGCAGTGGCCTCAAAGGGCGGGCGGAAGGCGAGCGACTGGCCGACCTGCAAGCTGGGGGTACCGGTCAGGATGGCATGGGGGGTGAACCATTCGAGCAGATTTGACATCAGGATGGGCCAGGTAATCTGCAAGGGCAGATCAGAATTGTGGATGGCGAAGGTGAGAATGGCAACCTGACGGCCATCGACCTCGCCAGCCAGGAGGAGCGGGCCACCACTGGCGCGGATCAACTCCGTGGCCCAGGGTGTGCCGGAGATGACGCGGAAGCGGAGGATGTTGACGGCACTGAAGTCGACGAAGCGGGTGCGAGGGTCATCGCGCCGGACGGTCACAGCGCTTGTCTGATCGCTTTCGGGACCGACTGCAAAGAGTGCGGTGCTGTTGGGCGGGTTGATGATGAGTAGGTCACCATCGGGCAGGCGGCCGTCAGCAGGCAGCCAGCTATCGAAGATGTAGAGGTCATAAGGGTTAGCCGGGAGAGGGCGATTGATGTCCCCTTTGAAGGCAGCCACAGACGGCAGGCTGCGGAGAACCTGTTCGAGGAAGATGTTGCCACTGGTCATGAGGAGTGCTTGGCGCTCGGCGACAGCGCTGGACAGCGCCCAGGCGGTGTTGTCGAGGGCGAGGTGGTCGGGAATGGCTGAACCGGTGGGCGTGGTCAGGCCAGCCTGGATGACGCGGAAGGATTCCGGCAGCGCTTCGGAGATGAGCGGAAGACTCTGGCCGGCAGGGATGGTGTAACGCTCAGCGGTGAACAGATCGCCATCGACGCGCAGGTCGAAGATAACAGGAGCGTCTTCAGTTCCGTAATTGGTGACCTGGGCAAAAAGCTGGCTAGGCTGGCCGGGCAGGGCACGGGTTGCCAGCGCGGTGATCGCCAGGTTGCTGGAGGATTGGCCGATGGGAATGTAGCGGATGGTTCCAGGCACGCCGGGAAGGTTTTCGGCATCACCGAGGCCGCCATCGCTGATGATGACGAGATCAAAATCCTCGGTGCCGGCGGCATCGGCAGCGGCCAGCGTCAGCGCGGCGACCCAGTCGGCTTCGGCGCTGCTGGGGCGAATGCTCTGAACGGCGGCGCGGAGAACAGTCTGGTCAGCAGTGCGGGGGACGATGACTTCGGGAACACCGGTGACGCGGATGATGGTCATGGTGTCGTCCGCACCGAGCGTGCCAATGATGCCAAGGGCCTGCTGGATGGCTTCCTCGAAGCGGGCGCGGCCACCGGGCAGGTCGGTGGCGTTCATGCTGGCGGAAGCATCGATGAGCAGTTCGATCTGGCCGGCGCTGACGGCTGGAACGGTGATGTACGGCCGGGCAAGGGCCAGTACTAGGAATGCCAGAATGAGGAGTTGAAGGATGAGGAGCAGATTGCGGCGGAGGCGCTGCCACGGGGTGTTGGCTTCGCTGTCGCGGAGGATCTGCTGCCAGAGCAGGGTGCTTGATACGACGACTTCACGCCGCCGCAGCCGGAGCATATAGAGCAGGATGATGGGAATGGCGAGGAGCGCACCAAGTAGAGCGAGAGGAGTCAGGAAAGCCATAGATCGATTATTGCACCCCGGTCACTTGACCGCACCCAGGCGGCGCAACTGCTGAAGGATGACTTTCTCCCAGGGGGTGCTGGTTTCGACGCCAACGTAATGAACACCACGGCGGAGACAATCCGCACGGATGCCATCCCGCCATTCGGTTAGACGTTTGAGATACAGGTCACGCATCCCGCCGTCGATGGAAACTTCCTGGCCTTGACCGGTCTCGGAATCGATCAGACGAAGGTCGCCACCAATGGGGGGATCGACTTCTTCTGGGGAGAGGACCTGAATTAGACCGACTTCGTAGCCGCGACCGAGCAGGACATTCAAACCATCCTGATAGCCGGAAGGAGAGAAGAAATCACTGATAATGAAGCAGAGGCCGGGGCGTCCACCGCGGGCAGCATAGTCTTTGAGGGCGGCGTTCAGGTTGGTAATGCCGTGGGGGGTAAGCCGGCTGATATATTGAAGCAGGGCGAGGCTGTAACCGCGGCCACGGACAGGGCCGAAACGATCTTCCTCTGACGCACCGATGGCTGCAACGACGAGGCGGTCGTTACTGGCGAGAGAGATCGAAGCCAAGCCAGCAAGGAGGCGCTGGCTGAAGAGAAATTTATTCTGGTCACGATCACCTTCACGGGGGTAACCCATGCTGGCGGAGACATCCAAGAGAAGGTGGACGGCGAGGTCTTCCTCATCTTCGAGCAGCTTGATGAAGGGGCGTTCCAGGCGGGCGTAGATGTTCCAATCGAGGCGGCGAAGGTCGTCACCACGGGTATAGTTACGGTAGTCGGCAAACTCGATGCTGGTTCCGCGCTTGGTCGAGCGACGTTCACCTTTCATGGCGCCTGCGCGGACGCGATTGGCGACCAGCGTGAGCTGTTCCAGGCGGGCACGGGTCTTTTCGTCAAAGAGTTTTTCGTCCGGCATTGGCCTAGACCTTTGGAACCGACTGCAGGAGGTCGGCGATGACACTGTCGGTCGTTACACCGTCGGCCAGTCCTTCAAAATTGAGCAGGATGCGATGACGGAGCGCGGCAGGCGCGACGGCGTGGATGTCGTCGTAGGAAACGTTGAAGCGGCCTTCTAGGAGGGCATTGATCTTGGCGCCGACGATGATTGCCTGCGCGCCGCGTGGGCTGGCTCCATAGCGCACATAGGCTTTGACTTTTTCGGGAGCGGAAGCGTCGTCGGGATGGCTGGCAATGACGAGCCGAGCGGCGTATTCATTTAAGTGGCTGGCGACGGGGGTGTTGAGGGCTAGACGGCCCATATCGATGATCTGGCGGCCATCGGCGACTTTGCTGGCGCGGGCAGAATCGATGCCGGTAGTGCGTTCGAGGATGTTAACGAGATCGCCGACAGAGGGATAGGTGACATTGACCTTGAACATGAAACGGTCGAGCTGGGCTTCAGGGAGCGGGTAGGTTCCCTCCATTTCCAGCGGGTTTTGGGTCGCCAGGACAAAAAAGGGCGGTTCCAGGCGATAGGTGCGGTTGGCGACGGTGACGGACTGCTCGGCCATGGCTTCGAGCAGGGCGGATTGGGTTTTGGGGGTGGCGCGGTTGATCTCGTCGGCGAGGATGAGGTTGGCAAAGACCGGCCCCTGCTGGAACTGTTTGACTTTGCGACCATGTTCATCTTCGTCGAGGATGTCCGTGCCGGTGATGTCAGCGGGCATCAGGTCGGGAGTGAACTGAATGCGGGCGAACTTGAGGTCGAGCACATCGGCGAGGGTACGGATGAGCATGGTCTTGCCGAGGCCGGGGACGCCCTCGAGAAGGGCGTGACGCCCGGCGAGAATGCAGATGAGCACGCCGCGCACGACCTCATGCTGGCCGACGATGACGCGGCCAACCTCAGCTTCAATGGCTTGAGCGGCGCGGCTGAATTGTTCCATTTTGAGTTCTTGTACAGGAGCCTCGGTCATGGTATGTCCTCGGTTTGTGGTGGCTGTCCGGCCTACGGCTCAACGCCGTCTCGGTTCGAGCGAAGTGAAATAATCGCGCACGACATCGCGCAGC
Organism: Anaerolineae bacterium; assembly: GCA_034431625.1. Classification (GTDB taxonomy): domain Bacteria; phylum Chloroflexota; class Anaerolineae; order Aggregatilineales; family Phototrophicaceae; genus CFX2. The sequence continues at coordinate 52,251 of DAOUCY010000145.1, read as the reverse complement.
CCCAGCGGGATGTAGTCCTGCTGGAGGGCTTCATTGGCGGCGCGGCTGTAATCGTTGAAAACCTGATTGTAGGGCACGCTGGTGTTCCCAGTAGGATTTTCGGCGAACTGACCTTCGGTGACAGGCGCGTCGGAGGCGTTGGGGTCGAGTTGAATTTCCTCGCTACTTTGGCCGCCGATGCGCTGAGGAGCATAGACGGGATCATACTGCTCCTGACCGCTGCCATCCGGGTTGTTGTTCTGGGGCACTTCGCCGGGGCTAGATTCCATGCCACCCTGGTCGCTGCCTGAATCGCCCGGAGCATCCCCCGCGCCGCCGCTAGTTCCGCCGTCATTTTGCTGACCTTCCGGTCCTTGAGCGCCCGGCTGACCGCCCTCGCCCGGCTGCGAACCCTCGCCCGGTTGGCCGGGCTGCTGGCCGGGTTCGCCCGGCTGATCGGACTGCCCCTGCTGGGGATCGTTCTGGCCTTCACCCTGCTGACCCGGTTGGTCGCCAGGTTGGTTCTGGTCACCGCTCTGGTTGGTCTGGGATTCCTGCCCTTCGCCAGGTTCACCCTGCTGACTGGACTGCTGAGGCTGACCAGAACGGGCGATATTCTCGGCAGACTGCTGTACCTGCTGAGCAGCTTGATCGAGGGACTGGGCGGTTTGCTGCTGGCTTTGGGCATTCTGCTGAGCCTGCTGCAACTGCTGCTGAGCCTGCTCGAGAGCCTGCTGCGCGCGGTTGAGATCGCCTTGACGGAGTGCGTCAGCAGCCTGCCGCAGCGCCTCAGCGATTTCCGGGTTGGTTTGCTGAAGCGCCTGGGCTGCCTGTTCAAGCTGTTGAGCGGCCGCTTCACGCTCGGCGGCAGTCATCTGATCGAGGTTCTCGCCCATCTGGTCAAGCGCTTGTGATGGGTCTATTGGGGCAGCAGCAGGCTGCTCTTGCGGCTGACCAGCGGGCTGCGGCTCGCGCAGGGCTTCGCCAGCGGCATTAAGGGCATTCTGCTGCGACTGCTGGCGCTGATCCATCTGTGCGGACTGCTGCTGGAGGGCCGATTGGGCTTCGGAAAGGGTGGCAAAGGCTTCTTCGGGAGTGATATCTGGGCGTTCGAGGGTGTCCAAGCTGGTCTGGAGCGCCTCAAGAAGCTGCTGGCGTTCTTCTGGTTGGAGGGTAGGATCAGAAGCGACATCCCGAATGATCTGCTGAAGGTCATCGCGGGCGGAGTCGATTTCGGCCTGCTGGGCGGCTGAAGCCGCAGCGACACTGGCCTGGGGGTTGGGCAGGATGACCAGAGCAGCCAAGATCACGAGGAGCAGAGCGGCCAGCGCCCATTCGCGCCAGCGCCAGATTAGCGGCATATTTGCCTTCAAACTCATCTGCGAGGCACGGTTCCAGGCGTCATCGATTTGGAGGCGGTACAGCTCCTCGCCACCGCGAATGCGGCCATCGATCAGTTCGAGGGCGGTTGAGACGCGCTCCTGCAAGCCGAACTGGAGATCGAAGCGGCGGGCGGCGGTCTGTTCTGGGCGGGGCCAGAAGGCTACTGCCAGGAGCATCACGATAATGCCCAGCACAACACCGGCTGCACCCAGCAGAACGATCTGATCGTTTTGCAGCCAGGGACGCAAGCGAGAAAGGATGGCTACGAGGATGCCTAATCCCAGGCCGGGGAGGAGGCTACGCGGCAGCCAGAGCGTGGCCTGCTGGAGGCGCAGGCGGCGATCCCAGCTGCGGACGAGGCTGCGAAGCTGGGTGCGCCGTTCTTGGGGGAGGACTTCAGCCGCCATAGTGAAGTGCTTTCGCTAGTTTTACTGCTCGTACACCGAGCCACGCCGCAGGGTTCATTTTCAGCCTTCGATCTTGCGGGTCTGGCGGACGGAGAGGACGACCAACACGGTAGAGACGACCAGATAGATGATGGTGAATGTGATCCAAGGAGAAACGCGCGGAATGGTGGTGCCATCCGAGAGCGTATCGACCCAGAAGCCAACCACCTGGCGGTCGATGAGAAGCCGCTGGGTGGCCAGGGCAGCAGCGATGGGGTTGAGACTGACCAGAAAATCGCCGATGTAGGTCAGAATGGCTTGGAAGGCGGGCGAATTAAGTTTGAGGGCTTCACGGAGGATATTGATGATGACGCTGGCGACCAGGGGCACGCCGAAACTGGCAACCAGGGCGGTAGTATAGGAGCGGACGCTGGCGACCAGAGTACGCTCGGTGACGGCAGAAAAGAAGATGCCGACTGTGCCGAGGGCGATGGCGGTCACGGTCAGGATGATGAACGAGAGGATGAGTTCGAGTTCGGTGACGCCACCGAAGAGGAAAGCGATGCTTTGGAGCGGGATGGCGGCGAACAGCAGGAGCAGCATATAGCTCAGGGCGGATTCGAGCTTGCCGAGCACAAATGAGGGGCTGGACAGCAGCGTGGTTTTGAGCAGGTCGTAGGTGAGGCGCTCGCGTTCGCCAGTGATAGCTCCAGCGGTGAAGGCAGGGGCGATGAAGATGATGAGCATGAGTTCGACGCCGACGATGCCCATGAAGAGGACACGACCGACTTCGCCGGCAGCAGCGGAACCACTGGCACGGTTGACCGGTTCATAGATCAGGTAGAGGAGGGCAAGGAAGCCGCTCATCAGGCCGAGGTAAACACTGATGACGACGAAGGCGCGAACGCCGCGCATCCGGCCGCGCAGTTCCTTGAGCATGACAGGGTTCATGCGGAAAGCGCCGACATCACGGCTGAGGATGACGCCGCAGATGATGGCGGCGGCGATGGTGACAAGACCGGGGGTGAACCCGAGCAGGAAGAGGGCGGCGATATTGGCAAGGGCGAGGACCCAGACCCCGACCAGCGCCCAGGTTTCGCGGGCCTGCACCCCGACCATCGTCACGAGCAGGAAGCTGATGTTGATCTGAAGCAAGAGGATGATGGCGGCTGCGGCGGCATCACTGCCACCACCTGCGCGGCTCAGCGCGAGGTTTTGAAGGGCAGGGAAAATACCGGGAATGATTTGCAGGCCGCCGAGGGCTGCGAGCAGAAAGACCACCCCGGCCAGGGCCGCGCTGATGATTGCGCCCCAGCGAAGGGCGGCTGCGCCGCGTTCAAGGCGGTGTTCGCGGGGGCTAAGGGCTTCTTCAGGGGTGATGCTTTGGTTGATGGGGAGTGCTTGTTCGGCCACGAGTGGTTTGTATCCCGGCTGCTAGGTGACGATGCCTTTGGTAACGCGCATGAACATGGCTTCAAGGTCTTTGGTTTCTTCGGTGAAGCCGAGGATGGCAATCTGGGCGCCGGTGAGGGCTTGATTGATGGCGGCGATGCCTTCATCGTCACCGGTGAAATCGATGCGAACACGGGAACGGCCGCTCTTCGGCTCCAAGAACTGTACATCCAGAACACCGGACATGGCAGCAACGAGCGTTTTGACGCGCTCGGCAGTTTCCTGGTCGCGGACAGTGACGATGATTTCACGGTGGGGCATGAGCTGGGCGCGCATTTCATCCATGCTGCCCTGCGCGACCATCTTGCCACCTTCGATGATGCCGATGTGGGTGCAGATCTCGCTAACATCGGCCAAGATGTGCGAGGAAAAGAAGATGGTCTTGCCCATTTTTGAGAGTTCAACGAGCAGCTCGCGGATTTCGACACGGGCACGTGGATCGAGGCCGGACGCGGGTTCGTCCAGGATCAAGACGGACGGATCGTGGGCGAGGGTGCGGGCCAGCGAGAGACGCTGCTTCATCCCCCGGCTGAGTTTATCAACCATGTCATCGCGGCGGTGAGCGAGATCGACGAGTTCGAGAAGGTCATCGATGAGCTTGCGACGGTTGTTCTCCGGAATGTCGTAGCAGGCGGCGAAGAAATCCAAGTATTCCCAAACGCGCATGTCGTCATAGACACCGAACTCATCAGGCATATAACCGATGGCACGGCGGACAGCGCGGGGTTCCTGGATGACGGAATGGCCGGCGACCCAGGCTTCGCCAGAGGTAGGACGGGTGAGTGTCGTGAGCATCCGCATGGTAGTGGTTTTGCCGGCTCCGTTGGGGCCGACGAAGCCATAGATTGAGCCAGCGGGCACTTGCAGCGAAAGGCTGTTGACGGCCTCAAATTTGCCGTAACGTTTCTTCAGGTCTTTGGTTTCAATGATGAAATCCATAGCATCCCTACTCTAAAAATCCAGGTCTAGAAGAGTCCAGCCTGCTCAATGGTCAGGTCATCGATGCGCGGATAGCCGCCTATCGAATCGGCGGTGAGGCGAACCTGAACGGCGTTCTGCGGTCCCAAGAAACGCTGAGGGTTAGAAATGGTGATCTGGTTGCCAGTTTGAATACGCCAGTCTTCCCAGCTTTGGGTTTTCCAGTTCCATAACTGGAAGGGTAAACTGCGATTGGTGGATAGGCTCCGGTCAACGAAGATCGTGAGTTCATCGACGCGGCGCAGCACTGACTCTGGCAGGGGAGTGAAGCGGAAAGTGACTTCATCGCCAGGAGCAAAAGCGAGGTCGAGCGGCGCAATATCGGTCATTGAGGTGCGGTTGGGCACAAACCAGGTGAACTGATCGGATGTGATGCGTGTGCGGCCAGTAGGTCGAGTGATCTCGACAGCCAACTGCACCAGATACAGCGTGCTGTCGATGGAGCGCCAGTTTCCGCCATCGACCTCGACATTAAGCGGGGCGGCATCCGACCAGGCGGCAAAATAGGCATGATTGCCGCGGCCAGTGAGAATGCCGTAGGGGTCTTGAATCAGGCTGGTGAGCAGGAGAGCGCGGCGGTAGGCTTCCTGCTCGAGGGGGGTTCCATCTAGGCTGCGGAAGGCGAAGTAGCCCTGGGAAGGGATTTGGCTGCCCATGATGTCGCGGACGGTTTGCGGAAGGCCGCTGCCGGTGTAATAACGAGAGGAGCGCAGGTAGACCGAACGGAAGCCGCCTTCAGTGTAGGCCAGCGGGCTTGGCGAAGGCAGACCTTCGCCAGGCAGAGTAAGTTCGAAGGTGGCGATGTCTCCTGGAGCGAGATCATTTTCGAGACGGAGCACCTGCCCACGCACCAGGATCACCGGATTGGTGAGGAGGTGACCGGTATTGTTGGTAACGGAACCGCGCAAGGTTTGCAGTCCGGTGAGATTCTCGGTCACGAGGGCAGCACTGCCCTCGACAGCGGGACGGGGCAGCGTGGTATCGCCATCAAAAGCGGCGATGTAGCTGGCGTCAACGGAGAACTCGGCGGCACGGAACTGACTGCTTTGCTCAATGCGGGTGCTGGTTTCCAGACCGCTCGCGAAAAGCGCGGCAGTTTGCGCAACACGCGGGATGGGGCGGAGCATGGTGCTGCCTTCAAGCGCAAGGCTGTACTGGGCACGGCGCGGCGACAGCAGACCGATGAATTCGCGGACTGCGGCGCGGTCGGACTGCGGCCAGCTCTGAACGACGCTCAATCGGCTGAGCGTGACCTCATTACCTCGCAGGTTGAAGCCGGAAACCCAAGCGATGGCGCTGAAGAGCAGGATGAAGAAGGGAATGGATACCCAAGCCCATTCACGGCGGTTGAGGCGGTTGAGGACGATGTAATTGACCGGACCGATCAAGGCGATATAGGCTGCTAGAAAGCCGCATAACGGGAGGATATCGGGCAGCAGGTTGACACCGGGCAAGATATTGACCGCGCTAATGGCATCCTGCCATTCAGCAACACCATAGGTCCAACTGGGGCGCGGGTGGACGGTGGTCGCCAGCACCAACCAGAGGTCGGAGAGGCCGCCCCAACCGCGCAGTGGGGCAGTGTTAGGGTCGGCGGCGAGATAATCGACCGTGCCAGCTCCAAACGGTCGGCGAATGATGAGGGGCGTCTCGGGAGTGCCCACAAGGACTTGTGCATCAGGCTCGATGGTTCCTATAGCGATCAGCGTTTCACGTTGGAGAGCTTCCGGGGCGAGTCGCATCCAGTCGGCGATCGGTATTAGATCGGGTGCTGCTGTACTATCGGACGGTTTGAGCGGCAGCAGGCTGCTGAGGCCGGAGGCCGTGCGCTGCCAGTTGGGGCCGCCGGTCACGATGAGATGGCCACCTTGGGCGACCCAATCGGTGATAGCCTGCTGCTGGGCACTATTCAATGTGCCGGTGTCAATCTCGCTGAAGACCAGGGTGTTTACGGCGGAGAGCGCGGCGGCACGATCCGGCAGGTTTTCGATTTGCCAAGTGGTCTGAAAGGCGGAATAGCCGCCGTCGTGGACTCGTCCTAGGTCGATGGCCCCAGCAGGCGATTGGGTCAGAATGACGTGAAGCTGGTCACGGGGCTGTAACGCTCGCAGGTTGGCATTTCTTCCTGTAATGGTGACACCCTGGGAGTCGATCAGTTCGACACGAATCTGCGTGGCGAAGCCACGGGCCGTGATATAGAGGAAAACAGCTTTACGGGAACCGGTGGGTAGGCTGATGGGCAGGCTGTAACTGTTGCTGACCGCGTTAGTGCTGGTTTCCGGACGGACGGTGATGGCGCCTTCGATGTCAAGGCCGTTATTTTCTACACGCACATAAACGGGCATCCACTGATCTTCGCGGAAGCTGCCGTCAAAGCCGGCTTCTGCCGACAGGGAAACGAGTTCGGGGAGGTCCTGCTGCATTGTGGCTGGCATGAAGGCGCTTGCCCCGGCGATCACGAACAGAAGTGCCAGCAGCCGCTTTAGCATAGATTTATCCCAACGCGATACACTACCAATTGACCGGTTTCCGTTATTCTGGTGACAGCCTACTGACGAGCAGCAGGTCTGAAACCACACCAACACCATCCTCAATCCGCAAACAGGATACCACAGCCGCTAGATTAACACACCTGAGGGGCGCTGCACAAATGATCCACAAGCCGGCGTCGAGCAGTCGTTGGGTGGTAGGCCATACTGCACGATGCGCCAGACGCGATCATGATGGCCGAAACACGTAGCCGACTCCGGGCTGTGTGTGTATATAACGCGTGCTATCTGGGGTAGGTTCAAGTTTCTTGCGCAAGCGGCTGACGTTGACCCATAGATACTGGGTTTCGCCCTGGTATTCCGGCCCCCAGACTTTTTCCAGAAGCTGCTTATGAGTGAGCACCTGTCCCTGGTTAACGGCCAGGGTGTTGAGTAGGTCGTACTCGATGCGGGTAAGTTCTAGGGGCTTGTTGTTCAGAAAGACCTCGCGCCGGGCAAAATCGATGTAGAGATTGCCGAGGTCGAGCGGTTCACGGGTTCGATCTGGGATACGCCGGCGCTTGAAGATGACATTGACGCGGGCCGTCAGCTCTTCATCGCTGATGGGGCTGGTGATGTAATCATCGGCACCGATCATGAATGCGCGGACTTTTTCCGGCTCGGAAACCTCGTCGGTGATGACGATGATGGGAACTTCCGTGCGCTTGCACATGCGCTCGCAGATGTCTAGGCCGTTGGCATCGGGTAAGTTCATGTCGAGGAAGATCAAGTCGAGACGGATGGTGTTGACATCTCGCAGCGCTTCTTCGCCGGTGCGGTACTCGATCATTTCGTATTCGGCACCCATTAAAGCTTTGAGTCGAGAGGTGATTTTGGAGCGGCCAGCGACGACCATGATCGTTTGCATGGGGCGCTCGGAAACACGCCGGCCTGCTGTAACGGGGAGATGCTCGGCAGCAGGAGCAGGTTCGGCGGCGCGGCGCGTGATCTGTTGAGGGGGGGCGGCGGAGACGACTTTGATGACTTCACCGGATAGGGCGGCAGGGAGCATTAAGGTGACTATTGTGCCTTGGCCCGGCGCACTCTCGATCCACATGCTGCCGCCATGCCGCTGGATCACTTCACGGGCGAGATACAGTCCCAGGCCAGCCCCTTCGGTATTCGGATTGTTGGCACCCTGGAAAAATGGTTCAAAGACGTGATCCAACTGTTCCTGGGGAATGCCGATACCTTGGTCATGGATGCTGATGAGGATGCGTTCATCGTTGTGTTCCAGCCGGATGAGGATGGGTGCACCACGCGGCGAGTAATGTACAGCATTGTAGAGGACATTGGTAATGGCCTGCTCGATGCGGATTTCGTCAAGCTGGAGGAGCGGGAGGTTGGCAGGGGCTTCCACCTGGATATGGCGGCGGAAGGCAGTAAAAGTGCGGCTGTCGAGGATGCGCTGGATGATCTCGTAGAGATCGACTTCCTCGCGGCTTAAAGCCAACCCAGAGACTTGGAGGTTGTACATCTCAAGGATGTTGTCCCACAGGCGGCCAAGCTGATCGACGCTTTCCTCGACCTGGTGCAGGAAGCGGGCACGTTCGCGATGCGTGAAGCGGCTGTGCTGTTCAGTGAGCGTTTGGATCAAGCCGCGCACCTGGGCATAGGGCACCCGGATGCGTTCCGACATTAGGTCGAGGAGGACAGTCTGATGGCTGTAATCACGTTTATAGCGAGCGTTATCGCGCACGATGCCGGCCCAGGTGTTCTGTCCCCGGTTGGCATCACCAATGAGCATGAACTCGACATCGATGTTGCGAGCTGGGTTACGCAAAGAGAGTTCGACAATCGGATAATCCTCGTGCAGATCGGGGTCGGTGCTTAACAGGCGGTTGAGGGCGTTCTGGAGCTGTTCGAGGTTGGCTTCGTGCTGGTCGGATTGACTGGCAATTCGTTCGAGGAGGGTTTCGGGGGATTGGCCGAGGACCTCAGACGGATTGATGCCGGTAATTTCGGTGAATTGGGGGTTACAGAACGTGATCAGACCGGTTTCATCCAGAAAGAAGATACCCTGAGAAGTACTGCGGAGCAGGGTTTCCAGGCGGCCGCTTTTCTGCGCCATGTCCTCGATGAGGGTCGTGCGCTCGACAGCGAGGCCAGCGGTATGAGTCAGGCCGGCAACCATGACTTTGGTATCTTCTGGAGTAAACTGGCGGCTGCTGGTGATGCTGGCGACGATACCGCCGATAAAGCGGGCGGAGTCCATGATGGGGGCGACAAGGAGCTGCTGGCCGCGCAGCCCTTTGAACAGTGTCGAGAAACCTTCTTTGGGCACCCCATCAGGCGTGATGACGATAGGCTGCATCTGCTGATCGTCGAGGCGCTGGATCAGGCTGGAGACAAGACCGGTCTGTTCTAGGTGGGTGAAGTCCTGAGCCAATTCAGGGCTGTCCGTTTTGACGATTAATTCACCCTGAGGCGGCTGAGTGCTGTACATCCAGACAAGGGCTTGTTTGACATTGGGGATGTCTTCGATAAGGGTGCGCAGGTTCTCGGCGAGGTCTTGCTCGGTTCGGAGGTTCATGAACTGCTGCCAAGCACGGAGCAGGTGCTGGCTGCTCTGCGAACTGATGCGCTGGCTGCGTGAATAGCGAGCATTGACCAGAGCAACGGCAAAGTGCGAGGCGAACAACTCGAAAGCCACCAGGTCCTCATGGCTGAGTGGATGGCGGCCTGTGCCGAATAATCCCATCGCGCCGAGCTTCTGATCTTGGTAGTTAAGGGGCAGGATGATGGCGGATTGGGGAGCAGGCAGGGCTGGAATGGGGCGGAAGTGCGGATCGGCAACAATGTTCTCGAAGACCTGGACAAAGCCGCTCTGGATGACGCGCTGGAAGGGGTTGTAGAGTTCCAGGGTGATGCTTTCCTGCATTAGGCTGCCATCTCGGAGGCTGTTTTCCTGTCCAGCGAACATCTGAACTGAATCGCCTTCGCTCAGTACCAAAGCCATGCCGTAAAGCTGGAATGCACCGCAGGCCATTTCGATGGTCTGTTCGATCAGGGACAGCGGCTCGGTGGCGCTGTGCATGCGGCGGGCAAGGAGGTTGATAGACTGTAGATTCTGGTTGCGCTGGGCGAGCATCTGTGCTTGACGGCGCTGCCGCAGAATGATCCGCAGACGGCGCTGAAGCTCATCGCCTTTGATCCCAGCTACGATGGAATCGTCGGCGCCGGCTTCCATCAAGTCGGTCTGATAGGCCGCATCGGGATTTTCACTGAGGATCAGGACGGGCACAAGCGGAAAGCGCCGCTTGATTTCGCGAATGATGCTCAGGAGGTCATTACTGAAGACCTTATCATCGAGGAGAATCAGGTCGTAACGGTTATCCCGGAGCATCTCCATCGCTTTGCCGGGGTCGGCGACTGTTTCAATGCGGTAGACAAACTTGTCGAGTGCCTTGGCGAATGGTTTACCATTCGCGCTTACCAGAAGCGTTGCAATGGGCTGGACGGCCATTTGACCTCACCTGGACAGGGACACTGTGGGATGCACAGACTTCATTATAACAAATCTCGTATGGTTGGCAGATTGACACTTTATTGACAAATTCACAGGAAGGTATGCACAATTTTCATGACAATAGTTAAGATTTGTTGATGGACTCTATTCTTCGGTCTGTTGTAAGATACGTTCAGGCTTATTGCCTCCCCGATCATGCCGAGGAGAGACGCACTTATGGCAGGTGAAACGCGACGACTGGACCGATCGATGGGTGCAGTAGCGGCGGCAGAGCCGACACTGCGTCCTATCGACCTCGGAATGCCGCGGCCGTGGCGAGTGGCGCTGAAGTTGGTCGAGTCCGGCATTCAACTGATTTTCGATGTATCGGGAACCATTGTGATCGGGCGGGCAAATCCGCAGACTGGATATTATCCGGATGTCGATCTGGGGGCATTCGGGGGGGCTGATTCGGGAGTATCGCGCGAGCATCTATCGGTGAAGATTGATGAAGAGCGAGTGGTCATCATTGACAACAACAGCGCCAATGGAACGATCCTGAATGGTGAGCGGTTGCAGCCGGGGCAGGCGTATCCGCTGCGGCATGGTGATGAGGTGACGTTAGGTTTGCTGAAGCTCCAGGTGGAACTGCTGACGAATCCGTACATGTAAGACTGGGATTTCTCCTCACCATTCACAAAGTATTCAGCCCAAGATGTAACGAGACTGCGGTAGAATGGACTGTACTTTCAATCCATTCGTGATTGCGGTCTCGTGTTATTTGGGTTCGCGGTAGAGGACAAGGTGGTGTGTTGTGGATTTCCTGAATCGACGGAAGCAGGAAGAGAAGATCAAGAGCGAGGGGAGGCTGCCCCCCGGCCAATCGCTGACGCAGAAGTTTCCAGTATTGACATACGGGCCGACGCCACCGTTTGACCCAGCGACTTGGGATCTGCGGGTATTCGGTGCTGTGGAACGCGAGATGCGCTGGACATGGGACGAATTCACGAAACTACCGACCACGACAGTGCAGTGCGATATTCACTGTGTGACGCGCTGGAGCAAGTTCGATACGGTGTGGGAAGGGGTGCTGTTCCGTGATTTTGTGAAGTTGTTCGGTGTGAAGCCGACGGCTAAGCATGTGATCGCGCACTGCGAGTATGGTTACACGACCAATACTCCGCTGGAAGTCATGATGGAAGACAACGTCCTGCTGGCCTATAAATACGATGGCAAGCCGCTGGAGCCAGATCATGGATGGCCGGTGCGGACGTTGGTTCCCAAGCTGTATTTCTGGAAGAGCGCCAAGTTCCTGCGGGCGCTCGAATTTTCCGAAGTGGATAAGCCGGGATTCTGGGAGAATGCCGGTTATCACAACGAGGCCGATCCGTGGAAGGAAGAACGCTTTAGCCGCCGGGGCTGGTTCTGACCGGCACGGATGCGGGGCGCGTCGCAGCGCCCCGTTTTTGATTCTTTACTATTCTTCTGAGTCAATGCCGCCGGAGAGTCTGTTGGCTTGGTCGCGGACAATCAGTTCGTCGATGAACTGGTCGATATCACCTTCTAGGACGGCCGGCAGGTTATAGCTGCTGACGTTGATGCGATGGTCGGTGACGCGGTTCTGTGGAAAATTGTAGGTGCGGATTTTCTCGGAACGGTCGCCTGTGCCGACCTGACTGCGGCGCTCACCTTCTTGTTCGAGGCGCTGTTTTTCCATCTCCATATCGTAGAGGCGTGAGGCCAGAATCTGCCGGGCACGTACGCGGTTCTGAAGCTGGCTGCGTTCGTCCTGGACTTCGACCACGATGTTGGTGGGTAGATGAACGAGGCGCACAGCGGTTGAGTTCTTCTGGACGTGCTGGCCGCCTGCACCGCTGGCTCGGGTGAATTCTTCTTGGATGTCTTCCTCGCGAATCTGGACATCGACTTCAGTCATTTCGGCAAGAACGGCGACCGTCACCGTGCTGGTATGGATGCGTCCAGCGGCTTCAGTTTCTGGGACGCGCTGGACGCGGTGGACGCCGCTTTCGTACTTGAGGCGGCTGTAGGCTCCTTTGCCCTTGACCTCGAAGGTGATCTGCTTGAAGCCGCCGATGCCGGTTTCGCTCTGGTCGATGACCTCAATCTTCCAACCGCGATTCTGAGCGTAGTAAGAGTACATGCGGAAGAGGTCGGCAGCAAACAGACCAGCTTCATCCCCACCTGCGCCGGCGCGGATTTCCATGATAACGTTCTTTTCATCGCGCGGGTCTTTAGGAATGAGGAGGAACTTGAGTTTGTTGTAGAGGGCTTCACTGCTGGCGGTGAGCGTCGTAATTTCGTCTTTTGCCATGACAGTGAGTTCAGGGTCTGTCTCTTCAGCGAGGAGCTGGCGAGCTTCTTCGATTTGCTGTAGTTGGCGCTTGTAGTCGCGGTAGTTTTCGACGATTTCGGCCAGGCTGGAACGTTCTTTCGAATACTCGGCAATGCGATTGTAGTCGCTGAGGACGGCTGGATCACTCATGAGGCGTTCCAACTCATCATAGCGGGATTCGATATCGGCCAGTTTCTCCAGCATAAGCCCTGTCGTCCTCGGTTTGGCAAAAGCGTGTACTTCAGCGATTCATTATACGGGGCGGAAGGGCGGGCGTGTAGGGCTGCTCAGAAAGGGAGTTCGCGCAAATCGGGGCGTAGGGGAATCGCACCGGCTGCGATTAGGGCGCGGTTGCCGCTGGCAGGATAGTCCAGCGTATAGAGTGTACGTCCCTGCTGAAATGCGAACCGCGCGGCGTGCATCGCGCCCCCTTCGGCCGAGGTTTCGACAACGATTACGGCATCGCTCAAGCCGGTGATGATGCGGTTCCGGGCGACGAGCGCCGATGGGCCGGGCGGCGCATCTGGGTGACATTCACTTAGGACGAGGCCGCGACTTGTGATGGCGCGGGCCAGCTCTTGATGCTGGGTGGGATAGATGTTCAGGACGCCGCAGCCAAGAACGGCGAGAGTTGCTCCTGATGGTAAAGCCAGGGCAGATTGGTGGGCGGTGTAGTCGATTCCGAATGCCAGCCCGCTGATGATGGTATAGCCGCGCTCAGCGAGACGCAGAGCCAATTCTTGAGCTGCACGCTGCGCGGTGGCAGTGGGCTGGCGTGTGCCGACGACAGCAGCACAGGGGCGGCTGCGGCGGTTCTGCTCCAACTGGCCGGTGGCGAATAGGGTAGGAGGCGCATCGGCCAACGGACGCAGCCGGCGCGGGTAATCGTCGTCGTGCAGGGTGAGGATGTAGATGCCGAGCCGTTCCCAGCGCGCGATATTGGCTGCGACCTGATCGAGGTTGACGCTACGGATGCTGCGGGCAATCTTTGGGCCAACGCCGGGAACTTTCTGAAGTTCATGGAGATCAGCGGCCAGGATGGCGCGGAAGTCGTTGTGGAAGGCTGCCAACAGGGCATCGAGGGTGCGCCGGCCCACCCGGTCGATCAAGCTGAGGGCTACCCAGGCAGGATCGCTCATTCGGATTGGTAATACTCAATGATGGACAGCAAGATGGTGTTGATAAAGGTGTTGACCTGGCGGAGGAGCAGTCCCCATTCGGGCGTGGCGTTGCGCGGCGGGGTGATTTCCGACCAGTTCAGCACCGAATTGATGACAAAATCGGTGAAGTAGAAGAAGCCCCGAACGGCATCAGCAAGTTTCAGTCCATCCTGGCTAAGCAGTCGGGCATAGTGCTTGCCGGAGTTAATTGCCAAGGAGAGAACTTCGTCAGGCGCGCCTTCAGCCAGGTATTTCCGCAGGCCTTCCATTGTGCGCAGGCCCTCAGCCCGCAGTTCAGCGCGGGTGGTTTCAGAAAGGCTTTCATACCAGCGCTGGTGGGTGAGCGTGCCGCCGCCGACCTGCATCCGAGTGTGACCAAGAGCATTCTGGATGATGATCTGGACTTCGAGCGGCTGCAATTCCCCTTGCGATTCGGCGTAGCGGCGCAAGTCGGCGCGGCGGAAGCGGCGATGTCCGCCGGGGGTGCGGCGTGAGGGTAGATCACCGTGGTCGGCCCAGATGCGAACCGTGGCAGGATGCACGCCCAGGATTTCGGCAGCGTGACGCAAGCTGACCCATTCAGATTCGGACATGACCCTTCCCAGTGGGACTGTAGCGTGTCGCTCGAATACTATCAAGTATACGAGTGGATGCGGTAGGGTTCAAATATGCGAATGAATCAAAGTAGCCCCGACTCTCGAATTGAGAATGGGGGCTGTTTCAGAGAGGCCAACCTGAACGAAGGTTGTTCTAATTGGAGGGCCGAGCACTCAAGACAACGGGCAGGGAAATCTGCTCCCCATCGCGCCAGACAGTCAAAATCACTGTCTGACCGGGAACGGTGTTATTGGCGAGATAGGATACTAGGCCGCTCATGTTGAAGATGGGCTGCTGGTCAATGGCAGTGATGATATCTGCCGAAGCTGGAACGCGGGTGCCACCCTGAACACGGGTGGTGGCGTCGCGCAGGCCGGCACGTTCAGCGGGGCTGCCATCCACGACCGAGGCGATCACGACGCCGCGCAGGTTGTTCGGTAGTTTGAGGGCTTGGATCAACGCCAGATTGAGATCACCCTGAGCCTCGATGCCGAGGTAGCTGTAATCAACGCGGCCTTTTTCGATCAGTTCAGCAGCGACTCGTTTGACGAGATTGCTGGGCACAGCAAAGCCGATGCCGGAATTGCTACGCGTTTCGCTTTGAATCTGCGAATTGACGCCGATGACTTCTCCCTGCAAATTCAGGAGTGGTCCACCGCTGTTGCCAGGATTGATGGCAGCATCTGTTTGGATCACGGAGCCAACGGAGAAGCGCGTTAGGCCAGTGATAGTGCGGTCGAGGGCACTAATGATTCCAGTCGTGAGGGTCCAACGCTGGCCGAACGGGCTGCCGATAGCCAGCGTCGTTTCGCCGATAAAGAGTTGATCAGAATTACCAAACGGAACCGGGGTCAGCCGGTCAGCAGGCAAATCTACCTTGAGCACGGCTATATCGGAAGCGGGGTCCGCGCCGACAAGCGAAGCCGGTACAATCGTGCCATCGATGAAGTTAATTTCGATGCTAACGGCTTTATCGATGACATGGGTGTTGGTCACGATGTGCCCCTGGGTATCGATCACAAAGCCGGTACCGTTGGCCTCGAAAATGCCTTCGAGTCCTTGGTGGAAAGGATCATCAGCGATAGCGCTAATCGAGACGACCGATGGGCTAACACGAGTATAGATGTCCGAGAAATAGCGTTCGTTTTCTGTGACTGGATCAGGTTGGAAAGTGGCAGCCGGACTCTGTTGAATGAAGATCACTGTGCCCGCGCTGGTATTCAACACACTGGTTCCGAGGATGAAACCGAACGCCACCAAGAGCAGCGCCCCCAGCAAAATAGCGAGGCGCTTTCTGATAGTGCCTGACATGGGTTTTTCCTTCACTCATTCTTACTGTTGTTCACAGGCGTACTATGCGACGAAACGCAGAGAGCATATATCGAGTCCATGAGAAGCGTCTGAACTGCCTGTTAAATCCCTCTCAAAGGCTTGTTGAGTCTATGAAGAGGTGTCGAGGTTTTGTCTGGGTGTGTATGTGGCAGAGCTAGCAGCGAGCCAGTGCAGCAGGCGCAGACGGGCGCCATCGAAGAGCGCGTCGAGGCGTTCCCAGAGCGTCATTTGCAAACCGCGCACGCTGCGGGGTAGGTCGCGCTCAAAGTGGGCAGCGGCGATGGCGTCGATAATGGCATCCGCATACCGCAAGTACAACACTTCGAGGTTGGGTGTGGTATCGATGCAAGCAGCGACGCCCGCACCGATGACACAGATGTAAACTCCGCTTTCGATGCGTGTCCAGTATTTAGACTCGTGTTCGTTCACCAGGGTGTTGACGATTTCATCGACCAGGCCAGCATCGAGGTAGTCGCGCAGGAAAACATGGTAGTCCAGCAGCCCGACAAGCGAGGTGGTGTCTCGCAGCCAGGGGAGCGAGCCGGCGCTGTTCATCTGTCCGAGCGTAAAAGCAGTTTGCTCGGCGGTGAGGACGTCCGTCCAACAGCCTCTACGTCGGGCGGTGTCCAAGACAAACGCATCCTGGCTGTTCAAAATGCTCCGCGCAACAAAGGGCTGGAATACGATTGGCGACTCGCCCACCAGAGGGCAGATCCGTTCTTCGGTGACGATGGTGGGAATGTAATGGCTGCCCGGCAGTCGACTCACGGTTTCATCCTTAACATCAAGTTGGTACGTGTTCTGACTTGATTGTAGAACCATCAACCTTGATGATAAGTGATTTAGTGTTGATTTTTTGTGAATATTAATTAAAAAATCAATGGAAATATTCCTCCATCAATTGGCTGGGAAGGCCGGACAGGAGTCGAGCTGCGTGACGGTATCGCTGCGAACCCAACCACGAATCTCGCTGCTGCCTTCGATCAAAGCTGCGACCAGTAACCACAGCGAACGGTCTTCGGTGTTGCGCTCTTGGGCCAGTACGTCGGCGGCGACGCGCGGCGGCAGTAAGCCGATCTGTGTCGATCGTGTGGAGGGCTGGGTGCGGACATTGATTGCCCGGTCGGTCAGGTTCGTGACGCGACACAACACCGAGGGCGTGTTGGTGATGGTCGGAGTCGACGTCTCGGTGGGCGTGCTGCTGGGCGTGAAGGTCGGCGTAATGGTGGGCGTATGGGTCGGCGTATGAGTCTCCGTGGGCGTCAGCGAGGCTGTGACGGTAAAGGATGGTGTGACAGTAGGCGATGGGGTCAATGTCCAAGTGGGGGTGCTCGTAGCCGTTGGCGTGCTGCTGGGCAGCGGCGTATCACTGGGCGTCGGCGTGATGCTGGGGGTGAAAGTCGCTGTTGGCGTAGCGGTGGGCGGAGGGAAGAGCACAGGTGACCATAAGCCCCGGGTGGCAAACACGGTGGCGCCGCCAAAGAACAGAATACCTAACAAGATGCCAGCTAAACGCAGGCTGCCCTGGCGCTTGAGGGCGCGGATACCACTCTCCAAGCGAGCGATCTCGGTTCGACGGCCGAGGATGCGGAAGGGTTCTTCCTGGAGCATCTCCAACCAGGCCTGGGCTTCGTTGGCGTCCCGCTCTTCAAGGGCGAACTCAGCGCGTTCGATGTACCGCTGGAGCAGATCGCCCACGACTGTGCGATAGCGTTCATCTTGAGCATAATCGCGCAGGCCGGCCAGCATTGAGCGGGCTTGAGCAAGTTCGTTGTCAAAATTTTGGGCGACAAGGGCAGCAGCGCGTTCGATCACCTGACGGGCGCGCTGCATGTCGCTGCTGGAGGTGCGGGTATTGAGCAGAAGCTCGGCCAGACTCGAATCGCTCGGATCAAGCTTGACGCCCTGTTCAAGGAGCTGGAGCGCCTCATTGGTCAGGGCTAGGCGCTCTTCCAGGCGGTTGCTGCTGGAGGCGCGGTTGAGAGCCGATTGTGCCTGATCGTTGATCTGGGTCTTGATGCCGAGCAGACGGTTGTTCGCAGTCTGGGTCAACTGGGCAAGGCGCTGGCTGTCCGGCAGCATTTGGCGAACGCGCATCAATATGGTGAGGATGTTCTGAAGTTGGGCTACTTGTTCGGAAAGTGGGCCGCTTAACATGCTGAGCTGCACAGCAGCTTGATCGGTCTCCTGCTGAATACGGCGGACCGCTTCCAAGCGCTCTTCAGCCTGAGGGTCGTTGGGCACGACGCGGAGCGCACCTTCGTACTTGCGGACGGCCTCCGACCAACTGTCAGTCTTCATGAGGCGGTCGCCTTCGAGGAGCAGCTCACGGGCGAGAGCCAAATCCTGAATGTCTAGGAGCGCTTGTTCGGCATCCTTCCAACTCAGGATTCCACTGCGTTCGGCTAAGTCACGGGCTTCGCGATAGAGTTTTTCAGCCTCATCGTAATTACCGGCGCGAACCAGTGAGTTAGCGCGGTTATAGGCCACGCGAGCATCAAAGGGAATGCGATGATCGGGCACGACGCCGCGAATCAGGTTATCTTCCGCCTTTTGTCGGTATTCGAGCGCGGTAGGATTGCCAGGTTGGTGCGACAGAATGCGGTTAGCGAGTTCGACGGTTTGCTGATACTCACCCGAATAGTACGCCTGGGTGAGGTCGGAGATCATGTCATCCACATCGGGTGTGGTAAAGATCGGGCTGCGTCCGGGCATGCGGCGGGCAGGCGGGTCGTTATAGATTTCCTGTTCAGGCGGCGGGTAGCCGGATGAGGTGGGATAAGCAGGGATAGATGGTACAGCAGGCGGTGGCACAGGGCTGACCGGCTGTGGTGGGCTGGTGGGGGTTATCTTCACACCGTAACGCGCGAAGAGATCGTTGACGCGCTGAGCTGCCTGCGGACTGCGCCCAGCAGCCTCTCGTAGGAGATTGATGACATCCGGGTCTTGGGGGTTCAGGGCTAAACCTTCAGACAGGATGTCAATGGCTTCATCGACATCATCGTCATCGCCTGCGATTTCGATGCGGATGCGAGCACGACGCACCAGGCCGCGGATCGTAGCAGCGGTGGGTGAGGTCGGGCTGCTAAGCCGGGCGAGTTCGGCAAAGAGTGCCTGTGCAGAAGCCTCATACGGCGTATTCTTGGCATCGGTTAGCAGCGTGCGGGCCATTCGCTCAAGCTGCGTGATGATGCTGGGGTCGGCCTCGGCAGACAGGTTTTGAAGCTGCCGCTGTAACTCGTCCAACCGCTGTTGTAGATTGCTTGCCATCGGCACTCCCCTCCGGTTTCTGGATTGAACATTACCGCAATCGCCCCAGTGGAGCAAGTCCGTGCACGTTAATGTACCTCTCAGGCGTCCTGTGCTAGAATCCACACGAAAACAGGATGGGAGAGCCATGGCCTTACCCATACGGATCATTCCGCGCTATCGATTGATGATGCGCTATGACATCAAACCGGATCAATTCGAGCCGTACTACCAATTTGTGATGAACGAATTCGTGCCCGCGCTCCAGAATATGGGTCTCTACATGGTGGCAGTGTGGCACACAGCGTATGGCGATTATCCGGTTCGGCAGGTCGAATTTGTGACGGACAGTCTTGAAACCGTGCGAGAGGTATTCCAGAGCGAACGGTGGGACCGGCTAGAAGCACGCTTGAAGACTTTCACGCTGCGATATGAGCGTAAACTGGTGCGCTACCGTGACCGGTTCCAGTTCTAAAGCCTCCGGCCAGACGAAATCTGATAGCCTGGGCTAGATGATGGGGAATGGCGGATTTATTCGATAGGGTTCATTGAACCCACATACCAGACCAGGTTGATATGCCACCAATCGTACTGATTGTCGACGATGACCAACAAACCCTGCTGCTGATGGAACAGGTTCTCAAATCTTCGGACGTGAATGTCATCCGTGCCGAAGATGGGGCACAAGCGCTTGAAGTTCTGGAAAAGATGACCCCGGATGTGATGCTGCTGGACATGCTGATGCCGCGTGTCGGCGGGGTTGATGTTCTGCAATATGTGAGCCAGACGCCCCGGTTGGACGGAATGTTTGTCGCCGTGGTGAGCGCGCACCGCCAACTGGCCCGGGCTGACGAGGTGGCCCGGGCGAATGCATACCTGGTCAAGCCCATTCGGCCCGGAGACATCCGTGAGGCGTTGAGCCAGGCGCTCAACGGTGACAACTGACGTCCGTCTAAAATTACCCCCACTTTTGAAGCACCGCTCCGAATCGAGTAGAATCGGCCTATTCCGTTCCGCATAGCTGGAGCTTGAGCAAGCAGTCCATGGCGTTCGATTTTGAAGCCCTTGTTGGTCATCTGTATATGGTGGGTGGTCGGGCGATTTCGTCGCAGCCGCCCGGCATGCTGGTTGAAGTTGCACCTAAGAAGGCGGCGCGCGGTCGTGAGCTGGATACGATCTTCATCCAGGTTTCGCCTTCCGGAGATGCGACCGCACCACCGGCCTTCTATGACCAGATGGCGACTCTGGCAGCAGAGCGGTATTTCAACAGTTCGGGCAGCGTGACGGCTGGGCTGCGGACGGTTTTCAACTCGCTCAACCAAGACCTGGTGGATCACAACAACAGTGGCAAGCGCACTTACGAAGCCAATCTGTTCTGCGCGGTGCTGCGCGAACAGGAGCTTTTCCTGGCGCGAACGGGCGCTGGGGTGGCACTGCTGCGTCACCAGGGTGAGACCATCCCGTTTCCAACGGACTTCAGCAATGAGGATGCTCTCTTTGGGCCGCCGCTGGGTGTGCAGCCTGTGCCTGACATCAAGATGACCCGCGCGACCGTCATGCAGGGTACGCGGCTGGTGATCTCTGACTCACGATTGGCGGATATCGAGATGGACCGGCTGACGATGGCGCTGTGTACGGATGAGATCAGCGATGTGCTGGCAGCTTTCAAAGACTTGGCTCCACCACACTTGATGCTGCTGGCAGTCGAATTTGTTCCGCCGGACGCGCCATCGCCGGCTTCTGTGCAGGACACGCGCACATCATCGCGTCCACCATCTTCGGCAGCAGAGGCCGAAGTCAAGACCAAGACCGCAGAAGTCGAAGCGGCGAAACCCGCTCCACCTGAACGAAGGCGGCTGCCGAGTCCGGTCACAGCGCGGCTGAAGGGGTTGGTAGGCAGCATCTTGATGCTGTTCGGCCGGATGCTCGGCGGGGCGAATCATCTGCTGGATCGAATTATCCCGCCCCCGCCAGAGGGTGGGAGAAGCTGGCTGCGAACCTCGACGGCTACAGCGATAGTGTTGCTGATTCCGGTGGGGATTGTCGGGCTGGTGTTCGTGATGGGCATTGGCGGAGTCGGCGAGAGCCAGTTCGAGTTGTGTTTGCGCGGGGCGAACGAAGTGGCTCAGGTCGCACGGAGTATCAATTCCAGCGACCGGAATGGGGTTTTGGCAGCCTGGAATGCGGTCATCAGCAAAGTTGACGAGTGTAATGCGATCCGGGCAGGTGATCCAACGCTGCGCACCCTAACACGGGAAGCGCAAACAGTGATTGATATGCTGTTCCAGGTGGAACGGCGTCCAACGACTCTGCTGGCCTCTTTCCCGAATGCAACGCTGAGTCGGATCGTGCTGCAAGGGCTAGATGTATATGTTTTGGATTCGGCCAATCAACTGGTCTACCGGGTCACACTTGCCAGCGACGGACGGCGGGTCGTGCCGGATACAACCGCGCCAATCTCGGTCATGCGGCGCGGCGCAAGCATCGGCGAGTTTCGTGTCGGTGATCTTGTCGATATTGCCTGGTCAGAGGCGAATACACAGATCATGGCGCTGGATCGTTCAGGTTTGCTGATTGAGTGTTCGCCGCGCTTTCTGCAATCCTGCCAGGCGCAGCGGCTCCTGGCGGCGGAACGGTGGGTAAATCCCACCAAGATGACGCTGTGGCAGGGGCGGTTGTATCTGCTCGATCCGGGGGCAAACCAAATCTGGCGCTACGAAAGTTCCGGCGGAACATATAACAGCTCGCCGGTGGAATACTTCTCTGGCACGAACCGTCCAGATATTCAGACGGCGGTGGGCTTTGGAATCGATGACCAAGGTAGTGTGTACCTGCTGCTGGCGAACGGGCAGGTCAATAAGTGGTTTGGGGGGGAACAGACGCGCTTCGCCTATTCCGGTTTCCCTCAAGGGCAGGAGCTGGTCAGCGCAGATGCGCTGTTCTTGAATCGCGATCCCATCGGTCAGGCGCTTTACATGGTGAGCCGGAACAGCCGCACGGTGTATGAAACCTCGCTGGCAGGGACGTTCTTCAACAGCTATCGAGCAGAAAATGAATCCGACTTTGCCGGATTGAGCGGCGTTGTGGCGGATGCGAACCAGCAGGTGATCTATGTGCTGTCCGGTAACTCGCTTTTCGTGTTTGAGAAAGCACGTGGGCGGACTACGCCGTAGGGCAGTCGTGGGTATGCATCCCCTAAATGTGAACTTATAATGCCGCTGGCGGCCGCTCCGAAGGTGGGGCGGCTGAAGCGGGATTTGTGGAGTGAGTCGAGACATGCGTATTCCGGCATGGTTGTTTGCCTTGGGAATTGTGCTGGTCGTCATCGCTACGGTAGGTTTGTCTATTACGGCCTACAGCGTGGCGCGGCAGGTTGCGATTGATGCTGGGAATGCCGGCATTCAATTCACTTCGTTCGATCTAGTGGCAGTCCCTACAGCGACGCGCGTCGCGCTGATCGCCACGCCGCTGCCCACAATGACACCCGCGCCGGGAACGACGCCTGAGCCGACACAGGTACTGCCCACAGCGACGCTTGACCCGGCGGCGCAGTACATGTGGAGTGATCCACGGCGGATCACGCTGCTGCTGCTGGGAATTGACCAGCGCAGCGCTTTGGATGATCCGGGGCCATTCCGTACGGATACGATGATCGTGGTGAGCATTGATCCGGTTCGGAAGACGGCGGGGGTGCTGTCGATTCCGCGCGATTTGTGGGTGAACATCCCTGGTTTCCAGCCAGGGCGGATCAACACGGCTAACATGCTCGGTGACGCGAGTGGGTATCCGGGCGGGGGGCCGGCACTGGCTGCCGAGACGGTGCGGCAGGTATTGGGCATTCCGATTGATCGCTATGTCCTCATCAATTTCGATGTATTCCTAACGACTGTGAAGACACTCGCACCTAACGGCGTCGAGGTGTGCGTGCGGGAGCGGATCGATGATCCGAATTATCCTGACGCGGGAAATGGGTTCATCCGGGTGACATTTGAGCCGGGCTGCCAGGTATTGGATGCGGAGCGGCTGCTGCAATATGCCCGCACGCGGCATGGGAATACGGATTTTGCCCGCGCGGAACGGCAGCAGGAAGTGCTGCGGGCGGTGCGGGATACACTGCTGAACCTGGGTGGCGTGGCGCAGTTTATTGGACAAGCTCCGGCGCTGTGGACGGAACTCTCCAGCAACATCAAGACCAACCTCAGCCTGGATGACATTCTGCGGTTAGGGACATTGGTCGCGGAAATTCCACGGGAGAACTTCCGCTTTGGCGTGATCGACAATTTGTACGTTAACCTCGCCAAGACGAGCAGCGGAGACGATGTGCTGGTGCTGAAAGCGAATGCGGTGAGCCTGCTGCTCCAGCAGGTATTCTACCCAGAGGAGAATCTGACGCTTTCTGACCTGCGGTCGCGGGCAGAGGCGGAGAATGCTTCGGTTGTTGTCTTCAACAATACTGATGTGGCTGGGTTGGCCGGGCAGACGCGCGATTGGCTGAGCAGCCGGGGGGTGAGCGTGGTTCAGGTGGGGAATACGCCCACAACCACCAATGAAAACACGACGATCCGGGTGTATACCGGAAAGCTGTGGACAGGAAAATACCTGGCGGCGCTGATGGGTCTGCCGCCGGAGCGGGTCAAGCCGGGAGCGGACGGGCTGACCAACAGCGATGTGGCGGTGGTGGTTGGGCCGGACATCCAACCGCTGCTGAGCGGACAGTAGGACGGAAGCATGCGGGCGCAGTCGAAAAGCTGCGCCCGCTGTGTTTCTGCTAGGTGATGCTTAACGGCGGCGCCCGAAGAGGCGCAGCAGGAACAGGAACAGGTTGATGAAATCCAGGTAGAGAGTTAGCGCGCCGAGAACACCGACGCGGGCGGCTACGCTGCCATCAGCCTGTACCTGCGGGTCTTCGGCCATGCGCTTGATCTTCTGGGTGTCGTAGGCGGTCAAGGCAGTGAAGAGCAGAACGCCGAACATGCTGATGAGCAGGTCGAAAGTGCTGCTGCGGAGGAAGATGTTGATGACCAGAGCGACGAGCAGGCCGATCAATCCCATGAAGAAGTAGCTGCGGTACTGGGAAAGGTCAAGCGTGGTGGTGAAGCCCAGCACGGTCATGGCCCCAAAAGCCGCGGCAGTACACAGGAAAGCCATCGTGATTGTCCCTAGTGAGTAAGCTAGGAAGATGAACGACAGCGTGAAGCCGTTCAAAATGGCATAGGCGAAGAACATGGCGATAGCCGCACCGGGCGAGAGCCGCTGGATTGCCATACCGAGGACGAGCACCAGGATCAGTTCGACGATGATGGCGCCGAACAGAACCGGCGGGTTGAAAGCTAACCGCATCAGCGCAGGGTTGGAATTGACGGCAATGGCTACGGCGGTGGTCGCCAGCAGGCCAAGGGTCATCCACAGATAGACCTGACGCATGACGGGGCGCAGATCGATGGCCGTGCTGAAAGCGACCGCAGGACGATCTGAGCCGGAACCGAATTGGAACGACATATTTCCCCTCCATGAAGTGATCTCACAGACTCCATCATACTCCCAGTTGTCAATGAGATTACCCCTCGGAATGGGCGGGTTTGGGGGACTGCTCACCATCCCCAGGTTCCCGGCCCGCCTTTGAACGGGCCGACAATGTCGGAGGTGATCCAGCCGCCGTAGAAATCGCCGGTCTGGGGCTGCACCACTTCGTCATCGACCATGCAGGCATCCATGCGGCCTGCGTAGAAGGCGAGGCAGCCTTTGATGGCCTCGTAGCCGGGGGAGGGGGTCTCGTAGCTCCAGGCGGAATCGGGAGCAGTTTTGCCGTTCACTTTGACCGTCCAATAGCTGGCTGCGCCCTTGTATTCGCAGAAGGTGCGGCGGCTGGTGAGGTTGAAGAATTCCATGCGGATATCTTCGCGGGGGATGTAGTAGACAGGGGGGTGGCTGGTTTCTAGGACGCGGTAGGCGCGGGTTGAATCCGCGATGGTGACGCCGTTGAAGATGACGCGGATACGCTTGGAGGTGGGTTCGACGCGGGGCGGACGGGGGTAGTCCCAGACGGATTCTTGGTTGGGCTGTGGAGTTGGGCGAGCGGGTGGGATGGGCATGGTGTTAGCCTCTCTCTCGATGATCTGTGATGAGAATTAAGGAAGAATTGTTTTTGATGCGGTTATTTGTTGGTGAAACAATGCGCTTCTGGCGGAATTGGCGGCAATGGCGTCAGTGCCGTCAGGGTTGGATATGGCAGAAATTTGTCGTGGATAGAAAAATGCGATCCCTGGTGAGAAATGATAAGAGTGATAAGAATGAGAATCGGCCACTTTCTCTCATTAGGGTGGACGATGGAACTAAGAATCCGCGCTACATCTCCACAATAGCACAAAATGGGACCAAAAGGGTGACATTTTGGAAGACCTTTTGGTGTTCTATGAATGCTTGCACACTGGGCGAGGTCATGTTTTTCCCAAGGTGATGCGCGAGGCGTACCGCGTTCCTACGGGCTGATGGACGCGAGAACGCTGATGGTGGCCTTGACGGTCTGAGCCAGTTGGTCGGCGGGGGTGGCACTGGCAGCGTTATCACCGGGCTGGAGGCCATAGGCGCCGAACTGGCTGTGATTGCCACCGTCGATGGCTACGAAGGGTGTGCCCGCGGGCAGCCGCGCGGCAGAGTCGATGATCGTTCCGCGCTGGGCGACGGCATCGCTGGTTCCGTAGATGGAGATGGCTTTGACATTCGCGCCTGATAGATCAATATCCGGGTAGGAAGCCCAGAAGACCAATCCCTGCACCGCGCCAGGATGGCTCTGCACGAAACGGGCGGCCATCGCGCCGCCGAGGGAGTGCCCGCCGATGGCCCAGCGCTGGATGCCGGGATAGGCGTCGATCACGCCTTGGGCACGGTCGATGCCGAAGACGGCGAGGTTGAGCGGCATGGGGACGATGACAGCAAGATAGCCCTGCTCGGCGATGGCGCGGAGCTGCGGGGCGTAGGCGCGGGCATCGACGCGGCCGCCGGGATAGAAGATGAAACCGGTTGT
The DNA here is from genome assembly GCA_034431625.1 of Anaerolineae bacterium. Taxonomy (GTDB): domain Bacteria; phylum Chloroflexota; class Anaerolineae; order Aggregatilineales; family Phototrophicaceae; genus CFX2. The sequence goes on along the minus strand of DAOUCY010000145.1, from coordinate 26,382 downwards.
GGGCGGCTCGGCGGTGGGCGTGAAGATGATCCAGCCGTTGGACTCGGAGACCTGGACTATGCTGCCAGACTGCAAGGCAGCGAGCGCCTCGGCGGTGGGGGCAAGCGGCGTGTTTGCCCAGACGACGAAACCAGCGATGACCAGGGTAAGGACGATGACCAGGGGGATGAGGATACGTTTCCAGAGCGGCCAGTTTCTCATGAGGCTGCGCATTCCTTCGTTCGATCAGGGTTTGAGGATGGGGAGCTGCGGTTCGTAGGCCAGGATGCGTTCGCGCCAGGCTTCCAGGAGGGGGACAGATTGGCCGATACGATAATCATAGGCGACGAGAACGATGAATCCTAGGGCGGCTAATTCAGGTTCATTGCTGCGGTAACGAACGATCTGGTGTTCGACCTCGTAGCTTTTGTACCCCAGACGGATGCAGCGGGTGAACACATCGACCGTGCCATCTTCCAGGCTGACAGGCAGCTTGTAATCGATGGTGGCTTTGGCCATGATCGGGCCGATCTGCCGGGGCATGGTTCCGTCCCAGAGGTTCAAGTCACGGAAGTAGCTGACACGTCCAGTCTCCATGTAGGTCAGATACATAGCGTTGTTGACGTGTCCCATTGCGTCAAGGTCGCCGAACCGAACCGGGACGGCGACACGGTGGCGGAAGCCTTCAGGTGGTGGGTGGGTCATAGGTATCCATTCTGGCGATACCAGTCGTAGGTATCACGCACACTCTGCCGTATATCGATTTGAGGTGGGCCGAACTCCGTCCAGGCTTTGCGCCCATCGAAGAAGATGCTGCGCGTGCCCAACCGCGCCTGGTTGCTATCAATCGGAGTCTGGATGCCGAGCGAACGGGCGAGGTCGATCAAGGCGGCGCTGATTGAGACCATGAAGGAGGGAGTGGGCAGGAAGGGACGGCGGACGCCGACGACATCAGCGATTAGGCCGAGCAGCTCGCGCTGGCTGAGGTTGGCTGTAGTCAGGATATAGCGTTCGCCAGCGCGTCCCCGCTCGGCGGCGGCGAGATGCATACGGGCGACATCGCGGACATCGATGACGGCGATGCCACCGGAGGTGACCGGGACGAGCGGGCCGAGGCGCTTGACCTGGGTGATGAAGCTGCCGGAGATCATGTTGAGATCGCCGGGGCCGAGGATGACGACGGGATTGACGGTGACGACATCCTGGCCGGCGGCGACGGCTTCTTTGACGACCTGTTCGGCGAGATACTTGCTGTAGCCGTAGGGGAAGCGCGATGGGGGCAGGTTGAAGGGCAGGGACTCATCGGAAGGCTGACCGTCATCGCGCAGGCCGATGGCAGCGGCGCTGCTGGTGAAGACGACGCGCTTTACCCCTGTGGTGTGGGCGGCCTGGAGGACGCAGCGCGTGCCTTCGACGTTGGCCTCGAACATGCGCTTGGGATCCGCCCGCCAGTAATCGGCAACAGCGGCGACGTGGAAAACCCAATCACAGCCTTGGGAGGCAGCGGCAAGCGAGGGTTGATCGAGAATGTCGCCGATGGCAGATTGGTAGGTTAGCCCGTCCAGCGCTGCGAGCTTGGATGAAGAACGGTGCAGGACGACAGCCTGATGACCGGCGGCATTCAAGGCGCGGACGATATGCGAGCCGACGAAGCCAGTCCCTCCAGTAACGAGCGCTTTCACGGGTCAGACTCCCTGCCAATCGATGGGCGTGAGCATCTGGGGCGCGCCGCTAGCGATCATGCGGGCATTCTGCATCCAATAGGCCAGGGCCGCGGCGGGTTTGGCGGCTTCGGCCAATTGGGGGGGCAGCGCTGCGCCTTTGCCGCCGATGCGTACAAGGGGGGCATCGTCGGGCAGACCGGCAAGTTCGCGGGCTTTGTTGAATGCGGCGCGCAGATCGCCAAGTTCATCGACGAGGCCGTGCTCTTTGGCCTGGATGCCCGTCCAGACGCGACCACCGCCCACAGCATCGACAGCTTCGGGGGTGAGGCCGCGGCTGCGAGCGACATGGGCGACGAACTGCTGGTAGATGTGACGGACGCTGTGCAGGACGCGCTGGCGCTGGGCATCGGTATAGGGGGCAAGGTCGCTGTTCAGGTTGGCGTTGGCGCCACGGGTGAATTCTAGGCGATGGACATGAAGCTGGTCGTAGAGTCCGCTGCTGACGAATTTGCCGGAGAGGACGCCGATGGAACCGGTGATCGTGCCCGGTTGAGCAACGATCCAGCGGGCGGGGGTGGCGATGTAGTAACCGCCGGAGGCGGCGACGTTGTTGAAATAGGCGACCAGCGGGCGATCCTGAGCCAATTCGGACAGGGCGGCGGTCATGGCTTCGGCAGCGCTGGCCGAGCCGCCGCCGCTGTTGATGTACAAGATCACGGCGGCTGCGGCGCGGTTCTTCATGAGGCGGCGCACCTGCTGGACAATAGTCAGGTCGCCGGCGCGTTCACCACCGATGAAGGGGATAGGGAGGTCAATGGGCGGTCTGCCGCTCTCGCCGGGGATCATCAGGCCGGAGACTTCCAGCAGGGCGACAAAGCGCTCGGTGGGTTTGCGCCATTTTTGGAGGAGCTTTTTATCGGCCTGCTGCCAGGGCAGGATATGTTTGGCGTTCAGGCGGCGGTGCAGCCCTTCTTCGGTCAGGACGGCATCGATGTAGCCTGCTGCCAGGGCGTCTTGATCGAGGTGCGGAGCGGAGTCGATCATCTGGCGGATGTGTTCGGGGGAGACACGGCGGCCTTCGGCCATGGCATCCACCAGGATGCTATACTGCGAATCGAGCAGCCACTCTAACTGCTGACGGCCTTCCGGGGAGATGTCGCTGCGGGTGAACTGGTCGAACGCGCCCTTGTAGGGGGAGATTGCCACACTGTCGAGCTGCAGGCCGATGCGGTCTAGGGCGTCGCGGAGGAAGGTGGCTTGGGAACGGAGGCCGAGGGTTTCCAGTTCACCGCCGGGCTGCAGGACGATCTCATCGGCGGCGCTGGCAATAAAATAGGTGGCGTTGGAATAGCTGGGGGCAAAGCAGATGACCTTTTTGCCTTTCTCGCGCAGTCGGGTGATGCTCTGGCGGAGGCTTTGCAGGTCGGCGAGCGGCATGGACAGGCCGCGCAGGTGCAGGATGACACCGGTGGGGCGGGGATCATCGCCGATGCGCTCGAACATGCGGTTTAGGTCGGAGAGGCTCAGCGGCGGGCTGCCGAGTATGCGGCGCTGGAGCCAAGAGCGCGGCTCCGGCAAGGCGGGAATCTGCCCCGGCAGCATAAGGGTGATGTAGTCGATTTTGGCCCGTTTACGCCAGCGGTTCCTCAGGCTGAAAATAAAATGACGCAGGGCGCGGATGGGATTGAGGGCACTCAAGGCGCGAAAAATGGGTTTGAGCCGTTTGAATGAATTTTCCTTAAGTACCAATTGGGGCATGTTCAACCTATGATGGAATAGGATCGGCAAGGAAATGTGCCGATTATACAAGAGTCCGTGAAGGGTTTCCGCACTTGGCAACTTCTGCTGATGAATCGCTCATCCAAAGAGGAAATTCCTCTTTAGACAGTGGCTGCAGCCTAAAAGACAGAGATGTTTTGCTCTGCGATGAAGCCACACTGCTGCGCTATGCGTCTGACGCAATCATATCGGTCGATACCGGGCTGTTTATCCGGTCGTGGAATCAAGCGGCTGAGCGGCTGTATGGATGGACACGGGACGAGGCCGTTGGGTGTTTCCTGCCGGAACTGACAGGATACCGGGGCGATTCGGATGATCTGAACTCGATAGGGCGCGATCTGCTGGGAAAAGGCCATTGGCAAGGCAGGGTCAAGGAACGTCACCGCGACGGAACACCGCTGGTCACATGGTCGTCGGTTTCGATGTTGAACGACCCTGATGATGGTTCGCTCATCGGTTTTGTGATTGTCAGCCGGGACATCACCGAACGTGAGCGGGCGGAGGCTGCAGAGCGCGAGCAGCGCATGCTGGCCGAGGCGCTGCGCGATACCTCGGCGATTATCAACAGCTCGCTCAAGCTGTCGGAAATTCTCGACCGGATTCTGATCTGTGTTGAGCGGGTGATTCCGTATGACGCGGCTTCGATCATGCTGGTTGACGAGGGCACCTCGCGGGTGATGCACGGCCGGGGGTTTGAGGCGCAGGGCGTGAGTCTCGAGACTTTGTTGGAGGTGCGGTTTCCGATAGCGCAATTCGGCAACCTGATCGAGATGCGGAAAACCCGGCGGCCAGTGCTGATTGCGGATGCACAGCATGATCCACGTTGGCTGAGTGTTCCGCAGACTGCCTGGATTCAGTCGTATCTTGGCGCGCCGATTCAGGTTGATGGTGAAGTGATCGGGGTTATCAATCTGGACAGCGCCAGCCTGAATGCCTTCACCGAATCGCAGGGCGAGACGCTGCTGGCTTTCGCCAACCAAGCTGGGATTGCTATCCGCAACGCGCAGCTTTTTGAAGCATTGAATCTTTACGCTACCGGCCTAGAAGAACGGGTCGCTCAGCGGACGGCGGAACTGGAGCGCGAACGGGCGCAGCTCCGGGCGATCCTGGATTCGATCAGCGATGGGGTCGTTGGGGAGATTTATGACGGACAGCCTAATCGCTTCATCAACCAGGCGCTGAAACGCATGATTGGGGACCCCAACGCCGAATGGTCGGTTGATTTCATCAAGCCGGCCACAATGACCCCCGATGAGTATGCCCAACACATCTACCGGCTGCTTGTCCATGCCCAGGAACATGGTGTCTGGCGCGGCGAAAAGCAGTTCCACCGTCTCGACGGCAGCGAAATGGATGTCATGGTGACGGTGACGCCGGTGACGAATTCGGATGGACAGCCCATCGGGGTAGTAACGGTTATCCAGGACATCAGCCGGGAGAAGGCGCTGCAAGACCAAAAGTCGCTGTTTGTGGCAACAGCTTCTCATGAGCTGCGCACACCGATCACCAACCTGATTACGCGGCTGTATCTGCTGCGGCGCTCGCCGCACCAACTGGCCGACCACCTGGCAATCCTGGACCAGACGGCGGAACGGCTGCGGCTGCTGGTGGAAAATCTACTCGATTACTCCCGGTATGAGCGGGGGGCTGTGCCGCTGCACAAGGAGCCAGTGGATGTCTACAGCTTGATCGACCAGGTTGTCCTGATGCAGCAGGCGGAGGCCGAAAAGAAATCGATCCGTTTGGAAGTCGAGGCCGGTTCAGGGGTAACCGTGCCGCTCGATCCTGGGCGGATGATGCAGGTTTTGACCAACCTGGTGGCGAATGCCATCAACTACACAGAACCGGGCGGATGGGTGCGGCTACGGGTCGAGCCGCCGGAACAGAATGATCCGAGAATGGTTCGGTTCGTCGTTGAAGACAACGGCGTGGGCATCCCGGCTGAAGCACTGCCGCACCTGTTCCAACCGTTCTACCGCATCACCAATCACTCGCGTGGGACAGGGTTGGGATTGAGCATCGCTTACGAGATTGTCCGGCTGCACGGTGGACGGATTCATGTGGAAAGCCAGCTTGGCGAGGGCAGCCGCTTCATCGTTGAGCTGCCTGCATCCACAGCGCCGCTAGAAGATGCGGACGACTCACAGGTATAATCGCCCCTTGATTACCGCACAATCTGAATACAGGTTATCTCATGTCGTCAAACGGAACCTCGTCATCGAATGCGCCAATGCCTGATCCGCTCGACAATACCCCGCTGCACCGGCTTCTGGTTCTGACCGACCGGATGCAGGCACTGCCGCCCGCATTTGTGGCGGGAGTGACTGCGCTGAACGCAGTTCTCGTCGCCGGCGCGTGGCTGCCGAACGGGATGATCGCCTGGATCGTGGTGGCTGCTTACGTCGCGGCTGCAGCGGGAAACTGGTGGCTGATGCTTATGCTGAAGCGCACCGGGCGCAGCTACGGGCCAGATCGCCCGACCGCGACTGCGCTGGCTATCGTATGCGGGGCCGTGCTGGTGGTCCTGGGGCTGTTCGGGCTGCCGTTCTGGTTGGGGTTGATCTTTCTGATTGCAGTCACGGCTTTGGTCTATTATTCCACCTGGATTGAGCCGTTCCGATTGGGCGTGACGCGCCAGACTTATACTACGGCGAAATGGCATGCTTCGGCTCCGCCGCTGCGGCTGCTGCAGATCGGCGATATTCATGTGGAGCGGGTGACGCCACGCGAGCGCGACCTGAATCGCCTGATCGACGAGATCAAACCGGACGTGATCGTGTTCACGGGCGATTATGTGAATTTGTCGAACACCCATGATCCGGTCGCCGAACAAGCGATCCGTGAAGTCATCGGGGCGTGGCGCGCGCCGCTGGGGGTCTACTGCGTATCCGGGACGCCGCTGGTCGAGCCGCTGGAACGGGTGCATGCCTTTGTGCGCGATCTGAGCAATCTCAAGTTCCTGCCGAACCAATGGCTGACGATCCAGACTCCGGGCGGGGCGCTCAACCTGCTGGGGCTGGTGGTCACGCATGATATGGACCGGGATCGCAACCAGCTCAAGAAGATGATGATGATGGCTCCGAAGGATGGGCTGCACGTGCTGCTGATGCACCCGCCGGACATTGCGCCGGAAGCTAACGAGTTGGGCATCGACCTGTATCTGTGCGGGCACACACACGGCGGACAAATTCGGTTTCCGCTGGTCGGGGCGCTGTTTTCCAGCAGTCACCTGGGCAACCGCTTCATCATGGGGCGCTACGAATTGGGCACGACCACGCTGTACACGGCGCGCGGTGTGGGGCTGGAGGGATTGGGCGCGCCGCGCGCGCGGTTCATGTGCCCGCCGGAAATCGTGCTGTGGGAAATCCGCGGCGCGGCTGGGAATTAAGCGAGATGGGCGTGCTGCACCGGCACGCCCATTTTGTTTGGTGGGATGAACCTCAGTACTTGGGCATTGAGGGATCGATCTCATCGGCCCAGGCTAGGATGCCGCCGGCCAGATTGACAAGGCGGTTCTGGTAGCCGACTTCGCGCAAGAACTTGATCGCGTGGGCGCTGCGTATCCCTGAACGGCAGTGGATGATGACCTCTCGATCCATCGGAATTTGGGCCAGCACGGTGTCTTCGCGGCGCTTGCGTCCAGCCAGGACATCGTTCTTGGCAACTTCGATCTGCCCTTTGGGGATGCGCAGGGTTCCGTCCAGGGCGCTGATTTCCCATTCATGCGGATCGCGCACGTCTAGGATGAGCAGGTTCTCACCCTGGTCGAGGCGTGCTTTGAGGTCGCGGACGGTCATCTCGACCACGGCATTTGGGTCATGCTGCCCGTTCTGGCTAGCCTGCTGGGTTTTGTAGTCGCTGTGGTCATGGGCGGGCATGCCGCAGAACTGCTCGTAGTCGATGAGCGTGACCTGATCAGCCGGAATACTGCATACGGGGCAGGAGGGATTCTTGCGGACCTTGATGGTGGTGAAGCTCATTTCGAGGGCATCGTAGAGCAGCATGCGCCCGATCATCGGTTCGCCGATGCCCAGGATCAGTTTAATGGCTTCAGTGGCCTGCATCGTGCCGACCGTTCCGGGGAGGATGCCCAACACGCCGCCTTCGGCGCAGCTTGGCACCAGGCCGGGTGGGGGCGGGCTGGGGAACATGCAGCGGTAGCAGGGGCCTTCTTTCGCATAGAAGACGCTGAGCTGGCCCTCAAAACGGAAGATGCTGCCGTAGACATTGGGTTTGCCCAGCTTGACGCAGGCATCGTTCACCAGATAGCGGGTGGGGAAATTGTCTGTGCCATCGATGATGACATCGTAAGGCGTGAACAATTCGACGGCGTTTTCCGAGGTGAGCGGGGCATTGTACAGGTCGATCTGAAGGTAGGGATTGATGTCCTTCATGCGCTTCATGGCGCTTTCGACCTTGAGGTGGCCGACGCTGCTCTGCCCGTGAATGACCTGGCGCTGGAGATTGGTCTCATCGACGACATCGTAATCAACCAGCCCAATGCGACCGATTCCGGCAGCGGCCAGATAGAGCGCGAGGGGGCTGCCCAGCCCGCCAGTGCCGATCAGCAGGACGCTGGCAGCTTTGAGGCGGCGCTGCCCGTCGATGCCGACTTCGGGCATGATGAGGTGACGGCTGTAGCGGCGGATTTCATCGTTGGATAAATCAGCATGGGCGCTGACCAGAGGAATCATGGGTTCTTCTCTTTTCTGCTGGCTAAAGTTTACGGTAGAGACTCATCCGATCTGGATTCGCACCTTGTGCCAGGCATTGTTGGCATAGCCTTTGAAGTTCCAGATTTCCTGGGTATCGCGCGGCTGTTTGTTGCCGGCTGAGTCGATGGCGCGGGCGATGATGTGGGTGGTTGTGGGCTGGATGTCGACTCGGCCCTCCCACAACCGCCAAGTGATGGAATCTTGATTGTTGGTCAAGAAGGTGGCTCGCGTCCAGGTCTGGCCGCCGTCGGTAGAGAGTTCCACCCGTTCGACGAGGTTGCTGCCATCGCCGATGGCATAACCGACCACGCTCGCGCCGCCAACAGGCAGGGTATCACCGCTGCCGGGGTAGCAGATGACGGCATTGAGCGAGTTTTCACCGAGCATGATGCCCTTCGTCCAATCTACGCTGTCGGGGGTGATGTCTGGGGAGAAGAGCTTGTACGCCCGCTGCTGAAAATAGTTGTCGGAGGGTGTTTCCCGTACTTCGACGTGGGCCAGCCACTTGACGCTGCGTGCTCCGATGTAGCCGGGCACGACCACGCGCAGGGGAAAGCCATGCATGGGCAGGAGCGGCTGGCCGTTCATTTCGTAGGCAAGCAGCGTTTCCGGCATCAGCGCCTTCTCGATGGGGATCGAGCTGCCAAAGCCGAAAGTGTTTCCCATCCGTTCAACGGAGTCCAGCCCGGTGAAGGCTGCATGATGCGAGCGGCGGCGGTCGATGCCGGCAGCGATGAGAACATCGCGGAGGCGGACGCCGCCCCAGATGGCATTGCCGATGGCCTCTGCGCCCCAGGGAACCTCGCCGGGAATAGGAGCGACGGCGGCCATTTCCTCGCGGCGGTTGCCGGCGCACTGGAGGGTGGCCATGACTTTGGCCTGGGGGAAGCGGGTCTTGAGGTCTTCCAGGCTGAGTTCGAGTTTTGTTCGTACCAGCCCGCCGACGGTCAGCCGGAAGGTGAGCGGGTCTATGGTGGGGATCGTGCCGTGGTTGCGGACGAAAAACTGGTCCGTTGGCGTGACAAACTCCTGAGCAATGAACGACAGGGGAGCCGCACCGTTGAGAGGCTGTTCCTGGTAGATGGTGAAGGCGGGATGTTTTTCGGGAATGGCAATGCTGCCCACGATTTCGTCCTCTGACGTGTCTGGCAGATAGTAGAGAATCGGATTCCGAGATATCCCAATCATAGCATCAACTACGCCTTTACACCTGCAAGGAATGCCAATCAACCGCCGGCGATGCTGGGAATGATCCGCAGGCTGGCGTCCGGCCCAATTTCGGTATCCAGGCCATCCAGGAAGCGCACATCGTCTTCACCGAGGAAGATGTTGACGAAGTTCCGCAGTTCGTCACCGTTGAAGAGGTGCTGGCGCAGTTCAGGATACTGGTTGACCAGATCGGCAAGCGCTTTGCCGACAGTGTCCCCGCTGACGGTGACCTGCGCCTGGCTGCCGGTATAGACCCGCAGAGGGGTCGGGATTTTGATCGTTGCCATGAATTCGTCCTTAATACGATGTCTAGTGAATGAGAGAACCTACGGCTCTCCCAACCGGTGAATGCTGCCTGTTTGGGGGTGCTGCTGCTCCCAGAGACGGTTGAGATAGCCGCCGACTACTTCGGTCATGGTATCGACTTCGACCAGGAAGGAGTCATGACCGAAGGAAGCGACGATGTGGTCATAGGTGACATGCCGCCCCAGGTCTTCCAGGGCGCTAACCAATTCCTGGGCCTGCGCCGCTGTGTAAAGCCAATCGCTGGAAATACTCACAACCAGGAAGTCGGCGTGGGTGCGGGCCAGGGCATTCCGCATCGAGCCATAGCCATTGGCCACATCATAGTAATCGAGGGCCTTGGTAATGTACAGGTAGCTGTTGGCGTCGAAACGCTCGACGAATTTCTCGCCTTGATGCTTCAGGTAGCTTTCCACAGCGAAATCGGTGCCGAAGCCATAGGCCAGCCCGCGACCGGATTGGGTCTGCCGCCCGAATTTGAATTCGAGCGAGGTTTCGCTCATGTAGGTGATGTGGCCGATCATGCGGGCGACGGCAAGCCCTGCGGCGGGAACCGGGCCGCCGTAGTAGTTGCCCTGGTTCCAGTTGGGATCAGCATAGATGGCCTGACGGCCAATTTCGTTGAAGGCGATATTCTGGGTTGAGGAGCGCGGCGTACTCGCCAGGAACAGAACTGATCCGACGCGGTGGGGATAATCCACCGCCCACTGAAGCGCCTGCATCCCGCCCATGCTGCCACCAGCGACGCTGAACAGCCGCTCGATGCCGAGGTAGTCAATGAGATGGCGCTGAGCGGCAACCATGTCTTGAATGGTGATGAAGGGGAAACGCATGGCATAGGGCTTGCCATCTGGGGCAAGCGACGAGGGGCCAGTGCTGCCCTGGCAGCCGCCGATGACATTGGAGCAGATGACGAAAAACCGAGTTGTATCGAACATCTTGCCGGGGCCGACGGCGTCATCCCACCAGCCGGGTTTCTCGCGCGGGTCGTGGGTGTAGTATCCGGCCACGTGGGAATCACCGGAGAGGGCATGGCAAATGAGGATTGCGTTGGATTTATCGGCATTGAGCGTGCCGTAGGTTTCATAGGCCAGCGTGAAGCGCTCCAGAATCTGCCCGCTGCGGAGGTTCAGCGGCTGGTCGAAGTGCGCATACTGCCGCTTGACGATCCCCACGGATCCGGGTTGGCGCGGGTTGGCATGGGTCACGTTCAAAGGCGGCCAGTCATCCTGTTGGAGTGCAACCATTGCTTGAAATCCTCCATAGTGTAGCAGCAATCCCCTCTCCAGCCATCAGATAGAGAGGGGATGCCAAGGATGCGATGAATGTGTCCGCTGCCGAACCTAACCTGTCACTGGATGCACGGTAATGCCCTGGCTGATCGCCAAAGCCTGGTCTAGGTCCCAGAGGATGTCGTCGATGTCTTCCAGACCGACTGCCAGACGCACGTAGTCATCGCTGACGCCGGTGAGCGCCTGTTCTTCGGCATTGAGCTGGCTGTGGGTCGTCGTGGCCGGATGGATGGCGAGCGAGCGGGCATCGCCGACGTTTGCCAGGTGCGAGAAGACCTTGAGGTTGTCGATGAAGGTCTTGCCCGCGGCGCGCCCCCCTTTGATGCCGAAACCGATGACCGCGCCTGCGCCTTTCGGCAGGTATTTCTGGGCACGTTCATAACTGACGTGGCTGGGCAGGCCGGGGTAGTTCACCCAGGCGACGGCCGGATGCTGCTCCAGCCAGCGGGCGACGGCAAGGGCATTATCGACGTGGCGCTGGACGCGCAGGGGCAGCGTCTCCAGACCGATCAGGTTGAGGAAGCTGTTGAAGGGGGCCTGGCAGCCGCCGAAATCGCGCAGGCCGACGACGCGGGCGCGGATGATGAACGAGCTGGGGCCGACCAGATCGTGGATGACCGCGCCGTGGTAGGCCGGTTCTGGCTCGACGATGCCATCGTGGCGGCCGCTGCCTTTCCAGTCGAATTTCCCGCTGTCCACAATGGCGCCGCCGATGCTCAGACCGTGACCGCCGATCCACTTGGTGGTGGAGTGCAGGACGATATCGACGCCGAAGTCAAAGGCACGCCACAAGTAGGGTGTGGCGAAGGTGTTATCGACAACGACAGGCAGGCCGTGGGCATGGGCGATCTCGGCGATGGCCTCGAAATCGGGAATTTCCAGTTTGGGGTTGCCGATGGTTTCGAGGTAGATCAGCTTGGTCTTCTTATTGATGAGCGCTTCGATTTTCTGGGGGTCGGCGCCTTCTACAAAGTGGGTGGTGATCCCCAGGCGCTTGAGGCTGTGGAGCAGCAGGGTATAGGTCCCGCCGTAGAGGGCGCTGGTCGAGATGATTTCGTCGCCGCTGTTGGCGAGCGTAAGGATGGTGAGCGTTTGGGCGAACTGGCCGGAAGCGGTTGCCAAAGCGCCGATGCCCCCTTCGAGCGCGGCGAGGCGCTGCTCGAAGACATCGGTGGTGGGGTTCATGATGCGGGTGTAGATGTTGCCGGGTTCCTGCAGGGCGAACAGCGCTGCCGCATGGTCGGTGCTGCGGAACTGGTACGAAGTTGTTTGGTAGATGGGCACAGCCCGCGATCCGGTAGTCGGATCAGGACTGTACCCGGCATGGAGGGCCAGGGTGTTGAAGTGCAGCTTTCTCTGATGTCCATTCGCGCTTGCCATGGGTGGTTCTCCTCGTGGGCAAGTCGTACAGGAAATATGAGACCGCCGAAAACCAAACTGTACGCTTTAGCTTTCAACAGTCAGCCCTTTCCACAAGCAACCTACCGGACCGGTAGATAAGAGAATGGAAAGTGCTGACGGGTGACAGCTAAGTCATCAGGTCACATCCAGCACCCCTTCAGTGAACGCCGCGCGGTCTTCCTGAAGCTGCCAGACGCGCATCTCGGCGGCTTTGCCAGACTGCACCGAGGTGATGATGTAGGTGAAGTTGGGCAGGGCATGATCGCGGTCATAGATCGATGGCACAGCCGGTGAATCGGGGTGGCTGTGGTAGTAGCCGACCAGGGTTAGGCCGCGTTCGTCGGCCTGGTCTTCTAAGCGTGCCCAATCCTGGGGGGTCATGGCGTAGCGGTGATACTGCTCCTCGGCAGCGAAGACGTTCTGAATCTGGATGACATCTTGAATGCGGAGGATGCCATCCGCGCGGGTTCCGAGCAGGAAACCGCCGCCCTCATTCGGATAGCTGGCTTCCATCTGGTCGATAATCCGCTGCTGCAGCGCTTTGTCCAGGGTTGTCCGCATGGTCCGTCCCATTTCTCTTTCAGAAACAAAAAGAGCCAACCGGTTGGGGTTGGCTCTGTCTGCATCTGGTCTTGCAGGCGGCTGTGTGCTGCTCAGCCGCGCCCGTCACCCGTCCCGGTGGAAACCGAAAAGCTGCACATGTCCATACAACACATGCAGGAACACATTTCCATCATCATCGGGCGGGCAGAATAGTTTCGCATGGTCGTTAGCCTATCATGCTTTTTCGGAGATTGCAAGCAGTTCGTAGAAGTTAGGCCGGGTTGGTAGAACTCATCATCGGAGTGAATCCGTTTCCGATACGTCAGAATCCCCTGCGTTCGATCCTGGTGGGATAGTCTGGCGTTGGGATGCCCTGCTGGCCGAGCAGCATGTTCAACTGTGAGGCATGGCCGTGAACGTGGCGCAGGTTGTATATGAGCAGTTCGAGGAAGCGGACTTCACCCCATCCGAAGCGGCAGATCTGCTGCGCAGTTTCACCGGTCATCTGCTCGATGGTCGCTTGACATTTCTTGCGGCAATCCTGGAGATAGGACAAGAGTTCTTCCTTCGTGTAGACCCGTTCAGGAAGGGGGCCTTCACTGTCCTGCTCGATCAATGTGAATGGTGATGGAGGTAAGAAACCTTCTTCTGCACCAGTCAAGTAAATGTCTAGCCAGAAAAGCGTGTGATAGGTGACATACCAGAACTGCGAGAACTCCGGTTTGGTATCCGGTGTTTGCCAAAGGGAAGCACGCCAGAGGCTGTCCGGACAGGCGCTCACTGTCTCAGCGAGATAATCAATCGCGGCTCCAAACTGCTGCCAAATGGCTGTTTTAAGGGCTGCATCCATGTTTGAATCCTTATTCTCTATGCCAATGCCGGTGGGCTGCCTCCAGCCGGTCAGGCTTGCAGGACGGAATGACACCCATTCAACCTATAGCAGACTCTACCATGTAATGGGGTAATATAACAAATGTTCTAATTTTTCTGGTGACGTCTTCTCACTGTGGCTCCTGAATGGCTGCAATGCGAAACTCTGCCTGCATCTAAAAGGTCAGGCAGTTAATCGAATGGTCAATTGATTGGCTCATGAGCGAATGTTATACTCTCGCGAGCAGGGCGTGTGAGGCTCCTGTGTCGGGATTCATGAACGGCTCCGGCGCTGCTGCCGCTGCTGAAGTTATCCGTGCTGCTGATGCCCTTTTCGGGCTTGTTTATGTGTCCGTCAGCCCATCCTGTAAGGAGTGTTATCATGGCTGAACCCGTCAAGAAAGGCTTAGAGGGGATTGTTGTTGCCGAGAGTAGAACCAGCCTGGTTAACGGCCAGGAAGGGAAGCTGATCTACCAAGGTTATCCCATCGAAACTCTGGCTGAAAATGCGCTCTTTGAAGAAGTTGTCTTCTTGCTGTGGAATGAACGGCTGCCCAACCGTGCCGAACTGGAAAATCTGCGCTCGGCGATTGCCCAGGGCGCGGTGCTGCCCCAGGGCATTATCGACCAGATGAAGGCCTACCCGAAGACTGCCGATCCGATGGCTGTGCTGCGGACGGTCGTTTCGGCGCTGGCGTTCTATGATCCCGACAGTGAAGACAACAGCATGGAAGCCAACCGCCGTAAGGCGATCCGCCTGACCGGGCAGATCACTACGGCCTGCGCCGCTTGGAACCGCATCCGCAAAGGGCAGGAGCCGGTCGCGCCCCGCGCTGATCTGAATCTGGCGCAGAACTTCGTCTATATGCTGGAAGGTAAGGAACCGGATAAAACGGCCAGCGATGCGATCAATGTGTACCTGGTGTTGCTGGCCGAACACGGCATGAATGCCAGCACCTTTGCTGCACGGGTGACCGTCGCGACGGGGTCGGACATGCACAGCGGCATCGTCAGCGGCATCGGCACGCTGAAAGGGCCGTCGCATGGCGGCGCGAACGCCGAAGCGATGAATATGTTCCTGGAAATCGGCGATCCCAGCAATGTCGCCAACTGGTTTAAGACCAACATCAAGGAAGGCGATCGCCGCATCATGGGCATCGGGCACCGCATCTACAAGGCGCTCGACCCCCGCGCGGCCATTCTGGAAGAGCACGCCCGCCGCCTGGCGGAAAGCTCCGGCAACCTGAAGTGGTTCCAGATCGCCAAGCAGCTTGCGGATACTGCCCGCGCCGACCAGTATTTCATTGAGCGCAAGCTGTATCCGAACGTAGACTACTACAGTGCCATCGTGCTGTATACGCTGCATATCGACGTGGATATGTTCACACCGCTGTTCGCCATGTCGCGCGTGGCAGGGTGGTCAGCCCACATCATGGAGCAGTTCGCCAACAACCGCCTGATCCGGCCTGACCTGACCTACACTGGCCCGATGGATCTGCCCTGGATTCCAATCGACCAGCGGTAAGATTGCCGTGCTGTAATCTCAAGGAGTATGCCGAGGCATACTCCTTTTGATTCGAGGTTCTGCAACAGCCTGAAAGGGATTTGCGTATAGCCTTTCAACACGATGTGTGCCGCTCGACAGTCTGGCTGGTTAGTTGTGCTGTGAAGGAAGGCTGGAATGCTTCCCGTCAATACTCTACATCCGGTTCGCAAGCCGATGTATGTCACTTATGGCTTGATCGTGGTCAACATGCTGGTTTTCATCTGGCAGTTGACGCTGCCGCCCGCCGAGCTGTATCGCAGCTATATGGCGCTGGCGCTGGTTCCCTGTGAGGTGGCGAGCGGCGGACTGAACGGCGAGGTGCTGCTGGATACACTGCGGAGCCTGTTCATGCACGGCGGATGGGTGCATCTGGCGGGGAATATGACCTTTCTGTGGATTTTTGGGCGCAATGTCGAAGAGTACTTCGGACATATTCGCTTCTTGGTGCTGTATCTGGTGTGGGGAGCGCTGGCGGCAGCAGCGCAGGTAGTTGTGACCTCGAACCAGTGTGTCCCCAATATTGGAGCCAGCGGCGCGATTGCTGGCGTGCTGGGCAGCTACTTGATCCTGTATCCGGGCACACGCATCCGCGTCCTGATTATCTGGTTCCGCTTCTTCCCGCGCTTTTATAACATCCCGGCGCTGGTGGTGCTGGGCTACTGGTTCGTCCTCCAACTATTCAACGGCCTGCTCTCGCTGAACACGGACACACTGGGTGGGGTGGGCTATTTCGCCCATATCGGCGGATTTATCGGCGGGTTGGTGCTGGCGTTCATCTATACCATGTTCAACCCGCCGCCGCGCCGCGTCACTTACGTGGATTGACCGGCTTTTGGTGATTGAGGAGCGCAGCGGTATAGTCGAGGCGTCCAGTCGCCTGGAGGAGAACCGCTATGCTCCCGCTCTACGACCTGAATCCGACGCGGCGCGTGCCCTACGTGACCTATACCCTGATTGGGATCAATGTTCTGGTGTTCCTTGGGCAGCTCACGCTTTCGCAGCGCGAGCTGACTCAGGTGTTCCTCACGCAGTCGATTGTACCAGCGCTCGTGACCCGCCAGCCGTTTTCAGTCGATACCTTCCTAGATTTTGTCCGCAGTATGTTCTTCCACGGCGGATGGGCGCATATCCTGGGAAACATGCTGTATCTGTGGATTTTTGGCGACAACGTGGAAGACCGGCTCGGCAAAATTCTGTACCTCATCTTCTATTTTGCTTGTGGGTTCGCGGCGGGTATTGCCCAAATCTTGATTGACCCGCGTTCACCAATCCCGTTGGTAGGGGCCAGCGGCGCGATTGCCGGGGTGCTGGGAGCGTATCTCGTGCTGTTTCCTGGGGTGCGGGTGCGCGGGCTGATCCTTCTGGGCTATTTCAGCCAGCTCACGGAAATTCCGGCGCTTTATGTTCTGGGTTTTTGGTTCGTGATGCAGTTGTTCAGCGGGGTGACCTCGCTGGGGGTGGATACGCAGAGCGGCGGGGTGGCGTTCTTTGCGCATATCGGCGGCTTCGTGTTTGGGGTGGTATTGGCCTGGATATTCGTCTCGCTGACTCCGCAGCCGCCGCCCGTGGATCGCCGGGAGTGGGTATACCGCCGCAACCAGCGCCGCCTGTACTGAACACAGAAGCGCGGCCTGCTGGCCGCGCCCTGCTGCTTGTGTGATTCTGATTCAACACGTTGTCCACATTTGCCGGAGAAAACGTGCTGCTTCGCCCCGGAAGGGGAATTGTCCTACATGGCCCATCCGATCATGCGGATGAGATCGCCGCGCGAGATGATACCTACGAGTATGCCCTGGTGAACCACAGGCACGGCATCCAGATTGTACTGCACTATCACCCAGGCAACATCGCTGATAGCCTGGGTGTCTTCGACGCAGATGGGGGCAGGATTCATCACATCGGCAGCAAGCAGGCCAACCAGAGCATCATCCTGTTCATGGCCGGCGAGTGCGTAGCTCCGCGCGAAGACCTCATGCTGGTTGACGATCCCGATTACGCGCTGACCAGCATCCACAACAGGCAGGCTGGTCGTCCGGCAGCGGTTCATCTGGTGAATGATATCCTCGACAGGAGTATCGATCTTGAGGATGGCGACCGGCTCGCTCATTAAGTCGCGGGCTTTCATAGGTTTCGCTCCTCGGTGGGGCGTGCCCACCGCTTGACCGGCCGGGTTAGAAGTCGAAGATGTCGTCCAAGAACGATTTGCGCTTCTTGTGCTTGTAGCGGTCATCGTCGTAGTAACCCCGCCGGTCGTCCGACCGTTCCTGGTATTCTTCGCGAGGCGGCTCGCGGCGTTCGACCGGCGCGGGCGCCGAGGCGGCTGCTTGGCCGAGGCTGCGTTCGATGATCTTGTCGAGTTCGCCCCGGTCGAGCCAGACGCCGCGGCACTTTGGGCAGTAGTCGATCTCGATCCCCTGACGATCTGACATCACCAGATCACTTCCATCGATTGGGCACTTCATGTTCTGCTCCATTTCATTATCAGACTCGTTTGGAACGGTCGTAACGCGGCTCACGACGCTTGTCACGACGGATCCATTCGATGTCACGGTCTTCTGTTTCGTCTTCGTCGCTGAAGATGGCTTCAGCTTTGCTGCTCCGGAAAGAACGCCGCCGTTCAGCGCGGGAATACCATTCTTCGTCGTCCCACGCTTCCAGCCGCAGCGCGGCGCGGGCGGCTGGTTTGGGCAGGCGTTCTTCTTCGAAAAGCGCGTCGTCAAACATCTTTACACTATAGACCTCATCATTCTGACTATATCTGTCGATTCTGGTGGGGTGGGGCGCAGACCTGCTGCGCCTCACCCGATTCAAAAGATTCCGGAATGTGCTTTGCAGCCGGGATTAGATTTGAGCGCGGCTGCCGCGCCAGCTTACCGCCTCGGACATTGCGCGGAGCCGAGCGATGCGCTCCGCCGTCGGCGGGTGCGTGCGGAACAGACCAGCTAGCCCGCCGCCCATCATCGGGTTGACGATGTACATATGCGCGGTGGCTGGATTGACGTGGGCGGGCTGGGCAAAGCGGCTGTGCTGCCAGGTTTCCAGTTTTTCTAGGGCATTCGCCAGCGGCAGCGGATCGCCCAGGATGCGAGCGCCACCCTCATCGGCAACGAACTCGCGCGAGCGTGAAATGGCCATCTGGATCAGCAGCGCGGCAATCGGAGCCAAGATTAGGGTCAGCAGGCCGCCGGCCACGCCGCCGGGGCTGTCTTCATCATTGTTGCCGAAGCCGCCGAAGATCATCGACCACATCGCCATATCGGCCAGCATCGAGATTGCGCCGCCGATGGTCGCCGCGATGCTGGAGATGAGCGTGTCTCGGTGCTTGATGTGCGCCAGTTCGTGGGCGATTACACCGGATAGTTCGTCGCGCGTCAGAATCTGAGTGATGCCTGTGGTCACGGCGACGACACCTTTTTCCGGGCTGCGACCAGTGGCGAAGGCGTTGGGCATCGGGCTGTCGATGATGTAGACGCGCGGCTTGGGCAGCTTGGCGCGTTCCGCCAGCACCGCCACCATGCGGTGGAGTTCCGGAGCTTGCGCCTCGCTGACTTCCTTTGCGCCGCTGAACTTGAGTGCGATGCTATCTGAAAACCACCAGGCTCCCATGTTGAGCGCGATGGCGAAGATGAAGGCGATGATCATGCCGTTTGTTCCGCCGAGCGCCGAGCCGATCATCACCAGCAGGCCGGTCAGCAGACCGAGCAGCAGGACTGTTTTTACTGAATTGGCTTGCATACGAACCTCTCCCTTTCCTTACGCTAAGCCAGACAATCACTCCAATGGAACCAAACATTACCGATGTGACTCCATCATCCGGTCTTACTTCAGAATCCCGCGCCGAATGAGGAGTTTTTCCAGTTCAACGCCCCAGAACACAATGGTGCTGAGGGCAAGACAGATCGCCAACTGTTCCAGCGTCAGCGGTGTGGTATTGAAAATCTGGTTGAAGAACGGCGTGTAGATGGCAATCATCTGAACCACGATGGTTATTATGACCGCGCCGATCAGCACGCGGTTGCCGAAGAACCCGACCTCAAAAGTCGATTCCCGGTGTGAACGCAGGCCGAGGGCGTGCCCCATCTGGGCAATCGTCAGAAAGATGAACACCATCGTGTTCCAGGTGTTGGACTGGTAAGTCGGGACGCTGTTCTGGTAGTTGCCGAAAGCCCAGATTCCCAGCAGCAGGCCGCTTAAACCGAGCAGCAGACCGACGATAACGATGTGCCGCGCCAGACCACGACCGAAGATGCTTTCATTCGGGGCATAGGGGGGGCGGTTCATGCCGCCGCGCTCGGCTTTCTCGACGCCCAGCGCCAGCGCCGGAATGCCGTCGGTAATCAGGTTCATCCACAGGATTTGCAGCGTCGTCAGCGGCAGACTCATGCCGGCGACCAACTGTGAGGCCAGCAGCACAAAGAGTTCGCCCGTGTTGCTCGCCATCAGGTATTTGACGAAGCGGCGGACATTGTCGTAGATGGTGCGGCCTTCTTCCACAGCGCTGACAATGGTGGCGAAGTTGTCATCCAGGATGACCATGTCTGAGGCTTCTTTGGAGACGGCCGTCCCGGTGATGCCCATTGCCACACCGATGTTGCTGCGCTTGAGCGCGGGCGCGTCATTCACGCCGTCGCCGGTCATGGCGGCGATGTGGCCTTTGGACTGGAGCGCCTGGACAATGTTGAGCTTGTGTTCTGGCGAGACGCGGGCGTAGACCGAAACTTTTTCGACCACGTCCTCAAGCTGCTTCTGTGACATCTGGCTGAGTTCATGCCCGGTCAGGACGGTATCTTTCTCACCAGCAATGCCCAGATCGCGGGCGATATTCAGCGCTGTCAGCGGGTGGTCGCCGGTGATCATCACCGGGCGGATACCGGCAGTGCGGCACTTCGCCACTGCATCGCGGACTTCTGCTCGGGGCGGGTCAATGATGCCGACCATGCCGACGAAGATCATGCCTTTCTCGACTGTCTCCGGCGTCCACGACGCAGGCAGTTCCGGCAGACGGTGCAGCGCCATGCCCAGCACGCGCAGTCCCTTCTGGGCAAGATCGTTGTTGGTTTGTTCGATCCGCTGGCGGAGTTCGGCGTCCAGCGGTTTGGGCTGCCCATCGACCCATACCCGGTCGCAGACTTCCAGCAGGCTGTCTACCGCGCCTTTGGTGAAGGCGATGTACTGGCGGTCTAACTGGCCGAGAAGCTGCTTGAGGTAGACTTCAATCCCCTCGATGGGCTTGACTGCTTCGTCCAGACGGTGCGCGGTCGTCATCCGTTTGCGTTCCGATGAGAAGGGAACCTCGCCGACGCGCGGGAAGAGTTCGTCCAGGTGCGGCTTGGGAATGCCGAAGCGAGCCGCTGCGATGACCAGAGCACCTTCGGTCGGATCACCGATGGCTTTGAATCTGTTCTGCCCCTCCATTTCGAGGATGGCATCGTTGCACAAGGTGTTGCCTGCCAGCAGGAGCGCCTGAGCCGTATCTTGCGGCTGTGGGATGCCGCTGCCGTTCATACCGCGCAGCATTTCGCCGCGCTGGAGGACATCGACCAGCGGCGCGGTCTTGCCGAAGACGTCGACGACGGTCACGGTCATCCGGTTCTCAGTCAGCGTGCCCGTTTTGTCCGAGCAGATCGTAGTGACCGAACCCAGGGTTTCCACAGCCGGTAGTTTGCGGATCAGCGCTTTACGGCGGAGCATCCGCTGCGCCCCCAGCGCCAGCGCGACCGTCACGACCGCGGGCAGTCCTTCCGGAACCACAGCGACGGCAATTGCCACTGCGTTCAGCAGCACCGAGTCGGCCTGCGGGTCGTCCGCCGGCGGCACAATTGGCTGCCCGGTGATGACGCCGATGATGAAGGCGATGACCATGACCACGACGGCAACAGCCAGCAGCACTTTGCCGAGTTCATTCATCCGCCGCTGGAGCGGGGTAGGCTCGTTTTCGACGGACTGGATCAGCTCGGCGATGCGGCCAAGCTGGGTATTCATGCCCGTCTCGACGACCACGGCCGTGCCGCGCCCGTAAGTCACGGCTGTGCCCATGTAGAGCATATTGATGCGGTCACCGAGCGGCACATTCGGTTCGCGCAGGACGCCCTGCTGCTTCTCGACGGGCTGCGATTCGCCCGTGAGCGACGCTTCCTGTACTTGGAGGTTGGCGGACTCGATGATGCGCGCGTCTGCCGGGACGACGCTGCCAGCTTCCAGCAGGACCACATCACCGGGGACAAGATCACGCGCGGCAATGTCTATCACCTTGTGGTCACGGCGGACGCGCACCAACGGCGCGGCCATCTTCTTGAGGGCGGCCATGGCCTGTTCGGCGCGGTACTCCTGTACCACGCCCAGCACAGCGTTGAGGATGACAATCGCCATAATCGCGATCACGCTGTCTACTTTGCCCAACACCAGCGAGATGCCGGCCGCAGCGATCAGCAGCAGCACCAGCGGGTTCGTGAGCTGCTCCCAGAGAATGACCAGGGGACTCTTTAGCCTTTTTTCGACGAGTTCATTCGGGCCGAATCTTTGGAGCCGTGCCTGAACTTCACTCTCGGATAGGCCTGCTTCGGGCGTGACGGATTGTTGGCTCAACACCTCTTGGATGTCGAGCATATGCCAGTTTGTGACGGCTGGCTGAGCCGATTTCTGATTAGTCGTAGCTGGTTTCGTGAGCATTTCCTGTATGTTCGTCCCGGTGCACAAAGGATAAGGCCGGCAGCCCCACCGGACTCCCCTCTCAAATAGGCGAGTTCAGAGGGAATGCCGGCCTACACGGCGACCCGTTGCTTTGTCTCGTAACGTTTCGCCCGGTCTGCCGAGATCCGGTCATGAAAAATCCAATCGTTGAGATTGGACTCGCAGTCAATATAGCATGGTTTTAGGCGCGTTTACCCCCTCATTTTGGGGGGTGATTCGGTTATTTGATGAACGTTTTATGAGGGGGAACGATCAAGAGAATTGACTGGTGAGGTCTGCATCGACCGTCAGGACAATGATGCGTTCCCCGGTCTTGGTGCTCATATCAGTATGTAGGCTGATGAGCTTGCAGCCGGCCACCTCGCGGACGATGTTTTCCAGCAGCGGACGTGAAGTCTCGAAAAGCTGGCGGCGGGTTTCTTTGACGAGCGTCCTGCCTTCAGGTTTTTCGGCCAGCTTGTACTCGGCAGGTGTGAGGATGCCCTGTAAGCGCACCAAGATCATGTCATGCAGGAAGAAAGTGCGGGCATCGACTGGCCCGCGTCCCAGAAAGTCTTTCTCGAATTTGATGATAGCGCGGGTGAATTCAGCTTCAGCTTCGCCGCGCGTCTTTCGTTTCATCGGAGCCTATCCGTTCGTTGGATCGAGTTGGCTGTGCTGTTTCTGATTGTAGCACCAGCCTGCTGGCCCAACAACGTGGCGGAGCGTGTTCGTGCTGCGCCCCGCCGCGTGGAATAGGCGTATCAGACGCGTGATTTGGTCGCAGAAGATGCTTTGCGGATCACCCAGGTGGGCTGCGGCGGGGCCGGGACGCGGGCGCGTTCTTCCGGTGTGCGGGCGCGGCGGCGGGCCAGTTCTAAACGCAGACTTTTTTCGCCCTGGCGCATTGCCCAGTGATGGTTTGCCGAGAAGATAGGCTTGAGCAGCCAGGAGAGACGGCGCAGCAGCGGCTTTTCCGCCCGGATTTTCCAGTCATAGATAATGTTGACGAAATCGCCATCCTGCTCAAACGTCCAGATGCCGCGACCGACAAAATCACCGACTGCGTCCAGTCGCATTCCCTGTGGAGGATTGATTTTGGTGACAGTGAACTGCCAGCGCAGTGTATAGGGCAGCCAGCCTTTGGTATACAGGCTGATCTGCCGGCCTAGACCATTAGCCTCGCCCGGCGCGATCTCCTGCACGTCAAGGTAGACTGATGGCCACCAGCGCACCAAATCGGTTGGGTTGCTGAGAATGCGGTAGATTTCTTCGCAGGTAGACTGCATCCGCCAGGTGGTGATGAAGTGGTAGTCTTGACTTGCCATGCCGCGCCTCCTCCAAATCGTAGTGGGTATTGATTCGGAGTCTAGGGCAGGGCAGTAATCGATCACCAGACCAACCACTGCTCACTTTTTGCTCACTTGATCTCGTGGTTCCAAAGAATCTCGGTGACGCGAGCGATACCGCTTTTGAGGTGCCGGCGGTAGCTGGAAAAGGGCAGGTCGAGGATTTCGGCGGCCTGTTCTTGAGTTGGGGCAGGCTGGAAGTAGGTATGGTACAGCGAACGGTAGAACTTGGCTTCGCGCGGGGACTGCTGGAGTGACTCGGCGGTTGTTCGCAGGAGGTCGCGCAGTGCGCTGATCCGCGCGTCTTCGCCGGCATTCAAGCCGCTGGCTTCGATGACCAGCTTGGAGCGCAGCAGCGGGTTGCCGTGGAGCATATCGGGGCGGGCATAATCCCGCAGCGCTGCTTGCACAGCTTCAGCAAACTCGGACTCGCTCAGCACGATGACCTGCTCAACAGGTGGGGGTGGGGTGGTATTCGCTTGAGAACTGACCTCACGCTCACCCATCAGTTCCAGCCAAGCGATGGGCGGAACAATGCGCCAGTCATGGCCGTAAACGCCGTAGCGCCGCCCTTCGACGGTGAAATCAACTTGGGGCAGGCGGGCAAGATCTGCATATGAGAAAGCCAGCATCCAAAAGTCCGGGTCGGCGCTGGGCAAGAAGGTGAAGGCCAGCCCCGGTGTCGAGAGATAATGCCGCACCATGTTCACGAAGATCTGCGTCTGGACGGGGGAGACTTCCTGGTAGGTATCCCGATCCATCCAGAAACGGAACAGCGTCGCCGATTCACCAGGCCGCAGCGCAGTGTTGTTCTGGAGGTAGT
Organism: Anaerolineae bacterium; assembly: GCA_034431625.1. Taxonomy (GTDB): domain Bacteria; phylum Chloroflexota; class Anaerolineae; order Aggregatilineales; family Phototrophicaceae; genus CFX2. Next base: position 2,240 of record DAOUCY010000145.1, on the reverse strand, counting down.
TCCGCGCAGCGCGCACTGCCGGGTCGAAAGCGATGTCGTCCGGGGTGGTGCGATGCAGCGCCAGCATCATCACAAAGCCGACAGGCTGGCGTTTGTTATCACGCATGACGATGACAGTATCCGGCTGCCGTGAGAACCAGTACGAGGCGAGTCGGGCAGAATCCGGGCCTTCGTGTTTCTGGACGATGTTGGTTAGGACGGGAAGGTCTGCCGGTTGGAGCGCATCGGCGATGACGCTGCCACCGGCCTGCCACTCAAAGTAAGGCCTGACCAGTGGATTATCCCGGTGCAGGTAGATGTAATCCAGCAGCACCCGATGCTGCACCGGGCCGGATGTTTGCTGGAAGCGCTCGAAGTAATGCTTGCGGGCACGTTGGTGCAGGTCTGCATACCGTTCTGGGTTGCGCCAGCGTAGATCGGTCGCCAGCGCTTCACGCGCCAGGTCGTGCGGGAAAACCCCTTCCGTGCCGGTTTCCATGAAGGACAGGCCGCTCAGCCAGACGAATAGATCATGCGCGTCCTCGACATCGAGCATGGCTGCCAGCAGCGACTCGGTCATCAGGCGCACCAGCGCGCAGGCTTCCAACGCCGAACGGTGCTGCGGCCCTGGCAGTCTTTGGACGAGTTTTCCAAGCAGGGTGCGGACCACATCCGGCATTTCTTCCGGCTGGAACTGCACATCTCGCCGCTGGGCGAAGACATCGGCTACCAATGACAGTGCCAAAGGATGGCCGTAAGTGAAGCTCAGCACGGCTTTATGCTGGTCATCGGGAACCTGCCGCCGCACCAGATAATCCAGGCTGTCACTGGAATTCAGATTGCGCAGCGAGATGACCTGCATCAGGCTTTGCCAGCCGGGATCAGCCCGCCATGCCGCCGACGGCGCATCGCGGCCGGCCAGGACTATCAGCACCGATTCTGGCAGGGTGGGTAGGAAGACTTCCCGCAGCCAGTCATCCAGCGGGGCCAGCGCCTCATAAGTATCGATCAAGACGACGTACCGCCGGTAGGCAGCCAGGTGAATCAGGGGGCTGCCTTGGCCCGGAGAACCTACTGTGCGCGCCAGGGCTTCAGTGAATGCTTGGGGGATGGGTTCGGTGCTGCGAACATCCAGATACGCACAGGGGACCGTTTCTCGTTCGCAAATGAGGGCGAATTCTTGCAGCAGAGTGGTCTTGCCGACTCCGCCAGGGCCGAACAAATGCAGCACATGCCAGGGCGGCTGCTCGGCTTGCAGCGCCGCTTCAAAGACCTGTTTTTCGGCGATTCGCCCCACGAACCGAGCATGTCGCGCCGCGCGCAGCCGTTCGCCAAGCATATTTCCCCGCTGTGATGCCGATGTGCAGTGATGGGCAATCTCCCGACAGGTTCTATTGTAGTGGAAGATGAACCAGGGTCAAAATCAGCTTGACGTCATGCTGACTTTGGGCAGCCTGCGGGTCATATCGATATAGGTAACGCGGCCAGTAGTGGTTATAGCGTTTAGGCAGGAGCCGCAGCGGCTGGAAGCGGTCGCCTAAGTCGGTGTCCAACACATAATAGGCATTCAGGAATCCCAAGGATGGGATATTTTCCAGGGGAATACTTGTTAGGACATAGGCTGGGCCTGTGGGAGATATGGCGGGTTGGAGCAGCTCGCGGACGAGCGGATGATTGGCAGTATCGCGCCCAAGGCCACGGATCATATCATCCAAAGCTACCCAGTGTGCTGCCGGATACAGCACATAATCTCCCTCAAGTTGCCCTAGTCCGGGCGCATAGACTGTGCCTTGAAGTCCGCGCAGAAAGGCGATCAAATCGGTGTAGTTTGAATACATTGTCTGAGGACGGATGACAGTCAGGGGATTGTAGAAAAAGAGCGCAAATGAGACCACCAGCGCAGCGAGAACGATCTGAAAAGTGCGATCTGTTTGTAAGGAGACAGCCAGATCATGCAGTTTCCAAACACCCATCAGGATGAACCAGGTTCCCATGGGAATGAACACATTGTTCACCGAACCATTATCGAGTGCACCCATCACTGCGGTTAGAAGGGCGAAGACCAGCTGCACCTCCCAGATAGTCAGTGATGAGCGATGGCGAAACGCAGTCCACGCTGATCCGAGTAAGGCAGAAACAGCCAAAAATGGATAATTGACTGCTACAAATCGTGTAGTGACCCCAAAAAGTTGGACACAAAAGTGCCCGTGCTTATTTTAGCACGGGTTCTGGCTGTTGAGCCAGCCAATTTGCCTCGAATT
>DAOUCY010000144.1:0-7854 GCA_034431625.1 Anaerolineae bacterium | reverse complement strand
CCACTCTGCCCACAGATTGTCCCATACGGTATCCGTGATTTTCCCCGAAGCAAACAACCGCGCCATCCGCGCTTCTTCTTCGTCAACAGCTGTAGTGACCCCAAAAAGTTGGATCAGCGGGCAGTGTGTCCGCCTGCCAGCGCCCGTTGCAGTGCCTTGAGCGTCAGGTGATGATCCAGCGACCGGCTCAGATGCCAACCACGCACCGCGCGGGTGAACACATCCATCAGCACCGCCAGATAGACAAAGCCCTGTTCCAGACGCACTTAGGTGATGTCAGCCACCCAGATGTCGTCCGGACTTTGTGGCAGTCTCTCCCTTGAACAGGTTGGGATAACGCGGGAAGGGATGGTCGCTGTTGGTCGTGCGCGTCTCGCGCTTTTTCACCGGACGCTGCAACCCCATCTGCTGCATCAGCCGTTGAATCCGCTTGTGGTTCACCTGCCAGCCCTGTCGGCACAGCAGCGCCGTCAGACGGCGATAGCCATACGTCGGGTACTCACCCGCTAGCGTCAGCAATGCCTGGCGCAGTCCTTCGGCTTCGGTCTTCTCACCCGCATGGTAAAACGTGCTGCGCGCCAGCCCCACCACCGCACAGATGTCCGCCACCGGATACGCTTCCGGTCGCAGCGTCATGACCGCCTGCCGTTTCTGCGCGACGTCCCATCCACCTGGCTCTTGAACTCGTTGGTGAACTTCCGTCTGGTTCGCATCTGTCATCCCCTTCTTGAACATAGGATACTTCATTTAGCTCTGTGTCCAATCTCAGGGGGTCAGTACACCCCCATCGATACTGAAACACTCCTTGCTTATCTGAGAAATCCGGGCACGGAATCTGATGTGATACTGCAAGATCGAATTGTAGACACATTGGTTAAAAGCAATGATTTGCGAGTGATCGATGTTCTGGTTGAACGGGTTTTATATCTTGGCGGAAAAGCCATCCATGGATTAATGACTATTGGCTCACCAGCGGTGGATGCACTCATTCAGCTCTATCAATCACATCCTGAAGAATGGGTGCGCGATAGCAGCCTATGGGCACTCGTACAAATCGGAGATAAAAGTGCAATTGAGTCTCTACTAAACGTTTGGAACGGGGCCGACGAAGTCAACAAACGTAAGATTCAATCCGCGATTGACAAATTATCCAAAATTGCTGAGTAGGTGCCGGTTTTACCAGCCCTCCATACAGATAAGAGGTGTAATGTTGTCGTTTCTTCAGCCTACCCTATGATCTGGAGTGGGCTGATTTGGTTGATCCCTATAGCTCCACTTCCCAATCCCCAGTTCCCTCAAAACGCATCTGCGCCTCCCTCTCCGCATTCAGATTGTGCGGATGCCAGTCGTGAGGCTCGCGCACGACCGCCCGATTCGGCTCCATCGACTCGAGGATATCGCGCTCGGTCAGGTCTTGCCATGCCTCGGACAGCCCTTCCAGCTTGGCGACCTCCGGAGCGAGTTCGGGACCGTCCATCACACCGGGGACGAGGTACTGGCGGAAATCCGCCTCGAAGCGGCGCGACTCCGCCGCATCAGTGAAGTGTGCCATCTCCAGCGTGCGCGCACGGGATGTATACATACTGTCGTCCATCCCGTCCCGCTCGATGTGCGCGTCGAAGTCGGGCGGCAGGTCGGGGTACTCGGTTACGAACAGTGCCACGCCCAGCGGCTGACCGTCGGGGGTCTGCGCCGGGCGGTGCTGCATTTGCCAGTAGTGGGCAGGCGGTTCGGGGGTATCCCCAGTCGGGTGATCGAGCAGCGCCTACCACTCATCCTGCGGCGATACGGAGCTTTCCTGTCCAACAAATGCTGCTTGGCTCATAATTCCACCTCCCATTGGTCATGCGAATAGTCGGCGAGGTCGCGGGCGGCATCGCCGTCCAACACGATGCCCCGCTCCGCCTCCCACAAGGCGCGCTGATCGGTAGCCAGCGCCATCCCTTCGGCGGCATCGAACACCCGCCCCATGTCCCCCTTCTCCACCATGCCCAGCAGGTACTCGGCGGTCTGCTGCGCCTGATCCCAGTCGCCCGGCGCGCACGGGGCAAGCTGCGCCTCGACCTCGCCCGATTCCGGGTCGCACCCCAGCGTCAAGATGCTGGTCACGCAGTAGCCGGGGTCGTCCTTGTCGGGCTGAAACACGCCGATCCAGTAGGCTGTGCCGGTCTGCGGGTCGATGAACGGGGGCGGGTCAGCGTCAAGATCCGCCCCTTCGACCGTGATACCAAGCTCGCGCAGCGCGGTGAAGTTGGGCTTGGGACCGTCCTGCGTCGGCTCTGGCAGATCATCGAACAGCGAATCGAAGTCGAGATCAGCAGGAGGGATGTCGGGCGCGGCCAGCGGCTGAAGCGCCTCGTAGGCGGCGTATTCGTCCGATCCCGCCGAGCGCCAGACCGGGTCGGGCTGACCGTGGGCGGCAGCCTGCGCGACCGCGAAGTCGGCCAACTGGAACGGGAGCAGCTGACGGGCTTGAACCTCACCCTGCATCGCTTGATAAGCGTCCACAGCGCGGTCGAGGTCGTCAAAGCGGGCGATGTCGAGGTAGTTCCCCCCGAGGTCGCCGGTGTTGGCGTTGGCGTACAGGTCAACTGCGCCGACTACGAATTCGACCCCCTGATTGTTAGCAGCAGGGCGTTCGAGTGCGATCAGGGCGGCATCGTGCCAGCCCCAGCCGTCCTCGGCCCGCAGCGTGGCGGCCTCGGTTGGTTCGGTGGGCGCAGGTTCATCGATCACATAGGGCGCGTCCCAGTCGGACATATCAAAAGCGGCGTCATCGGGTAGGTTGAGGTCGCCCCAGTCGCGGGGCGGCGGCATGTCACTCATCGGCTAGCCTCCTTGATCGGGTGCAGCAGCAGCGGCTTGCGCTTGCGCGCGACGGCGGGCTTGGCTGGGCGCAGCGACGGACCGAAGCACAACCAGAAGGCAGCCAGCACTTCGGAGCAGGTCACCTCCCCTGCCGCGATGCGGTCGAGGTCGGCGGCACGTTCTGCCGCTGCTGTGGGATCGGTCAGCACTCCGAAGTGTTCAGCGAGGTGCGTCTGACCAGCGCTCGCCTGCGTCGGTCAGACGCACCTCGTGCGTGTCATGGATCAGGTCGGCGGCGCGCAGCGTGGTGAGCGCATCAGCAGCGGCGGGGATGTCCATGCCAAACGCGGACAGGAGCGCGAGCGCAACGGACTCGTCCAGCGGCGGGGTCGTCCGTTCGGTCAGCGTAACCTGCGCGGCTTCCAAGGTCTGACCGTCGGTCAGGCTGGGCAGCACGGGCGGCGTTTCCGCTGGGATTTCACCCATGAAGACGCGCCGCCAGCCTTCAAAGAACGGCTGAGACGCGGTCAGGCGCAGCACGACCGGGTACGGCTTGTCCTGAGACGCCCCGACTTGCACTGCCGCCGTCCATACCCGATCTACCGCCGGGGCCACGTGGGCGGCCACGAAACGCCGCCAGATCAGGCCGTAGAGCGCCGCGCCGTCGCCCGGCACGGATTCCGGCAGGCGTGCGACGTCGGTCGGGCCGATGCCTTCCCGCGTGGGCAGGGTGTGGCCGAGGTACGGCCTGCCGTACTGGGCTACGATATGGCCGACCGCTGCCGGGGTTTGGTCAGCCAGCGGATTTGTGGCGGGGTGGTTTATCCAACCCATGGTGTAGAGCAGGTCGAGCAGGTGCAGGGTGCGCCCCGGTTTCAATCCCAATTCACGACTGGCCTCGGCAATCAGCGCGGGCAGTGTCAAAATGCCGGGGCGGGCGTGGGCTGCTTGCCCTGTACCGACTTGGCAGCCCAGAACACACCCCCCGACAGCATCCGCTTGAGCTGGTTGGCCTGTTCTTGGCTGTGCAGGCGCAGCGGCCTGCCTTTGGGGGTGCAGACCTGTGCGTCGAGTGTCATTCCCTCGATTTGGAAAGTGACACTGACCGTCCAATAGCGAACCGGGGGGCGTTGGTCGGCCAAGACCCGCAGCGCGATCATGCCAGCGGCGGACCGATTGGGACGGCTGCCCACCAGTTTCTCGGCCTGCGCCGCGATGCCGAAGGCAGTCAGCCGGTCGAGGATGCGCTGGGTGATGGCTGCCTCGACCTGTTGCATGTCCAGCAGTCGGGCGTTGGCAATCGCTTCGCACACGGCGTCTTCGGTCAGCGCGCCGAGCGTGACACGGTGGACGGGCTTGTCCTTCACATCGGGCGAGAGCGCCAGCAGGTGCCACGCCATCGCCTCGCCGTGACGAGTCGGTGGGGTGGCAGCATAGACCGCCTCCGCCCGCTGGATGGCGCGCAGCAGGCGGCGCAGCAGCACCGCCCTGCCGGGCTGGACGGCAAAGGTCGGGCGGAAATCGTCCTTCAAATCAACGCCGAGGCGGTCGGCGGGCAGATCACGCAGCCAGCCGTGGCAGGCCTCGACGCGCCACTCGCTGCCCAGCAGATCGGACAGGCGCTTGGCTTGGGCAGGGGTTTCAACCAGCATCAGGTTCATGGGGTTTCTCCTTGGTTCGGGGTGGGTTGAGGTGCTTGACCAGCAGGCGCAGCGCCTGCCGGATGGTGTGTCGGTGTGCGGTCGGCCAGCTCTCGCTCGCGTAAGGCCAGCCAGAGCGGACACTCGCGGAAGGCGTGGTACGCCTCGGCTTCGAGCGCTTGGAACGGGCTTTGAGGGGTGGGCTTAGACACGGGTCGTCCTCCATCGGGTTATCCTTTCGCGGTCAGGTAGTGCGGAAGCGGGCCAGTTCGCCCGGCGTGGCCCTGCCGAACAGGTACCACAGCCCCTCGTCCTGAATGTCGAGGACGAAGTGGAAGCGTGGCAAACTGGCGATGATGTCGCGGTGCTGTTGGTTGAAATGGGCGAAGGCGGCATCGTCACGGAAGACGTTCATGCCCTGCCGCTGGCTGAAAATCACCCGAATCGGACGGTTCTCGAACACCAGCCGCGCCTTCCCATCCATAAAGACACTCATTTGTTGATCCACTGCCAGAAGCTTGACCCGTCTCGTGCGGAACGTCTTGGCCGCCTCGATCAGGAAGTCGAGCAGCGCCGGGTGGCGCATCAGCCGGTAGACCTCATCGACCGCGATAATGCGCGGCTGTTCGTCGATCAGGCTGTCGCGGCGGATGGCTGACAAAACTTGGGTGTAAGCCAGCGCCTGTAGAATGGGATCGCCTTCCAACTCGTGGAATGAGAAAACACGCGGCTGAATCGAGTCACGTCCGCCGCGCGTCAAGTCGATGCTGGTCGTCGCGTTCAGGAACGACGCCCACGGTCCGCTGCCGGTACACAGCCCGGCGATTTCATCAGCGAGATCGCGGGCGATGGCTTGGATGGCGGGCTTGTCGCCCAGCCCAGCCAGCACGTCACAGACCACATCGCAGGTCGGCGCGAGGTCAGGCGTCACCTTCGACAGATCAGGGAAGCCCCGGTAGAGCAGTTCCAGCGCCTCGCCCAGCAAACCGCGTTCGAGGTTCTGACGCTGCCCACCTGATAATGGTCGTCCCAACACGGTTTCGTAGATGCGGGTGGTATGGCTGACCTGTTCGATTAGGGTGGGAAACATGACATCTTGTGGATTGAGGCAGGTGGCCTTGGCGCTCAGCACATACCACGGCAGGCCAAAGGCCTCGGCGATATGCCGACCGTGTCCCATCGGCTCGAGCAGGTCGAACGGGATGCCGTTCTCGGCGTATTCGCGGGTCAGATAGCAGTTCAGGGCGAACGTCTTCCCGTAACCGGACTGTCCGACCCAAACCTCATGGGTAGCGCGCTTGTCCCGCCACGAGTTGTGGAACACCGGATAAGCCGCGCCGACTGCCTCACCACGCAGCACCCCATCGGTGGACGATAGTTTGCGGTAGCCCAAGGGAGACAGCATCAGCGCCAGCTCACGCGAGGTAACCGGCCACGTCGTCGCAGGTAGGTCGATGTCCTTGGTCGGTTTGGCGGTGAAGAAGCTAACCGAGCGCGAGAGCAGCTCCCCAACTTCTTGGCGCAGGCTGAACCACGCCCGCGTCTCATTGATCACGGCGGCGGTGCGTTCTTTCAGCGTGTCAAGATCGTCCGCCGCGACGGCAACGGCCACTTGGACGAGATGCAGCGAGTCGCCGTTGTTGATCTCCTGCAGCGCGCGGCGGCAGTCGGCCACCCGCTGAACCGAGCGACTGTCCTCGCCCCGCACGCCCGCGAGGTGTACTTGGTAGGCTTGGATGATGCTTTCCAGCGCGTCGATGGCCGTGTTGCGGTCATAGGTTTTCGAGATATCCACCGCCAGCGCCAGTGGAAAGTTCAGGCGCAGCAGCGGCGGCAGCGGGCGGAAGAAGTTCCACGTCGCAGGCGAAAACTCGTAGCTGGTCAGCACCATCCAGAACGGACGCCCACTGGGGCGACCGACTGGCGCGAGATGCCAGAACGGGGTGTCGCGCAGCGCGTAGCGCCCCTCGAATAGGGCTGGGAACGGCGCTTCGCCCACGCCGGTATCGAAGGCCGATGACAGCCCACCCGCCAGCGCCCGCGGATTCTGGGCATCCCACAGCGCCATCCCGCACAGCGCGCGCTGGTACTGCGAGCCCGCGTTCATACGCTCGTAGTCGCGGCGGTACTCGACCAGCAGATCGCGGCGCTGACCGTCACCGGTATTTTGCGCCGCCTCACTCAGCGCCGAAATTTTGCCATCCAGCGTGGCGGACATCTGCCAGCACACGAAGCGGGCGGGGTCGCGCAGCGTGCGCAGCCATGTCGAGAAACGGGCTTGCAGTGCGTTAACACCGTCCTCGGTGGCGTGCAGCAGGATGTCGAAGGGTTCGATTAGGAAGGTGCGGGCGGCGCTCATCGGGCATCCTCCGTCAGCGGGGAATCGACGAACGCCAGCCCGTCGCCCCGGTCAAGGTCACGTGGGCGGGCGAAGGTCTCCCACTCGGACAGGTCGAGGTCGGCAGCGCTGGATGGGGCGGAGAAGACCATCGCCCCGTCCAAGGTCGCCAGCAGGATCGGCAGGCGCAGGGTGCGCGCCAGCGAGGCGGCGGTGCTGTGCGGGTGCGAGGCAGCGGCCAGAATCAGCCGCCCGCGCACGGTCAGCCAAGCGCGCAGCCAGAGCGGCAGCCCGCCGCGTGGGTTGGTCAGGGCGATGGCCGCGACCGCGACCACCACCCCCAGCGGAATAGCGAGGCCGGGCAGCATCAGGCGGCAGACGGTGTAGCTCAGGCCGCCAACGATGCCGCCCAGCAGCAGCCGCTTGAACGGGACGCCGCCGAAGCCCTTTTCGTCGCGGCTGAGAATGTGGGACTTGAACTCGGCGGCCATGCGTCCTCCCTTAGCCGAACGAGATCAGGGCGGTCACGCTGGAGGCGAAGACGATGAAAAACAGCCCGATGACGACCTGATTGGCCGCCTTGGGATTGTACTTCTTTAAATCACCGATAATGGGCCACGAGCTGCCGAGGTACATGATGCCGAGGCCGAGGAAACCGATGACGGCGGCGATGGGCGCGATGATCTGCGTCACATCTTGGATGTCGCTGAACAAATCTTGGATGGCTTGAGCGAGGTTCATGGGGGTACGTTCTCCTGACAAGGTTAATGGGTGGGGTGTCAGGGAGAGCGGTGGGCGTACGCGCGCAGGCAGCGGGTTCCAGTGGACGGTGAGGCTGGCTTGGCACGCCAAAAACCCCTCGCCCTGACTATTCCAGCGTAGCAGGGGGAGGGGGTCAAATACGGGGAATATTCCGAGAAATGGGCTGGAAGATTACAGGGTGGCAAATATGAAAATCTAAATTTTGAGATCTATGGATGTACACTTAACCTTCTAAGCTGACAACTTGCTTCTGAATTGGATGATCGTTTCAACCGGGCAGCGACCCATGTTACGGTAGCCGAGATG
>DAOUCY010000143.1:0-17715 GCA_034431625.1 Anaerolineae bacterium | reverse complement strand
GTATTCGCCTTTGCTGGAGATGCGCATAGTCGAGTGTTTCTGTCAACTATCTTTGCTTTGTAGCATAGCATGAATCTGGAGGAGAGGCAAGCAGTGGATGGGCAGGCGGATGCAGACCTTGATAGATTCGGTCGGATGCGCCATAGATGCGCTGGTTCCGCCTCGGACGCCAACCGAATTCTTTCGATCAAGGTCCCGGCGCGGGGGTATCGACCATGTACTGGCGGAAGCGGTTCAGGGATTCCTCGTTGCGGTTTGTTATGCTGCCTTTGTCATCAGACGAGATGTTCGATCCCCCGGTTCGCAAGGCACACCGGTCAACGCGCACCAGCAGTCCGTGTCGTGGACGCATGACTGCGCCTTGGCATCAGCAGCCCCAATGGGACTTTCACTTGCCTCAGCGAGGGCTTTCGCCCGCAGCGTCCCGGCGTCCCGCTGCGCGCCCTGTCAATATTGTACGAATGACTGCGCATTAGTGTAAGCATCCTCTGGGATGCGCACCGGCACAATCGCGGCGGCGCTGAAGCGCTGCTCGGCTTCGAGCGTGACAAGCACGGCGCCAAAACGCTGCACCACAGCAACGTAGATGGCGTCGCTGCCGCGCAGCCGATGGCGGGCTGTAATCGCAGCGGCCTTATTCTCCCCCCTCTCCCCTCGCGCCTCTCCCCTCTCGATGGCGGGCTGTGATCGCAGCGGCCTTATTCTCCCGCCAGGGGAGAAGGGGGTGTCGAGGCGCGGCGGCACCTTGCTCCACACCCGTCGCGTTTAAAAACACGACGCCTAAAGCCTGCCCTGACTGCCGCTTCTGCGTGTGAACGATGACATGCGTCCGACCGGGCGCCGGTGCGTGGGAGCGTTTGGGCGTCTACTCTGCGTGATGCGGTGAGACCGGGTCGCTTCACCGGCATCTCTTTTGCTGTGGAGCGTGGTACACTGTACATACCGTGATCCCTGTTTCAGAAAGGTCGCCGACCTATGGATCCCTTGTTCCTTGGTGCACCGGTTGCAACCCCATTGACCTTCAGCGGGCATGAGACATTTGCCCTTCGCAGCACCTGGCTCAAGAAAGCGTTCGATGTCCTGCTCGACACCCCCGATCTTTTCTTCCGCGAAGATGCATTTGTTCTTCTGGGAGTCGGCAAGAATATGGCGCAGTCAATCCGCTATTGGGGACGGGTCTGCGGGGTCTTTGAGCGGGCGCCCGATGGATCACGCCACACGATCACCTGGCTGGGCAAACAGTTGCTCGCCGATGATGGATGGGACCCATTCCTTGCCACGCCTGCGGCAAGCTGGCTCTTGCACTGGCAGATTGCGGCGCGCCCCGAAGCGGCTTTTACCTGGCACTACACGTTCAACCTGCTCAAAGGCGGCGAGTTTGCCCCGTCAGAACTCGTCCAGCAAATACTATCATTCCTCACAGAACATGCAGCTAGGTCTGAGACCTCCGCGCTTCGACAGGCTCAGCGCACCGCACAGCGCACCGTTCAGCCCACCGCCGCCTATCGTCTCCCTTCCCAAGCCACCCTGACTCGTGATGTCGAATGCATGCTGAATTGTTATCTTCCGCGCTTCGACAGGCGCTTCGACAGGCTCAGCGCACCGCACAGCGCACCGCCAACGACCCGTGAGCAGTCTGTGGAAGACATGGCGCTCTGTCCACTGACAAGCCTAAATCTGATACAATGGCTTCCGGGGCAGAACAGGCATCGCCTGGTGTCGGGGCGCCAGGAAAGTCTGCCGGATGCACTGGTCGCCTATGCCATTTTGAAGATGCTCCAGGCGAGCAAGCGCACGACGATTGCGTTCAGCGATCTCGCCTATGCGCCTCGTTCGCCAGGGCGTGTGTTCCGTATCGAGGAAGATGAATTGTTGCGCCGTCTCCAACGGTTGGACGAGGTGACCGACGGGCGCGCCTACTACACCGATCAGGCAGGCATTCGGCAGGTCTCCTGGCCCAATGTAGAAGAGCCGGGTGTCGCTGAGTTTCTGCTGGATCGCGCGTTCCAAGAGATGTAGCATGACACACCAGAACGTATCCCTGCCGCTTGCTCCGCGATATATGCGCTCGGTCCATCTCCTGCGGGACTGGTCGCCGCAGGGTGTTGGCATCCGCGACTATCAGATCACGCCGCTGGTGCTGCATACGGCAGAACGGATCATTGCAGGATTGAGTCCAGAGGCGTCAAGCCGGGCGTTCTCATTGATCGGTCCATATGGAGCGGGAAAATCGGCGTTTGGCGTGTTTTTTGCCAGCCTGGTCCACATGAGTCCGACTGGTCGTCGGCGGTTGCTGGCGGAGCATACCAGTGCATGGGTGAATCGCATATGCGATGCCCCCATGCTCTATCCCGTTCTGGTCAGCGGGAATAACAGTTCGTTCCGGCGGGCTATCATCGACGCCGTGGCGCAGTTGCCCAATCATCTGCCTGCGCTGGGTGACAAACGTCTCAAGCTGCCGCGCGTGCTCAGTGAGAGTGCTCAGCGACCAGACATCGATCCGCAGCGTGTTGCGGACCTGTTCCTGGAAACGAGTACGCTGGTCGCGGAGCGGACAGCATTTCGCGGCCTCGTCCTGATCGTCGATGAACTGGGACAGTTTCTGGATTATGCCGCCCGGCAGCGTGATGAGGGCGAAGTCTTCACCCTTCAAACGCTGGCAGAGACCGTGACTCGGACCAAAAATCTCCCAAACCTGATCATCACCATTTTGCACCAGGCGTTTGATCGCTATGCTGGCTCCGCCGGAACAACACGACGCATTGAGTGGGCGAAAGTTCAGGGACGGTTCATTGAACTGCCGTTCCAGGAGCCGCCGGTTCAGCTCCTGCGCATGGTTGGCGCAGCGCTCTGTCCGACCGTTGACGACCCATTCGCGCACATCCGCTCCCAATGGGCGGATCGGATGGCGGAACTCGCGCGACGATTAGGATTGTGTCCTGCCGATGTTGGGGCGGACGAATGGCACACCATCGTGGCGCGCGCCTATCCGCTGCATCCGACCGTGCTTGTGGCTCTGCCGCTGCTGATGCGCCAGCTGGCGCAAAATGAACGATCCCTGTTCGCTTTTCTTACATCCCACGAACCCTGGAGCGTTCAGGACGTTCTGACGTCCGTTCCTTTCCACGCTTCGACAGGCTCAGCGCACCGCGATGGCAAAACACCGCCTGTCTACCGATTGCCGCATCTCTATGCCTACGTCTCCACCACACTCGGCGCCAGTCTCTTCAGCCGAGCTCGCGGTCAGCGATGGGCGGAACTTGCCGAAGCGCGCGCGCTTCTATCAAGCCAGGACGAAGCGTTGGTTGATGTTCTGACGACGATCGGAACCCTGAATGCATTCGGGCAGGACCGTGGACTGAAGGCGAGTCGGGCCCTCATCTCGTTTGCGCTCGCCGACTCACCGGACCATGATGGTATCGAGCGCGCCCTTAATGAACTGGAGGCGCGCAAACATATTACGTACCGTCATCACCGCAACAGCTTCGTTTTGTGGGAAGGAAGCGACCTCGATCTCGACGGTATGACGCGCGAAGCGCGGCGTGAGATCGGCGACCGCGCTTCGCTTGCGAGTCTGCTCCAGCAGTATGCCCCGCTTGAGTCGCCGGTTGCGCGGCGTCACAGCTACCGCACCGGCGCCGTTCGCTGCTTCCGCCAGCGGTTTGTTGATGCGGCGGACATCAACGATCACTCCTCATCGCCACCGAAGATCGGACGTGAGACGGACGGCGAGATTGTCTTTCTTGTTCCAATCGATGACGACACGTTGATGCTGGCGGAACGGTGGGCTCTTCACGCCGACCGGAGGAACGAACCCTGGCGCATTGTCGTTGTTCCGCAACGCATCCAAGATATGCGCGACCTCCTGCTCGATGTGGCCGCATTCCAACACGTGCTTTCCAATCGTCCCGAACTGGAGAATGACCGGGTTGCCCGCCGGGAGTTGGCCAGTCGTCTGGTAGAGGCGCAGAGCGCGCTGGCAGCACAGATCCGAGACACCTTCGGCTGGCGCAGCAGTCGTTGGTTCTGGCGCGGTCAAGAGGTGCGGCTTGCGACACCGCGTCAGATCGATGATCTGCTTTCGCAGGCGTGCGATGAAACATACGCCGCTACTCCCCGCATATGGAACGAACTGATTGTCCGTCATGCTCTTTCGTCAGCAGCAGCCAAAGCGCGGCGCAACCTGATCGAAGCCATGCTGACGCATACCGGCGAGGAACTGCTTGGCTTGCAGGGATTTCCTCCTGAACGGTCGATCTACGAGAGCGTGTTGCGTCGTAGCGGTCTCCACCGCTGCGGGAGCGATGGCACGTGGCAGTTCGCTCCTCCGCCCGACCCCGATCCGCTCCATATCCGTCCTGTTTGGGGCGCAATTGAGCATTTCTTTGCGTCCACCGAGGACGAGGCGCGCCCATTGACCGAGTTGTATGAACGACTCGAAGCCCCGCCGTATGGCGTCAAGGCCGGTCTCATTCCGCTGCTGTTCATCGCGGCATATCTCGCCAATGCCGGCGACGTGTCGCTGTATGAGCATGGAAACTATGTGATCGATCCGGATATTTCCGTCTTTGAGCGCATGCTGCGGCAACCCGGCTACTTCAGCGTGCGCCGGAGTCGGGTTGCTGGCGCGCGCATCCGGGTGTACCAACGCCTGGCGCAGGCGTTCGCGCCTGGCACAGCGGCACAAGGAAACGCTATCGCACTTCTTGAGGCGGTAACGCCACTGATGCGCATCGTCAGATCGTTGCCGGTCTATGCGCGAACGACGCACCGAGTCACGCAATCCGCCATTGAGGTGCGCCGAGCGATCCTGGAGGCGCGCGCGCCGGATGAACTGCTGTTTGATCGGTTGCCGCGCGCGTGCGGTTTTGCTCCAATTCCTCCTGATGCATTGCCTGGCGACCAGGAGGTTGAGGCGTTCTTTGCCGCACTCCGCGCTGCGCTCCAGGAATTGCAGCAAGCATACGCGCATCTGGTTTGTGATGTGGGTGAGCATATTCGACGCGCTTTTGGCGGTGGGGCCACGGACGGCGATGCGCTGCGTGACGAACTCCTGCGCCGGTACCGCGCGATAGAGCACGTCACCAGTGACCCACTCATACGAACCATCGGTGTTCGTCTTGAGCATGCAGGTGAGGGGAATGCCTGGATCGAAAGCATTGCTGCGCTTGTAGGACGGAAGCCGCTCGATACCTGGAGCGACGGTGACGTCAAAGAATTTGAGTTGCGCATCGCAGATGCCGGACGGCGGTTCCAGATCGCCGAGCAAATCGCAGTCGCGCAGCGTGTTGCGGCGCCGGAGACGCCTGTCATGCGCATCGGCATTGCCAATGGTCGCGGTGAGATCAGTCGCGTGGTGCCGGTGATTCATCCAAGCCCCGATATGGTCCGACTGCGCCAGGAACTGCACGACATATTGCAGCGATATGAGCGTCTGACCGATGAACAACGCACCGTGGTTCTTGCAGAGTTGATGCAGCAATTGATTTCGTAGCGCCATGCGAGGTTCTTCATGGAAAAGCCCGTTCTGATCGACTACGCATCACGTCCTGGTCGTCACATTGTATCGTTGAGCGGCGGCAAGGACAGCACCGCGCTGGCGATCTTTTTGCGCGACAAAATCCCGCAGTTGGAATACGTGTTTTGCGATACGCACCACGAACTTCCTGAAACATACGAGTACCTGGACAGATTGGAAGCCTTTCTCGAACGCACCATTGTCCGGCTGAATGCGCAGCGAGGATTCGATCACTGGCTCGATATGTACAACGGCGTTCTTCCTTCGGCGCAGGCGCGCTGGTGCACGCGCAAGTTGAAAATCGAGCCGTTTGAAGCGTATGTCGGCGATGATCAGGTATGGAACTATATCGGAATACGAGCCGATGAGCGTCGAAATGGCTACATCTCGACGAAGCCGAATATCACGCCGGTCTATCCGTTCAAAGACTACAGTCTGGTCTTGTCGGACATTGAGCGTATCCTTGAGGAGAGCGGCATCGGATTGCCGGGGTACTATGAGTGGCGCCAGCGCAGCGGATGTTATTTCTGCTTCTTCCAGCGCACCGGCGAATGGATCGGGCTGAAAGAGCGTCATCCGGAACTGTTCGAGAGAGCAAAGAAATACGAAAGCGAGCATGGCGGCGAGAACTTTTACTGGCGGCAACGCGAGAGCCTGGCGGAGCTGGAACGTCCTGAGCGGATCGCGCAGATCAAGCGCGAGCACGCACTTCGCCTCGAAGAAGAGCGGCGACGGCGTCCGGGTCGTCCGTTGATCGAGCTGGTTGGAGCAATCCTCGACGCAGAAGATAATGAACGGGGATGCGATATTTGTCATTTGTAATGGATTTGATCCTGATTTGATCATTTCACGTTGATACTTTCTTTAATATCATGAAAGAAGCGTGCACGAACAAGGATGCACAGTCAGATCTTATGCGCATAAGAAGGCGCTGTAAAACCAGGTTTACAGACCCGTTTCGTGCGGGTTCAGCAGGTTCTCTGAGCCGAATGCACAGCACGTATAGCATGTCTGTAGCGTTGCACTTCGGCAACGTCGCACCGGGCGCTTACGCTTCATGCCAAATGGGCTTTTATTGACGCTGAGTTGCTGACAATCAGTCTTCTCATAAGCCATTCCTATGTGCAATTCACTGACCATCTAATAGGGGAGATCAACCGGATATTGGACAGTCTCGTGATCGGCGTTGGCTTCGACAGGCTCAGTCAACGCCAACGGCTCCACAGGTGCAAGCGTGTTTGTTCAGATTGAGGTTGCTCTTCCTACAAAGAAATGTACGCAAATGCGTACAGAATAACGCGTCGAAGGGCGGATGTCAAGAGCGAGTTTACGGCTGTCAGGGGTATACGTGAATGTCCCGATTCGGCGAAAAGCTGCGATGGCTGCGCAAACGGCGAGGAATGACGCTCCGCGAGCTGGCGCAGGCGCTCGATCTCCCCTCCCACGCGTACCTCGCTCGGCGACCTCGAAAGCGGCAGACGACAGCCGTTGCTGGATCTAGCGCGGAAGATCGCCGATTTCTTCGGCGTCACCGTAGATCAACCGGCGCGGGATGAGGTGGAGTTGGATGATATGTGAAAGGAAGACAGAGTTTAATTCAAAAGGGGTTTTGCCAATTCTTTATCGAGAGATCCTCTAACGGTGTATCATGAGCAATTCGGGCTTTTCTGACTTAGTAGAAAAGGCTAAATCGCACACCCATAGTTTCACGCTCTGGCCGGATCAGTGGAGGAGGTGCAATCTGCAAAATTCTCTTTCCTGGAACACATATGCCTTCTCTCCAGCATCAACTGGCAGTATTCCAGAGCAACCTGGAATCTATGCTTTTCTCATACAGCCCAATATCGCCAATAATCTGAACGCTTCATACCTGATATATATTGGAAAGACTGAGAGGAATCTCAGAGTTCGGTTCCAGGAGTATCTTAGAGAAGTTAAAAATCAAAGTGGACGTCCAAAAATTTGCTTCCTGCTGGGATCGTATGATGGTTATCTTTCTTTTTCTTGTGCAGTAGTTAAGTCGAACACGCTATCGGCTACACTAAATGCACTGGAAAAGGAGTTGCTGAAAGTATTTATTCCTCCTGCTAATGACCGTATACCGGCAGAGGTAGGAAGAGTTGTTGAGGTTTTCCGATAGTAAGTTTTTATGAAAAGTCACGACAAGAACGAAAAGAGTGACAAGATCGCACTACCCGCTCTAAGACTACGAATGGGTGACTGGATGTATTACGTCACCTTTATGTCCATGCGTGATATAGCAGAGAGAATAAGCGTAGCGGAAGAAATTCATGTCAGTAAATCTCTTAATGAACTTATACAGCGCCAGTTGACTAATCGATCGAAGCAGATTAAAGATTACTTGTTGAGTCAACCACAAAGATTTTTCAATGCTCTGGTAATAGGTGTTTATGGAGGATCACCGGATTGGTATGAGCTTGATATTAGCAACGAGAAGCATCGAGATCTGGAGCAGATACCCGAAGGAGTGCTCGGTGTTCTGGTGCTCGATGGATCTGAAAAGCTGTTCGCTATTGACGGTCAGCACAGGGTCGTCGGTATCAGAGAGGCAGTGAAGGAGAGTAGAAAGATCGAAGATGATGAGGAGAGTAGAAAGATCGAAGATGATGAGGTCAGTGCAATTTTTGTCGCGCATCGCAATGATTATGAAGGATTAGAACGGACACGTCGACTCTTTACAACTCTGAATAGATACGCAAAGCCTGTAAGCAAACAGGAAATCATTGCTCTTGATGAGGATGATGTCGTTGCCATAGTCACACGCCACCTTGTGGAAAAACACCCCCTTTTTCGAGATAAAGTATCATTAGCAAAAGGGAAAAACATTCCTATCAATGATAAGTCTAACTTCACCACGATCATTGCACTGTATGACGCTCTGGATATTTTCCTAAAGAAAGATAGAAGTTGGGCTAACTTCAAGAAATCACGACCCGATGATGGTAAAATCAGAGATTTTTACGATAAATCCAGTTCTTTTTGGGATTTGATGATCAAATATTTTGAACCTCTGAAAGAGATGAGCAATAGCAAGTCAGGGAGTGATGTTGCATCCAAATATAGACGCAAGGATGGTGGTCACTTGTTGTTTAGACCCGTAGGTCTCTTGATAGTTGTGCGAGTGATACGACATTTTATTGACTCTGGACTTAGCCTTGACGATTCTGTTCAAAGGATAGCAAAAATTCCAATGGACCTGGGCGGTAATCCGTGGGTGGGATTGTTACGGGATGCTACGAACCAACGAATGATAACCGCTAGTGAGAACCAAAAAGTTGGAGTAAAGTTGCTCTTCTATGCGACTGGCGGAGACCTCTCCAGGATAGGAACTAATCCTGAAAAACTAAAGAAGGAGCTGGCAGGCATCCAAAATGTAGAACTCTCGAAGATCAACCTTCAAAAATATGTATGAGTGTGTCAGGAAATCCTTTCGTTACCTACCTTAATCGCTATACAACCGCTTCTCCTGATCACGAAGCGGCGTTTGACGAGTTTATCGGGCAAGCCTCACCGCCTGGAGGCGAGCCGCTTCGTTTGGAAACCCGCACTGAGCAGTTTGTTCGTTCGCGCTTTGCGCGTGAACATCCCCCCTCTATCATTCTTACCGGTAATGCGGGTGATGGCAAGACCTACCTGTGCCGCCAGATAGTCAACGCCTTTACCGGTCAACCCGTTATCGAATGGGCTGATCATCTGGACTGGTCTATAGCGCATAATGGGATAGTGCTGCGCGTCATCAAAGATCTCTCCGAAATGACCGAGGAGGCTGGCGCCAGAGTCTTGCGTGATCTGGCTGACAATTGGCGAGCGGATCGGTCGCGCACAGTTTTCTTGATCGCTGCCAACGAAGGGCGCCTGCGGTCTGTTCTCCAGCAAGAGCGATTGGAGGAACTGTTTCGGGAGATAGACCGCCAACTTCGAGAAGGTCCCGCCCTGGATCATGAGCGCCTGGTAGTCCTTAATCTTAATCAGGTGACTACATCGACCTACGTGCCGGCAGTCCTGCGCTGGATCACCAAACCGGCTTGCTGGGAAGCGTGTGCGGAATGTCCCGCTCAATCCGTCTGTCCCATTCGTTTCAATGCCTTCCGTTTGTCCGATGAATACATAGTCGGTCGTCTCCAGCGACTCTACCACATTCTGGAGCACGTGGGCATTCACGTCACCATTCGCGACATGCTTATTCATCTGGCCTATACCACTACTGGAGGGCTGGATTGCGCAGGTGTGATCGGTCGGATGTCAGAGAACTGGGAACCACACCGCTTCGTCTACTACGAGAATGTTTGGGGCGAGGCCGCTGACGAGCATTTTCGCCGCAAAGCAGCGGTTATCCGTTATCTGCGAAGGCTCAATGTAGGGGAGCAGTCGATTTTTGAGGTTGATGACTTCATTATCAATGGGAAGCCTGACGACCCTCAGAGGGAACATGAGCAGCTCTTCACCCCTGCACTAGACATAGGTGGGCAGCGCTTCGCGCAAGATCGCGCGGCGTATATCTACGGGGGAGCTGCTGCTCCAAATCCTGAAGAAGATCATCCATTCATGCGTTGGCTGCCGCAGTGCCGTCGTAAACTCTTCTTCGAATGGCGCCATACGGCTGCTGACCGTCTGTTTCCGTTCCAGCACTTGCCCGAGTATTTCCGCCTGGTCAGTAGTGACCCGGCTATGCAGATGCACTACCGCCGTGAGATTATCCTTGGTCTCAACCGAGCCTTTTCTGGTCTCTACCTGACCAACGCCGATGCGCTCTACGTCACTTCGTCCTATGCCCATGCAGTAGAACAGCCAGTGCCACTGGTGCGTGTCAAGATTCCTGCTGATAATATCATGCTCCAACCCGCTTCGGGGCAAACAGAGGCCTTCGACCGAGATCTGACGACATTATGCCTCATTATCTACCCGCCACCGAGTGTTCGAGATGAACCGGTGACCTGGACTCTGGATTTGCTCCGCTTCGAATATCTGTTGCGGCGAGCGCGGGGGAGCACGCCAGACATTCTGGCTGATGAGTGTGAACTGAGCATCCGTCAACTCAAGGATACCTTGCTATCCCGTTTCACTACCGAGCAGCAGCGCGGACGCATAGACTTTTTCGCGGCAGACCGCAACCGCTATACCTTTCGCACTCTCTGGGTGGACGACGCAGAAGGACGGCTTCGTATTTGAGCATGGGAGAAGTGCAATGGAACGCTATGGCTACCTTGATTCACAGAGCCAAGGCTATCCCGTTGCTGCGTGGATTTGGGGACATCGCCTGCGGATCGGGCAGCACTGGATGGAATACCTGTTGGAATTCCTTAATGTGCTGGCTGGCTTTGACTATGAGCTAGGTCAGGGCATTAACCACGGAGGAGAGTCGTCTGCCCGACTGGAATATCAACGCTTTACCCGTCTGGGACTGCGGCGCTTCGTTTTCTACGACGAGCGGGAAAAGACTCGTCATCCGTTTGATGACGCGGCGCACAGACAATTGATGACAGCGCTTCGCCTACTGTGCAATGGGAATAGCGAGTCTGAAGACGCCCCACTTGTGCTGGCTCGCTCTCTCTTGCGCGCTCTTTCGGCAGTGGAAGAAAGTCGATCCTGGTTTGCCAAGTCGCTTTTTCCAGTTCATCACAACCTGCTCTTTTGGGAAGGGCTGCGTAAAAGAGCCACCAAGTACGAGGAACGGCGTTCTGCTGACGGACTATCGCCTCATCAACTGGACGCTGACGTTGCCTTTGACGCACGCAACTTCTTCGCCCGCGGCGGTGAAATCTATTACCTGATTCTCTCCGCCGGCACTCGCCACTCTCCTGAACGGCGCAAGACGATTGCCGAACGAATGCGCGTTTTGCTGACGGAACGTGACACTGCTTTGGGTGAACTGGCTGCTCTGATCGATCAGACCTGGCAGCAACAGATGGATAATGAGGGAAATCATACACCTACTGGTCGCCTGGGCTGGATTCCTGATCCTGATTGCCCGCTCTACGCTCTTATTGCTGAAGATGTGGCGACTTTTTTACAGGCTGGTCTGGATCCACTGGAAATGCTGGACTTACTGGCGCACCTGCTCGGCTTTCATCTGACTCTGTACATCTATCACCATTCACTGTCGGATGGTATGCCTGCTCGCAGCGACAGCAGTTCCCCAGAGCGACTTCGCCCTTGTCTGGTCATAGATGCACTCGAAGGCGCAGATGGCGGCGTTGTACGCGACATTGCGGCTGCGGCCTTTCGTGAGCAGGAAATCCATATCATTCGCCGAGCCGAGGCGTACATTCGCACTATAGTTGAAGCATGGGTAGGCGAGCGGCCACCTGATGTCGACCCCTATGTAGATCTCGACTCGAAAGCCCGTACTCACTTTGACATATCACGGCTCTCCAGAGGCAAGCAAGCCGATTTTGCCAAAAGTGTCGATGCGCTTATCCAACGTTTAGGGCGCTCTCCTAACCTGAAAGATCTATCTGAGGGCTATGCCAAGGCGCTGATGGATGTATTGCAAGAAGACTTTGACAAGAATTTCAAAGGCGTCCATCGCAAACTGGCCAAAGCAGTCGGGCTAGCTGCCCCGCGCAAGGGTCCAAACGCGCGCTTTGTGCTGGGCGACAATCTGCTTAAGACGTTGACGCTTGCCAATATCCCGCCTGATGGCGGGATGACCTACGATGAATTCTTGCAGCGACTCTATATACGTTATGGTCTCATCGTAGGTATCCGTCAGGCGCAAGATGCGGGCCTGCTGGAACGGCAACGCGTGAATGGCGAGTACTTCGAGCGTAATCGCATAGCGTTGCTTGAGAAGATGAAACGTGCCGGTCTGGCAACCGAGTATTCTGACGCGACGGCGGTGGTAGGAGGAAAGTAAATGATACAGGAGTCTATTGTCAGGATACTGGCTCAAGCACTTCACTCCTTCCTCAATGACTACCGCAGCTCCCTGTCCCGCCGCTTCTTTCGATTGGACGGCTTTGACAACGCCGTTTACGCTGAGCTGTTGGAACGCTTTCGCACTAAAGGCGCTATGCTCGCTGGCCAGCCGCTCTGGGTGCGCACTACCGCGCCACTGCCTGGCTATGAGGAGTATGCGCTGGAGGTCGATAAATCTGCTACCTGGTATCGGAACCACGTTCCGAATGGTTTCACACTAGTGCTCATTTTCAACCGGGCCACATCAGATGCACAGAGCCTCAAGGATGTGTATCCGATCACCGAGAGCCTGCTTGCAAGTGAGGGGGTGGATCACCTTATTCGCGCGGCCTTCGTGCGCTTCCAGCCCTCGCCGGACCAGGAGAAGATGCTGCGCGAGTTTCTCAAACGTCTGCGTCCCGCCCCGCAACTGCGTGATCTGGCCGAGTTTCTGCACGGTGTAGAGGCCTATTTGCATACGCGCCCTGGCGCGAAGATTGAGATGGCGATTGCCGAGTCGCTCCCCGCGCTAGGTCTCTTCCGTTGCCGCGAACTTGCCGATGTACTCAACACGCCCAAGGGCGACTCGCTGCTGCGCAATGTGCAGCTTGCCACACGCCTGAGGAGTGAACTGCTGGATGATCGGCAACGTGACGAGTACCTGAAGCGTTTGGACGACGCTGAATTTGATGACGACTCCGCCCATGGTGGCCTAAACGCAGAAGAAAAACGCGCCCTGCTGCGCCGATTTCTCACCGAAGTCATTACTGATCGCCACGAATTGTGGAATGTTCTACGCCTGGACTGGCGCGAGATTGCGCCCGTACTGCACAAGAGCCGTCGTAAGAGCCGTTCGGTGCAGTTGCAGATACTCGCTGCCTTGATCCAGGAAGCCCTCTCCGCGCAACACATTATTAATGATAACGAAGCGGTGTGGGAAGTGCTCACCGCTCTGCGTAGCGGCAAGGAGCCAGAAGATGACGATGTCGAGCGCTTGCTTTCCAATTACGGCGATAGTCTGCCTCGCTCAATTCAGAATCAACTGCGGCGCCTGCGTGGCATCAAATCCTATCAAACTACCGATTTTATCGCTGGCGTCACCCTTCTGGGTTTGGAGATCCTGACGGTCTATCGCAATGAACTGCCAGCCGGTGCAACTCTGTCTGTGCGCTGGGAAGGGCGCAGCGTAACATCCCAAGAATCTGAAGCAGTGCTGGCGTTTCGTGCTCTCTATGGCGGTATTGAAACGGTGATGCCAGACATCCGCTGGGAATTGACCAATCTGTGGAAATTGGCGCGAGATCGAGCGGCTGCACCGGACGGAGAGGAGTCTGAGGGTGAACGCGAAAAGAGTATCAAGACCGAACTTCCCTTTCGCATGACGCTGGCGGACAGCAAGGGACAAACACTGGCAACTGCTGAATTAATCTGGCACTATCGTTCTGATAGTCCGGCAGCAGCGACCCTGTTCCACCTGCGAGCCGAATTTCAACGCCTGGTTGAACAGGGTGATGGTCTGCTGTTTCAGATGATTGAGCCTCGTCTACGTATTCCTGTGTATAACACCTGCCCCGTCCCTGACGAGGTGAGCGATCTGGACATCAGCCGTCCCCTCTCGAGCTTGGGCGCCTGGTATCGGGAGGCGACCGATCTGGGAGCCGAACTGCGTCAGGCGCTCCAAAAGGTAGCGCGCAAGGAAGTCCTATCCGCCGTAGATGAGGCACTGATACGGTTGGAAGAAGCCTGGGCTGCATGGGTGGAAACGGCGAGTGCTGATGGTCTCTTGGCTGCTGATCTAGACACTTTGCTCGTAGCCTACGAAGGCCTGCTGACCGCTGCTGCCCAACACCTGCAGCAAGGGCAGGAAGTACTGCACGGTTTCCGCTGGTTGGCGCAGGCGTGGATGGTAGGACCTGAAACCTTCGATGAATGGGCAGTCATGCCATTGTTGCATCCCCTCAAATTGCAATGGTATCGCGCCCGTGCTCGACGCTTTGATGGCTTTCTCAGCGCGTTGCTTTCGGGCAGCAAAGCAATGCCAATTGTGGATGTGCGTCGCTTTCGCCAAGAATTGACCATCACCCATAGCTCGGCAGGTTATCCGACGTTGGTTGTCTTGCCGGCCAGAGATCGCTCTCCCAAATACTTTCTGCCTATTCACGAGATCCAGGGATATGAACTGTTTCGGCAGGAGGGGAAGGCCAGCCTGGCATATGGTCTGGATCCTGACCTGGTCTCCGAAGATGAGAGCGAAGAGGCGGCAAAGGCGGCGGCGACCGAGTTGGCGCGTGTGGTGCAGGATTACATCGAAACATATCCCTTTGCCCGCGATGGTCTGGAAATCTATCTGGTTCAGTGTCGTAACGGCGCTCTGCCTGGCTTGTTGGTGGAAGAGCTGGACAAACTGCTTCGTCGCCGACAGTGGCATTTGCGCTTGAATGTCGTCGTCCACAGCACTGATCGCGGAGCGCCGCTCTATCGGCGAATCACCGAATGGCTCAACGCCCATGAAGAGTTCGTTGCTCGCCCTGATGGCAGGTATTTTCCAGCAGTGGCGCTGCGCGTGTTCGAATGTGAGTATGACGATCTCTTTCAGCAGCTTCACGATACTGATCTGGTCATTTTGCCAGATGTACTGGCTGAAAAAGGTCAATCCGTAGAAGTGGAAATGCATCCCGCTGCACCGATACCTGAACAGAAAGACGAAAGGTCCCTCTACCGTCCCCAACAGGCGCCGTTCGAGCGAAGCGAGCTTACCCGCAAGATCTTTCTTACGCCGCAGCAACCACATCCAATGCTGCTACACCATTTCTACCGTCTCCAATGGGCGGCAAAAGAACGCAAGGCGCTGCCTGCTAATCAATCACCTCACTTTTTCCAGAGTATCTCTTTGCTCGAGTGGGAGCAGCGATTGACTGCATTGCACCACCACTTCAACTGGGTGGTTTGCTACGATACGACTGTGGATCGTTTTTTGCTGGAAGCCACGTTCCCAAACACGATAGAGGTCATCCGCTATTCGTCGGGATTGGGCGCCAAGCGAAGGCACAACCTTACCGTCTCGTCATCAAACCGTGCGCAGGACATTGTCATCAACCGTCTCACGACGAACCTTGAGATGTTGTTGCCCGGCGTCCCTGATGAATTTCGCCGCAAGTTGGCGCGATGCCTGGTTGAGCAAGCCAAACAGGTTTCTGGTGACATCATCCTGCGCGCCGCAGGTCCCGGCGTGTATCTTAACGAGTTAATCAGTATGGTCGTCGCCAGGCGCGAAACCGAGCGCCGTTATCTCAATCTGCATCCCGGTGCATTGACGACCTGGATTTATCTGGACGATTTTGCGCACTGGTTTGATGGACGAATTCCTGATCTTCTCTTTGTTGCCATTCCGCCTGAAGCGAATGGTACATTACCATTGCACATCGAACTATTGGAGACTAAGTGTGTAGGCTCCGCCAATTTCAATGGCGAAGCCGCCGATGCACAGAAGCAGGTCGCACAGGGCATTAACCGCCTGGCGCAGGCTTGGGCGCCAGGTGCCAGGCATCTGGATGCACCCTACTGGTACGATCAACTTTACCGTGCTGTTGTGGGCAATTTGGCAATAGAGCGTGATCAGATGAGGTTGTGGGAAGCCTTCCGCGACTGTCTGCCGCAGGGCGATTTCAAGCTTGAGATGAGTGGACACTCCTGGGTTTTCTGCTACGATAGTTCGCTGGGTGGTGACGGAGTAAGCGATGAAGGTGTCGCTAACGTCACTGCGCCGGACGCGTCGCATGTGCCTCATTCTTATCATCATTTTGGACGTGTGGGATTACGCCGTCTGCTGCGTGACTTGGTGGAGTCTTTGGAATTGCCTGCCCCTGCTGAAACCCGGAATGCTGCTTACGATAGACCGATCTCGTTGTCTGAACCGGATAGGTCTTCATCACCGTTAACTGACGCGCTAGTTGTGCCAGAATCGTTACCATCCCCCGTTCCGAAATCCTCAGAAATCAAGCAAGCACCGCCATCCCGACCGCTGGCTGAATGGTGTGAACAGCAAGCGTCCAATCTAGCACGTGTCCTGCGCAACTACGCTATTCAGGTCTACCCTGTCCAGGCGGACGAAGCTGATGTCGGACCGGGTGTGGTGCGTTTCAAAGTTCGGTTGCGTCCCGGTGAGAAATTAAGCCGTCTCCAGGCTATCGCTGCCGATCTGCAACGTGAGTTGGCTCTGATGACCCCGCCATTGATCGACAACGTGCGTGGCACGAATTTCGTTGGCGTCGATCTGCCGCATCCACAGCCAGAAACGTTGTTGCTTTTGCCAGAGCTGCCCAACCTGCCCCGTTCTCCTGTGAGCCGATTACCATTCCTGGTTGGAAAGACGCCTGATGGTCGTTTAGTTACAGCGGATCTCGCCGATTTGCCTCATCTGTTGGTTGCAGGCAGTACTGGATCTGGAAAAACCATCTTTCTGTACAGTCTAGTGCTCAGCCTGATTTATCATCATGGTCCACACGATCTGCTCTTGCTATTGATTGATCCCAAGCAAACCGATTTTGTTTATTTTGAGGATCTACCACATCTGCTAGGGAGCCAGGTAGTCATTGATCCGGAAGAAGCCATCAAATGGCTGGATCAACTGGCATTAGCGATGTTAGAGCATCGCTCAGAACAACTCCGCAATGCCCGTTGCCGTGACATTCATGACTATAATGCTCGACATCCTGAGGCCATAATCGCTCCACTGGTAGTAGTGATTGATGAGTATGCCGATCTGGTGCAGGTGTTGAATAAATCACGTCGACAGGATTTTGAGCAACGTCTGGTGCGATTGGCGCAGCGAGCGCGCAACGTTGGCATCCATCTGGTCATCGCAACACAGCGCCCGAGTGCCGATATTGTAACTACAAGCCTTAAAACGAATCTTCCTGCCAGAATTGCTTTTCGTTTACCTTCGTATCACGACTCGATGATTATTTTGGATAAACCCGGAGCGGAGAATTTGCTGGGTAAAGGTGACATGCTTTTTGTTGATCAACAGCAAATCGAGCGTTTACAGGGATTCTATGTCAGTTCTTCCGATCTCGAGCAATATTTGAAACAAGTTGCTAACGCTTCCAGGTGACCCCTAGCCTCATCGCGCTCTTTGCTTCCAGTGGAAGAAAAAAAGGCAGGATGCTGTGATTCAGGCGTTCTGATATTACCCAACACACGGTCAACATCGCGGCGTGCGCCGCAGGCGCAGGACGGGTATGGCAGGGCAACCAGGTGACAGGGCGCGGTGTGCGCCG
>DAOUCY010000142.1:0-69270 GCA_034431625.1 Anaerolineae bacterium | reverse complement strand
CTGAGCGTTTTCGTCGCAAGGACTGGATTGCCGATGTGGAAATCTCCCAGCTTCTGAACCGGCTACCGCGCTATGAATACGATCTGAAATCGGCGTACCAGGAACCCACAGTGAGCAAGAAACCGGCTGGGACTCGTACGAGCGGCAAGATTCGTGAGCTTTTGGGAGGCAGTCATCGCGAAGCGGTGCTGGCTGCGGCACGTGAATCCTCACCGGATGACAAATCGTCTTGAGGTGCGATGGGTACAGTGGGTGTGCGATGGGTTGTTATTGTAGGGTCATGATGGGATACGGTTGAGATGGAAACGTTTTTGGGGTCAGTTTTCCTGCGGCGCATGTCTTGGTTCGGGCGGTTGCGCTACCTGCTCTTGGACCGCCATTACGGACTGACGCTGCGCTTGGGTTTGGTGGGCTTGTGCCTAGTTGGAACGATTGTCTCGGCGCTGCTTCTCCGCCAAATCTGGGGACCTAGCGACATCATCAAGGGGTTTTTTCCCGCTGTTGTAGTGGTCGGGCTGGGGATTATCATCTTCGTTTATACGCGCATGTCCTGGATGCCGGTGATCCTGATCCTCGTCTCAACGCTGGTAGCGGACGGGATTAGCACCGGTACAGGAACGAAGCTGACCTTTACCTTTCTGCTGTTGAACTTATGGCTGCTCGTCTGGCTGTTCAAGATGTTGGTGGTAGAGCGTAAACTCAATGTCATTTCCTCCATCGTGAACTGGCCCATCTTGGCGTTTTGTATCGTAGTTATCCTCTCGACGATATGGAGTACGATATACGCCGATAAGAGCGTCAGCTACTATTTCAGCGACAAGATCTTTCCGCGGTTAATGACTGCTGTTGTATTGACGATCTCACCGCTGACTGTGTTGATGGTCGCCAATGCAATTCGCGACGAGCGGCTGCTGCGTATCATCGTCTGGTGGTTCATTGGGGTGGGATTCGTCTACGGTGTGATGGCAATTGGATTGGGTGGAGTCTTCAGTCCATTGAATGTCCGAGGCCAATTCTCGGCCTGGGTTGTGATGTTTGCTGCCGGCCAGTTCTTCTTCAATCGCCAACTGTCGCTGATTCTGCGCCTCACCTTACTCATGATCATTGGAATGTGGGTCTATGTTGTTATGGGGCTGGGATTCTCCTGGTTGAGTGGTTGGCTGCCTACGTTCACTGGAATGGTTCTGATTAGCTTGATCTATTCGCGAAAAATGCTCATCCCGCTCGGCGCGGCTGTCCTAATTTATGTGATCGCCAATTTTGGGGTCCTGCAAGAAAACTTTGGGGTCGAGAGTGAGGGTTCGGGAGTCACACGCGTGAATGCCTGGGCAGAAGCATTCGATGTGACCTCAGATCATCTTCTCTTGGGGACTGGTCCTGCGGGATATGAGTTCTATTTCTTGGTGCGTGGGGTGTATTCAGGCGGCATTGGAACAGGACAGCTTGCACATAACAATTATGTGGATATCCTGGCGCAGTTAGGGATAGTCGGAATTCTAACCTGGCTGATGATCTGGGGGGCCTTAGGGTTTATCAGCGTCCAGATGTATCGATCCGTGCCGACGGATGAGTCTGGTTTCATTTCGGGGTTAAAGTCTACTCTGTTGGCCGCGTGGCCGGTTACCATGTTGACAATGATGCTGGGGGATTGGATCACTCCGTTTACTTATACACAGGGGCTCTCTGGTATCGACTACACTATCTGGCACTGGGTCATGCCTGGCATGAGCCTTGCTCTGTACACTCTCAGCCAGACTCGGTCAGCCAACCGACATCTGCGGCCAACCACCTGAATTTACTACCCCGAGTTATGTTGTTATGCCAGATAACCCTCTAGTCATACAATGTGGTGATTCCTATGCAAACGCCGCGTGTTGAAAGATATGGTCTACTCACCCAGTTCAGACTGGTGCTCTTATCATTGGGACTGCTCGTCATTGCCTTGCCTGTGTTCGCCCAAGACACTTCATTCGGACGGACTTGGTCGTCTCCCATGTTTCTAGGCAATGGTTGGTGGCAGTCCATGGCGTTGGACATTGAAGGCAACTTGCATGTGGCCTGGTACGATGGGATTGTAGAAAACAATACTGTCTACGACGTACTGGCGTATCGAAAGCGCGATCTGTCGGGCAGATGGACTGACACGAACAATGTGATTGTCACAGGTACAGGTGGATACACAGTTCGCAATACACTTGCGACCACATCGAATGGTATGCTCCACGCAGCACTTCGATCTGGAGTTCATCACGTCTATGCCTATGCCCCAGTTGCTGGAGCGAACAACGCCGCAAACTGGCCACAGAAATTTGTCGATCTAGATGACGTTGGTTACTACTTGGATATGATTGCTGACCGAAATGATAATTTACATCTTGTCGTCAGTGCTCGTTACGAAAGTATTGATCGATTAAACCCCTCACTGCTAAACGCAGAATCCGGTGTATGTGTCACGTGCGGTGATCTCTATTATCTGCGTTCAGTGGATTACGGCAAGACTTGGGATCGTCCTTATCCGATTTCAATCTTACTAAATTCTGGTTCAGATCGACCGACTATTTTTGAAGGCGACTCTGGTAGATTATACATTACTTGGGAAGAAGGCCTCGATTGGAGTCGTGGAACTCGAGGCGTTCAGCCGCAAGATGTCCGCTTCATATACTCTGACAATGGTGGCATAACCTGGTCAGAGCCGATCATCCTGAAAGGAAATCGCTCGGATGCAGTACCTTTACAGATGTCTTTAGCGGAAATTGATCTGAAGCGTTTGATCGCTGTCTGGCACTACTCGAGTGAAGTTGACCGGGGTATCTACTATCAAGTTTCTGATGATGAAGGAAAGAGCTGGACTGTTCCGAAGGCAATCCCAAACATCTATCGACGTGGGACGTTGTTCTTTTCACAGCTAGATCGTTATGCTTTGGTCACAGATCGTCTGGGTTTGGTTCATTTGTTTGCTGTGGGGCTACCGAATCTAACTACAACTGCCAATCCAACCCTTTACCACATGATTTATCAGCCGCTAAACGACTCCTGGTCTTTGCCCCAGCGCATTCTTTACAGCCCTGAACAACAACCGGAATGGCCTGAAGCAATTGTTGGTCCGAGCAATGATATTCATTTGACCTGGTTCATCCGCGGGCTGACCGAAAATTTCGCTGGTATACAATCGAATACGGATATCCTCCAAGTGTATTACAGCTATTTGCCAGGCAACATGGCTGTCCAGCCGACCGCGGCTTTTTCACCGACGGAGACACCGCTCCCATCGCCAACTCCTTTCCGCCTGGTCGAAGCTACATCGACGCCAGTCCCGACTGTGCGACCGCTAGAAACGCAGTTGGTTTTGACGACACGCGACAACTATGCGGCGCAAACCCTGCTCGGCAGTGTCGTAATTGTGGGGCTGTTGTGCGCGGGTGTGATTGTTTTTATTCGCCTGCGAGGTCGTTAGGCTTCACTAAGGTCAACTTTTACACCAAAACAAGGATTGCAAATGACATCTGCCAGAAAGATGCCGCTGGACTCCGCGATCCAGGAGAACAGCCTGCGTCGCAATCTGATAGCTGCCGGTGTATTTGTTTTAATTCTCGCGGTGTTCTACAGTCGTTCGCTGTTTGGCGGTATGGCTATGCTGCCAACCGATCAGATCTTTGACTTCGCCTTTTTCAGAACGGGAACCCCGAGCAATTTTGAACGACCGGCCAACTTTCTGATGTCGGATATGACCCTGAAGTTCTATCCGTGGGCGATGGTGACCCGTGAAGCGTTCAAGGACGGTGAGTTTCCATTCTGGAATCCGTACACTTATTCCGGAACGCCGCACTTCGCCAACGGCGAAAGCACTGTGCTGTATCCAATTCATTTGCTAAGCAACCTGCTGCCACTGAATGCCTCGTTCGCGTTCTCAGCCGCGCTGCGGATGTTTGTAGCCGGCTTCGGGATGTACCTATTCTTGCGACTGCTGCGTATCAGCTTTGTGGGATCGCTCATCGGTGGCATCGCCTTCATGTTGGGCGGATCAATGTTGATGTGGTTAAGCTATCCACTGGGCGCAGGTTATACCTGGATGCCGATAGTATTTTGGGCCGGGGAACGCATCCTCAGCCGGAGGCGCTTGAGCGGCGCAGTGCTGTTGGGTGTGGTAGTAGGAAACAATCTACTGGCCGGACATCTCCAGATTTCTTTTATCCAGTTCCTTCTGTTGGGATTGTATAGTCTCTTTCGGCTGTACATGATGTATGTGTCTCGGAGCAATATGCGCGGGGCAGCGCAGGCTGCTGGGTTGTTAGTGCTGGGGATGTTTCTAGGAGTCATGCTGGCGGCAGTATTGGTGCTGCCGTTCTGGAACTGGCTCAATCTGACCGGGGAATCTGAGCGCCGAATGCAGCTGGTAGCTGCTTCAGGGGAAGGGTTGAACCTGGATTTTCTCATGAACATCGTAGTGGGCGCCATTGTGCTGGTGCTGCCGAATGCCTTCGGTAATCCGGCTCTAAATAACATGGATGTCTACCTGGGTGTCAATTACATTGAACAAACCATATATATTGGTGTTATCCCGCTGGCGTTCGGGATCATAGCGGTTATCGTGAGCCTGCGGCGGTCGTCAGAGGAATTGACTGCTGAGCAGCGCAGGCAGATATATTTCTTCCTAACAGCAGGACTTGTGATGCTGGCGCTGGCCTTCGGAGTCCCACTGATTGACTTCATCAAGCGATTACCCGTGTTTAATGTCGTCTCAGCCTCGCGCTACCGCATGGCATTCACCTTCTGCTTGATCGTTTTAGCCGCATTTGGCTTCGATTATTTCATCCAACAGCTTCGGAATACCACAATTGTGCGTCGTTTGATGATCGGACTTGTGGCTGCAGCGATGGTCTCAGTCGTGGGACTGGTGGCAGCCTTCATTGGAATGACAGCATTCCGAGATCGACTGATGTCGATCAATCGTCTAGCAGTGAACTACGAGACGATCCAAGGGCTTTACCGCCCGATCAACCTCGATGTGTATTTTCCGGTTGTTATTGTGTTGTTATTCGTTGGGCTGCTAATTCTATACCGCCGTCAGAGCATCCAGATGAACGGTCTTCTGACGGGATCAGTCATCATCGTGGCCTTGGATTTATTCGTTTTCGGATTCAACTTCAACCCAGTAATTCCAGATAGCTGGGTGTACCCTGAAGTGCCAGCCTCACAGTTCATGCAGCAGTCCCTTGCAGACTTGGGGCCAGTCCGCGTGTTAGATTTGTATGACGTAATGCCAGCGAACAGTGGTACCCCATATGGTATTCAGGTTCCGACGGGTTCGGATTTTCCGTCCAAGCGATATTCCCAGATAGCGCTGGCAGTGGGGATGGAATTTGCCTCTTCGTACCGAATTCGCTCGACAGTGGTCACGGACCGGATACTGGATTTGTTCAACATCCAGTATGTGATGCACTACCAGCCGCTTGAGGATGATCTTAACGGGCGCCTCCAACTGGCATATGAAGATGGTTCGCTATATGTCTATGAGAATCAGAGTCTTCTGCCGCGGGCTTTTGTGGTACATCAGGCAGAGACAGTGACCGACGATGTAGAGCTGCTGGAACGGCTGACTGCACCCAACTTCGACCTATCACGTCAAGTTCTCCTGGAAGTGCCTGCCCCGGCTGATCTACCTTCTGGGGATGTAACAACTGTATCTGAAAACGTGAAGATCACGGACTATGCCACGCAGCATGTCACCATTCAAGCGCAGCTTGATCAGCCTGGTTTCTTAGTGCTTCTGGATGCAGCTTATCCGGGCTGGTCGGTTACGGTCAACGGGCAGGAATCGACACTCTATCGTGCCAACTATGACTTCCGGGCAGTATATCTGCCAGCCGGAGAACACACGGTAGAGTTTCGCTTCAGGATGCCGGGATTCGAGGCTGGAGCTGCGATCACCGCAGCAGGGTTGATCCTATCGGTACTACTGGCGGGAACAGACACATTTCTACGCCGCCGTGCACTGCGAAATGCCGCATAGGGCAATGGATTTCTAAAGACAGGGCACATGAGCTGCACCCTGTCCTCAATTCATGCGAACTGGCAGCACTGCCAGGTTACCGTAGAGAGTCAGCGTATCGGCGCGCACCCACCCTTCAATACTTCCATCCA
The DNA here is from genome assembly GCA_034431625.1 of Anaerolineae bacterium. GTDB lineage: Bacteria > Chloroflexota > Anaerolineae > Aggregatilineales > Phototrophicaceae > CFX2. The sequence continues at coordinate 63,129 of DAOUCY010000142.1, read as the reverse complement.
GAGTGCGGATGAGTATCCAACCGTTATCACCTGTTCGTTCCAGAGCGATGACCAACTGGTTGGGGTCAATCCGCTTTGAGGCTTTCGCGCCAGTATCGGGAACCTGGCGTACCAGCACGCGCCGTCCCAGATCAATCGTGATGGCTGGGAGCGTACCCGCATCGAAAGTCGGATCGAGCAGCACGTTGGTAGTAAGCTCGAACTGGCCGCTTGGCGGGACGGCCCCGTTAATAGTCTGGCGCGTTTCCCCGGTGACGATCAGCACATAGACTCCATCGAATGGAACCTGGATGTTGATGGTGACTTCGTTACTGCCAGGCCAGTTCTCGACATCAACTCGGCGGCTGTAGCCGACCATGCCGCTGGGATAACGCAGGATCAGAACGGGCACAAATTCTCGTGACTTCAGGGTGAAGATCACCCGTTCGTCTTTCCGCGCGGTGAACACATAGAAATGCAGCGGTTCTTCTAGGGTGATTTGCCCTCGAAACTCGTCCGTAATCGATGCCATCGAGGTCGGCGTTGGAATGTGCGTGGGGCGCGGCGTGGACGACGGAGGTTGCGTAGGTGACGGAGTCGCACTCGGAATGGGCGTTGGCGTCAAGCTAGGTGTCGATGTCGGCGGCAGCGTATCTGTCGGAGACGGTGCCAGGGTCGGAGTAACCGGCGTAGCGGTCGGTGGTTTGAGGGTGTAGGTTGGTGTATGGGTTCGCGTTGGTCTGGGTGTCAGCGTGTCTGTGGGAGATGGCGGAAGCGGTGTACGGGTTGGCGGGGCGGGTGTGTCGCTGGGTGGAGCGGGCGTTGAGGTCGCAGTAGGCGGCAGGGGCGTATCGGATGGTGGCACAGGTGTCGCCGTGGGTGGTTCCGGTGTGTTTGACGCCGGGATGGGAGTTAGAGACAGCGGCACAGGCGTCGCCGTGGGTGGTTCCGGTGTGTTTGACGCCGGGATAGAGGTAGGGGATGGTGGTACAGGCGTATCGCTTGGCGGAAGATCAGTCGCTGATGGAAGGATGACGGCTGCTGCTCCGGTCGCAGTCATCGAAGGAGCTGCAGGAGGCTGGTTAGGCGGACGGCTGGCAATGAAGAGCAGCACAGCCGCGACCAGCACAGCAACCAGCAGTCCTGCCGCAGGAAGAAGCCAGCGGGGGCGGGTAGATTGCTTTGATGGTCGCTTGGAAAGCGTAATCTCATGTTTGTCCGTGGGATAGCGCGAAGAAGAAACAGTTGATGCATTGGAAGGAGCATTCAAAACCTCTTTGAGGGATTTGATGAAGTCTTCCGAAGGGAGTTTGCCGTTGTAGTCTGGCGCTTGACCAGGATTATCGGGTGAGCGCACATCTTCAACCTGTGTACCGGTGAAGAATGGCCAGTTGTCCCCAGCTAGGAGAACTGGAAACATGCGTTTGCTAATTCGGTCGGCATAGTTGACTTCTCGTTTGACCCATTTTGAGTGCCGGGATTCAGGAGTCATCACAACCACAAAGGCAGCACAGGCATCGATGGCTGCGAAGATGGCATCGGTCCATTCTGCACCTTTGAGAATGCTGTGTTCATCGATCCAAACCTCGATGCCTTCTTCTTGCAGTTTAGCCGTGAGTTTTTCGGCATAGCTTCTATTCTTGACACCGTAGCTGATAAAAACGTATGGCATAAGTCGGCTGTCCTGGCACAGTGAATAGGACTTAAGTACTACTATACCCTGCTAGTAGGAATTATGACAAGCGATTGGAAAAATCGAGACCTAATCCTGCCGCAAAGCGTACATGAGTGCAGACTGAGAGGCTGTCGTCTGGCGGGCGGCGCTGGGATACAATGGTCCTGCTCAAAAGAGGATCACGATGTTCCAACGCCTATTTTCCCGGATCGCCGCTGCTGCTCCTGCCCCACCCTGGACGCTCGCCAACGCGCTGACGACGCTTGTCGCGGCAGTCGCAGCGGTCATCCTAGGCGCGACGCTGGCCGCCGTTCTGTTCGCCGACTCCTTCTACAATCTGCTCATCGGCTGGACGCTCGCGGCGCTCCTGGTGATAGGCTTCATCCTGTTCACGCGGCGGGGAGAGGATTATTTGGCAGCGCTGTGGCGGGAACGCGGTACAGGTGAACCGAATGTGTTTTTCCTGCTGCTGGTCGGGGTTGGGCTTGCGGTTACGCTCGACATTGTCACCCGCGCGGCGACGTCCACATTCCTGCCGGAAGCCGAGTTGATGGTGCTGTACTTCGGCCCACGTCCCATCCCACCGGCAGCTCTGATTGTAGCCGTCCTGTATATGGTGCTGTTCCAGCCCTTTGCCGAAGCGATGCTCTTCCAAGGGGTGCTGCTCCCATCGCTGCGCCGCTGGCTTGGCCCGTGGCCGGGATTCCTGGGGACGGCGGCGCTGTATGGCCTGTTTCACCTGCTGATGTATCCCGCGCCGCTCCAGGGTTTTCCTGGCATCTGGTACAGCTTGGCTGTCCCATTCATTGCAGCGCTGATCTACAACAGCGTGCGGGTCTATACCGGATCGACCCGCGCCGCTGCACTGACTCATGTTGCCTTCGGCCTGTTCGCAATCCTCAAGCTCCTGACCATTGTGGGATAGGCCAAGGCAAAATCTGTGATTATCCTAAACGAAGCGGGACGCGGTTTGACGAAAGCGATAATCCCCCTGATCTGAGGGGGTGACTCGCAGCCTCGACTCTGCCTACGATGGAATCAGCCGAGGGTGTGGGCGAGTCGGCAGGGCAAACCGCGATGACAAACACGCACAATGAGCCGGATAGACGCTCGGTTTCATGGTTCCGGCGGGCGCTGTGGATGGGGCTGGATGATCGCCCGGAAGGAGAATCGTCCCGCACCGATCCCCATATTCCCGTCTGGCGCAGCCCAGAGGCAGTCATGACCACCCCGGAAGCTATCGAACACCTGCGCCACCAACTGTGCACAACCAGCGATGCGCGGATGCGGATGCAGGCTGCCTGGGAACTCGGCCAGATCGGGCAGCCAGCAGTGGGGGCGCTGCTGGCGGCGATGCGTGAAGGCGGCGAGCAGACTCAGGTACTGGCGGCGTTTGCGCTGGCCGGGATTGGCAAACCGGCAGTCGAGAACCTGATCGGTACGCTGGGGGACGCACCTTCGACCGTGCGGCAGAAGGTGATCTGGGTGCTGTGGTCCATCGGCGACCTGCGCGCCGTCGAGCCGCTGCTGGTGGCGCTGGCGGACTCCAGCCCGAAGACGCGCCGCTACGCGGCCTGGGCGCTGGGACAGCTTGGCGATCCTCGTGCTATCCCCAATTTACTGGCCGCTCTCAGAGACCCGGATGCCAAAGTGCGCTACGATGCAACCGTGGCGCTGGAGAAGTTCGGCGAACGCGCAGTCGATCCGCTCATTGAAGCGCTGTACAGCGTCAGCCCGCAGACCCGCGCGGGAGCCGCAGCGGCGCTCGGTTGGCTGCGGAATCCCCGCGCGGTTTTCGCACTGCGTGAAGCGCTGGTTGATGAAGATACAGAAGTGCGCGTCCAAGCGGCTTTCGCGCTGGGGTGGATCCGCGACGCCGAGTCGGTAGAGCTGCTCATCGGCGCACTCAAAGACAGCGAACCGGAAGTGCGTATGCAAGCAGCAGCGGCATTGGGCTGGATTCGCGATTCACGGGCTGTCGATCCGCTGCTGGCGCTGATCGATGACGAGGAGACCTGGGTTCCGTATGCGGTAGCCGAAGCGCTGGGCGACCTGGGCGATGTCCGTGCAGTCAAACCGCTCATCCTGGCGCTGGAAGGCGAAAACCGTCAGATGCGCGAGGCAGCTCGCGAGGCCCTTCGCAAACTCGGCCATTCATGCTGAAGCTCGATTTCCTTTCCTCATCATTCCACAACTCGGCATAACAGGGTATAACTATGCGCCTATATACGGCTTCTGAATAGATTCACCGGTTTCTTGGAGCATGCTATGACCCCGATACGTGGAATGCTGACCCTCGCCGAACTTGCCGAACGGGTTGAACGCGGAGAAATCGATACGGTCGTGATGGGTTTTACCGATCATTTTGGCCGGATGATGGGGAAGCGCATCGATGCCGAGTTTTTCGTGGAAGATATGGCAGAACGGGGAACACATGCCTGCACTTATCTGCTGACCGTCAACATGGAGATGGACCCGGTGCGGGGCTATCGCTATGCCAACTGGGAGCGCGGCTACGGTGACTTCCATATGGTTCCTGACCTCAGCACGCTGCGGATGGCGACCTGGCTGGATAAAACCGCACTGGTGCTGTGCGATGTCAAAGAAGAATCCACCCATGATTACACCGCAGTCGCGCCGCGCAGCATCCTGCGGAAGCAGTTAGATCAAGCCGCGCAGAGCGGCTATACCGCGATGGCAGCTTCCGAACTGGAATATTACGTCTACGAGGAGTCTTACCGCGCCGCTGCCGAGAAGGAATACAATCACCTGACGCCGATGGGCTGGTACATTGAGGATTATCACATCCTGCAAGGCACACGCGAAGAGAAATTTACCGCCCATGCCCGCCACCATCTGCGGCATTCGGGTGTGCCGGTCGAAAACTCGAAGGGCGAATGGGGACACGGCCAGCATGAGCTGAACATTCGGTATGCCGATGCGCTGACCATGGCTGACCGGCATATCGTTTTCAAACAGTGCCTCAAAGAGCTGGCTGAGCGGTTGGGCTTCAGCGTGTCGTTCATGGCGAAGCCAACACCAGATGCGGCCGCCGGGTCGAGTTCGCACATTCACCTAAGCTTGTGGAAGGATGGGCAGAACACTTTTGCCGGGACTCAGCAGTTGGGGCCGGTGCAAGGCTCCGAGATTTTCCGTTGGTTCCTGGGGGGCTGGATGGCGCATGTCCAGGAGATGATGGTCTTTTACGCGCCGACGATCAACTCGTATAAACGCTACGTGGATTTTTCCTGGGCGCCAACGCGGGTTGCCTGGAGTTTCGACAACCGGACAGCCGGGTTCCGTGTCGTGGGTAAAGGCAGCAGCCTGCGGATCGAGTGTCGGATTCCAGGAGCGGACTGCAACCCCTACCTGGCCTATGCCGCTGCGATTGCCTCCGGGCTGGATGGGATCACCAACCGGATTGAACCGCCAGCGGTGTTCGATGGCGACATCTATTCGGCGCAGCATCTCCCGCGTGTGCCCTATACGCTGGAGCAGGCCGTCAATCAATTTGCCGAAAGCAGCTTCACTAAACAGGTCTTCGGGGCGGAAGTGGTTGAGCATTATACGCACTTCTTCCGCACCGAGATTGACAGTTACAATCGTTGGGTAACCGACTGGGAACGCCAGCGTTACTTTGAGCGGATTTAACGGGAAGTCGTTTTTCCCCACAGAGAGGATCATCAATGATGCGGTTGCAAAATAAAGTTGCCCTGGTGACCGGCGGCGGCAGCGGAATCGGCTATTTCACCGCGCTGCTTTTTGCCAAAGAGAGCGCAGCAGTCGTGGTGGTAGATATCAACGCCGACGCCGGGCAAAAAACCGTGCAGGAGATCACGGCGCAGGGGGGTAAAGCCATGTTTGTTCACGCCGATGTTTCTCAAGCGGCGGGCTGCGAACGGATGATCCAAGCGGCTGAATCAACGTATGGGGCGCTGCACATCTTGTTCAACAACGCCGGGATTAGCCATGCGGATGATGACGACGCGGTCAAGACCAGTGAAGAAGTCTGGGACCTGACAATGCGGATCAACGTCAAAGGGGTGTTCCTGGGCTGCAAGTACGGCATCCCGGCGCTGCGGCGGGCTGGCGGCGGGAGCGTCATCAACACGGCTTCGTTCGTCGCGACGCTCGGCGCGGCCACGCCGCAGTTGGCCTATACCGCCAGCAAGGGCGCAGTGCTGTCGATGACGCGCGAACTGGCCGCTATCCATGCCCGCGAAGGCATTCGGGTCAATGCGCTGTCTCCCGGCCCCCTCCGCACCGAACTGCTGATGAAATACCTGAACACCGAGGAAAAAAAGCGGCGGCGGCTGGTTCATATCCCGATGGGGCGCTTCGGCGAGGCGCATGAGATCGCACAGGCAGCTCTGTTTCTGGCCTCAGACGAATCGTCGTACGTCACCGGGACCAACTTCCTGGTGGATGGCGGGATCACCTCAGCCTACGTCACTCCAGAGTAAGATCACCATGACGACAATCCAAACGACGATCTCACCGGTTGATGGCTCTGTCTACGTCGAGCGGCCGTATGCCACGCCTGTTGAAATCGACCGGACGTTAGAGCGGGCAGTTGCTGCCCAACACGGCTGGAAAGCAGTACCTCTTTCCGAACGCGCCGCCATCTGTGAGCGTATGGTTCAGTACATGCTGGAGCACATCGACGCCGTTGCTGCCGAACTCACTTGGCAGATGGGCCGGCCCATCCGCTACGCGCCGATGGAGATTTCACGCGGGTTCCAAGAACGCGCTCGCCATATGGTCGCGATTGCTCCGGAGGCCCTGGCCGACATCCCCGCGCGGCCTAAGGCCGGTTTTCAACGATTCATCCGGCGGGAGGCGTTGGGCGTAGTCCTGGTGCTCGCGCCCTGGAATTACCCGTATCTTACTTCGGTGAACTCGGTTGTTCCGGCGTTGATGGCCGGGAACAGCGTCATCCTGAAGCATTCAAATCAGACGCCGCTGGTGGCAGAACGCTATACCGAAGCGTTCCGCGCGGCTGGACTACCAGAAGGCGTGATTCAGCACATTCATGTCCCGCATGATGCGGTAGCGCGGATGATCGCCGACTCGCGGGTGACATATGTGGCGTTCACCGGATCGGTGGCCGGAGGGCACGCCGTGCAAGAGGCGGCCAGCAGCCGCTTCATCGCTACGGGGATGGAGCTGGGCGGCAAAGACCCGGCTTACGTCCGGGCAGATGCTGACCTGCCCTTTGCCATCGAGAATGTGGTAGATGGGGTGTTCTTCAACAGCGGTCAGTCATGCTGCGGCATCGAACGGGTGTATGTGCATGAGGCAGTCTACGATGCGTTCGTCGAAGGCGCAGTCGCCTTGACCAAGCAGTACATCCTGGGCAATCCACTCGATCCTGAAACGACACTTGGCCCAATGGTGCGAACCAGCGCCGCCGAGTTCGTCCGGCGGCAGATTCAAGAGGCAGTGCAGCAGGGAGCGCAGGCTTTAATCGATCCGACGCTGTTTCCGGCGGATGAACCGGGAACGCCCTACCTGGCCCCGCAAATCTTGGTGAATGTCGATCACCGGATGAGCGTGATGACCGAGGAGAGCTTCGGGCCGGTTGTAGGCATCATGAAGGTCAAGGATGATGCTGAGGCCATCGCGCTGATGAATGACAGCCACTACGGTCTGACAGCCTCGATCTGGACGGCAGATATTGGAGCGGCCATTCGCATCGGCGATCAGGTCGAAACCGGGACATGGTACATGAACCGCTGCGACTACCTTGATCCTGAACTGGCTTGGACAGGCGTTAAGGACAGTGGGCGGGGCTGTACGCTGTCGATCCTCGGCTACGAGAGTCTGACGCGCCCCAAGTCATTCCACCTCCGCACGGCGACGCGCTGATCGAGCAAACGATCTGAACCAAAACGGGGCGGCTGTGATGGCCGCCCCGTTTGTCGGGAACAGGTTACATGAACCGGTGCACTAGGCCGTGGCACTAGCGCCGTTGGTGGGGGTCAGGCGGCCGTCCATCAGTTCTTCAAAGGTGGCGCGGTCGAGCGTCTCCCGCTCCAAAAGCACTTCGACCAGCAAATCCAGCTTGGCGCGATTCTCCAGCAGGATGGTCTTGGCGCGGTTGTAGCTGGTAGTCAGGATGCGGCGGACTTCGTTGTCGATCTCCTCAGCAGCCTGCTCACTGTAGTCACGCTGCTCGAACATATCACGGCCAAGGAAGACTGACCCACTGCCGCCGCCAAAGGTGCGCGGTCCCAGCACGTCGCTCATCCCGTAGCGCGTGACCATCGCCCGCGCCCAGTAGGTGACCTGTTCGAGGTCGTTGCTGGCCCCGGTCGTGAACTGGCTGAACACGATCTCTTCAGCCGCCCGACCGCCCAGCGCTGCGCAGATAGTATCCTCAAAGTATTCCTTCGTGTGCAGCATCTCTTCTTCGTCGGGGCGCGCCATGACGTAGCCGCCGGCGCGTCCGCGTGGTACGATGGTGATCTTGGCAACCGGGTTGCTGTGCGTCAGGACATGATGCAGGATCGCGTGACCCGCTTCGTGGTAGGCGATCTGGCGCTTCTCACGTTCGGAAATGACGCGGGATTTGCGTTCTGGCCCCATCACGACGCGATCCATGCTTTCGCTCAGTTCGCTCATGCCGATGGCTTTCTTGTTGCGGCGGGCTGCCAGGATCGCCGCTTCGTTGACCAGGTTTTCCAGGTCCGCGCCGGAGAAGCCGACGGTCATCTTGGCAATCTGCTCAATGTCCGCATCAGGAGCCAGCGGCTTACCTTTAGTGTGGACTTTGAGAATTTCCTGACGGCCTTTGATGTCCGGATTGTCCATGATGACCTTGCGGTCGAAGCGGCCAGGTCGCAGCAGTGCCGGATCGAGGATGTCCGGGCGGTTGGTCGCCGCGCAGACGATCACGTTGGTTCCGGTCTCAAAGCCATCCATCTCGACGAGAATCTGGTTGAGCGTCTGCTCGCGCTCGTCATGGCCGCCGCCCAGTCCAGCGCCGCGATGCCGGCCGACTGCGTCAATTTCATCCACGAAGATGATCGCGGGCGCTTCGGCTTTGGCACGCTCGAAGAGGTCGCGGACGCGGCTGGCGCCGACACCGACGAACATCTCGACGAACTCGGAACCGGAGATGCTGAAGAAGGGAACGCCCGCTTCACCAGCCACCGCGCGCGCCATGAGCGTCTTGCCCGTACCGGGCGGGCCGACCATCAGCACACCTTTGGGAATGCGCGCGCCGAGACGGATGAACTTCTCCGGTTCCTTGAGGAATTCGACGACTTCTTTGAGTTCCTCTTTGGCCTCTTCGCATCCGGCCACATCTGCGAAGGTGACCTGTGGGCGTTCCATATCGCGGGTGACGCGGGCGCGGCTCCGGCCAAAGCTCAACGCCTGATCCTGCCCGGTACGCACCGAGCGCATCATGCGCCACAGCAGCCAGATGATGAGCAGCGTAGGGATGACGGCGATGAGCAGTTGGAAGAGGACGTTGGAAGTATTGTCACCGGGAATTTCCGCATAGCTGAAAGAGGTCAACTGCGCATCGGTGACTCCGTAGGTTTTGAGCTGCGCGAAGAGATCGGCTTCCCGTTCCTTGTAGTAGGTCACAGTACTGCCGTTGCGCAGTTCGATAATCACGTCCTGCCCACCCCGCACCGTCACCTCACGGATATCGCCGCCCTTGATGGCATCAGCGAAATCGTTCAGAGTGATGCGGTTGCCGCTGGAAAAATTATTGGGTGAGGCAAACGCGAAGATGAACAGCAGCACGACCACGCCCAGCACGATAAGCCAGAAGCGTTGGGCATTGCGGCTGCCAAAAGGCGAATTAGGATTGCTGTTGTCGTTCTGCGAGTCGTTGGGTCGATTGTTCACGAAGGTGGCGCAATAACGCTACGTCTCAGCGGCAGACCGCGCCTCTTCTCCTTTCGATCTCATCCTGCCGTGAAGCGGATATCCGTGCGGAAACCAGAATTGATCTGACCGGAGGATTACAAAAACCCATGCGGATTACAGGGATCATGTTTCCATGATAATCGGCAATACGCGGCGGGTCAATATCACTGGATGAGAGGCTGCCAGGCAATCGGTCAATATGACGTTAGAATTCGCTGAGTTCACCCGGTGAAAACTTGCACGGTCTTGAGTCAATTCCGGGAACAAAAAAGATCAGCAGAACAAAAAGGGAGGATCGCACTGATCCTCCCGACCTGTTTTATCCGTCATTCAGGCGGCCAAACCCATCAGTACGAGTCGCTTCTCTCAACTTGGGTGGTGACCGTACAGGTGTTATTAGCGGGATTTCCCTTCACACCTTCATCCGAAGTGACCGTGACCGTGTTCACCAGCGCTTCCGTCGGCGCGTGCGGGATTACTGTTACCGACAGTACAACCGATGCACCCGGAGCCAGCGTGCCGATTGAGCAGGTCAGCACGTTGCTGTCGCTCAACGTACAGTTCGAAGGCAGGGCAGTCACTGTGACGCCTGCAGGCAGTGGATCAGTCAGGACGACGTTGTTCACCGATGCGCCAGGTTTCTGGCTGGTATTGGTGACCTGCATGGTGTAGACCAACGGGTAGCCGGCACGCACTTTTTCTGGCGCGCTCTTGATCACGCTGGCATCAGCGCAGCGAACAGCCAGGTTGGCGCTGGCGGTCGCGGTGCGCCCGTTCAGCGTCCAGACCAGGTTGCCGCCGTTGAATGTCACTGTAAAGGCGTCCACCTGACGGCCGGGCTGGAAGACCGTTGGCTGGCCGCGATTCTGCGGCGACGGTGAGAAGCGGTTCTTTGTCCCGACGGGAATGGTCACAGGGACGCTGTTAGGGTTGTTGTAGCCGAAGTAGGCCACGTACTGCCCATTGCCCTGGTCGCTGACGCATTCCAACACCGGGCTGACCGGCACTGGCGCTTTGATCTCGGCATCGGCGGAATCGGCGTTATTGGCGTTGTTAGGGTCAGCCGTGGACGAACTGACCGAAACGTGATTGGTGATCTTGCCCGCAGTCGTAGGCGTGGTAGTCTTTACCACCAGCGTGATCGTCTGGCCGGCGTCCATGTCACCCAGGCTGCAAGTTGTCCCTTCACACACTGCACTTGCCGAGCTGATGCTGATCAGCGAGGTGCCAGCGGGCAGAGTGTCCGTCAGAGTGACAGCTTCAGCGACCGCCGGGCCGTGGTTGGTGACGCTGATGGTATACTCCACCATTCCACCGATGGTGACAGGGGCGGACGGGCCGTCTTTGCTCACCGAGAGATCGGCGATTACAGCGGGTTTAGCACAGTCAAGCGGCGAGACACCTCCCTGCGGCACAATAGTATTAGCACTCTTGATGCGGCTGCCATTGACCAGCGGCGGTAGGCCGTTGCCAAAGGTGCAGGCGTCGTCGTAAGTCAGCCAGAGTGCCGAGAGCATACTCACGAACGGCGCAGCATAGGATGTGCCTGCGCCGATGCGCAGGATTTTGCCATTGGCGTCCCGCTCAAAGACGTAGCCTGCGCCAGGAGCGAGCAGGTTGCCATCATGCGAGAGTGTCCACCGCGCGCCGAAGTCGCCGAGCGTCGCGCCGGAGGCAATCGTCTCTGGGAAGAAAGCGGGCTGAAGCGGCAGCCCGCCGAACAGATGACGGAAGTTGCCCGAAGCCGCCACCGGGATCACAGCGAAATTGCTGCCAGGGGCTGAACTCTGATCGTCGACAAAGCTGTCCTCCAGATAGCGGCGGAGCAGTGCCTGCAAACCCGTGATCGGGTCGTCTTGAACCTGCGTACCCAGATAGTGCAGGTATTCGTCGGCAAAGTTTTGCGGAACGCCAAGCGTCTGCGTGGCGAATTGCGTTACGCCGTAGCCGATGGGTGCGAGCGTGATCGTGCCGTTCGGCGGTGGGGTGATCCCACGGCGTTTGCAGTCCATAGTTGGGTTAGAACTCGCCGTGGCCGTCCTGCCTTTGCCATCCGGCCCCTTCAACTGCCAGACGATGTTCTTGCCATCGAAATCGACCTTGAAGACGAACTGGCGCCGTCCAGGGGCAAACACGCTGGGCTGGCCCCGATCTTGCGGTTCGTGGGGCAGGAACCGGTTGTCGTTCCCCACCGGGATCGTCACCGAGACGGAATTCTTGTTCTCGTAGCCAAAGTAGGCGGTATAGGTACCGTTGGTGTTCTTCGCCACGCATTCCAGCACAGGGAAGACCTGCTTGGTCTTAGCGTGGAGCGCTTGATCGCGGGCGGCTTCAAAGTCATGGTAGCTGAAGTCATTGGTGACGTGGAACTGCTGGCCAGTCCCACTGTCAGTGAGCGTGACATCAGTGGTGCTGGTGCATGGCAGCAGGCCGAAGCTCATGTTGATGACAAAGTGCTTGAATCCTTGCAGTTTGAGGGCATCCACGGCGCTGCGAATCGCATTGGCAATAGCCGTTGACTCGAAGCCGATGGCCTCCACGCTGATGTCAATGTTTTGCAGGCTGATGTTCGGGCTGTTGTTAGCCAAGTCGTCATCGCTGCTGTCCACCGCCGCGTACAGCTCGTCGAACACCCTGCGGACATCGAAGCCGTGAGCGGTCGGAGCACTGAAGTCATCGACAATCAGCACAGCCGTAGGCGTGCCGTTGTAGCCCAATCCACCAGCTATGGTCGGAAGCTGGCTGGTGAGCCAGGCCGAGGTGAGCGGGTTATTGATGATGTCGGCGGTGATCTGTTCCGGAGTGCCGAACTGCGTCACATTCAGCCCGAACTGCGTGACCGAGAGGCCGAAGCCCGTCACGTTCAGCCCCAACTGGGTAACGTTCAGCCCAAGCTGCGTGACCGAGAGGCCGAAGCCGGTCACATTCAAGCCCTGGCCGTCCACTTGGTCAGGTGTGATCGCGCACGCGCCGTTGGCTGTTCCAGTAGCGGTGACGCTCGGCAGCAGGCTTGAAATGGGAACAACAAGGCAAACGAGGATCAATAACAAAACAAATTTTGAACGGGTGAACCGGAGGCGCTTCATCATGTCGTCCTTTTCTGGTGACCAGAGCCACCTGCCACACCACGCCATCCCTTCGATGGAGGTGACATAGAAATGCAAGCCCGATCCGGCCTTTTAGCCTATTGACACATTATTGATGGACGGCCTAAAAATTACCTTTCGGGAAGTATTTCTTGTGCGAAGGATAGAAGATTAGAACCAAGTTTCACGAAAATCAAACCAAAACTGCGCTTATAACCAGATCACTCCGCAAAAGACCAGAGCGATTCCTCGCCGGTAGAATGACGATTCCTTGGAATGTTCATCACGAGGGAGCCAGCCCCTTCATCCATCTGACGCGACCGGACAGCGTCATCGCGCAAGTGTGGGTGGTGTGATTACGGCAAAAGCATACTCAGGGCACGAATGCCCCCAGTGATATCCAATCAGGGTTATCGCAACAAAAACCCCCTGGGGCAGGATGCTCCAGGGGGTTGCAGCTTGCTCTACAGTGTGGATCAGTGCGCAGCGTTGGGGAACAGCGTCCACTTGATCTGCTGGAAAGCCACGTTGAAGGCCGATTGCAGCGCAGCGATGTTCCGCAGCGACTTTAGGTAGGTCAGGATCGGGCCAGGGCGGAACATCCACTCCCGCATAGCGCGGCGGGCTTCCTTCTCCAGATCTTCGGCGCTCAGGTTGCTGTATTGCAGCACCGTCGATTGATCCATATCAACCTGCTCCCAGCGCGTGCCGGGGCGGAACCAGTTGTTCTCCATCACCATGAAGAAGAACGGCGTGCCCGGATACGGTGCGGCGATGTGGAAGATCGCCAAATCGAGCGGCAGCGTCTTGCTGAAGTCGATGGTTTCCTGAATCGACTCGCGGGTTTCACCCGGCAGCCCGACGATGAAGTAGCCCAGGTTGCGGATGCCGTATTTCTTGGCCCAGTTGACGCTCTGGCGGGCGCGTTCGGCAGTCGTGCCTTTGCGCGCTTTCTTGAGAATCTCCTCGTTAGCGCTCTCGATGCCCCAAGAAATGACTGTGCAGCCTGCCTTCGCCATCCACTGGAGCATTTCTTCGTCCACGTAGTCCACGCGGCTGTTGCAGGTGAAGGTGATCTTCAACCCCTTCTCGACAATCAGCTTGCAGATGCCAATGACCTGGTCGCGGTTAGCCGTGAACAGGTCGGCATACATGTGGATATTGCTGACCCCCAGCTTGACCAGCATTTCGATCTCGGCGACGACGTTCTCCGGGCTGCGGAGGCGCAGGCCAGCCTGGTAGCTTACATGCTTGATGCAGTAGATGCACCCCGCCGTGCAGCCGCGGCTGGTGACGATAAACTGGTATGTACCCTTAATGACCGGCGTGCGGTACTTATCCAGCGGCAGGAGGTGGTGCATCGGCAGCGGCAGATCATCCAGGTTGGGGATGAAGTTGCGATCTGGGTTGCGGATGATCTCCTGCCCGCGCCGCCAGACCAGCCCCTTGACGTGTGACAGGTCGTAGAAGTCGCTGTTGGGCAGCTTCTCGGCAGCTTTGGGCTCCCAGTCTTCGTGGCAGCTCTTGTAGAGCTTGAGTGTTTCGTCGCTGAATTCCGTCCGCCCGGTGATCGTATCGACCACCTCGCGCAGCGTGACTTCCGGCTCACCCCGCAGGCACAAATCCAGTGACGGGTGCGGGCGCATCGTCTCCACCGCCAGCGGAGTCACATGTGTGCCAAAGGCAATGGTGATGGCGCCAATCGACTTCGCGAGGAAGCAGCCGTAGTTGTCGTTGGTCAGGGTCGGCGCCGTCATCTGGGTGACGTAGAAGCGCGGCTTGAGTTCACGCAGCTTCTTCTCGAACTCCGGCCAAGACATGCGCTCGGCGATGGCATCGATGATGTGGACGGTGTAATCCGGGTACAGTACGGCAGCCATCTGCGCCAGCGAGACCTGCCCCCAAATCATGTTCTCGCGGCTGCGCCGGCCCACACGGTGCTGGCTGCGGATCCAGATACCGCCATCCGGTGCCGGCGGATTCACCAGCAGGACATCCACCCCGTACTGGCGGTATTCTTCGGTGAACTTTGCCACAATCGGATCCGCATCCGGGAAGCGCACGTTGCTCAGCTTGGGCACACGGCGCGAACCCAGATTTTCGCGGATCGGGTCGGGCAGGTCGCGGCGGCCAGAGACGTCATTGCCCGTCCAGGGTTCCGGCGATTTTGGGTATTGGCGGCGCAGATCATCGTAGTTGATCTGGGGAATTGGCTTGCTGCTCATAGGTGTTCTCCTCAAGCGGTCAGTGTATGAACTACCACTACATCTGGGATCGGTTAGTTTCCAATCAAATCTAGGTGAAGGCCTTATTGATTTCCGAGGCAACCTTCTGCACTTCGTTCGTCCGGCGGATGACAACGCTGTTTTCCGCCGCTTCATCGTTCGCCACCATATCCCCGGCAGCGAGCAGATCACGCTGGCTCAACTGCGCCAGCATTTTGATGAGCATCCAGCAGGTCCCTAACTGAATGCCGGTGATGGCGAACATGGCGCTGGGAACCAGCAGGAACCAGAGCGGCTCCGTTGGGCTGGCGATGAGTGCCGCCAAGAAGAGTACCGCGCCAATGACCAGGAAGATCATGCCGATAGTCCCGAACTTCATTTCCATCGGTTTACCGAAGATCGGGCGGCCAAACAACCCCTGGCGGATCGAACGGCGGTAGAACAGGCTCACTACATAATTGAAGGCCGTACCCACGCTGAAGAGGTTCACCGCAGCGATAGCGAAGGTCATGGCTGCGAACAGCAGGTAGGTGTAAGCCGAGCGATCCTCTACGCCGCTGCTCACTGCCAGCAGCCAAGGCACCAGCGCCAGTGCCCCCAACACCACCGAGAGGATGGACAGGCCGCCCAGCAGCCGCACTGGATTGTACTGCGCGGCGGTGCTGAGGATGGTAAATAGGAAGCGGAAACCATCCCGGACGACGCTCAGCTTGCTTTCGCCGGCGCGTTCTTCGTACTTGATCGGCACTTCGATCATCTTCAAATCTTCGTGCAGCGCCCGCGTGCTCATCACCGGCGTGAAGTTCAGCCCATCCGGCAGCGGGTACAGCTTCTCCAGCACTTCACGCTTGAGGATACGCTGGCCGCTGGCGCTGTCCGTGATGCGGACGTTGCCGATGATCGTCACCAGGCCGGCGAAGAGTGTGTTACCGATCCGCCGTGTGAGCGGCATCTGGCTTTCCACACCCGCCATCCGCGATCCGATCACCAGATCAGCATTCTGCTCAAAGAGCGCCTGCACCATCTTGGGGAAGTACTCCGGCGGATACGTGCCGTCGGCATCCATGAAGGCCAGCAGGTTACCCCGCGCGTGTCTGAACCCGGTTTTGATGGCCCCGCCGTAATTACGATTCTTCTTATGCTGGATCAGCACCACACCGCGATCGATGTAGTTCTTGACGATCTCGGCGGTGCGGTCTTTGGAGCCATCATCGACGATGATGAGTTCCATACCGTCCAGCCCAACCTTACGCAGCTCTGGCTCGACCGCCAGCGTGCGCTCGATAACTGCGGCGACGCCGTCTTCTTCGTTATAAGCCGGAACGACGATGGATAAAATGTTCGCCATAGATGACATGTTCCCTCTGGAATGATCCTCACGACTTTGACTGTGGCACGAAAAGCCTAACGGCCTCCTAAAATGAGTTTTGTTAGGCATGATCTGTTTTATTCAGCCAGCTACGCCCCCACTTCTGCCAGAATAACACGGAGATGCCCGTCGGAGTTCGGTGATTTTGGCGGATCGCCGCCCCTTGCCCAACCCTCGGTTGAAGCCCCTCCCGCCATGCGGTAACATGGGCACAGTAGATTCGCATCGTGGAGCAGTGAACTGGGTAACGAGGTGACGTTTGGCACATGCGCTCATTACAGGCGGTGCAGGTTTCATCGGCAGCCATCTGGCTGAGCGGCTGCTGGCCGCCGGATACCGCCTGACTCTGGTTGATGACCTCAGCACCGGACGGCTGGAAAATGTTGCTCACCTGACCGGGCGGTCTGATGTCCAATTAGTCATCGAGGACATCCGCAGCACCCTGGTGATGGATCGTCTGGTCAGCGAATGCGACATCATCTTTCATCTTGCTGCGGCTGTCGGTGTGGAACGCATCCTCAAGAATCCCATTGCCACCATCGAAATCAACATCGGTGGAACTGAGGTAGTCCTGCAAACAGCCCGGCGCTACCGCCGCAAAGTGATGCTGGCCTCAACTTCAGAGGTCTACGGCAAGGGCGTGCGCTTCCCCTTCCATGAAGATGATGACACGCTGGTAGGACCGACCATCCGCAGCCGTTGGAGCTACGCCGCCTCCAAAGCGATTGACGAATTTTTGGCGCTGGCATACCATAAGGAAGCAGGTCTGCCGGTAGTTATTTTCCGGCTGTTCAATACTGTGGGCCCGCGTCAGAGCGGCCAATACGGGATGGTGCTGCCGCGCTTCGTGCAGGCGGCGCTCAGCGGTGCGCCCATCCGTGTTTATGGCGACGGCCAGCAGCAGCGCTGCTTCTGCAATGTTCGTGATGCCGTAGAAGGAATCTTCTCGCTAGCCGAGACTCCGGCGGCGGTTGGGCAGTTATTCAACATCGGCAGCCAGGAGGAGATCAGTATCCTCGATCTAGCCCGGCGCGTCCGGGATCGGGCCGGCAGCGCTTCTGAAATCCAGTTGATCCCGTATGACCAGGCTTACGAAGCCGGCTTTGAAGATTTCCGGCGGCGTGTCCCGTCCCTCGACCGAATCCGGGCGGTAACGGGCTGGCAGCCCCAGACGCCCTTGGACACGACCATCGATCAGATGATTGCCTATTTCAGGAAGGACAGCGAACATGGCGGAAATCACCCGTAAAGAGTTGATCCTCGCCCTCATCAGTGCCTCGGCCAATCCACGTCTGGCAGGGGTAGATTTGAGTGCGCTGGACATCACCCGGCTGAGCTTGGAAGGGGCGACGCTCCGCGGCGCCAACATGATGGCCTGTACCTGCCGCGAGACCATCCTGCGTTCCACTAACATGACCGGCGTGGACTGCACCAGCGCCCAGATGCCCTTTGCCGATTTTCAGGCGGCGACTCTGCTCGGCGCCAACTTCACCGGCGCGAACCTGACCGGCGTCCGCCTGACCAACGCCAACATGACTAATGCCATCCTGAACGGAGCCAACCTCCAGGGCGCGACGATGACCGGGGCCAACGTCTCCGGCGTCAAATTCGACGAGCGCACCACCTGGCCGGACGGCAAAAAAGGCAGCCAGAGCAACCCAGCTAATTACATTCGCTGAGGCGGAGTGTTCAACCAAACGCAGCTCAGCAGGCGCGTGCGAACATGCGACCGCTTGGATTTATCCCCCCTGAGAGCGCGCCTGCTGTTCCATGAATTCGTGGATGAAGTCGCCGCGATCCGTCGCCACCAGCACGCCGGTGAGCACATTCACCACCAGTTCGCCAAAGTGTTCAATCAAGCGGTTGACCTGCTCGCGCACCACCGTCATCACATCTTCCCAGGCGACACCGCGCGGCAGTTCACCTTCACGGACCGGGCGGGTGCTTTCCAAATAGGCCAGCACCGGCTCGACAGTCGGGAACACCAAGATGCGCGGCAGATCGTAGCGGACAACGGCATAGAAATGCCGCGCCATCAACCGTGTCCCACTTTCGAGTGTGAAGCGGTCGGCATGTTGGGCGGGGGCATGCACATGGGAAACACCTGGCGGAACCAGCAGCGTCACCGCCCGCCGCAGCAGAGCTTGCAGTTCCGGCATGGTGTGGATACTGTTGGTTGTCGCCATAACGAAACCCTCCGGCTTGAGGACGCGCCGGAACTCGCGCAGCGCTGTCTCCACGTTCGGCACGTGGAAGAGCATGTGATTCGCCATCACTACATCGAAGGACTGCTCCGGGAAGGGCAGATTTTCCGCATTGGCGACGGTGATGCGCTGCAGAGCCGGATGTTCGCGCAGCATCGCTGGGAATAAATCTAGTCCCAGGTACGTTGACTCTGGCAGATATTCCCGCAGGGTTTCATACCAGCGCCCTGGCCCGCAGCCAACATCCAAGATCGCCTCGTCGCCGCGCCAGGCACGAACGCAGCTCAATGCCCACTCTGGGAAGCTGATCTGGGGAACGGCGTAACGCGCATAGGTGTCCGCACGGATTCGCAGGGCTTCATCGCTCTGATACATCCGGCGGACGGCTTC
Organism: Anaerolineae bacterium; assembly: GCA_034431625.1. Lineage (GTDB taxonomy): Bacteria > Chloroflexota > Anaerolineae > Aggregatilineales > Phototrophicaceae > CFX2. The sequence goes on along the minus strand of DAOUCY010000142.1, from coordinate 44,317 downwards.
AGGGTGATTGTCAATAAACATGCCGCTTCCCAGTGTGGTGCGAATCAAACTTACCTTCAACTATACTATCCTTGAGGATTTACGTAAACAGCCCGTCCCATTGACTTGCCCACCGCTGTACCCCGATCCTGTGTGCCATGGTATCCTTTCGAGCAGTTTGCCGCGCGCATCAACAAGGACTTCCCCATGCTGCCGCTTGATCCCGTTGTCACCGCCGCCGATGTTCACCTGGCTCGGAGCCGGCTGAGCGCCTATCTGCGCCCAACACCGCTGGAACAGGCTCCTGGTCTCGGCGATCATGTTTGGCTCAAGCTAGAAAACACCAACCGCACCCACTCTTTCAAGGCGCGCGGGGCGCTGAATGCCCTGCTTGCCCTGACGCCCGAACAGCGCGCCCGTGGCATCATCACCGCCTCATCGGGCAACCATGCCCAGGGCGTGGCCTATGCCGCCCATCTGCTGCATGCCCGCGCCCGTATCCTCATGCCCAGCCATACGCCTCGCCGCAAGGTCGAAGGAGCACGGCGCTATGGTGCGGAGGTTGTTCTTTTCGGCAGCACCTATGATGAAGCTGAGGCCGAAGCCCGCCGCTTGGAACGCGCCGAGGGCTGGACGTTCGTCTCGCCCTATAACGACCCGCTCGTTGTAGCGGGGGGCGGCACGATCGCGCTGGAAATCTTGGATGACCTGCCGGATGTAGCCCGCGTGCTCGTCCCGGCGGGCGGCAGCGGCCTCATCAGCGGGATCGGGCTGGCGCTCAAAGCCCATAACCCGGCTGTTGAGATCATCGGCGTCTGTTCGGTCTGCACCCCGGCGCTCTACAACTTCATCCACAGCGCAGCGCTACCGCAGACCTATAACACGCTGGCGGAAGCCCTCTCCGGTGAAATCGAGGCCGGTTCGATCACCTTCGATCTAGCCCGCCGCGTCGTGGATCACGTGCTGCTGGTCGAAGAGGCAGCCATCGCTCAAGCGATGCGCTGGCTGGCGTTCGAAGCCGGTTGGATCGTTGAGGGCGGCGGCGCGGTCGGTGTCGCTGCGCTGCAATCCGCCCTGGTTTCACCCGGCAGCCGCCCAACAGCTGTCGTGCTGTCAGGCGGCAATGTTGACCCAGAAACGCTCCAGCGCGTGCTGGCGGGTTAACGCTCCTACCACGTCTCATCCCTCGATCATCCCTCGATCAGTAAAAAAATGTGACATTTTGCTGTCGATTGTGATGTTTGTCACTAATGAATTTTAGGGCAGTTTTGGTAGGGTTGAAGGTGTTAGGAAGTCGGAACCCCAATGTTTTGCGCTTTTTCCTAACCGAGGACCTGATTATGCCGCACCGCAGACTGCTTTCGGCCCTAATTGCCGGGGGCAGCACCTTGATCGCCATCGGTGCTGCTCTGCTCGCCAGCACACCATCACGTTTGGGAGCGAGTCCGCTCCACGATATTCCCCCTTTCACCGACCACGAATGCTTGGCCTGCCACACCGACCAGGCGCGGCTGCAGGAGTTGGCTCTCCCGGTCGAAGAGAAAGGCGAGTCCCTGTCTTCAGGGCCTGGCTGAGGGGGGTCCGTGACTCCGGTGGAGCCATGGGAGCGCGTCTGGATCGACGCCAAAAAGTTTGGGGATGATGTGCATTCGTATATCAACTGCACCGAGTGTCATGGCGGCCAATCAGTGGACGACTTCAACGCCGCCCATGAAGGCCTCGTGACCGAAGTGGTCACTACTCCAGAAATCTGCGGCCGCTGCCATGTCGATGTAGCCCAGCCAGCTTTCGCAAGTCTGCACAGCACGCTGGCGGGTTACGATACGTCACTGTATGCCCGCAGTGCGCCGGAAAACCATGCCGCACTGGAAGAGATGCAGGCCAACCACTGTAACCAGTGTCATGCCTCCTGCGGTGACTGCCACGTCAGCCAACCGACCAACGTCGGCGGTGGCTTGGTGAACGGCCATGTCTTCAACCCGTCCCCATCAATGGGGCGGCAGTGCACCGCCTGTCACGGCAGCCGTGTCAAGAATGAATACTACGGCGCTAATGAAGGCGTGCGCAGCGATGTCCACTTCCGCGCCCGTATGGACTGCATGGACTGCCACACGGCCGACTCCATGCACGGGATGTCCCAGCCTGGTGCCACCAGCCGGTATGAAGGCGCGCAAGAGCCAGCCTGCCAGAACTGCCATGAGGACATTGTGATCGGTGATGAAAACGCCGAGATCGAAATGCACGCTGCCCATGATCCGGATGATCTATCTTGCCAGGTATGCCATAGCACGACTTACATCAACTGTGTGAACTGCCACGTCCAAAAGAGCGAAGACGGCATTCCCTTCTACACGGTCGAAAACAGCTTCATGGGCTTCTACATCGGGCGCAACCCGAATCCGACCGAAGACCGTCCATATGAATATGTGGTCGTGCGGCATATCCCCATCGCGCCGGACTCCTTCAGCTACTACGGCGAGAATCTGCTGCCGAACTTCGACAGCCGCCCAACATGGATGCCTGCGACGCCGCACAACATCCAGCGCATCACCCCGCAGACCGAAAGCTGCGATGCTTGTCACCAGAACGAAGACTTGTTTTTGACTCGGCGAGCAGTCGATTCAAAAGAGCGCCGCGCCAACCGCGACGTGATCGTCGATCCCGGCGATCTGCCGGACTAACCGAGGTTGAAATTCCGCCGCTTGGCGCACAGGCGACGGTAAAGCAGTGTACCGAATTCGTTTCTGCTGATTGATTGAAGGAAGGGGTTTGTGAACATGCGTACTTTGATCCGGCTTCTGATTGTGGCTCTGCTGCTGCTGCCGGCAGTGGCTCTTGCACAAACGACCGAAGAAGTCGATGTCATCCAAGATTTGCTGATGCCGCACCTGGAAGCCTACAACGAAAAGCTGCCAGAAGACTACGGCGTATTGGCGCTTGAGGACTTTACTGCCCTCTTGGCCGAAAACCCCAATGTTGTCATCCTGGATGTCCGCGAAGTCAAGGAATTGGACGATTTCGGCACCATCGAGGGTGCGATCAACGTCCCGCTCCGCACCCTGGGCGAGAACCTCAACGTGCTGCCCGACTTGGATGCCCCGATTGTCGTTGTCTGCAAGGGCGGCTTCCGTGCCACCATCGCCATGACGGCGCTGCAAATCCTCGGCTACACGGATGTCAAGGTACTCAAAGGCGGCTTTGATGCCTGGGTCGGTGAAGAACTGCCGGTCGTCGAAGAACCCGCTGTAGCCGAGGTGGGTGAGGTTCCCGAAGCCATCGACCCGATGCTGGCTGAGTACGTCGGCGAGTACATCGCCAAACTGCCGCAGAATTGGGGCGCGGTCAAACCGGCTGACCTGTTTGAGGAAATGTTCGAGACCATGCCCGATCTGCTGCTGGATGTCCGCAGCCAGAAAGAGTGGGACGAGGGCTACATCGAAGGCGCGACACACGTCTGGGTAGACGAGTTCTTCTCCCGCCTGGATGAAATGCCCACCGATCTGGACGCCAACATCGTCGTCTACTGCGCCTCCAGCTATCGCGGCGGCATCGTCGCCACCCAGCTCGGACTGCTCGGCTACACCAACGTCCGGAATATGGCTGGCGGCATCAATGCCTGGAAAGCCGCTGAACTCCCGGTCGTGACCGGCAGCTAACCGGTTTATCTGCTCAATCCCAACGAACCCTGACTCCCACTCCCCATGTAATTTGGGTTTGGGAGTAGGGTTCACAGGGATAGGTTTTTCACACTGTACGGGGCACCCCCATAGGGGATGATCTTCAACTAGCCCGGCCATTTCATGGCCGGGCTGCGCTCATCGACCCGTCTCCCACCCTGAAAATACCCCAATCCGCTTTATTCCTCTGCACCTTTTGCATCTGTGCGAAGCCTCGTCAGGGAATTGCGGGCCAATCTAAAAAGAGGTTTCGGAGAGGGTGATCACCCCTTCCGCGCGATCTCCCACGCCAAATGGTTGATCTCCGGCAAAATCAGCCGTTCCATCGCCACCTCCACTGCGTTCGGGCTGCCTGGCATCGAGACGATCAGCGTCCCCCGACAGACCCCCGCCGTCGCCCGGCTGAACATGGCCGCCGCCCCCACTTCTGCATAGCTCAACATGCGGAAGAGTTCGCCGAAGCCCGGCAGCGTCTTCTCCAGGCGGCGGCTGACCACATCGTAGGTCGTATCACGCGGGCTGATGCCCGTCCCGCCGTTGAACAGGATGATCTGCACGCCCGGCATCGCCGTCAGTTCGTTGATCACCGCCTCGACCTGATCCGGCTCGTCCTTGATGAGCCGGTAGGCCGCCACCTGGTGCCCCTGTTCCCCCAACCGCGCCTCCAGATAGCGCCGGTTCTGGTCGGTCTCCGGCGTGCGCGTATCGCTCACGGTCACAATCGCGGCCGTCACCGGGCCGCGGCCTGCTTTTTCACGGTGTTCTTGCGCGCCGATCATCCTAATCCCCCCAATACTGCGTGGTTCCGATTCTGGCTGCCTGATCTTCGTTTGACAACAGCTTAAAAGCCGCTTAAACTGGAAGCAGGTTGGCAAAGAGGAGAGCTGCGGCTCATGAGTGTATCCGGGCCAACATCGTTTCATCAGGACTTAATCACGCGCGGCGGTGGAGCTTCCAGGCCGCGCGTGTGCTTTTAGTATACCCGACTGTCGAGTTTGCTAAGGAGGCAATCCGCGCTATGGACTATGGGATGATCGGCAAGATCGAGAAAGCTCGCCGCTATGCCGAAGAACCGCGCCGTATCACGTTCCGTGCTTTTCAGGTCGAATTCCGGGGAGACAACAACAGCTATATCGTCGATTTTAACGAACAGGGCTGGCACTGCTCTTGCCCCGGCTTCCAGTCACATCACATCTGCCCACACTGCATGGCGCTGGAAAAGCTGCTTGAACCGATGCTCAAGCGCCCACCGCTGCCCTATGGCCCCGGCCAGAACGTGGTTAGCGACATCGAGAAAGCCAAACGCTACGCCGATGAAAAAGATCGCATCCGCTTCGTTTCCTTCGACGTAACCTTCCACGGTGAAAACAGCGATCACAATTTCGGCATCGCCAGCGAGAAATGGCACTGCGACTGCGACTTCTTCCACAGCCGCGGCGTGTGCAGCCATACAATGGCGATGGAGCGGCTGTTGGCGGGCATGCTGGGCGTTCCCGTCTCCCACACACACTGACCGGACCCGCCTGAACCATCCCACAGGGCGCTCATCCCATCGAGCGCCCTGTTTGATTCGTCCTAGGCCGTGCGATCTACAGTCCCAGTGGCACAGACTGGCCCAGCGCAGGACGGCGTACCGGACGCACCGGGACGTAATCCGGGTTTTCCCAGATGATCTCAACGCCGTAACCCTGGCAGTCCCAATCCATCAGGTAGTTGGGGATGATCGCATGCGCGCGGAAGCCCATCTTGAGCTGCTTGGACAAATTGGTGTCGAAGCGCCGTCCAGCCACCACATCCGCCACATAGGTTTCCACAGGTACATGGTCAGCCACCTTGTGGTAGTCGATGATGGCGCTGCCAGCCACCATGCCGCGCAGATTCAAACGCCGCAGCACCGCCTTCCGCGCATCCATCAGGCGGCGGCCAATCCCGAATCCGCGGTAGTTAGGGTGCACGGACGATTCGACGCCGTACATCCATGTGCCTGTTGGAACGTGGGTGGAAAGCCAGCCGTAGCCGGTCAGTTCCCACCACGGCCGCAGCACCGGGCGGCGTGGATCGAAGGCGATCCGCATGCTCACGGTCACACCGACAACTGTATCGCTGCACATATCCACCGCGATGAACTGGCCTTCAGGAAAGACATGCAAATGCTGGCGGAAATGAGCGGCGTTGAACGTCATCTGGCGCTCGTCGCGTGGATCAACGCCATAAACTAGCGCCTGGAGCGCCTCCATCTGGTCAGCATACTCTGCCGCCGCCGGCAGAATGGCGATGTGATCGCGTAAATGGGCAAGGTCTTCCGAAGTACTCATGAGTTGGCTTCTTTCTGTTTCCTGTTGGTTCCTGGTTTCCACTAAAGCTTGATTCCGTCGTTGCGTATGGCCTAGCTCCCGGCCTCTGCCGAGACCACCAGGGATCCAAGCCCTTTGTTCAGATACCCTGCAGGAGCGGCGCTCGCCCTGGGGCAGATGGCAGCAGCGAACCCGCGCGGCGCAGCGCCGGAATAATCTGAATCCGGCGCGCTGGACGGTAGTCGGGATTGACCCAGACGATCTGGGCAGCCCAACCGCGCGAATTGGCATCGATCGTGTAATTCGGAATCAGGCCGTAAACCTTGAAGCCTTTCCGAAGTTGTTTGCTTAGGTTGGAGTCAAACCGGAGTCCGGCGACGACTTCACGCACATACTGCTCAGCGCTGATCTGGTCGGCCACTTTGCCGTAGTCCACGATCAAGCTGCCGGCCACCAATCCTCGCAGATTCAGCCTGCGGATCAGGTTGTAGCGTGCTTCGATCAGTTGTCCGCCGACGCCCTGGCTGCGGTAATCCGGGTGAACCACAGTGTCCACCCCATACAGCCACTGGCCGTCCGGTTGGTGGGTGGTCAGTCAGCCGTCTTTGGTGAGTTCCGCCCAGGAGACCGCCGAGTCTCTGGCGAAATCGAAGTCCCGGCGCATGTTAGTCGACGTGCCCAAAACCTGGCGGGTGCGGCTGTCCAGCGCCACGAACTGCCCTTCGGGGAAAACAGACAAGTGGTTGCGGAATTTCTCCGCGGTCAGGCTTTCGGCATCCAGTTGGTCTGGTCCGTACCCGTAAGCCTGTTGGTGGCATCGTTCCATCAGATCGACTAGTTCAACAGAAGCAGGTCGTACCACGATAGGGGTCGCCCCGCTCTGTCTAGGCCGATTGCGAACGATGCTGTGGGTTAAGTTGGCGTCCATACGAATCCTCTTTCTTCTGATTGGACGATATGCCTGCCAGCGCTGAATGCGCTGCCAGGACTTCTTGTGCGGCGCGTTCGCCGCTGAGATAAGCGCCATGCACCGTAGCGATATGTGGCAGGGGGGCCGTGGCTTCCCCCGCCCAAAACAACCGGTTTGCCACCGGCCGCGCCAGTTCGGCGCGGGCTGCGACCGCTCCCGGTGGGGTCACGCTGTAGCCGCCTCGTATATATGGGTCAGCCGGCCAGTTGACCAGGCGCATGTCTACCGGTTGTAGGTCAGGCCGGTTGAACTCCGCGCGGAGCGTGTCCAGCGCCTTCATCAGCGCACCTTCTTCACCCAGCGCGAGCAGTGCCCGCGCCCAATCCCCGGTGCAGAAGGCCGTCCAGACCACCTCGCTGGTTCCATGACCGTTGGCAGGTGACCACCACATCGGCGGATTCAGGGCGCTGTACAGCGCCATCGTCTCCGGCGCGGTGAACGGCTCGGCGAAGCGGTAGATCAGCTTGATCCCCGGCCCCATCTTGAGGTGGCCGATAGCCTGCTGCTTGCTTTCCGGCAGCGCCGGGGCGAATTCAATCATCCCTGCCTGGAGCGTCCCCAGCGGCACAGTGATGACTACCGCCTCCGCCTCGAATGACTCCTGCGCAGTGATAACCCGTGCCCCATCCGGCGACCACTCGATCCGTGTCACTGGCGTATTCAGGCGGATGTCCAGCCCGCGCGCCAGGTGTATGTAAATCGAGTCGTAGCCATCCAGGATGCGGTAGTCGCCCGCGCCGCTCGTGGTATCGCGCATGTCGGCTAACGCCGCTTCCGCGCTGATGAAAGGCAGCGCCTCGCCTGTCGCATTGCCATACGACCGCCGGGTGTACTCAAGCTGCGCCTCGCTGAAGCCCAACCGCGTCAGGTAGCGGCCCAGGTCTTCATCCGGCAGCGGTGGAATATCCGGCAGCGCCCAGGAACGGGTGATCTCGAAGTCCGGGTAGAGGCGTCGTGCCTCCGCCATCGTTCGTAGCAAACCATCCGCCAGGCGGACGAGCGATTCTTCTTGTTTGCGCCAGTGCTGGGTGCGGAGTCCGAGTTCTCGGACCAGCAGTCACGTGGGGACGAGATCGCCGTGGATGAATTCCGCGCCGAACTCGACGGGGAAACCTGCGAAGTGGCGCTCCGTATGGACACGCCCGCCGATTCGATCACGCGCTTCCAGCACGACGACCCGCCCTCCAGCCTTACGCACATCACGGGCTGCGGTCAGTCCGGCACAACCAGCGCCGATCACTACGGTAGTCATCAAACACCTACACTCATATCACTGAAATGCAAGGCACTTCCTAGCCACTATAGCACGACTTTGAATCGGTGTCTAGTCGGTCAAACGGCGGATTCAGAGCAAACGCATTAAAACCCATCCTGAGGGTCAGAATGGACGACGACCATTCCGCAAGGGCGACCCTGCGTGGTCGCCGCACAGCCAGCGCTGGCGCTCCGCCTCTACAGAATTGTCGTTAACCATCATCAGCCGCGTATCCGAGTTTGGTGCGTAAACCCTGAACGACTTGGTTATAGAACATTCTATTGCAAATCCAACAATAGGTGTATATACTCCTAATCACAGCAATCACATAAGGAACCTTGTTATGGATGTGACCCATCCAGCCAGCTGTATCGTTGCCAATATCAGAGCAGCTTCCCGCATCATCACGCAATTCTATGATGCCGTGTTGAAGCCAAGCGGCTTGCGTATCACACAATTTACACTGATGGCCGCACTCATCGAAGCCGAACCGATTAGCCTGACCAAATTCGCTGACTTCGTTGCAATGGATCGGACGACTTTAGCACGCAATTTATCTCCGCTCGAACGCGAGGGATGGCTCGTGGTTGCCGTCGACGAGTTCAATAAACGTCAGCGCATCATTTCCATGACTGATACTGGACGCCAACGCTATCAGGAAACCCTGAGATTGTGGCGGAAAGCACAGGCACATATGATTGAGCACTTTGGCGTAGAATCTTGGGAGGCACTGCTCACCAAGCTCCGTGCCCTGTCAGAAATCGCGCAGCAAAGCAGTTCATAGCATCGCGCGGTTTTTTTATTTTGTTGAATATGTGCATATACACGTAAACGAGGGAGAACACCCCATGGAAAACTTACCAGTCTTTACCATAGGATTCGTCATTGTCATGGATAGTATCGTGGCCTTCACCGCATGGCTCATCGTTGCCCGCACTTTAGAGACAATGCCGAATATAACTCACCGCACACGGCGCCTATGGCAGGGTGCGCTGGCACTTGTCCTGATCGGCTGGTTTATAGTGGTGTGTGTATTGAGCGCCCTTGAGTTTATCTCGGTGATATTCGCAAATGGTGCTGGTATTTTTATCGCGGCAGCAGCCCCTGTGATTGCGGGTATCCTCACCTACAGGCTGTCTGCAACGGTACGTGATATCGTTGATCGCATTCCGCACTGGCAGCTGCTGGCAATTCAGGTCTTTCGTAATATGGGCTTTGCTTTCTTGATTCTGCTTGATCTCAACCTGATCCCTGCTGAATTTGCCTTGCCAGCCGGCTTGGGTGATATTTTGGTCGGGATGCTTGCGCCTATCGTGACGTATATGTACCTTAGCAAACGACAAGGCGCGATGGGCTTGGTCATACTCTTGCACATCATGGGTTTGATCGACTTTGCCAGCGCTTTTGGTACAGCCGCTCTCACTGCGAATGCTGGCGGATTTTCAGCGTTAATCGTCCCTTACATGATGCTCATTCCCGGTTTTGTCGTGCCGATTTTTGCCATGATGCACTTGATGTCTATACGGAAATTGATCGCGGAAGCCCGCCCACTTTCCCACAATCAGGTGCTAGCGTCTGCTTCATAGCATAAGGTCGCATCAACCAATCGAAAGTGGTGGAGCATCTACCGATCAGCTAACGATTGCCAAAGGCACGTACCGAACATGCTGTTCCACTCACGCCAGAGGTGCATGTCATTTAGGGGGCGGCTGAAGGACATCCCCTACATACGCCAGGTTTTCGTCGGGGGGGATTAGCCTGCCAGGGCGTATATCCTTCCCGCCCGTGAATGAACACGCCCCAATTTTGAAATACCCCCAACGACGGATTCGGGGCGCGCAGCTGGAACACCATATTCTCTCCAGCGCGTCTTTAGCCTCGTCACCCGCCCCAAGCTGTGCTATCGTTGGGGCGTTGCTGTTTCAAGGGTTATGTGTCAATGCAGGTGGAAAACAAACCGCCGCTGTCTGTTGTCCAGCCGCCTAATTCGTCTCCGGACTCGTTCCTGTCCAAGTTCCACTTCACCCATTTTGACCGCCTCGTGGGTCTGATTGTGCTCCTGTTGCTCGGCCTAATCAGCGCAGTGCTGCTCCTCGGCGACCGAGTCGGCCTAACCCTCAAACGGGTCGGCCCCTTGGGCACGGCCCGCAGCACCAGCGCAGTGCTGATCGAATTCAGCGAGGCCATGAACCGCGAGAGCGTGGCCGCCCGGCTGCGCGTCTTCGAGGTTCCCCCAGAGCAAATGAACACCGCCGAGCCAGCCAATGCGCTCGCCGAAGTGACCGGCACGATCACCTGGAAAGGGACTGCTCTGCGCTTCCAGCCCGATCACGTACTCCGCCCTGGCAGCAGCTATCAGGTCATCCTAGAAGCCGGCGCGGCCAGCGAGACCGGCCGCCTCGTGTTGGATGAGTACCGCTACGGCTTTATTGTCCGCAGGCCGCGGGTGGCTTATCTGGCTCCCTCCAGCCGCCCCCCCTTCAATATCTGGATTGCCGATCCTGCCGATCCTTCCTCTGCGCGCCAGATCACCTTCAGCCCATCGGGTATATACGACTACAGCGTTAGCCCAGATGGCAGCCAGATTGCCTTCTCGGAGCGCAACACCAACACCGGCACGATGGATATCAAGCTTCTCGATCTAGAAACCGGCGGTATCCAGCAGATCACCGACTGCACGGACGCCGAGTGTGCCCGCCCAGTCTGGCGGCCCGACGGCCAGTGGATCGCCTACGAACGGATTGACCTCAACAGCGATCTGGGCGGCCAGGTCGGGGTCAGCCCCACGCGCATCTGGATCGTCGATCTGACGGCCCAGCCCTATGCCAATCGCCCCCTGTTCAGCGATTCGCAGATTCTTGGCTACGGGCTGCGCTGGTCGGGCGATGGTAGCCGCGTCGCCGTGTTTGACTCCGGCTCGATGGGCATCCTGGTCTACGACTTCCGCGACGACTCTACCGTCCTCATCCCCAGTAGCTACGGCAATTCCGGTGAGCTGTCGCCCGACGGCACGCAGTTGGTCTATCCCAAGGTCGTCTTGGCCGAAAACCAGGCCTTTACCAATCTCGAACTGGTTGATCTGGCCGCCAACGAAATTCGCCCGCTGAGTTTTCCGCCGGAAGCGGTCGATGATGATGCGGCCGTCTGGAGTCCCGATGGCTCCTTCCTGGTGATTGCTCGGCGCTACCTGGACAGCCGCTTCACGCGCGGCAAGCAGCTCTACAAGCTCAATCCCATCGATGGCAGCGTCGAAACGCTGCTCTACGACCCGCTCTACCAGAACGGGCTGTTCTCGCTCGATCCCACCGGCACGCAGCTCGTCATCCAGCGCTTCCCTGACCCGGCGGCGATGAATGACCCCAATAACCCCGGCTTGCCGGAAGTCTGGACTCTGGATATGACCAGCAGTACGCTGGTCAAAGTTTCTGCCGACGCTTTTCTTTCCCGCTGGGTTCCCTAAAACCGGATGACCATGAACGACCCCGAAACCCCTGTTCAGCCGCCGCCAGTTCCGCCGCATGGCCGCCCATCCCCCGTGTTGGTTCTGTTCCTGATCTTTCCCCTGCTGGGGATCATCGTCGCGCTGGCGATGGCGCTCTCGGAGGCGGCCCGCCCGCAGGCTGTCAATTCCCAGCCCACTCTGGACGCGATTGTGCCGCAGCGCCTCACTCTCATCGGACAGCCCGCGCCCCGATTCGCCTTGACCGGGCTGGATGGGCAAATCTACGCCCTGGAAAATTTCCGCGGTCGAGTGGTCTTTGTGAACTTCTGGGCGACGTGGTGCGTCCCCTGCCAGCGTGAACTCCCCGCACTGCAAGCCTTCCAGGAGCGCCAGACCGAAAACGGCGCGCTCATCCTAGCTGTCAACGTCAACGAGAAGCCAGAGCAGATTCAGACCTATCTCGATGACAACAGCATCTCCGGCCTGACGATCCTGCTGGATGCGGCGCTGGAGGTCTACAAAGCCTACGACGTGCGCGTCATGCCGACCACCTACGTCATCGACCCCGGCGGCACCATCCGCTACCGCCACCTGGGCGAACTGCGCGAATCCGACCTCGATGCCTATCTTCAGGAGTTCACCACCCTGCCATAGTCTTAGAGGCAAACCAATGAGAAAAATTGAACTTACCCCGCTTCATCAGTCAATTCACATGAATCATCGCATCAGCCTGTGAACCATCAAGGACCAATCCTGAAATCCGCCGCCCGCAATTTGCTATATACTGAACTCCATGACCAACTTCGAGACCAACGACTCTGAAGAGCGCGAGCCGGAACGCTACACCCCGGTTGACGCCATCCCACCCGATCACATCGGCGTGCTGATCGCCGGCGTGGTCTTCATGGTCATCGGCTGGCTGGGGCTGTACCAGCTTGTGACCACCTCGCTGCCTCTCGTCGGCCAGCGCTGGCTCTTCTTCATCCTCCTCCAACTGGCCGTCACCGGAACCGTCCTGCCCTTCGTCCGCTACCTGAATGTGCGCTTCACTCCTGTCACCGCCGATCTGCCCCCCGGCGGAGTCATCGTCCGCCAGAGCATCTGGATCGGCCTCTTTGTGGTGATGTGCGCCTGGCTGCAAATCCCCCGCGTCCTCACCTGGCCTATGGCGATCCTCATCGCCCTGCTCTTCATCATCATCGAAGCCTTCCTTCGTGCGCGAGAAATCCGCAATGAGCGAAGTGACTAACCCTCTCCGTGCCCTACCATCGGTCGAAAGTTTGCTCACCAGCCCGTTCGGAGCAGAATTGGTCGTCCGCTACGGCCGCGATGCAACGCTCGCCGCCATCCGCGCCGCGCTCAGCGCCGCCCGTGAACAGCTCCGCACTGGGGAATCAGCCGCCGCAGAGTCCGAGTCCCTGCTCAACCAGGCGGCCGGCGCCCTCCGCGAACGCTTCACGCCCACGCTGCGCCCGGTCATCAACGCGACCGGCATCATCATCCACACCAACCTAGGCCGCGCCCCGCTCTCCCAGGCCGCCCAGCAGGCCATCATCGCAGCCGCCGGCCAGTACAGCACACTCGAATTCGACTTAGAATCCGGTAAGCGCGGCAGCCGTCTGCGCCACGCTGCCGATCTCCTCAGCGAAATTACTGGCGCAGAAGCAGCGCTGGTCGTCAATAACAACGCTGCGGCCCTGGTGTTGATCCTCTCGGCCTTCGCCCAGGGACGTGAAGTAATCATCTCCCGCGGCCAGTTGGTCGAAATTGGCGGTGGCTTCCGTATCCCCGAAGTCATGGAACAAAGCGGCGCCAAGCTGGTCGAAGTCGGCACCACCAACCGGACCCGCGCCGCTGACTACGCGCGGGCCGTGACACCGCAGTCCGCTCTGCTCATGCGTGCCCACGCCTCCAACTTCAAGCAGATCGGCTTCGTCGAAAGCGCTTCCCTGGCCGAGATGGCCGCAGTCGCCCACCAGCACGGTCTCCTGCTGGTCGATGACCTAGGCAGCGGGGCGCTGCTCGATACCGCCGCCTACGGGTTGGAACATGAGCCAACCGCGCAGGAGAGCCTCCAAGCCGGCTGCGATCTGGTCGCTTTCAGCGGGGACAAGCTGCTCGGCGGGCCGCAGGCCGGGATCATCGTCGGACGCCGCGAGTTAGTCGAACGCCTGCGCCAGCATCCCCTGGCGCGCGCCATCCGCGCCGATAAGCTCTGCCTCGCCGGCTTGGCCGCCACGCTCGATCACTACCGGCGCGGTGAGGCCGTAGCTCACATCCCCATCTGGCAGATGATCGCCCGCCCCTTGGACGACATCCGCGCCGTGGCGCAGCGTTGGGCACAGTCGCTCGGCGGCCAGGTCATCGATGGGCAGTCCGCCGTCGGTGGCGGCAGCCTCCCCGGTGAAACCCTCCCAACGGCGCTGCTCGCGCTGAACGTCCCCGCGCCAGATAGGGTCGCCGCCCGCCTGCGCCTCGGCGATCCTCCCATCATCGCCCGTATCGCTGAGGATCGGTTGCTTTTAGATCCACGCACCGTGCTGCCGGCACAGGAATCTGCGCTGCTCGCTGCTCTCCGCGCGGCCTTCTAAGAAAGGTTTCCCATGCCCCCAACCATACCGTCGGATCGCCCTGCGCTGCGAGCACTGCCCCGCAACGTCTGGGTCGTCACCGCCACCAGCTTCCTGACTGATATTTCTAGCGAGATGATCTTCAACCTGCTGCCGCTTTTCCTGGCGAACGTGCTGGGTGTCCGCACCAACGTCATCGGCCTGATCGAAGGCATCGCCGATAGCACCGCTAGCTTGCTGAAGGTCTTCTCCGGCTGGCTGTCCGACGTGCTGCGCCAGCGCAAGCGGCTTACTGTGCTGGGCTACAGCCTCTCCACACTGGTCAAGCCCTTTCTCTATTTGGCTGCCAGTTGGCCGGCCGTGCTGGCCGTACGCTTTGCCGACCGCGTCGGCAAGGGCATCCGCACCTCCCCCCGCGACGCCTTGATCGCCGACAGCATCGAGCCGCGCCATCGCGGGCTGGCCTTTGGGCTGCACCGGGCAGGTGATACCCTCGGCGCCTTCGTCGGGCTGGGAATCGCCCTGCTGGTTGTCCTGGCAACTCAAGCCGAGGCCCTCACCCTCACCCGCGAAACCTTCCAGACGCTCGTCCTCATCAGCATCATCCCAGCCGTACTGGCCGTGCTGGTACTCAGCCTCGGCGCGCGTGATACGCCGGTCACCGGGCAGGCGGCCCGTCCTCGCCTGAGCCTGCGCGAAATGCCGCTCCAGTTCCGACACTTCCTCTGGATCGCCCTAATCTTCACCTTGGGGAACTCGGCGGACGCCTTCCTTATCCTGCGCGCGCAGGAACGCGGCCTAAGTCTGACCGGCGTGCTGGCAATGCTGATGAGCTTCAACCTCATTTATGCCCTGGTCTCCGGCCCAGCCGGCGCACTCTCTGACCGGATCGGGCGGCGGCGTGTCATCCTGATGGGCTGGACAGTCTACGGGCTGATCTATCTGGGGTTCGCACTGGCCGCAGCAGGTTGGCAGATCTGGGCGCTCTACGCCCTCTACGGCCTCTACTACGCCACCTTTGAGGGTGCGGCCAAAGCCTTCGTGGCCGATCTCGTCCCAGCGCCCCAGCGCGGCACCGCCTACGGCATCTATAATGCTGCCGTTGGCTTGATGGCTCTTCCAGCCAGCCTGTTGGCCGGCATCGTCTGGCAGGGAATCGGCGGTTGGGCCGGTTTCGGCGCGGCTGCCCCATTCGTGATGGGCGCGGGCTTCGCGCTGGTGGCGATTCTCTTTCTATGGCGCTGGAAGACGCCGATTGCGGTGGCCTAAGTTACCGGTTCGAGGCTGTTGAGGTAATCGCCGAAGCCCAGCAGGTTGCTGAGCGCGTATTCAGTCATCGCCCACAAGTCACCGGTCGGGACGCGCGTTACCCGTGGATCAGGCCGGGGAGCTTGGTCGAGCAGGTCGTAAAGGTCGTTCAGGCGGCTCTGATGGCTGCTGCGCATCCGGCTGAAGCGGGCCAGCGCCTGGCTGACGGCACGGTCGCCCTGCACCATGCGCTTCGTCTCCGGCGACTCGTAGTAGAACAGGTAGCGCCAGTTGCGGTGTTCTTCGATCAACTGGTTCACCTGGTCACGAACGTAGCGCAGCAGTTCCACAAGCTGGTACTGGCTGGCATCGCCGTTGGCGAGGACGATCTGTTCCAATAAATCCAGATACGTCTGCGCCTGGGACAGCCGCTTGCGGTACTCGTTGTTCACGCGCCAGAGGACATCAGACCGGGTGTCCATGCGTCTTTTCAATGCATGCCAGCTCGACTCGGACAAGATCACCCTGATTGTAGCATGAATTTCCACATTTCAGGAAAGCCGCAGCGGATTCGGACGCAGAACACCTGTTCCAATTCACCTGCAAGTGCTATAATTGTGGTATGATGCAGGGTGCGGTTGTTCGAGCCGCTTTCCCTGCCCGGCGATGTGAGTGGAACGGTTAGGGCTTATGCGTTACGTTGGTGGAAAATACGACGAATACGACGACGAAGATGATCCCAAGGACGATGAGGAAGAACTCACTTACGAAGATGACGAAGAGAGTGGGTCTTCACAGTCGCGGGTCAATCCCTTCACATCGTCAGGATCATCCCCTTACGGCGGTGGAGCGCGCTCATCGAATCTGCCCGGCGCTGGCCGCTCCAGTGTGAGTGGGACGCCCGGCCCAACTGCCAATCCGTCCGCATCTAAACTACCCGGAACTGTCGGGACGTCTCGTCCAGGCACGCCGAGCAGCCCTTCGTCGCCTGCGGGCAGCAGTTCGCCGAGCAGCGCCTCGCGGTTCGGAGGCCCTTCCAGCTCCAGCAGTTCACCAGGTACAGCCTCACCGGCGGGCGGGTCATCCTCCTCATCCTTTGGTGGACGCTCATCCGGTTCGTCCTCGTCCTTTGGTGGCAGCAGCAGTCCCTCGGCCAGTTCGAGCGCGTCATCCTTCGGCGGCAGCCGCTCGGCAGGCACATCCAGCTTTGGTGGGAGCAGCGGTACTGGAGGCAGCAGCACGCCATCCGGCGCACGCCCCGGTGGTGCTTCCGGCAAGCCCGAAGAGAAGAAATCCGGCGGTGGCCTCCTTGGTGGTATCACTGGGCGCTTTGGCGGCAAGTCGGAAGATAAACCCGCGCAGCCCAAAGGCCAGACCGGGGAAAAATCTGGTGGTTTCCTGGGTGGGCGTTTGGGCGGCGGCAAATCAGAAACCAAGCCTGCCCAGCCCAAAAGCCAGAGTGGGCAAAAATCTGGCGGCTTGTTCAGCGGCCTGACCGGTCGCTTCGGCGGTGGCAAAAAAGACGACCCCAAGAAAACAGCATCGCCGTATGGCAGCAGTTCCTCCAGCACCTCGCCATATGGCGGCAGCACCCGCCCTGGAACCTCGCCAACCAGCAGCCCGACGGGAACTCGTCCGGGCAGCTCAACCGCCGACAGCGGCAAGAGCAGCACCTTCGGCGCGCCACTCGGAAAGCTGGGCAGTTCTAGCTCATCCACCTCGACCCGCCCAGCCGGCAGTGCGTCGGGACAGCGTTCCGGCCTGGGGCGCTTTTTCCCGTTCTTCGGCGGCGGCAGCAAACCCACCGAAAAGAAGCCCCGCACCAGCAAAGCGCCGCAGATCGACCAGGGAGGCCTGACCCTCGATAACAAGCTGGACATCCTCGGCGTCGCGTTGGTGTTGGGCGGACTGGTGTTAATCTTCAGCCGCCTCTCAACCACCAAGGGTGCGCTCACCGAATGGGCCAACGATCTGCTGATCACAACCTTCGGCTGGGGCGCACTGGCAATCCCCGTGGCGATGCTCGCCGTTGGTATCTGGCTCATCGCCCGGCACTTTGGCGAAGAAGCCCCGGTCATCCCGCGAATGCGGGTCTTTGGACTGGCGATCTTCTTCACTGGGATGCTGCTGGTGATGCAGTTCATCGATTCATTCGGCTACGTCAACCCCGATGGCAGCCCGGTCACCCTAGAAGTGCTGCGAAATGTCTGGCTCCCGCTCGCCATTGAACGCGGCACAGGCGGCGGTTGGCTCGGCGCTGAACTCTACTACACTCTAGTCTCTAACCTGACCGAAGCAGGTGCATTCTTCGCCATCGTCGGCTGGATCATTGTCGGCGTCATGTTCACCCTGGGAATCAGCGCCGCGGAACTGGCGATGATCGCCATCAGTTGGGTTCGCGGCCTGGGCGATGCCCGCCAGCGCCGGGCACAGCGCCGCGCTCAGGCACAAGCCATCCCGCTCGAACAGTTAACGGCACAGGCACAGCCGCCAATTACAGTGCAGAAGCCTGCTGATGCGGCTCTGCCCAGCACGCCGTCCGTTCCTGCGCTGCCTGCCGCGCCAGAAGCCGCTCTACCCGCGCCTGAACCCGCTCGCGCCATCTCGATCAACATCGGCGGCAAGAAAGATACGGCAGTCCCGGCCAAGAGTCCCCTCCAGCCATCGGAGAAGCCTTCTGCATCTCCCGCGCCATCTGCGCAGACGGCCGCACCTGGCGGCTTCGCCTCCCGCCTGCGGAGCGCCTTGCCCGGCGGCAAGCCCGTGGCTGCGTCAGAGGCGCGCCCTGACGCCCCCAAACCGGCTGAACCCAAGAAGGATGAACCCGCCAAGCCCGGTGTGGCTGGAACCGCTGCGGCTGCCGTCGCCGGTGGAGTGCGCGGCTTGTTTAGCCGTTCACCTGCCGAACCCAAGCCGGACGACAAATCTGCGGAAAAGCCCGGTGAGAAACCCTCCGAAAAACCGCCCATGTCACCGGTTCCAGCGAAAGCAGCAGCCTCGCCTGTGCCCGGCGCAGGCAAGCCAGGCCCATTCACCCCTGCTGACGAACCTGCCCGCTTGGGCGATCTGATGCGGCCGGAGGCCTCCTCGCCCAAAGCCGAAACCCGCGCGGCTCCAACATCACCGCCAGCCAGCCCGGTTCCGGCCATGCGTTCGCCTGTGCCTGCGCCGCCGGCCGCCGATAAGGACAAACTCCCCGCCAGTCCAGCCATTCCCGGAACGGCGCGGCCCGATGCTCCTAAGCCGTTCGGCGCGCCATCAGCCCCGGCAGCCAGCCCCTTTAGCCCGGCTAAGCCCGCCTCCCCATTTGCAGCCAAGCCGAGCGCCAAGCCCGAAGACGCCTTCATCGACGATGACATCGATGAAGATGGAGACGAACTTGATACTGACGACGAGGAGCTGAAGAATCTGCCCCCCGCGCAGCCGACCGGACGCGGCCCGCTGCCCCGCCCAGCCGAATCACAGTCGCGCTTCGGCCCGACGACCTTCGGCGCCAAGCCTGCCGAGGAACGTCCGGCCCCAACAGGAACTGGCCGCCAGGATCGTCTGAACGCCATTCGTTCAGGTGGTGCGGTCGGCGCGCCCAGTTCGCCCGGCATTCGGCATGACGGCGATAAATCCAGCGGTGATGCTAAACCTGAACAGCCCGCCGCCGAAAAAGCTGCGCCGGCAGCCGCAGCCTCGGCTGCACCGCCTGTCCCCGCCGCTCCGGCGCGGCCAAGCGGTGCAGTCAGCCCGCCGGTTACATCATCCAGCGGTGATAAAGTGACCAGTGCGCCCAAATCGCCACTGCCGTCCATACCAGACAAGCCCGCCGAGAAAGTTGCCGAAATGCCTGGCAAGCTGGAACAGCCCGCCGCAGTCAAGCCGCCCTTCGAGCCAACTAGCCGCCCAGCCTCCGCCCAAACTGCCACGCCAACGGTCTCGCCTGCCCCAGGGCCGGGTGTCTCACCGTCATTTGGCCGCCCATCCAGCCCGCCGGCAATGCCCAACATCATCACCAATGTCGCCAGCAGCACACCCCCGCCGCCCTCGCCGGAGATCGCGCTGCGGCAGCCCGGTGTAGGTACGATTGCTCCAACCAATGTGCCGCGCCGCCGCAAAGAGTGGAGGCAGCCGAGCCTCTCGCAGGTTCTCATGCCCGGCTCAGAAGGCGATATCGACCGGGAGACGCTGCTGCGCCGCGCCCGCATCATCGAAGATACACTCAGCAGCTTCGGCGCGCCCGGCAAAGTTGTTGAGGTCAACACCGGCCCAGTCATCACCCAGTTCGGCGTCGAGCCGGATTACCTGACCACGCGCGGCGGCAAGAAGAACCGTGTCAAGGTCAGCGCCATCGCCCAGTTGGACAAAGACATCCAGTTGGCCCTCGGCGCCAAGTCGATCCGTATCGAAGCCCCCGTGCCCGGTAAAGGCTATGTCGGCATCGAAGTCCCCAACGACCACGCCTCGCTGGTCAGCCTCCGCGACGTGATGGAATCGGATGCTTTCAAGCGCATCGCCAACAAATCGCCGCTGACCATTGCCCTCGGCCAGAGCGTGGACGGCACACCCGTCGCTGCCGATCTGGGATCGATGCCCCACCTGCTCATCGCTGGGACGACTGGCTCCGGCAAATCGGTCTGCGTCAACTCAATCATCGCCAGCCTGATTATCCTGAACCCACCCGACCGGGTGAAGTTCATCATGGTCGATCCCAAGCGCGTCGAGCTGACCGGTTACAACGGCATCCCCCATCTGGTCGCGCCCGTCGTCGTCGAACTAGAGCGCATCGTCGGCGTGCTCAAATGGGTCACTCGCGAGATGGACGAACGCTACAAACGCTTCAGCATTGCCGGAGCGCGTAACATCGAGGACTTCAACAAACACCTGCCGGAAGATGCCGAGCGGATGCCCTACATCGTCGTCATCATCGACGAGTTGGCCGACCTCATGATGCTGGCTCCTGATGAAACCGAGCGCGTCATCACCCGTATCGCTGCTCTGGCCCGCGCCACCGGCATCCACCTCGTCATCGCCACCCAGCGTCCGTCGGTCGATGTCGTCACCGGCTTGATCAAAGCCAACTTCCCGGCGCGTATCGCCTTCGCGGTCGCAGGCGGCGTGGACAGCCGCGTCATCCTCGATCAGCCTGGCGCGGAACGGCTGCTGGGCCGCGGTGACATGCTCTACATGAGCGGCGACTCGCCCGCGCCGGTGCGCTTGCAGGGTGTGTTCGTCTCGGATACCGAGATCAACAACATCGTCCGCCACTGGAAGGCCCAGGCCAATGCCGAAGACACTGCCGTCCGCCCGATCAGCGCCCTGGTCGTGGATAACACCGTCGTCGAAGCGCCGCGCAGTGTCGTCCCCGGCAGCGAAAAGAGCCAGCTTCAGGCCGCCTTCTGGGACAAAGACGAACGGCCGCAGTCCACCGTCACTTCGGTGTCGGCTGAAGACGGCGATGAAAACAGCGACTCGGATGATGTACTCTACGAAGAAGCCGTCGAGATGGTGCGGCGCTTGAACAAAGCTTCAGTCTCGCTGCTTCAGCGCCGCCTGCGGATCGGCTACACCCGCGCTGCCCGCTTGATCGACCGGATGGAAGAAGAGGGCATCGTCGGCCCGGCCACCGAAGGCAGCAAACCGCGTGAAGTATTGCCATCGAAGGATTAGTATTCCGTTCCCCAAGAAGCTCGGTTGTAGGGGCGTAGCACACCTGCGCCCCCATTGATCACCGGAGAGACGAGGATCGCCATCTCTTATGCCCCCAACTCCCGACAGCCTGCCGAACTACCACTTTATGCTCATCGCCCCCAACCTGGGATCAGAATGGCTCTTTGATGCCGGCCGGATGTATTGGGAACGCTTCCGCCCCATCGTCGTCAGTGACCTCGAATTGGTGCGCCTCATCCCCCGGCCGTATACCATCACCGTGACGGTCATCGCCCGCCGCGACAGCGCCGCCCAGTGGGGGGTCTGGCTGTCCCAGCTTCAGCCAGATGCGCTCTTCGATCCGGTCGTCTATGATCTCTTCGAGGACGCCAAAGCTGCCCTGAACCAGCGCGCAGAAACTTTCCAGCCTTTCGGCGTACCGCTCAAACCCTCGCCCACGCCTGAGATTCCCCTCAGCCCCACGCCGGGCGCGCTTATTGTCGATCCCAATGCCGTACCCACTCGTCCAGCCGGCGGCTTCATCACCCAGACGCCGACTCCCGATCTAAGCGCGCCCATGCCCCAGCCCACCCCGCCCGCCGCTGCGCCCGCCCAACCGCTCACCCCCACGCCGGGATCGCTCATCAGCGGAGCCTGATCGGTCGCTGTTCGACTCGGTTGGGAGATGCGTTTATACTGTGTGAGCAGAACCGTTCATCCAGGAGGGTGAGTCGCGGTGTTGGCAGCAGATGTCGGTCAGTTAACCGGCCACAAATTAGGGCAGTATGAACTGCGTGAACGCATCGGCGAGGGCGGGATGGCGGCCGTCTACCGCGCTTGGCAGTCCTCGCTCCAGCGCGAAGTCGCCGTTAAGGTCCTCAGCACAGCGCTGGGGCAGGAAGGGGATTTCCAGCAGCGATTCCTCCGCGAAGCGCAGACAGTCGCCCGCCTCGAACATCCTCATGTCATTCCCATCTATGACTACGGCACAGACAATGGACTCACCTATGTCGTCATGCGGCTGCTGACAGGCGGCACGCTGGCGAAGCGTCTGGCAGCAGTCAAACAGGGCGCCAGACCACTGCCAAGCCTGAATGAAGTTGCCACCATTACGCGGGCTGTTGCCGATGCGCTGGATTATGCCCATTCGTTCGGCGTGATCCATCGGGATGTCAAACCGAACAACATCATCTTCGATACGCGCGGCACGCCTTTCCTGACCGATTTCGGCATCGCTTCGATGCTGTCGAGCGCCAATGAATTGACTCAGAGCGGGTTCATTCTGGGCACTCCGGGTTACATGTCGCCAGAACAGTGGCGCACTGAGGCACTCACTCCCGCTAGCGACCAGTACGCCCTCGGCGTGGTCGTTTACGAGATGCTGACCGGCCAAATGCCCTTCCAGGCCGACACGCCCTTGCAGCTCATGTACCAACACTTGAACGATCCAGTGCCACCGCTAGATCGTTTTCGTGCTGGTCTTCCCGCCTCGCTGGTAGCTGTAGTGGAGCAGGCGCTGGCGAAGCTTCCCGGTCAGCGCTTCCCCACCTGCCATGCCTTTGCCAGCGCATTTGAGCAGGCCGTCGCCAGCAGCCGTTCGGAATCGACCGGATTCTTTGTCGGCGTGCCCGAAAAACCTTTGCTTGCGCCTGCTGCGCCGTCCACTACCACACCCCAGCAGGAATCCCCGCCTTTCGATCTGGAACGCAAGCGCGAAACTCCAGTGCAAGAGGCCCTTCAAACCAGCGCGTATCCAGCCGCTCCCGCCCCGTCACCAACTTCTGTCCCACACAAGAGCAGCCTGCCAGGACCGCTGGTCATCAGTGTTGTTCTAGTCGCCGTGGGGCTGATTGCCATCGTCCTGAGTCTCTTGTCTGCCAACGCGCCGCTGCAAGCCCAGCTCCCATCAGCCGGGCCGCCCCCACTGACCATTCTTGGCCTGCTGCTGGTGCTGACCGGCACAGTTCCGTGGGTCATCCCTGCCGTACAGGATAGGCTCCGCCAGAACCGCACTTCCGCCCCCTTGCCCCAACGTCCGCCGCCCGCAGCGCCTGCCTCGGTTGAAAAACCAGCCCCCGATCACCCATCTCCCGCGCCAACGACCGCGCCCGCCCCACCAAAGCCCGCCTACCGGGCGATGGCAAGCCTTCAGGAAGGCGAACGCCTCGGCATCTATGAACTCCGCAAGCGTCTCGACAAGGGCGAGCGCAACCGGGTCTATCATGCCTTCGATACCCGCCGCCAGCGCGAGGTCGCCATCAAAGTGTTGGGACTGGGCGAAGCCAGCGAAGAGCGCAGCAAGCGCTTCGCCCAAGAAGCCCGCATCCTGGGGGCGCTCCACCATCCGCACATCGTCCCTTTCCTGGATTACGACTCCATCGACGGCCTCAGCTTCATCGTCATGCCGCTGCTCGAAGGCGGCACGCTCAAGGAGAAGCTCACCCCCGGGCGAATGAACAGCCGGCAGGTGATCGGACTGCTCAAAGAGATCGGCAGCGCCCTGGACTACCTGCACAGCCAGAAGGTCATCCACCGCGACCTGAAAGCCAGCAACATCATGTTCGACAAGCCCGGCAATGCCTACCTGGTCGATTTCGGCATCGCCAAGCTCACCGACAGCGCCGCTCAGCAGAACATTACCATGGTCGGCCAGGTCGTCGGTACACCTTCCTATATGGCCCCCGAGCAGTGGCTCGGCGTCGAACTGACCCCAGCCGCCGATCAGTACGCGCTCGGCGTCCTCTGTTTCCAAATGCTCACCGGACAGCTTCCCTTTGACGCGCCAAACACGCCAGGGTTGCTCTACAAGCACATGTATGACCCACCGCCGTTCCCGTCCAAAATACAGCCTGATCTGCCCGCTGCGGTTGACCCTGTGCTGCACAAGGCGCTCGCTAAGAAACCTGAGGAGCGCTACCCCTCCATCCACCAGTTCATCGAGGCGCTGGAACAGGGCCTCGCCCACGAAAGCACAGCCGAGGGCAAATTGGGACACATCTTCATCTCTTACAGCCGCCGCGATCAGGAATACGCCCGCCAGTTGGCCGGCCAGCTCCGCGCCAACGGCTTCACCGTCTGGATCGACGACCGCATCGATTATGGCGACCTCTGGTTCAAGGAAATCGAACAGGCCATCGTAGACTGCGCCGCAGTGACTGTCATCATGACGCCGGACTCGCATGAATCCGAATGGGTCCATCGCGAAATCCTCATTGCCAAGCGCGAGAAGAAGCCGATCTTTCCGCTGCTGCTCAAAGGCCAGGAGTTCGGCATCCTCATCGACATTCAGTACGCCGATGTGCGCAGCGGACAGATGCCGCCTGACGGCTTCTACACCCGCCTTCGGCGCGATCTAGCCGCCCGCAGCGGCTGATTCCCATCCAGGACAATAGGACGAAACCGAGACCCCATGCTGCTCAACGAATATCAGTGGTCACTCAATCCGCGCGGGCTGCACAACCCCATGGTCTACCGCGGCCCGCAGATGGATCGCTGCCTGCGCCTTCAGCTTGGCTGGTACAAGATGGTCGCAGCGGGCAGTGAGTTCCTGGGCGACTGCGCCACCTTGCTCTCCTACAACATCACGCCCATCATCCGCATTTACTTGCAGTCACCGGGTGCGCGTCCCGTCGATGCCGGACTGGTTAATCTCTGGCGGCAGTATGCCAGCGTCGGCGTCAAGTGGTTCGAGTTCTACAACGAACCCAACCTCGCCTTTGAATGGCCGCCTTCTGGCATCGAGATCAGCCCGCGCAATGTTGCCGGTGCAGTCGGCCCGTTGATGGAAAACTGGCTCGTCTTCGCCGAAACCATCATCAACATGGGCGCATATCCCGCCTTCCCCGCGTTGGCCGAGGCCGCTTCCGCCAACGAAGGCTCCATCCCCTGGATGGACGCTATGCTGCTCTATCTACGCGAACGCCACCGCGACCGCTTCCGTGCCATCATCAACAACGGCCTCTGGATGGCCGTACATCCATCGACCCTCAACCACTTCTACCAGGAAGTGCCGGGCCAGCCCTACCTCCCGCGTGATCCCCGCCAGTACAATGGGGAAGAAGGCGGTTGGCACTTCGAGTATCCCTACGATCCCATCTGCCAGGCCACCGATCCCGGACGAACGGTCTTCGGCGGGACGCGCCTGACCCCCTATGGCGATCCCAATGGCATCAACGCCATGGGCATCGCCTTCCATTACCGGCTGGCGCAGTGGTTCGATGCTGGCGTCGTGCCCGTCGTTGGAACCGAAGGCGGTGTCTATCCCACGCCGCTCCAACCCGGCGAAAAGCTCCAGCAGGACTCGCGCTATCCCTGGTATGACGCCAGCGCCCACGGCGAAGCTGTCGTCGCCGCCTTCAACTGGATCGCCACCGTCGCTCCACCCTGGCACTTCGGCGTCAGCCTGTGGAAAGAAGACGAATACTACGACGCCAACCTGCCCGCCCTGCTGCGGATGGAGCAGGTTCCCCAGATCAAACGAGACGTTCCGCCGCTCAGTTCCGGCCAACCGACCGAATACAGCGGCTACCTGGGACGTGGGCCGGGGCCAATCCGCGGCGAGCCGAGCTTCCACATCGTCATCCTCGCGCCCGGTCTCGATCCGCGCTGGTTCTTCGAGACAGCCCAGGGCTACTGGAACATGTTTCGCCCAATGGTTGCTACCATCTGGGACTACATCAACTACATCCCCTATGACCGCAGCCTGGCCGTGACCGTCATCGCTCCGCCCGATCTAGCCGACAGCATGCGCGAGGTCATCCAGAAGCAGTACCCCAATGTGCTGTTCGACCTGATCCTGACCACGGGCAGTCCCCAGGCCATCACCGATGTCCTCAACGCGCGGGTATGGAGCAACCGCCGCTTCGGATGAACCACAGCAGCCACACTGTTCAGGGAATGACCCGGTTGTTGAGCATGTCGTTGATCGATTTGACCAGACGGCGCAGCTCAGCCTCCAAGTCTTCCGTAATGCCGTCCTGGATAGCCGCCTCGCGGAACAGGTCGCGGGCGTCGCGCAGTTCCGCCTGGCCGCGCCGCAGCCGCGTCAATCCCGCCCGCATCTGAGTACGAGCATCGCGGCTGGCCGGACTGGTATAGTGGTTGGGGAAGTCCCAGCCGTGCAGCGTAGCTGCCTGCCGCAGCCCTTCCAGGAAATCCTCGATCCGTTCGATCTGCTGCGCCGCGCCCTTCTGCAGAAGCTGTTGGATCGCCTCGCTCAGCGATGGCTCCACACCGAAGTCCAGCGTCATGATGTCCCGGTAGCGGCCTTCAGCATCAGTGGCCGTGCCCGGCTGCGGACGCAGCGCCGTCTTCTGCGGCGAAAGTCCCGTAAACACCGGGTACAGAATCCCAACGCACAGGTTGTGAATATCAGTGCGGAAAAGCTGTTCGTCTTCACGCCGGCGGCCATCCAACTGCCGCGAGCTGTTCAGGTCAATGATGCGGAGTTGGCTCCCATCCCAATACACGTGTTCCAGCTTGTGATCGAGGTAAACAATATTCTGCTGGTGCGCCATCCGCAGCAGTTCGCCGAATTGCAGCGCCAGTGCCAGCCCTTCTTCGCTCGGCAGACGCCAGCGCACGCCAGATTGGTTGGGTTTCATCAGGTAGAGCAGGTTGTGCAGACGCGGCAGATTTTGCAGCGCCAGGTATGGCCGCCAGCCGCGCTCAGCAAATCGCGGCATCGCCTGGACGAATCCCAATACATCCAGGTGAAAGGCCTCTAGCTCCCCATCGGCGGGCGCTTCCGACTTGGTGGAAATATACCCGCAGTCGATCAGATCAACGACGTGCGGATTTCCTGCCAGCTTCATCAGTAGGTCTGCTTCGTTAGCGAAGGCGCGGTATTCCCAGCGCATTTCGCCGTCAGCGGCCAGATGCTCTGGGCGCATTACCTTGAAGGCCACCGTCTGGCCGCTGCGCCGGTGCAGAGCGTCCAGCACACGGGCATAGTGTCCCAGCGCGAAGGTATCATTGTATTGGTCGATGCGATACAGGTCGGTCAGGCTTGGCATACACATCCCCTGGGTCAATATATCCCAAGTCTGTCGCAAACTTGGGATATGAATTCGACTCTACCATGAGTAAGGGGCATTCGATAGGGTTGATAAGGCCGAAAAAGCCAAACCCAGCCACTCACTTTGCACGCCGGGGAATCTGACTATAATTAGGGCAAACTGACTGTCTCTAGGAGTCCGGTGATGCCGACCCCTGAACCGGGTATTCGTCTGCGGAGCAGCGCACGAACCAGTGTCGGTCAAGTGCGCGAAAACAACGAAGATACCGTCCATCTCTGGACTCGCGATGACATGGTGTTGGCGATTGTCGCTGACGGCATGGGCGGCGCAGCCGCCGGCGAAGAAGCCAGCCGGATCGCCGTGGAGACGATCAAGTCTGGCTTCGCCCAGCGGGAAGCCGAAGGCGATGCCAACGACAACACCCTCACCGAAAAACTGCTCGAAGCCATCCAAACTGCCAACCAGCGCATCGTCCAGAAAGCTGCTCACTCGCCGGAGATGCGCGGCATGGGCACGACTCTCACCCTCGCGCTCGTCCGTGGAACCTACGCCGTCTTTGCCCACGTCGGCGACAGCCGCGCCTATTGGGTCGATGGCGCCGACCAAAGTATCTCGCAGATCACCTCGGATCACAGTTTTGTGCAGGCGCTCGTCCTCGCCGGACATATCACCCAGGAGCAGGCCGCCAACCATCCGATGGGCAACGTACTCTACCGGGCGCTCGGTCAGGCCGAAGAAATTGACGTGGACATGTACTACAAACGACTCCACGTCGGCGACCGTGTTGTTCTCTGTTCCGATGGACTCACCCGTCACGTCAAGCCAGAAGAAATCGCCGAAATTGCCCTCTCTGACCCCAACCCCGACCTCACCAGCCAGAAGCTCATCGATCTTGCCAACTCGCGTGGCGGTGAAGATAACGTCAGCGTCATTGTGATTTCGGTTGAAGACACCGGGTCACTCAAGCCCCGCCGCAAAGCGGCGATTCGCGGCGCGGAAGAAGATGAAACGCTGGTGCTGCCCAACAACCCTCTCCGCAAAATGATGGACGACGCCCCCACCGTCACCGAACGCGGTAACGCCAAAGCACCCCGCAGCCGCCTCGACGAAGAGACCACCTACGGCGAATCCACGCTGGATGGTCAGAAAGCGGCTGCTGAACCCGCCCGCGACTCCGCCCGGAGCCGCCGCGCCGACCCACTCCCCGTGACCGGGCCGCGCCTGGGCAGCACTCCAGAGGGCCGGGATACCCGCAACCCCAATGAGTAACACCTCCAGCCCATGACGCTTCCCCTCGTTATCCTCACTGGAGCGCCAGATTGGGCGCAGCCCATTCAACAAGCCCTCACCGAGACCTGCCGCGTCCGCCACGAAACCGAACTCACTGGTTATCTTCCCCGCCTGGCTGATACCCGCCCCGCGCTGGTCGTCGTGGATGGCGCCGATCCGCGCTGGCGCCGCTGGGTCACCACCCCCAAGACCAGTCCGGCCGCCCGGCGCATTCCTATCATCCTCATCACCGGCGATGCCGAGACGCGGCAGGCCGCCCTGCTCGCCGGTGCCGATGTCACCTTTACCCCAGCCGAATTCCAAGCCCGTCCCGCCCAAATCGTCGCCGAGTACGCCCGCCAGCTTGACCCAGCGCTGCTCCAGCAGTTGGACTGCGAATGTCAGGAGCCGCTGCCACCGCTGGCACTTGAGGGCGTCGCCAAGTTCAACGCCGGCGAATACTATCCCCAGCACGACCTCTTCGAGGCCCAGTGGGTGCAGACTCCTGGCCCCGTGCGTGATCTCTACCGCGCCATCCTGCAGGTCGGCGTCGCCTACTACCAGATCGAGCGCGGCAACCACCGTGGCGCCCTCAAGATGCTGCTGCGGAGCCTCCAGTGGTTGGCGATCCTGCCGGATGTCTGCCAGGGCATCGATATCCGCCAGCTCCGCGAAGACTCGACTCGTGTCCGTGTCGAACTGGAACGCCTCGGCCCGGAAAACATCGCCGCCTTCGACCGCAGACTGCTCAAACCCCTCCGCCTAGCACAGCCCTCTCCTCCCTCATAGACCCTTTCCATGCGCCGCGTCCTGATCTCTGCGCTGATCCTGCTGGTTTGTCTGTCCCTGACAGGCGCAGCTCTGGCGGTCGGGCGCGGACTCTCCAGCGGCCAGATCGCCTATGCTGGCTGGCGCGGCTCCGAGTATCACATCTTCCTGCTGGATGTCGCCCATGGCCTCCGCCACAGCTTGACCACCCTGGATGCTGAACCCTGCTGCCTGACCTTCTCGCCCAACGGCGAGTACCTCGCCTATCTCTCCTCGCTCAACGGCGGCTATCACCGCCTGCACATCGTCCGCTGGGACGGCTTGCGCCTGCCCGAACCCACCAGCGGCTATGTGGCCTCCGTCCGCCCGCAGTGGTTTCCCGGCAGTTCGACGCTCGCATTTGTGACGCTCGACAGCGGCTTCAACATGCAGGCCGTCCAGATACGCCTGCCGGACGGCGAACTGAATCCGCTGCCCACCCTCAGCGGCCAGCTCCTCTATCCGGTCTGGTCGCCAGATGCAACCCGCTTCGCTTTCGTCAGTGCGGATCGGCTTTACCTCGCCCCAGCAAACTGTCTGGATCGACTAGACGCTTGTCCCACCTTTACCATCGTATCCGGTTCGACTCAGGTCATGGGCTGGCCCGCTTGGTCGCCGGACGGAACCCGGTTGATCTTCGCCGGGCGCAGCGGCGGCCAAGAGTCTTACCTGTTCCTGGTCGAAGCCGCCTGCGCCGCTTCCACCTGTCCGGAACCGCGCCAGCTCACGCTCCAATCCCGGACGTACACCGGAGCCGCACTGTGGTCGCAGGAAGGCCACACCGTCACCTTCCTCTCAGATCGCGAAGGCGTCTGGGCCATCTACGCGCTGGATATGCGCTGCCTCGATACCCCGCAGGGCTGCGCCGGCCAGGAGCGCCGCCTCAGCCAGAACGACACCAACGCCTACGCCGCCAGTTGGTCTCCTGATGGCCGCCAGTTGGTCTTTGTGACTCAGCGGCGGCCGGGCGCGGGTGATACCGGCATGGCAATCCAGGTCTGGTCACCGCAGGGGCAGCGGCGTCTGGTCTCTCGCCTGTTCTTCAACCCTTCCCCGGTCTGGTGGCCCGCCCTGGCACGTTGAATCAAAAACCCCCACCGGGAGTCGCCTCAGCCGGTAGGGTTACGTCGATCCAATGCAGCGGCGCTTACTGGATGAAGTCCAACGAGGTCCAGATTCGCTCGGCCAGCGCCAGGTTGCGCTCATCAGCCTCACCCGTCACAAAGCTGTTGAACTCCGGTGCAGCATACGACTTGGCTGGCGTCACAAAGATTTCGATGATGCTCCCGCCGTTCAGTACCAGGATGTGCGAGACGATCTCGACCAGAGCGGTCTTCACGCCGTTCACCCGCACCGCTGGCAGCCCATCGTGTTCAAATACCGCCACCGACTTCCCGTCCAGCGCCTCAGGCTCATAGCTCACCAGCGGCAGCTTGCCCAACAGTGCCTCCAGGTTCTCCGCCGTCGTTCCCTCCGGGGCGGCTACCGCTGCGAAGTGAACGCTGTAGACCATCTTCCCAGCCCCGCGCTGCTCCGCCATGAACCCATCATTCGGCGTGATGCTCAGCAAACCGGGGAAGATCACTTCCGCGCTGCGTTCCACCGGCACGCTGAAATCCGAGGCCGGACGCAGCGAATAGGTATCCATCGGGTAAGTGACGCTGCCCAGATCAGGCACGTCCACAATCAAATACTTGTCGATGTTCTGCGCGCTCACCTGCAGCGTTCCCAGAACACTGACAACCACAACAATCCATACAATCAGCCTACGACTCAACATATTCCTTGAATCCCCTTAGATTCAGTTCAACGATGTCGCTACCATACCATGCCCCTGCCGTACTCCGGAACCGGCCAGAGTCGGATTTCTTCCCTCGGCCTTTGGGCGGAACCCCCATCAGTCCACCTCATATCCACCGCTTGCCACCAATTCCTCCAGCGAACGCTATAATCACCGCTGACGCCGTTCGCCCTCTTCAGCCGAAAGGAAACGATCATGTCTCGCCTCCGTGTGCTGTTAGTTGCGCTGGTGATGTTGTTCGCGCTGGCTGTGCCCGTCCTGCGGGCGCAGGAAGATTTAGCTTCGATGGCCGAAACGCTGATGGCCTCCGAACCATCCTTTGAATATGCCGAAACCATTGTGAACTTTGAAAATCAGGGTTTGAAGATTATCGGCACGCTCGCCATGCCCAAATCGGATGCCGCCGTTCCGATTGTCCTGCTCTTCCACGGCTTCAAGGGCGAACGTGATGAACTGCCCATCATCAATACCGAGGAAGGCATGTACAGCCGCACCGCGCGTATCTTCGCCGAGCGCGGCGTCGCCACCCTCCGCATCGAGTTCCGTGGCTCCGGCGAAAGTGAAGGCCTCTGGGAAGACACCACCTTCACCGGCCAGATCAGTGATGCCATCGCCGCCCTGGATTTCGTCCAGACCCTCGAAGGCGTTGATCCTGAACGCATCGGCATCATCGGCCTGAGCCAGGGCGGTCTGGTCGCAGCTTCGGCTGCTGGGCAGGATGCCCGCGTCAAGTCGCTGGTGCTGTGGTCAGCGGCCGCCAACCCAGCCTCGAACTTTGCCAATCTCCTGCCAATGGATGTCATCAAAGCGGGGCTGGCCCTGCCCGATGGCGAAGCCCTCCCGATTACGCTGCCCTGGGGTGAAGAAACCAGCATGAAGCGCGGCTTCTTCGAGGAACTCTTCACCGTCGATCCCGTCGCCGCCGTCAGTGATTACGCCGGCCCCATGCTGGTCATCGTCGGCAGCCGCGATACCACCGTCTTCCCCATGCCGCAGCAGGGTGAGGTCTTCATGACCTACCACGACGGTGAAGAAGCTCTGGTCGTCCTCGACGGCGATCACATTTTCGACGTGCTGTCCACCGGCCCCGAAGTCCTCGATCAGGCCATCTTCAACAGCCTGGCCTGGTTCATGCAGACCCTCTGATCCCCACCTGAATCAACACCTCACCCCCGCGCCTCTCCGCTTGGGGGTGGGGTGTTTTTCCTTCCCAACCCCTAATCCCTAACCCCCAAACCCTGCATGATCCCCCGCGCCCGCGCATCCCACGTGTACTGCTCAAAAGCGAGCTGCCGCGCCCGTTCCCCCAGCCGCGCCCGCAGCGCGGGATCATCCCGCAGCCGCCGGATAGCCGCCCCCAGCGCTGCCGCGTCCCCGGCTGGAACCAGCAGCGCCGACTCGCCGTCCTGCACCACCTCGGCGATTCCCGGCAGATCGGAGGCGACCACCGCCCGCCCCGCCGCCATATACTCGAACAGCTTCATCGGCGAGGTGTAATACGCGAACTGCCGCGTGTTCGGCAGCGGGATTACCCCGATGTCCATCGCGCTCAGGTACAGCGGGACCCGCTCCGGCGTGACCTGCCCCGCCGCCAGGAAATGCTCCGCCGGCCGTCCCAGCGCCAGCCAGCGCTCCCGCAGCGCCGCCGCCATCTCGTCCGGCCCGCCAACCACCCCCAGCGCCGCCCCCTCGATCAACCCCAATGCCTCGACCAGCGTCCCCACGCCCTTATCCACCGCCAGCGATTGCAGCCGCCCGACGTAGCCGGCAATGAACGCCCCCTCCGGCCAGCCCACCGCCCGCCGCGCCTCCGCCTGGCTTGGCAGATCGGTGAAGCGTTCGCGCCGGATGCCGTCATGCGCCACCTGGAAACGCGGCGGATCATCCCCACCCAGTGCTGCCAGATCGCGCGCCAGATGCCCCGTGATGGCGATGACCGTCCCCACTCGCCGCACGACCCAGCGCTGCACCCACCGTCCAATCCGCCCCTGCGCCAGCATATGCGCTTCATAAGCCAGCTTCCGGCGTGGCTGGATCAGGCTCAAGGCCAGAAGACTGAACGGATCGCGGCTGTAGAACACATCGGCGCGGGTTACCATCCCGGCCGCCAGCACTGCCAGCGTAAAAGTGATCTGCTGGAGCGCGAACAGCGCCCGCCCGATCACGCCCACATCCCCGCCAACGTAGGGCAGTAGGTCAATCGTGAACAGCCGCCGGAGCGCAAAATTCGCCCGCACGCCGTAAAAACTCCACACATTGCTGACCGCTGCCAGTTCCGGCGTATTCTGCCGCCGCGCCACCCACAAGGTCACTGCTGCGCCCGCTTCCGCGAACGCCTCGCAGTTCTGCATGATCTGCAAGCCGTGGGCTTTCTCGGTCGGCAGCCGTGCATTGGCGACATAGATCAGCTTCATCCCCGCCCCTCCAACCACAGCGCCACCAGCCGGTCCATCAAGCGATCCAGGCTGTGCCCCTCCGCCACGATCTGCCGCAGCGCCTGCCCCATCGCTGCCCGCTCCGCCGCGCTCAGCGCCAGCACCCGCTCCAACCGCAGCGGCAGCACCTCCGGCGACTCCGGTGGAACCCACAGCGTCTCGCGCCACGGAGCCAGCATCGTCTGGAACGCCTCGTTACACGTCACCACCGGCACGCCGCAGGCCATCGCCTCCAGCACCGCCTTATCGATGCTGCCCGTCGCGCTCAGGTTGACCGCCGCCGCCGCCGACTGATACTCGCGGGCAGTATCCCGGTAGGGGATGCCCCCGGTGAAGGTCACCCGTTCGCTCACGCCCCATTCTGCCGCCTGGCGGCGCAGCCTCTCCGCATAAGCCGCGTCCGCTTCAGCCGCCTCCCCGACAATCCGCAGACGCGCCTCACCCAATCCCGGCTGGTGCAGCGCTGCGATCAGCGTCTCCAGCCGCTTGACCGGCGCAATCCGCGATACACTCAGGATCGTCCGGTTCTCGACCGGCACGGGCGGCGGGCAGAACAGCGTCGTATCGATGCCATGCCCCAGCAGCAGCACCTTGCGGCTCGGCAGCCGGAAGCTCTCTGCCGAAGCCGTGACCACATGATCCACCAGCCGCTCGGCCAATCCGAGCATTCTCCCGGTGGATTTATGCGCGTACCACAGCGTGATCGGCACGCCTGCCGCCTTGAGCAGCGGCGCGCCCAGAATGGCGAACAGGTGGTTCATATGTGCGAAGCAGGCCGTGTAGCGCTGCTCCCGCAGCAGCCCGACCAGCGCCGCATAAAACTGAGCCGCCCGCCGCGCTTCGCTGTAGCCCCGCTCCTTGCCCACCGAGATCACCCGCACGTTCGGCGCCAGCGCCAGCCGCCCCGCCCGCATCGTGATGACATCCACCGCCGCGCAGCGGGCCGCCAGCGCGTTCAACCACACTGTCGTATGCCCCAGCATCGGATCATCAGCATCTGTCGCCAGGTTAAAAACCAGCAGGCGCAGGGGCAAGCCAGTTACTCCTTTCGAGCCTCCACCATCCGCATCATCTGCTCGATGAGCGCCTGGTAGCCGTCCAAATAGCGCTGTTCGGAAAAGAACTGCTCAGCGCGTTGGCGGGCTGCTTCCCCCATCGCGTCCACCCGGTCTGAGGCAAACGCTTCCCACAAGCAGGCCTTCAGCGCCGCATCATCGCCATAGTCAATCAGCCAGCCGCTCACCCCTGGCTCGATCAGTTCCGGCACACCGCCCACCCGCGTCCCGATGACTGGTGTCCCGGTGAACATTGCCTCGATCAGCGCCCGCGGCAGACCCTCGGTGGCCGAAGGCAGTACCGCCACCCGCGCCGCCGCCATCTGTGCCGCCAGTTCCCGCTGCGGCAGCATCCCATGAAACGTGACCTCATTCTCCAGCCCCAGCGCGCTCACCTGCTGGCGCAGTTCGGCCAGGTAACTCTGGTCGAGCGCCTGCCCAGCTAGATGCAGCCGCGCTTCCGGCAGCGCCGGACGTAGTTCGCTGAACACCTGGATCAGCCGGTGCGGACTCTTCAACCGTGTCAGCATCGCCGGAAAGATGATCTGCTGCGATGACGACGGCGGCCCTGGCCGCACAGCCTCGCGGAAAGCGCTCGCATCCGTCCATGCCGCAAACTGGAACGTCGGCAGATTCGGCGCATAGCGGGTCATCTGCTCCCGCGTACTGTCGGAAACCGCCCGCAAACCATCCGTCTGCCGGAAAGCAAACCGGGCGCTGGTCTGCATCACCCAGCGGTACAGCCCCACCAGTGAAATCCGCCGCCGCAGGAACAGCGCTTCCTCAAAGTCGCCGTGGTTTTCCACCACCACCGCCACCCGCCGCCCCAACAGCCGTGCTGCCAGCTTGACCAGTCCGGCCACCGCCCCCTCATACGGACTCTGTGCGATCAGCAGCCGCGCGTCCCGCCGCAGCACCACCCACAGTCCCAGCGCGAACCCAACCGTCAGCATCAGCAGGTAGCGAATCGGCGCACCGGGCACATCCGGCAGCAGATAAAACGATGTCCCCTCCTGGTCGAAGCGGCGTGGCCCCAGCCCATTGTGAAAGGCAATGGCAATCAGCGGCCGGTCAAGTGATCGCAGCAGCCGCCACTTCTTTTCATCGGTGGCATTGAGCGGTTGCGTGTAGCGGGGATTGCCTATCCAGCATACCGCCGCCCGCAAACCCGTTTTGGTCATGTCTATCGTAGTCCCTACCTTTTTCCATCATCCCGCAGATAATCCGCGATAAATCCCGCATAACGCTGCTTCACTGCTTCCGGCAGCTCACTATAGCTGCCGATCCGCCCCCGGCAGTTCGGCGCACCACATTGGCACACAAGCCGTTCACGCCCCAATTCCATCTCTTCCAGCACGTACTCCGTCATCGCATAATCAAACGTCAGATGCTCGCCTGCTTCAATGTACCGCATCGCATAGAAATCCGGCAGTCCACTCCGGTTGATCTTCACCCCCAGGTTGGGATCGCACGAATGATTCAGGTATTTCGCTGGCGGTCGCGGCAGGACGTGCAGGTCCGGCGCAATTTGGATCGTGTAGATGCTGCGGTATTTCACCAGTGGCCCGGCTGCTCCCAGCACCCATTCCCCCTTCTCAAAAGAACGGGTCGCAAAAACCCCTTTGCCAAACGGGTTGCGCTTGATGTGTACATCGGCCATTCGTCCCCACCCCAAAATAAGGAGCGATCCCCCTGGATCGCTCCATCATCATCGCTAAATGCCGAGATAGCTTCTCTGTGGTGAGATCCTGCTTTGGAATCTGCCCCTACTGCCCGCCAGGCGGTACAACCGGAACCTGTTCAAACGGAAGCGGGGTATTCGTCGGCACAACAAACTGACCCTGGCCGCTCCCCTGGTCGATCACCGGTGTCCCCGTGATGATGAATATCGGCGCAGTCGGCTGAGCTGTCGGCTGAGTATTAGCAACCGTCACGTTGACCGTCCGGTACAGAACCCCGTTGGTGGTCGAGTTCATCGTCAGCCGCAGGATGTACTGCCCGTTGGCAAGACCGGTCGTGTCCCATGTGCCTAACGTGCCCTGGTTCTGCGGCGTCATGACGGGCTGGTTGATCAGCGTCCAGTTGTTCGGCGCGCTCGCCGGCGCATACTCCAACTGGAAGCTGCGGAACGTCGTCGGCGCTGTCGCCACCCCCGCGATGGGAACGATGCCGCTCAAGACCGCATTGGTCTGCGGAGACAAAATGCGGGCAATCGGAATCTCCGTGTTCACATCGCAGGCATTTGCCGGTAGGCTGGTCAGCGTGCCGGAGGTGATCCCCAACTGGATCGCGGTCTGCCGCCCTTGTGGCGAATTTAACCACGAGATGGCCGTCGGATCGGTGATATTCAGATAGGTGCGGGGTTCGCGGTTGTCCGGGCAGAACTCGTTAGAGATATAGCCCGTCCAGGTGTCGATGTTGACCTGCTGCACAAAGGCCTGCTCTGGCCCCGGTGGACGCTGGCTGTCCAGGAACAGTTCCGTCCGCAGCCCGGTGCACCCCGAAGGCGGCAGTGTCCCTGTCAGGATGCAGATCTGCTGCTGGATCAACCCCGGCGGGTTAGCGAACGCCGACGGCGATCCCAAGTTTTGCAGCGCGGCGATCATAACGCGGTTCCAAAGCTGCGCGGCACTGCCGTAACCGCCGTCGCGCACTGCCGTCGCTTGGTCGTCTGGCCGTCCCAGCCACACCCCAACCACCACGTTGTTGGTGTAGCCCATCGTCCATAGATCGCGTGCCCCATCAGTCACGCCTGTCTTGGCCGCCACCACCCCGCTGGTCGGCAAACCCTGGATAATCATCGGCCCGTTGCGCCCGAATGCATCCGCGCGCGCCACATCATCGCTCAGGATGTTCGACATCAAGAACGCCACTTGCGGTTCGACCCCTTTGATCGGCGTAGTCGCTTTCTGCGGCAGGTTGCTCGGCAGCGGAATCGGGTTGTTTTGCGCATCAGTGATGCTCTCCACGCCGTAGATCGGCATTCGGTTGCCGCTGTTCGCCAGCGTCGCGTAAGCTTGCACCATGCCGTAAAGCGTCACCTCGGTCTGCCCAAGACCTGTTCCCAACGAGAACTGCGCCCCTTGGGGGAAGGTCAGCCCCAACCGCCCGGCAATGTCCTGGAACTTGGCCTCGCCGATGTACTGGTAGACTTTCATCGCCGGGATGTTATAGCTGTTCTGCAGCGCGTAGCGCAGCGCCACCGGCCCGCGTGTCCGCCCGTCAAAATTCGCCGGGGTCAGCGTCCCGCCGAACGTCGTCGGCACATCCCAGAGAATCGTCGCCGGCGTGTACCAGTTGTCTGCCCGCCCGTCACCGTTAGTATCCAACCCCTCCAGCGCCGCCGTATAAGTGATCGGGTAGATCGCCGACCCAGGCTGCTGCGGAGTCAGCGCTGCGTTGATCGCCCCGTTAATGCTCGCGTCGTTGAAGTCTGGGCTGCCCACCATCGCGCGGATCGCACCCGTGCGCGGATCGACCACCAAGATCGCGCCTGTGGTCACCCCCGTGTTGACCAGTGCCGCAATCTGCTGGTCAAGTGCCTGGTCGGCTGCGTCTTGCAGCGCCGGATTCAGCGTCGTGCGGATCACAAAGCCCCGCCGGTACATCTCGCCAGGGCCGTAGACCGCTTCCACCTGCTGCGTCACGAAGTCCACGAAGTGCGGGTAGCGGAAGCGCACCTCACGCGGGCGGTACTCTGCCGTCACCACCTGCGCTTTCTGCACTGCGGCCTGCCGCACTACATTGCTGTCCACGCAGAACGGCCGGTTCAAATACGGTGCGTGCTGGAACTGCAAGCACCCCACCCGCGTCATCTGCTGGATCACATAATCCATCCGCTGGAACGAAAGCTGTCGCCGCGCCTCATACGTAGCCTGGTCGTCTGCGCTGCTCCGAACCGGATCGTACTGCGCCGGATTGTCGATCATCCCGGCCAGCAGCGCCGCTTCCGGCAGCGTTAAATCGACCGCCGCATGCCCGAAGTAAAACTGCGACGCTGCTTCCACGCCGTACGACTTGTTGCCGAAGAAAATCTCGTTCAGATAGAGCTGAATGATGAAGCTCTTGTCGTACTGCTGCGCGATCTGCGAGGCGATCACCAACTGCTGCCAGCGCAGATCAGGCGTATTGGCCGACCGCTGCAATACCAACTGCTCAGCGATCTTCTGCGTGATGCTGCTCGTCGATGACGTGAACTGCCCGGAAAGTGTGTTCTGCACGAACGAATTGAGAATATCACCCCAGTCCCACCCCGCATCCTGGTAGAACGTCGGGTCCTCCAACGAGATCACTGCATGCACCATGAACGGCGATACCTTGTCCAGCCCCACCGTGGTGCGGGCGCCCCCCTGCTGGCTGTTGATCTCCGCGATCAACTGCCCGTTCATGTCCAAAATCCGCGCCGTCTGGAACTGCGGCCGGTAATTCGCCAGCGCCGCGATCTGCGGCTGCCAGGTCGAAGCCATGCTGTTGTATTGCAGCAGGATGAAACCCACCCCGCAGGCGATCAGCAGAATGACCGCTCCCACCGCCACCGCGCCCAATGTCAGCAGCGTGCGCAGCGTGCGATCTTTCTCTTCCTGCGCGATGGCCTCTGCGGTCGGTGACCGTACGTTTGCGTCATATTGTGGGAAAGCCTCCGCCTCCATCGGCGCAGCCACCCCTGCCCCCAGCGGCGCATTCGGATCGTACATCCCCGGATCGATGCGCTGCGTCACCACCGTCGCATCAGACACCGCCCCCATATTCTGGAGCGTCGGTGCCGCGCCTGGCGGCATCTGTCCAAAAATCGCCCCTGCCGGGCTGACCATCGTCCGGTCTGGATCAGTGATCGGCACATTCTCCCGTGGCAGCCCCAGCTCTTCCGTGATGCCGAATCCACCCGTTTGGAACGACGCCGTGGCCTGCGTCAGTTCAGTTTGCCCAGTCACTGGCTGGGGAGAAGTCGGGAAATACGGCAGCGATCCGCCCGTCAGCACCTGGCTCGGATCGAGGTTGGTCGTTGCTGTTGGAACCGGAGCGCGTCCCGCCGCAGGCTGTGCTGTGCCCAATCCTGCTGGGCTGTAGGGAGGCGTTGCCTGCACCCACTGGCCGCCCTCGTAGCGATACCACGTGTCCGACTGTACCCCCATCATCCACCAGACATTCTGGTCATCCAGGATCATCAGCTTCTTCAACTGTTCCTGGAGCTGCTCGTCATTGATCTGTCCCGCTTGGCGGCTGGCCCGCAGCGCTCGCACTTGGATTTCCGTGTCGGCGAACTGCTGCGCCAACTGCTGCTGCCGGGGACTCAACTGCGGAGCCGCTGGAGCCGCTCCTGCCATCCCCGCGCTGATCTGCGCTAACTGCTGCCGTGCATACTCGCCCGGATCAGCGGCCACCCCCTCAGTTGGCCCCGTCGCGACAGTCCCACTCCCGCCCAAGAGTTCTAACTGCTTGCGGGCATATTCCTCCGGCGAGGGCTGCCCACCTGTCTGCGACAGCTTCTCCTCTGGCGAGGTCTTCTTCTCCTCACCTGCTTCGGCGGGCGCGGCCTCTTTCAGCACAATCGACGACTTCGGCATCTGCTCCACCAGGCTGGAGAGTGCCATCAGCTCGCTCATGCTGAAGGTGCCTTCTTCCGGTTCTTCCTCCGCCTCGACAGATTTCGCCGCGTCCTGCAGTTCCAGCGCCAGCAGGCTCTCGCTGTCTGCCCCTTCTTCTGTCGGCAGTGCCTCTGCCGCTTCAGGAGTCGTCGCCCCCTCTACCGTGAAGTTCAGTAAGAAATCCTCTGGCCGTGACTCGAGGATCGCCTGGCGCTCCGGCTTGATGGCTGTCTCGCTCTCTTCGTCGAACACCGTATCTTCTGGCCGCGGCAGATGCCAAGCGCCCTTCTGTTCTGGCTCCACTTGCAGATTCGTCGGCAGTGCCGGGACCTTCTTCCAGCCGGATTCAGCCTGCGGTTTGGCAGGCGCGGATTCGACAGCCGGAGCCGCCGTGCTGGTCGATGGCTTGCGCCAGCCGCCGGTATAATTCGGGCTGTCGGGTACGTTCTCTTGATCGGGCCTGTCCGCCATGTGCGCCCACCCCTGAATGACAGGTTAATAATTCGTTTGTTTCGCAGTGTTTCTATTATACACGGACTCGTCATTCAGACGAACCGCTCCCCTTGCCTCCCCAAGACTGTCTCTCCTTTGCATTCTTTGCGGTTAAATCTTCTTATATT
Organism: Anaerolineae bacterium; assembly: GCA_034431625.1. Taxonomy (GTDB): domain Bacteria; phylum Chloroflexota; class Anaerolineae; order Aggregatilineales; family Phototrophicaceae; genus CFX2. The sequence goes on along the minus strand of DAOUCY010000142.1, from coordinate 3,659 downwards.
CAATTTTATGACAAAGAGTAGACAAAATGTCACCCCAAACGCCCCAATTTGTGCTATCGTAAGCATACGAATACAAAACTCCCCTCCATTGCAATGGAGAGGGTCGGGGTGAGAGCTGCACCTTTACAACCTATCCGCAAACACCGTATCCGATTGCAGTTGCAAAAATATCGGTTCACACTTGCAGTATTTTTTTCAACATATCGCATGTGGAGCTGTCACAAACTGGCGCATCCAACCCTGACGGCACTGACGCCAATTCCGCCATAAAACCGGGTTTCTTCCCGTGGGGGCTGGTTTTGGGTTTGAAGATGTGTCACAACCATGTGGCAGAATCGCAGCTTTGCACCTGCTTCAACTTCGCTTTGGGGCACAAGCTGCCGGCGGCGGAGAGCTAGATTTTTGTGATCAGGAGCGGCTCACCGCGGGTGATGACCACAGTGTGTTCGTATTGGGCTGCCGTGCTGCCGTCAGGTGTCTTCAACGTCCACTTGTCAGCAGCAGCATAGATGCGGCTGGCACGGAGCGAGACGAACGGCTCGATGGTGATCACCAATCCTTCAATGAGCTGATCGCGCAGACGCGCATTGTAGAAGCCGGGTACGCTGGGCGGTTCGTGGAGTTTGCGCCCAACGCCGTGGCCGGGGAGATCGCGAATAATACGGAAACCGGCGCTGCGAACGACGGCCTCCATCGCTCGTCCAATCTCGTTCACAGGGCGGCCAGCCCGGGCGGCGGCAATCCCCTTGTTCAGCGCAGACTGGGTGCAGTCGATCAGCTTCTGGTGCACTGGGGCGATGGGCAGCATCGGGACAGTCGCTCCCGTATCAGCAAAGTACCCATCCAGTTCAGCCGAGACATCGATGTTAACCAGATCGCCGGCCTGGATCACCCGCGGGCCAGGAATGCCGTGGGCGGCCTCATCGTTGATGCTGATGCAGGTCGTGCCGGGAAACTTGTAGGTGAGGATCGGCGCAGAACGTGCGCCCTCTTTCCGCAGGAATTCTGCCCCAATAGCGTCGAGTTCAGCGGTAGTCATGCCAGGACGGGCAGCCGCCTTCATGCGTTCGAGTGTCAAGCCGACCACTTTGCCCACCCGCAGCAGCCCAGCCAGATCGCGTTGCGATTGCACAATCATCCCGATTTCCTCACACCATATCTTACCGGTCTCATCATATCCCAAAACCAGACGGAATCCGCATAACCGCGCCAACCTGCCCATCGGCCGTCACCCACGCGGTTGGCATAGCCGGAGTCGTGTGGATAGCGCCCAGGCTGCCGTCCGCCCCAGCCAGGATCAGTCCAGCCTCCAATCCAGCCACGCGCCCTGCCAGCCACTCCATCGCTGACTGGGCGGCCTGCTGAGCGCTCTGGCCGGAGATCGCTTCAACAGCTTGTTTACATAAGAAAAAGCGCATGATCTGCTCGCCGCGTCCGGTAGCGCTCCCCGCCCCGTGCGCGTCGTCTGCATAGCCGCCCGCGCCGAAGATTGGGCTGTCTCCGACTCGGCCTTTTCGCTTGTCGGGTGTCCCCCCGGTAGAAGTGGCGCTGGCAGTGTGCCCGGCTGAATCCACGGCAGCAGCTCCAATCGTGCCGGTGCCTAGTCCCGCGCGTGGAACGCGCTCGGCTTCGCGCTGGCGGAACAACGCAAATTCTTTCTCGGTCACGAGGTCGATGTTAGGGATCAGCGGCAGGCCCAGTTCAGCGGCCAATTGGTCAGCCCCATCACCGGCGAAGAAACAGTTCTCCGTGCGGGTCATTACCAGCCGGGCCAGCGTGATCGCATGGCGCACACGCCGCACTGCGGCCACTGCGCCGAAGCGGATGTCGCGGCCGTCGGTAATGAGCGCGTCCATTTCGACTTCACCTTCTAAGTTGACGAAGCTGCCGTAACCAGCATCAAAAAGGGGATCATCTTCCAAGACGACAGCGGCTCCTTCGACCGCTTCAACTGCTGTTCCGCCTGCCCGGAGGATTTCCCAACCGGCCAGCGCCGCCGCACGGACGCCGTTCAGGACGGCGGTTTCGTCGAAGTTCATCCAGTTGCCTGCGCCGCCGTGAACGATGAGTGCTGGACGGGAGGGCTGCGCCATATGCGGTCAATCCTTGCTGTGCGTATGAAGTCATTTTCGGGTAGAAATTGTATCAAACCCTCGCGACTCCCCGTAAGGCCGAAGAAAGGTCTAGAATAGACAATGCCAAATAGGTTCATCTTCCGGAGGGTCCCTGATGCTCGATCTCTCGATTATCATCGTCAACTGGAACACGCGCCAGATCACCGCGAACTGTCTGCGCTCAATTCAGGAAACGGCTGGGAGTCTCCAGTACGAAGTCATCTTGGTTGATAACGCTTCTACCGATGGCAGCCAGGCGATGATCCGCGAGCAGTTCAGTTGGGTGAAGCTCATCGAGAACCAAGATAATCCTGGATTCGCCGGTGCGAACAATCAGGGTATGGCTGTGGCACAGGGGCGTTACCTGCTGCTGCTGAATAGCGATACCGTGGTCAAACCAGGGGCGCTCCAAACTGCCGTAGAGTTCATGGATGCCCACCCCGAAGCCGGGCTGTGCGGCGTTCGTTTGTTGAACCCAGACGGCAGTTTCCAGACCAGCTATGCACCTTTCCCAAACCTGATAACTGAATTCCTGATCGCAACCACACTGGGTCGGCGGTTAATCAATCCTTACTACCCGACACCGCGTCCTCAACCCGGCGAAACAGCTCATGAGGTCGATTGGGTTGTCGGTGCATTTATGCTTCTGCGCCGTGAAGTCTTCGAGCGTGTTGGCGGCATGGATACGAGCTACTGGATGTATTCCGAAGAAACTGATTGGTGTTACCAAATCAAAAAAGCAGGCTTCCCGATTTTCTACCTGCCAGAAGTCGCCATCATACACATCGGCGGAGCCAGCACCCGCCAGCGTAAACCAGAAATGATGGCTCGTCTCACCAAGAGTAAGGTGTTGTTTTTTGCCAAGAATTATGGCTTACGGAGTGCTCAGTGGCTCTACCTCATCATCTGGGCAACTTACTTCAGCCGAGAACTGGTTGGGCATTTGATGTTGGCGTTTTCCCGCAACAAAGATCGGTGGCAGCGTGAAGTCCGGGTCTCGCAGCTCATCCGTGAGGAGTGCCGCCAAGTAGCCTGGGGAAGTGGCTAGTTGAAAATGGATCAGCTAACTCGTCCCCTTAGCTTACACCATCTGTTCTTAATAATGGCCTCATCAGCACGGCTCACCGCCTGTGGTATCATCGACAGTAGGGTGACAATCGTCAGCCCTGTTGGTTTTTTTAATGAATACTTTTTAGGAGAAGGTTATGCAAAAGCGGGTTTTGTTGATGATTTTAGTCGTGCTGCTGGCAGCGCTGAGTGGGTTTGCAGCCAGTTCGGTGACGGCACAGGCTGCGCTCCCTGCTTGGGGTGATCTTAAGGCCGGGGAGTGGAATGAGATCGCTCCTGGCGGCGATACAGCCTGCGCCTATGGAACACCGTATCGTTTCTTCGTCCGCCCTGCTGCGGAACCGACCACCAAGTTCATGGTCTATTTTGCGGGTGGCGGAGCTTGTTGGGATGCGATGACTTGCGCTCCGAGCTTCCGCGGTCCGGACGGCAACCCGATCTTTGTCTCGGCAGTGCCCGAAGGAGCAAGTGCGACTC
>DAOUCY010000141.1:0-2044 GCA_034431625.1 Anaerolineae bacterium | reverse complement strand
CCGTCTCTTTGTCATACGATGGACGCTCCTCGATGACCTGCTCACGCACCCCCATATCGGCAACCCAGCGCGACTCAGCACGTCCGCGCTGCTTGCTGTCATCCGAAACTACGGATTGAAAACCGCGTTCGCCGCGTGTCTTACGGTTGAGGCGCGGTGCGCCGCCCCAGTTGTAACGCTGGCGGGTGCGGGGATTGAGCGCGTATTCCAGGTTGAAGATCGACGACGATCTGCCGTTGAACGGTGTACCCGTCATCGCCAGCACCTTCTGTGCCAGCCCTGCGATACGGTTGAATGCCTCCCCGTTGCCGGTATCCCCATGCGCGCACTCATGCACTTCATCCCAGATCAGCAGATAAATCCGATCCGGGTAGACCCGCTTGAGATACTCGTCAATCCGGTAGCGCGGATTCTTCGTCGGGTATTTCTGTCCGGGTTTGGGCTGGGAGCCTCTATCGCGGGCTTCCTGCCACAACGGGGTCTGGCAGATCGAACACAGGCGCTTGCCGCCTTTGAGCCAGCTTTCCGACGCAGGTGCTTCCACGCCTTTCTTTTCCTGCATGACGGTGCAGCCGCAGGTCGGACACTTCGGCACACGCTGCTTGACCAGGCGCTGGCTCGGTTCGTACCCTTCTGGCACAGGCTGTCCGTGCCGCCACAGGGCAGTCCATTCATCCCGCCAGACCACGCCGACCTCGCGCCCTGCGCCCAGTTTGGTCATGTCGCGCTTGATGAGTCCGATTTTGGCGATGCCCGGTCCCAGCCGTGCCGCCTGGTCCATGAATGCCTTCACATCTTCATGGCGGTCCAAACGTTCCACAAAGATGTTGCGGCTGATGCTGTGCAGTTCCCGTTTCCACTTCTCGACGAGATGCGGCGGCGCGACGATGAGTACCACCTGATTGTCCCCGATTTGTCCGCGCAGCTTCTCAACCACGCCGGAGGCGATGCTGATGGCGGTAGACCCGCCCATGAGCGTCTTGCCCGTCCCCATACTTCCAACGAGCAGGATACTGTCCCGGCTCTGGAAACCGCGCACCGTCGCGCCCACCACATGCTTCTGGGCGGTGTACATGGCGTATTTGCCCTTCAGTCGGATACGATCCAACCAGCGCCCCATCCCGGCGAAATCAAAGCCATACATCGGCTTGAATTTCTGGTTGAGGTAGCTGGTCAGCGAACGTTTGTTGGCGGTGATGAACCCCAGCAGCGCCTCATCGCCTTCCATCTCCACCACCGTGCCATCTTGCGCCAGCATGGTCAGCGTGGTGGTCGGTTTGAGGCGAATGGTGGTTTTCTTGACCTGTCGTTCAGGGTCGCCGGGTGCGGCTTCGATCTCGACGCGGGCAATCTGCTCGACGTGCTGGGTTTTACCGCGAATGGCGACCTGCCCATAGTCTTCGGTCTGGATGACTGCGCCGTTAGCAACGCCTGCCGCCAGTACCAGCGCCATGTGTCCAGGACGGGGTGCGACCACCGGTTCAATCTGCTCCGGCGGACGCGGGACTTCCAGCAGCGCCTGAAAGCCGTTGGTTTTCCACGCGCCCTGCTCCTCAATCAGCCGCAAGCCCTGTTCTTCGTCGATGATGTCCGGCGCGAACACAAAGCGAGTAATGTGTGGGAGTGCAGGCAGCTTGTAGAGGGGTTCGGGCTGCACCGTCAGTGGACGCGGGCTGGCTTTGCCGTCCAGAATGTGCTGGTAGAGTTCTGTCGGATTGGGATGTGTCCCTTTGATGGCGGCGACTATCACCTGATCGTACTCGCCCTGATGTTTGCCGGGCAGCGCCCAGACATCCACGCGGCTGCTGTTCTTTGCCAGAAACGCCGCCGAATCTTCCGTGATATGTTGGGAATAGATACACCACAGCGCCAGAGCGCCGTCTTGCAACCATTTCCAACTGTGCCGCAGGTAGGCGAACTCGACGCGCTTGTTGGCTTTCGCGGTTTTGTCGTGGTCATACGGCGGGTTCAGCCACGCTGCACCGAAGGCATTATTGGATGCCAGCAATCGCTCGACATCGCAGCGCACTGCCTGCTTCGGACC